>DASQZD010000120.1:0-89789 GCA_035638855.1 Nodularia sp. (in: cyanobacteria) | reverse complement strand
ATCAGGCAATCAATACAAGCTATCCTATTAGAAAAAAATTGGTGCTGTATTTGTTATTAGAAAAAATCGTGCGATCGCTTGGTAGATAAAAGCTCTAGGATTCAGGAATGGCAAATGTTTTCGGAGAGTGACAAAAGAGGGGTAAAACTCTCTAGCGATTATTCTCACACAAAGCCGCCAAAATGCTCAGAAAAACTATGCGTCTTGACGGCTTTGGGCGAAGTTATCCTACAGTTTCAGGCTGTGGTTGTGGCGATAAACGCTTCACGCCTTGCTGAACAAAGGCTGACAAAAAACCCATCCGCTGGTTTTGCTGAAAGACGTTTTGCAAAGTTTGCCGCAATTTGTCTAAATTCAAAGCGGTTCCTGAATCTAGGGCTATTTCCTGCTGTGCAAAATATTCAACTAAACTTAACCCGGCTACTCTGGTAAGATAAGCTGCACTGACACCCTGCACTACACCACCAGCAACGAAGGTGACAGCGTTAGTTTTGAGAACTATACTCACAGCTTTTGTGGAAAGTTCTACTAAACCTAGTTTCAGCATTAAACTTCCCATTGTTCCAGCTACAGTTTGCGCTTGTTCCCAGGAAAACTTCTGCTGATAGATATTACCTAAATCCATGACCATCTGAGCATTAATCGCCGCAGTGGCGAGAATATCCAGCGCTGGGACTGGGTTTGCAAATGCAGCAGCCGCAGTTATCCATTGATATTGTTCAATAATTGGGGTGGCGCGATCGCATCTAGTTTCATTTAGCCAGTTTTTCGCTTCGGCTTTCAACAACTTGGCTGTTCTCAAAGTAGTTGTCCACACCAGCTTTTGTCCTTTCTGTGCCAGAACTTCAGTTAATTGGTGTGTTAAATGCTGGATATCTGGCGCTGGTTGTTCCATCCATTCTTGTACAGTACCATCAGCTTCATGCTTCCGCACTTTCATCGGCATGGGAGAAGCAGCTGTTGCAACTACATTTTCCGACATTCGCTGTTTTAATGACAGTAAAACACTAGCACGTTCATCTGCTAAATACTGGTCTTGTTTATTGAAAACTAAAATAGCAGCCTGATTTGCTGCTTTTATCTGCTGTAAGCTTTGAAATTCTGAGTCTGTCAAATCACCGTTGGTCAGAAACAGAACAAAATCACATTCTTGAATTTCTGCTAAAACAGCCGCATCTGAGTTTTCACCCGCTTCTCTAAACAAAGGTGGGGTTTCGCAAAAAGTGACTTTTGACTGTGTTTCTTCCCAACTTTTAGACTCCAGCACTTGAATTAAACTGCTTTTACCTACAGATTTACCACCAGTCACAGCCAATTTAATTTCTTGTCTGTCTAATTCAAGCAGCAATTGGGCAGCTTGTTCTTGTAATGTCTCTAAGGCTATGTGGTTTTCTGCTTCTATTGCCAGTTGGTGAATTACAGTTTGAGTTGTAGCGATCGCACTTTCGGCCATGGCTCGATCTACAACAATACCATCTAGCAGCTCTAAACTATTCTTCGGGCGATTTTTCTGGAATAACCACAAACCACCACCCACAGCCAAAGCACTAAATAAACCAAACTCACTCAGCTGCACTATAGAATCATGCCAGCTTTGTAATATCCACAGGGAAAAGGATAGTCCCAATCCTCCCACCAAAATCGGTCGCTGCAACTTCACAACCATGATTCTCCGCGCTTTTCGTCAAGTTTCTCTTTCAGAATAGATCAAAATAAAACAAAACCCCGAACTTTTAATAGTTTAGGGTTTTGTTTTATATTTTATTTGGTGGCGGGAAGTGGATTTGAACCACTGACCTTCGGGTTATGAGCCCGACGAGCTACCAGGCTGCTCTATCCCGCGTCGCCTCTTGACTTCTATAGTATAACCACAAAGTCACAGATTTGGCAACTATAAAAATGATAATTCTCCAATTACTTCTAAACGCTTGTATTTTCCGAGAGTCATAAACTTCTCCGAGAGGCTTTCGGCGGCGCTGGGACTAATCCAACCCATCTGCTGGAGCAAGTGGATCGCCACGGCATATTTTGCTCGTTTGGCTCCATCCATGACTTTAATCGTCAATCCCATCCCTTCACCTAGTCGGCCAATACATTGGACTCCTTCGGCACCACTTTTACTTACCAGTTCCCCTGGAGCTAAACGCATGAGTTCTGTGTCAAATTCACCAACTCCTGCCACCATAGCGGCATGATGAGTCATGGCGCGGACAATTCGCTCCATATCAACATTGGTACTAGAGGCTAAGAGAGCATACAAAGATGCCATTTGACTGATTTGCATGAGATAGGTGGGTGCGCCGCAGTCGTCGTGAGCGCTGAGAAATTCCTCGGCTGGCATTCGCAACAATTCTGCGACTTTGCCCAAAATCAACTGCTGTAATGGGTGCTTACGTTGCAAGTAGTTATTTATGGGCCACTGTCGTTGCTGACAAACAGCTAACATTCCCGCGTGTTTACCAGAGCAATTATATTCCAGGGGGCTTTTTTTACCTTCAGGAATCGGACATTGGAGTGCGGTGGGGTCAAGGTCGGCGCGCCAAACAATATTAAATGCCTGTCTTACCTGTTCGATTGTGCCTTTGTGGGAACTGGTAATAATAGCTAAATCGCGATCGCTGAGGTTATAGCGTTCCAGTGTGCCTGTGGTGGTGACTGCGAGTGCCTGAAATGGTTTAAGTGCCGAACGGACAAATGCAGTCGTTTCCGAATTGCCGGCAACGGATAGAACCCGTCCCCGTTCGTCGCAGACAACAGCCTCGACTATATGCTTAGATTCAGTAATGCCTTCCCGTAGTAGCCGGACTTCTAGGGGTGTGGCTTGAGTGCGTTTTCCCATTGTCATGGGTTAATATTTATCACCTTTTTTTATTCATTAGTACAGCACGGCAGCGATCAAACTACCGTCTAACACCGCCAAACCTCGGAAAATACAATGCTTTTGACTTTTGCTTTCCCAGGCGGCGATGTTAGTTCCTATTCATTGGTGATTAGTTGTTAATTAGTAAACACCAATGAGGATTTATGACAATTGCCAAACCATAGTACCAATAAGAAACATTCCCGCCAAGGCAGCAGAGGTAAATTTTAACCTCTGGAGAATTGGTTTAATTTCGTATGACACAATCAGGCGATCGCGCATAATTACTTCCTGCGGTTTTGTCCAAGTTTGGCCATCATACCAACCTGACTCTTCATAAAATACGGTGGGATTGTAGAGGCGATCGCGCACATAGAGCCAGCCCAAGCACAAACGCACTAGTACCAAAATTACCCCTACACTCGCCCCGGCTGCACCACACAGGATGAAGTGGGCGAGTTGCTTGTGTGGGGGAAAACTAGCTGCTGCTATTGGCCCCGCTACCAGCCACGATAAACTCCAAATCCAAAGCATTTTCGTGATGTATTCGCGCCAATTTAAGATGCAATCACAAAATAGCCAGGATGTTTTTAACTCCTCGTATTCATTGAGCGGTTGTTGGTCTGTAGGAACTGGACAATGGTCAACCGAAGGCCTAATCATTTTGGCTTACCCCCGCCCTCATCAGAATTTTTCAGAGGAATGCGTTCTGCATGAACCCAGAATGCTTCTAAATTATAAAATTCTCTCTCTGTTGGCATCATGATGTGAACAATCACTTCGCCATAATCTAGCAGCACCCAACTACTATCGGCTTTGCCTTCGGTTTGCAAAGGTCGCCGTTGCCAATCAGTTACTACCTTAGCTTCAACTGCTTCGGCGATCGCCCTGACTTGCACCCTAGAGTAACCAGTCATGATCACAAAGTAATCTGCCAGATAAGATACTTCTGCGACCCTTAGCACTAAAATATCATCGGCTTTGCGGTCTAAAGCTGCTTCGGCGACAGTCAAAGCTAAATTATCACTCACCTCTTTGGTTTGAGCCTCTAGTCCTCTGGGTGCATTCTTGATCTCCGAGACAGACTGTAATGGGAAATTTCCTTGGAAATAATCAGACATTAAACCTCAGGTGTTTTATCCCTTGTGTTACAATTTTATCCAATCACTTACTTGCAAAGCCAAAAATTGAATCGCAAGTGTATGTGTTGGTTTTTTTGAATACTAACAAAAAAACAGGTGTCTATGGGTGATATCAAAAGTAATAACGAATATATGTGCTGAGATATTCGTCTATCCCAGGCTCCTCATCCTCAATTTTAATATATGATTTTAGATATTTTGCTACATTTCCATATATGCAGTAGCTTCATCCCATGAATTGCATCTGAAAACCTGCTCATAGATCCGACTTTGGATCACTTCACACTATGTGATACAGCTGTAGTCACATAGGTGA
This sequence comes from Nodularia sp. (in: cyanobacteria), assembly GCA_035638855.1. Classification (GTDB taxonomy): domain Bacteria; phylum Cyanobacteriota; class Cyanobacteriia; order Cyanobacteriales; family Nostocaceae; genus Nodularia. The sequence continues at coordinate 85,471 of DASQZD010000120.1, read as the reverse complement.
GGACAGTGTGGATGGCAAAATAGTAGTCAAACTTCCTGCTTTGTCACTACTGGAGACTCAATTCCTTGACGATTTGGGATGACTGAGTAAAATAAATCTTCATACTGGTTTAAGGCTTGCTCAAAGGCATAGTGTTCCATAGCATATTGACGACTGTGAACACCTAAATCCTTAACTTTTTCGGGGTGCTTGTACAAGTCTAAAATAGCTGTTGCTAAAGCTTTAGAGTCTTCTGGAGGCACAATAACTCCCCCACCACTTTGTCTGACAGCTGTTGCGGCTGTGCCATTTTCAGGTACGGATGCAACCAACGCCCGACCACTGGCTAGTAGCAATTGAATTTTCGATGGCATATTGAAAGACACCACATTTTTCTTCTGCACTACCAAACCAACATCCGCAGCTGCTAACATTTGTGGTAACTGTTTGCGCGGTTGAAGCGGCAAGAGCAAAACGTTATCTGCACCGCACTTTAAACAATACTTTTGTAATCGCTGCAATCCTTTGGCCTCACCCACAATCACAAAGGCGATATCTGGAACGTCGCGCAACTGGGAAGCGGCTTTCACCACTGTTTCTAAACCTTGTGTGAGTCCAATGTTCCCAGAATATAGGGCGACAAATTTGCCATTGAGATTATGTGCCGCACGAAAAGAATTATTTTCTTTGGAGGACGGGCGAATAAAATTCACATCAACCCAGTTAGGAATTTGCTCGATTTTCTCAGGTGCTACACCCTTAGATATCAAATTTTCGACAAATCCATCGGCAATAACACTAATTTTTGTAGCGGTATGATAAGCAAATTTTTCTAATGCAGTAAATATCTTGATCAGGAATTTATTTTTTAGCAGTCCGACATGAATCGCTGCTTCGGGCAGAATATCTTGAAGGTTTAACACCACAGGACAAGCCCGGAACCATCCTAAAAGGGCTGCGGGGACACAAACAGGTAGTGACGGCGAGGTTGAGAGAATCACATCTGGTCGCCAGCCGAACAGGGCAGGTAAAAAGCTTGTCACCACAAAACTGGCATCGAACAATATTCGATCTAAGAGATTGGGTTGTGGACGAATCCATATATAACTGCGTTGGATTTGAACATTATTTTTGTATTCATTCAAATACCACTTACCCTGGTAATCCTTGTAAACTTGACGTTCAGGATAGTTGGGCATAGCTGTGATGACGCGCACTTGATGCCCACGCTTGGCCAGTCCCTCGGCTAATTCTGTCATCAGTGGAGCTATGCCAATTGGTTCTGGATAGTAGTTATAGGAGTAAATTAAAATACGCATAAAAATTTATTCAGAAGTCTCCTGGGTCTTGCGGTTAATGAGAATATTAGTGGCAAACAATAATTTTCTCATTTTGATGATGCTATATTTAATTCTCTCTTCAGATTTTGTCTAATAACAGGAGTTTTCATTGAAGATTCAGTAAATTTTGTATCCGCTACTTAGGTACAATAAATAATTGTACTCTTTGTTACCTGAAATCTTGTATGGGATGTATACTTTCGATTTTCACCTGTGTTTTGCCTAAGTATTATACTTGCTAATGATGTGTCAAATACATTTTTAGCAATAATTAGACAAATTTATGAACAGTATAAAAATATTGGGTATGCTTTTAACCTGATTTTGATTGGTATGTTGAACAGCCAAACAATTTCTGGTCATCAGTGGATTACAGAACATTCTATCTGTATAAACTAGAAATTTAACAGGTAAATTTTAGAGCCAGTAAGCATATACGTATCACTTTAGTGAAGTTGGCATAAATTTACGACTTGAGCAGAAGTATCATAATTCGTGCTGTGAGAGTAAGTCTGTGTTGATTAATGGTGTATTTTCTGCTGTGGCCGGATAAATGGCAAAAATGTATGAAGTTTTTGTAAACAATACGGATGCCGTTCAACAAATTGCGGCGTTCGCGCTTCGCGTGCCGGAGGCAATCGCTCTCTAGACATCCACCTCGATACTGGCACTATAATGATCTTCAATTCCCCAGGGTAAGTTTTCCCCAGGAGTGAGGCAAATCATCACTGAAATAGCTATACTCCAAAGTGATACCCTCAGTATATACTGAAGTTTTCTAGGGCTGGATTTTATGACATCCTATGCAACCTCCTTTGCCAAGGCGGAAATGAGTGAACTCCGGCGGTTAAAAGGCTTACTACCGCCAGAATTGCAGAGCTGGGTCACGGTGGAAGGTACGACCGAGGTTAATCCTCCTCTGATCCGTTGCGAAGAAATTGGTAAAGACCAAGTAGAAATTCAAATTGACTTGGTGAAATGGGATGCTCTGGCAATGGATCAGCGTAATCTGCTGTTCTGGCATGAAGTTGCTCGTATCCAAAATGATACTATTCCCAAAGATGGCTGGGAAATGGCAGCATTGGCGATTGGTTTAGGTGGTGCTGTCGGCGAATTGTGGGTACAGGATGGATTATTGCTCGTATTAGCTTTGGCACTATGTGGTGTTTCTGGTTGGCGATTGTATCAAAAGAATAATGGAGAAAAGCAAATCAGAGAATTGCTAGTTGCTGATGAGAAAGCGATCGCTCTGGCAACTCGCTTTGGTTATAGTCTTCCTAACGCCTACAAGAGTTTGGGTAGTGCCTTAAAAACTATGATTGATAATACACCTAGCAAGCGCCAACGGTCTAGCTACGAAGCACGACTTTCCGCCCTCAAACGCAGTGCCAACAAAGCCAAATCTAAATCTCGGACTACAGATGAAACCGGGCTGTAAAATGCAGTCAGTAGGCGGGGTGGGTATTTCCCACCCCCAAAAAATATTTGATTACTCTTGAACAAGTTTAGACTGTCGCTTCAGCCAGAAAGCGCTCAAGCCCAGCCAAATTACTCCAGGACTCGCCATTGGTTCTGGAATTTTTTTGGGTTCTACAAAGCCTGCCCAAAAACTGATGATTACAGTTGATTTAACATTTTATGAGTTTGAGGTATTACCCTGACCTGTGGGATGAACTGCTTGATTAAAGCTTGCCACATCAAAACTTGTTCGGGAGCAGGTGCTAGTACAGGTGTTTCTGTAAATTGTGCAGAGGCTGGTAAAGGTGTCACAGGTTGTAAAAAAACGGGGATATCTGGGCTGATATCTGCCACCATTACGGCTGCACGTTTCAACTCGGCTGGATCTGTATGGTCAGAAATAATTATCTTGACAAAAATATTCAAATGTGCATCTACAGATAATTGTAAAAAGTTTGTATGTTCTTGCCAGAGGCTTTCGCCACTCACACTGGGTAGTTTTAAATCCATGCCCACAGAGTCTAGGTAGGGTAAAATCATCGCTAACTGTTCGGGGCGATGTCCGCCGGATTCTAGATAGATGGGTAAATTGGTAAGGGATCGCACTTGGGGCAGAAATTCCTTTAAGAAAGCTGCATGAAGAAGGGGTTCGCCCCCAGTTAAGCTAATGCTATCGTGTAGACAAGGTAGATTTTGCCTTTCAACCCATTCGATTAAGATGGGTAGTGGGACAGGATTAGAGTGGATTTCAAAATCGCGCAATCCAGGCGATCGCTCTATCCGACAAGTAGCAGGTGCATCCCAAGTGTGGGCGCTATCGCAAAAGTGGCAGCGCAAGTCACAAAAAGCAAAGCGAATAAAAAGTTGACGTGTCCCGACATTCAGTCCTTCCCCTTGAATAGCAGAAAAGACCTCAATCAGGCGTGCTGTAGGTTGAACCGTAGTTTTGACAGTCATGGGATAGTAGCAACGCGATCGCGCTGCGTCGTCACAAAAGAGCGGATGTTTTTTTTACTTCTAATTCTATTGTGAATCGTCGCGGGCAATCTCTGCTCCCATCCTTCGTAAGTAACTAATAGTGTTTATGCCTACTCATTAACTGTCACCTCAGCAAGAGATTAAGTAAATTCCCAGAATAAAATAATTTTTGGCAGTTTAAATTCACATGGCAACGAAAGTGCAGAGCTTCATGACTAGCCAACCGATACAGGAAGACTTTCCAGTTACTTCCTTCCAGGAAACTGTAATCATACAGGTATCAGCCCGCTTAAGCGTGGTTGAGGCAGTAAGTTTTAAGCAGACCTGCCAAGATTTAATTCAAGAAAATACACCTCCCAAGCAAATTATTATTGATTTTCACCAAACTACTTTTATGGATAGTAGTGGTTTGGGTTCCCTGGTGAGTAATTTTAAAAATGCTCAGGAAAAAGGCATTGCCTTGACTTTGCGGAATGTCACCCCTCAAGTGATGGCAGTGCTAAACCTCACAGGATTAGATGAAGTTTTCCCTATTGAGTCTAGCAGCGAAAAATCGCCCAGAGAAACTGACCAACCCACGGATACCTACAGAAGTAATTCTCGCAAAGTAGAGCCACTACCCACCACTCACTCCTCCGTAGCATCTTGGATGAAACGGTTGATAGACATTGTGGGCGCACTAGTAGGTTTGATAATTACAGGATTTTTGTTGATCCCCATTATAGTGGCGATCCAAATTGATGATCCTGGCCCCATTTTCTTTGGTCAAATTCGCTGCGGTTGGATGGGAAAACGGTTTAAGATTTGGAAATTTCGTTCCATGTGTGTAGATGCAGAAGCGAAGAAATCCCAAGTCAAAAATCAAGTCCAAGGAGCATTTTTCAAGAACGAAAAAGATCCGAGAGTAACGCGGATAGGGCGGTTTTTGCGCCGAACCAGCTTAGATGAATTACCGCAATTTTGGAACGTCCTCAAAGGAGATATGAGCTTAGTGGGTACTAGACCACCCACACCTGATGAAGTAGAACGCTATGAAGTACCGGAATGGCAACGTTTAGACGTTAAACCCGGTATGACGGGAGAATGGCAAGTTAATGGCAGGTCTAAGGTACGCTGTTTTGAGGATGTAATTCGCCTAGATTTAGAGTATCAAAAAAATTGGAGTTTATTATACGATTTGAAATTAATTTGCAAAACTGTAGCAATTCTATTTCATAAAAATAGTGGTGCTGTTTAGTTCATTACTTTAATTTCTGATTGGTTAGTAAATTGCCATCTAATTTTATCTTTCGCAATGCCTAAGCTTTGTATAAGCTTGGGTATTGCTTTTGTGTGATCGCCTAGCCCGTCGTAGACATCGCTCTTTTTAACGTGCGCGTAGCGCATACCACAACAGGCGCAGAGAACACAGAGTAGAGATATTAGAACTTTAATTGGGAATACTGAGTAAAGCGCGTGTATTTGCGGCTTTTATCCAGAAAGGATATCGCGCTGCTGAGGGTTTACCAACGAATAAAAAATTATGAGTTTAGCACTTACAGTAACTTTTGCGCTTGCAGATTGGATTGCGAAAGGGTTGGCGGATGGAATTTTTGATTTTTTACATCAATCGGCTATTTAAATACTTGAGAAAAACTGGATCTAAAGTAAACATAACTTTATCTAATTCTATTTTTTTAATTACATAACGCTGACATAATGATTGTAAGCCATTTATCAAATCTGTTGAGGAGAGTGATAAATTTTGCCTTAAATCCTCTCTAGATAACGGGTTTTCATATTTACTAATTTCCGAGACTATTTCCTGCTCTATAGGTGATAATCTGTTAAATAATTCACTCAAATAAATATTAATATTTTTGGTAATTACTAGACTATTTTCTGCTAAAAATTCACTGACATTACCAGCAAATAAATTTCTGATTAAACTAGCAACATCTCTTAAATAAATTAAATTACCTGTATATAGTTTAATTAATTCTAAACAATCATTTTCTGAATCTAATGTTAAACCCATATTCTTGAGGATTTCAATATTATATAACTCTGATAATTCTAAACATTTATTTAAAGATTCAACTTGCCATAATTCCTGGTTTAGACAATTAATTCCTGGAGGTTGTTCTTGACTAATTAAAATAATATTACTTTGATGTTCTAATTCTGTGATTAGCTGCAAAAATTCTTGATAATCCTGATATTTGTCTTGATATTTACCAGCAAGTTCACCACTGGTAAACATAGTTTGGACATCATCAAAAATAATTAAACATTTTTTCTCGCGCAACAACTCAGAAAATTGGTATATTAGGGATTTTTGCGGTAAGGTAGGTTTGATATTTCCTGAATATTCTGTAATAGTTTCATGTAAAAATTGATTTAAAGAAGATTGATATATTTTCAGATTTTTCCAGATAATTAACTCAAAGCTTTGCAAGTTGATATCAATAAATCTTTTCACTAGGGTAGTTTTACCAATTCCTCTTAATCCTAAGATAGCTATTAAAGGAATGTGATCATTTAATGTCCAGTCATATAATAATTTTAGTTCTTGTTCTCTTCCATGAAAACCAGTTATTTTAGGTGCTAAAGTTAAATCATATTGAGCTTTTTTAGAAGTATCAACAATATCTACATGATTATTTTGTTGATGAGGCTTTTGATTTGATCGTTCATTATTAGAATACCAGTTAATATTATTGTTTCCATAATTGACAATTTTAGAAAAATCTCTAACTCTTTCTAGAGTCCAACAAAAATTAGATTTATTAATATTTTCACTTAAGCGTTCAGATAAAATTTTAAATAATTTTCTACTTTCATCACCAATATAACCTTCATCATAATCATAAATTTCTGCAATTTGCTGATAAGTTTTACCTTTAAAAACCTCTACAATAATCTTTTTTTGCAGATCATCTAAATGCTTATTTGTCTCAGTAAATACCAAGTTATCTACAAATTGTAAAATTTCTGTAACACTCATAAAAGTTATATAAAGCAGTACTTTCAGGCATTATAACTTAATTTGCTTCCAGATAATCAGGTGTTTTCAGGTATTTCCTTAATGCTTCTTAACAAAAAATCAGGTAATATCATATATTTTCTGCTATGACAAAAAGCAATTTAAGTATAAAAACGATTAATCAGGGTTAAATCAAGCAAAGTAATTTGATATAGATAATGGTTAATCAACTTTATTATGGCGATAATTTAGAAGTTTTAAGACGTTACATTAAAGATGAGTCTGTTGATTTATGTTATATTGATCCGCCTTTTAATTCTAAACGCAATTATAATCAAATCTATAATAATTTTGGTTCAGAGGATAAAGCCCAAGCTCAAGCATTTATCGATACTTGGGAATGGGATGATCACGCTATTCATGGACTAGATGAAATTATTACTAATTATCATGGTTTATTCACTCAGCAATGTATTGATTTAATCTCAGGCTTAAGTAAGGTTTTAGGAAAAGGAAGTTTACTTGCTTATTTAGTGAGTATGGCTTTAAGAATAACAGAAATCCATCGGGTTTTAAAACCTACGGGTAGTTTTTATTTACATTGTGATCCTACTGCGAGTCATTATTTAAAATTAGTATTAGATGCTGTTTTTTGTTCTCAGGGAGGAGATTTTTTGAATGAGCTTATTTGGTGTTATGGTTCAGGAGGAGCTAGTAAATATCATTTTTCTAAAAAGCATGATGTAATACTATATTATTGTAAGTCAAATAATAAGTTTATTTTTAATGTTGATTTAGTGAGAGAACCTTATTCTTCTCCAGAAAAAGTTGAACACAAAATTATTAATGGTAAAGCCTATCAAAGAAAACATGAACTAGGACGTATTCCTTTTGATTGGTGGCAAATTCCAATTTTAACTAATACTGCAAAAGAACGTTTAGGTTATCCAACACAAAAACCAGAAGCATTATTAGAAAAAATAATTAAAGCCAGTTCTAATGAAAATGATATAGTATTAGATGCTTATTGTGGATGTGGTACAACCGTTGCTGTTTCCCAAAGATTAGACCGAAAATGGATAGGAATTGATATTACTTATCAAAGTATTAGTTTAATTTTAAAAAGATTAGAAGATAGCTTTGGTCAAGGAGTTTTAGAAACCATCAATCTGCATGGTATTCCTAAAGATATAGAAAGTGCAACAGCATTGGCGAATAAAGCAGACGATCGCACACGTAAAGAATTTGAAAAATGGGCAATCTTAACTTACACTAATAACAGAGCAGTTATTAACACGAAAAAAGGTGCAGATAAAGGCATAGACGGAATTGCTTACTTTCAGGGTGATAAAGATGAACCAGAAAGAATCCTTTTTCAAGTAAAATCAGGGAAAGTAAAATCAGGAGATATCCGAGATTTACTAGGAACCATGACGCTAGAAAATGCTAAAATAGGCATATTTATAACTTTAGAAACTCCCAGTAGAGAGATGCTAAAAACGGCAAAATTTGCTGGATTTTATCAGAGTAAATACTACCCCACTCATAGTTTTGACACAATTCAGATTGTCACAGTTAAGGATATTATTGAAAACCAACAAACATTAAATATTCGTTTAATTTATGATGTTCTTAAAAGTGCTGAAAAACAAAAAGAAGTAAAAGTTACTCAAACAGAGTTAGATATTTGATTATTTATATAATACTCTGCAACGATATTTTTACGATTTTCTCGTAATGATAAATCAGGATCAGCATCTTGTAATAGGTTGTCTGGATGTTTTCCTCGTCTTTGAGCGAGGGTTTGACGAGGTTTTATAGTTTGCCAATGTTGATAAATTAGTTGTTTTAGCAGTTCTTCGGAGGTAGTATTCTCTTGAGTAATAATTTCTGCTAGATAGATTTCTGTTTCTCGATCTAGGTTGATAGATATCATTTCTGTTTTATGTAATCGGTTGTATTATAATTTTAAAACATAGTTGCCTGGAATTAAAGCGATCGCAACGACGAACTGCGCCTAATAATTTTTATCGAAAAAGTAAAAAAAAGGCGAACCAATGTCCGCCTCAGCATAATATGGTGTTGATTAAAACCTAAATCTTCGCTTCTTCCTTCACCAACTTATCCCAACCCATATCTTTCAAATTATTATTCCGACGTAACGGACGAGTCACCAACTCCAGAATGTCACGGGTATTAGTAAAACCGTGAATTTGAGCAAAAGTGAACTCCACAGACCACTTAGTATTAATCCCTCTAGCTTCCAAAGGATTAGCGTGAGCCATACCAGTAATTACCAAATCTGGCTTCGATGCATAAATTCGTTGCAGTTGATTGTAATTATCCGGCTTCTCAACAATTCTGGGCAAAGGCACACCCATTTCGTGACAAGTCTTTTCCAACAGCGCCAACTCAGCAGCTTGATAGCGCTTATCCATGTAGGGAATGCCGATTTCTTGAACTGTCATCCCACAGCGTACCAAGAACCGCGCTTGGGAGATTTCCAGCAAGTTATCACCCATGAAGAAGACAGACTTACCGCGAATCAGTTTTACGTAATCTTCCACGCTTTCCCAAATTTGTGCCTCACGCTCATCCAAACCCTTGGGAGTAATACCAAACACAGAGCAAATCTTCTCCACCCAGGCGCGAGTTCCATCAGGACCAATGGGGAAAGGTGCGCCAATGAGTTTACACTTGCGGCGACGCATTAAAGTAGACGCAGTACGACTGAGGAAAGGATTGACACCAGCGACATAATACCCTTCTTCAATGACTGGTAGTTCAGTGAAGCGCTTTGCAGGTAGCCAGCCGGAAACTTTAATTCCTTGTTTCTTCAGTTCTAAGGTTAACTGAGTGACAACAGGATCAGGAAGAGAACCGAAGAGAACTAACGGTGGATGATCCACATACTCAGATTCATCTTTGATAACTTCTTCTTTCTTCTTGCCGAAGTTTAGCAGCTTTTGGATGGCGTTGCGATCGCTCTTTTCCGTTTCAGTTTCCGCCGCAGGAGCATGAGTAGGACAACGATGAGCCATGGCCGCCAAAACAGTGTCTTCCCCCTGTGTAAAGGCGTAATCCAGACCATTTGCACGAGCGACAACAATAGGAATACCAATATCTGATTCTAACTTCGGTGCTAAACCTTCCAAATCAGTTTTAATAATTTCTGTAGTGCAAGTACCAATCCAGACAATAACACTAGGATTGCGATCGCGCTTAATTTGCAAACACAACCGCTTTAACTCTTCATAATCATTCAGCTGTGCCGAAATATCACCCTCTTCCAACTCTGCCATTGCATAGCGAGGTTCAGCAAAAATCATGACCCCCATCGCGTTTTGTAGGAAATACCCACAAGTCTTAGTACCAATTACTAAAAAGAAGCTATCTTCAATTTTTTGGTACAACCACGCCACACAGCTGATGGGGCAGAAGGTGTGGTAATTCCCAGTTTCACACTCAAAGTTTAAAGCTTCTGGTTGTTGAGCGATCGTCATTTTAATTTTTCTCCCCTTGATATTTAATAGCAGGTGAATATAGGGCAGGTATGAGGGGGAGATGATTATTCCCCCTGAATACCGTAGTTTGTGGCACATAACGCCAGTCAGCAGTCCCTACATTCAACAGGAACGACAATAATTAAGCATTGGGGAAGAGACGGGCAATTTCTGATTCATCAAAAACTCCTGATGGCAGTTCTTCCCCTAATAAATCGTTATTTTCTTCACTCTTGAGCAAAGCCGCTTCATCACCCCAGACATCTGACAATACGTCCTTAAAGGTATTCTCATCTGATGTATCCAGTTCATCGAGCATTTGCTGATCCAGCATTCCTTCAGACGCAGTAGGTGCTTCAAAAGAAATCTCGCCAAAATCATCTGCTTGCGTATCTAGTCCTGTATTGAACTCATCACCAAGTTCATTTTCCCTGGACAGAGATTCAACGACTACTAGAGTTTGCAGATCAGAATCCATCTCAAAGCCATTTGTATAAGAAATCGCCAGAGTTTCATCTTCAGTATTTTCATCTACGGTCTCGGATGACTCATAGTGATTGTTCTCTGGTGCTGCTTCTGTTTCGGCTGAAGGAATGAAACGGTTCCCCAGAGCAATGTCAGGGTCAAAATGCAAATCCAGCACTTCAATCAGGGTATCAGCGTCAGCATTCAGCCGGGAAAAGGGCATCATTAACTGTGCCAGTTTGGGTTCCAGCGCGTTGACAACGCCCAGGATGAGGTATGAAGGTGGGCGCTTTCCGCCATCAGGAGTGTAAACCGACTCTGCTGCCATATGCAGGGTAATCCATTCACGGTTTGCCTGAAAGAATTGCAACCACTTCTGTTTTATTGAATCCGTAAAGCTATTAAAGAAAGCCATATTCTTCCTCATCCTAAAGATTGATGTTGTTATACAATCATCAAGTCTAGTGCTTCTTCGGATTTAGGAACCTGGTGTTTACCCGGATTTAGATAAAAATCAGACAACAAAGAGAATAATTCCCGGTCTGGAGTATCATTTGGCACTACACCTTCTGGACGCGCCAGAATTTGGTCAGCAATGTTGAGGTAATAATCGCAAACGTAGTTCAGAGAAGAATCTTGTTCTGCCATTTCAAACAAAGTTTTACCTTTCACGCGGGAAACACGGATGTCTTCAATTAAAGGTAAGACTTCCAGAACTGGCATAGGAACAGTTTCTATATATTTATCTATCAAATCGCGCTTGGAGGTGCGGTTACCAATTAAACCAGCTAAACGCAGTGGGTGAGTCCGGGCTTTTTCGCGGACTGATGCTGCAATCCGATTAGCCGCAAACAAGGCATCAAAGCCATTATCAGTAACAATCATGCAGTAATCAGCATAGTTGAGTGGGGCAGCGAAACCACCACAAACAACGTCACCTAGCACATCAAACAAAATCACATCGTACTCATCAAAAGCGTTGAGTTCTTTCAGTAATTTTACTGTTTCGCCGACTACGTAGCCCCCACAGCCTGCACCTGCGGGTGGACCACCAGCTTCTACGCAATCTACACCGCCATAGCCTTTATAAATTACATCTTCTGGCCAAACATCTTCGTAGTGGTAGTCCTTTTCTTGGAGGGTGTCGATAATCGTGGGAATCAAAAACCCTGTGAGAGTGAAGGTACTGTCGTGTTTGGGGTCACAACCAATTTGTAGAACTTTCTTGCCGCGTTTGGCTAGGGCGACGGATATATTACAGCTAGTTGTGGATTTACCAATACCACCTTTTCCGTAAACTGCTAGTTTCACTGTTGTTTGCCTCTAATAATTTTTTGTCAAACTCGTGGCTCAAGCTTTTGCCTTCACCTAGCCGCAGATGGCGATGTTTGAGCTATGTGATTGTCATTATTGTCGAAATTACACAGAAAAGAAAGGGGTGGGAAATATGAAAAATGAATCTATTGGTTTTCTTAATAATTATGAAAGATTATTTTTAATTTTTTGTCGCTTATTATCAGTTTATTTAGCTAATTAAATTAAAATACAAATTTTTTATTAATTTTTATAGTAAATTGGTTACAAAAGACAAAATATCTATATGTACTTTTGTATATAGTTTTCCTGGATTTAAACTACCTTAAAGCAGACATATCCCCAGAAAAAGGGGGTGAGGTTGAAATTGAGAGAGATATATTCGCTATCCCATCCTGAAAATACGACTGTCAATTTCCATAGCAGGTATATTGTCCAACGCCAGTCACTACCAAGACTATCTGAGTTATGCTTTTGAGTCCTGAGAAATTTGTTTGTAATAAATTATTAATTTTACAAAATTGGCTTATATTTCAGATTCTAGTGCTTCAATTTCCTGTAGCGATTGCCAGCCTGCCTGCCACTGAGAGTTATCTTGTAACAATTTTGCATTTAACCAAAAGCGCACATTGGGGTCACAAGCAGCAACCATTTCCGCATATACCCACTTACTCTGATTTTTGCGGTTAACGACTTGGAAGTGTCGCCAGCCATCTATTTTTTGGTGTGTTGTCCACTTAGAACCAACTAGGTGAGGAAATTTAGGTTTTTTAGGCATTTAAGATAGAGAATTTAGTATAGAACATGGGAAATGGGGCTTTTTAGCTACCGATTGCCCAATAAACTTGGAAATACAGATTAAATCTAATTGTCTCAATAACGAATGACCAAAGAATTAGTCTGTTGGTGTGACTAAATTGCCGTTCCGGGTATACTGATGGCAACACAGTTTACCATCTTGTTCAACACATAGTGAAAACCATCGGATATGGCTCCAACAACTGTTGATACTGTTGGTAATTTTGCCTTTCTTTTTGTATAAGCGTTGTCTGACGACTTGATTAGGACAAAGAATCTCTAGTGTGCCTTTACCGTCTGCGTCGTCGATGAGGCGAAATAAGCATTGTTGCAACAATGCACGACTACTGCTGTCGAAAGATTCTTTAAAGCGCTGTAACTTCTCTCCTTCGGTCATTTGGCTAACGCGCTTGATTTGAAATATCTCTTCGTCATCAAAGTCATCAGGGTGATTCATTGTTCTGCTTGGTAGTGTGAACCCAATTGTAATTTATCTTAATTCCTCGGTTTTGCATGGACAGGATAAATAACTCTGTTGGTAGTGCTTCTTCTACAGGTGAAACACCTGGTTTTGTCAATTTGCCCTCTAATAACAGTTGGGCAATGCTACCTGTACCACAGCCAGAGGCTACGGCTGTATTTTCATGGACTATAGTGGAACAATAAACGGCTGTTTTACCATTTTTTTGACCTGTAACTTCCGAACGCACAGCTACGCCAATTCCACTGAAATTATTGGTGAAATCTGTCATTAAGTAACTGACGCGGGACAAAAATTCAATCATGTAACGACGCTGCATTAACCACTTAGGAAATATATGTGCGGTGATCCAAGTGAGGTGGTTATAAAAGTCGGGAATAGAACCAAATTTGGTAACTACAGTTTTAACTGATGGGAAGGCGTGGGGAATTGTAAAGGTTTCTGGCATATCAAACCAATAAACGCCACTGCGTCCATAGGGAGAGGGAAAATCAACGATTTCTCTTTGACTATAAGGTTGAATTTTTTGCCATTTTTGATCTATCCAAGCTTCAAAAGGATATTGCAATCCTAAAAAAGTTGTCCGCATGACTGTAATTCCCGCCCCACCAGAACCAGATACTAGATAACTTAAATGTATTTTTTCTGGCTGATCAAATTGCTCGACACACTGACGCACCATGCTGTTAGAGATTCCGGGAAAAATGCCAGTATTAATAATTGCCGTCACGCCAGCAGCAACAGCTTGTTCATGGTACTTGAGCGCCTTGCTAGTATAAGAACGATGGTCACTGACATCTATATAGTTAACGCCTTGTTCAATGCAAATTTTGAGAACATTAGCGTCTCGGTAGTGAAATGGCCCAGCACAATGAATAACTAAATTGGAGTGTGCGATCGCTTCTCTCAATTTATCAACTTCTGCCAAGTCCAACACCAAAAATTCAACTTTCTTACCCAAAGGCCATTTGACGCTCCCTCGTGTCTCTGGGGAACGTCCAGTAATGGTAATTTGTGCCTGTGTGTGGGTGGCTAAATCCATGGCAACATTGCTACCGATTCGCCCTCTCCCACCAAGTATTAAAACGCGGTCTGTCATTACTCCAGTATAGGCAACACCAACCTTTATTTGAGCAGGTTTTTGTTTTATTTACCATCGGTTACAAGTAGGACTTCCCCAAAAAGCTGCAAAAAGTTGTTCTTGAGGTGAATGTGCTGAAATTTGTCTACTATTATTTCGCAGCACCAAGGGAGAATTTATCTTTCATCGGTACGTAATAATTTGCCAATTTTGTTTGGGAGGGGACGAAAACATATCTAAGTGTTTTGTCAAGATTCAATTTGATTTGCTATTGAGTATATTCCCTGTTACTAAGAAGTGCTTAAAAATTCGGTTCTTAAAAACGCTCATGCAGGCTGATAACCTCTACATTTGTTCATCGATCATTTATGATGGCTAGGAGTATAGGGATGATAGTCTATCTTTTGACTGATTCTAATATATTGATGTTATATAAATTTTCTATCTTTTTATAGTGCTAAATCTCTGGCTAAATCAGATAAAGTTAATAAATACATATTGTGTCAAAACCAACGCCAATTTTTTGAGAAATTTTAGGACAAAATTACTCAGCAGCATAAAAGTATTAATTGATTGGAGGATATTATGACTTCTACCACAAATATCAATTTTCTCGAACCAGCCGTAGCTAAATTTAAAACGTTAGATATAGATGATCGGCTGATAGTTTTGTCATTAATTTATCATGAAATCGCTTATGAAATACCCGCAATTACTTCTGATTGTGTGCCAAAAGACAGTGATAAACAATTGTTGTCACAAATTCAGCAATTGTCCACAACAGAACAGATATTTGCTTTACACCAGTTGCTAAACAAAGACGAGGGAGAAGAAAAAATAATTTCTACTGAAGTGTATACTTCAATGAATATTGAGTGTAAAATGAGTTTTTGGTATCATTTAGCCCAAAATATAGGCACAACAATTGTTGGCATACCAACGGACTATATACCTTCTGAAAAAGCCACAGAAGTATTAGAGTTAGTTCATACTACAAATGTTCCAGAAATAGTAAATTTTTTAGAAAGAGTGCTGTAATTATTTTCAATAAGTAGTTGTAGATAAAATTCAAGTTTGGTTTTAATAATTAACCTTGATGATGATGCAGCATCATCAATACAGCAACTCTATCTGATTTGTAACCACCGAAATGCTCAGATACCCGACTTATTCAAGAAGTCGGGATTTTTTGGTTTCGTAACTTATTTATAATTTCTATATTGCCTCTATTGATTTTGAGAAATTAAGTTTATTTTTTTGCATAAAGTCAAGTTTAAATATAAAGATTTTGGGTATTTTTGCTCACTTTCGTATTTAACATACTCTTATGCTTTAGACAGATGTTTTAGAAGTTTAGCAGAATTAATGTTAAAAAATAAATGCAAAAACTAAGTTCAGGTTTTAAGACTGAAAAATAGTTAATTACAGTTGAAAATACTGGAAAATTTTGAGCATTTTCTATCAAATGACTTGGCAATATCAAAGATTTGCTGACTATAATCTCAGGAAATACCAATGAAAATAAACAAGAATATCAGTTTCTTCAAAATACTTGCTAGCCTTGTGGGCGTAGCTGGTGTGAGTGCTTTGATGAGTCTCCCAGCATTCGCATTAACCAATTTAACTAGGTCTACAACCGGCACCATACACTCCCAAACTGGATCACCAACAGATGATACTGCTCCCGGAACGCAGCCAAGCGAGCCTGGTAAACCAGCTAGTCCAAGTGAAGAAGATGAGCCTGTTAAGCCAGTTAGGCCATGTGAAGAAGATGAGCCTGTTAAGCCAGCTAGTCCAAGTGAAGAAAATGAGCCTGGTAAGCCAAGTGAACCAGGTGCGCCAGGTACTGGACAATATTAAAGTATTCAGAGCCGCAGTATGTGTTTTTTATTTCAGTTTATTAGTATATACTGTGGCTCTTAAACAAGAGTTTTTTTGGCTGAAATTAGGGGTTTAACTTACTTTAAATAAATCATAAAATATGATTAATAAAAATCATAAAAATGCAGTAGGCGTATTTGCAAGACATCAAGAACTAGAGTCAGCAATTAATGAATTGAAAACGTCTGGTTTTTCGATGGAACAAGTTTCGGTCATTGCTAAAGATGTAGAACCAGATGAGCGCCTGGGTGAGGCACAGATGAGCGATGGGCAAAGCCCCGTCGTAAGCGATCGCATTGGTGACCAAAATGTTAACGCTACAAGGGCAGTAGGCGATACACTTACAGCTACTACCTGGGGTAGTGTGTTAGTTGGTTTGAGTAGTTTGGCAATTCCCGGTTTAGGAGTTGTGCTAGCAGCAGGTTCTGTGGCTGTGGCGCTAGTGGCTAGTATGGCGGGTGTTGCTGTGGGAACAATAGCAAATGAGAATTTAGTCAAGGCGCTGGCTGATTTAGGTATACCGGAAAACCAAGCCAGAGTTTATAGCGATCGCCTCCAACAGAGTTATTATTTACTCATCCTCAATGGCACAGATGAAGAAATTCATACTGCAGAAGCAATCTTACACAATCAAGGTATTAAAAATTGGGGCATTTATGATTCTTCTCAGGCTAAAAAGGCATAAAAATTAACGCTATCTGCAATCTACTGCTGTGTGTAGGCTATGTTCTTACACAATTGTACTTTTACTTACGATCAAACTTAATATTTAGCCTGACCTTTGACGGAAGTTATAGACAATATTAGCTATTAACGTGCTGATTAAGATCATTATTAGCTGTAGATAATTTTAGTGATGTTTAAATTCCTCAAACAAGTCAGAGATTACGCCAAACAAGCTTTCAAATCAGGTCGATATATTGGACAAGGACTTTCGGTAACTTTCGACCACATGAATCGTCGTCCAATTACTGTTCAATATCCTTATGAAAAACTGATTCCTTCTGAACTCTTTCGAGGTCGAATTCACTTTGAATTTGATAAGTGTATTTCTTGCGAAGTTTGCGTTCGTGTCTGTCCGATTAATCTCCCAGTGGTAGATTGGGAATTCAATCAAGAATACAAAAAGAAAGAATTAAAACACTACAGTATTGACTTTGGAGTTTGTATTTTTTGTGGCAATTGTGTGGAATTTTGCCTAACCAACTGTCTATCATTTACTGAAGAATATGAGCTTAGTACTTACAGCAGTTTGCAGATAGATGAGGTACAAATATTAATACTAAAACCCTTGTGGGGTAGGCATCTTGCCCGCCTTAGTGTACTTCTATAAAATTAAATATGCTGTATGATCGCCACGAATTAAATTATGACATGATTAAAGGATTTGATTTAACAGGAGGCATGAATTTGAAAACATTTATAAACATCCTGTTTAAAGGTTTAAATTATCAAAATCAATCCCCAAAATCAGAATTATTTCCCATCAAAATCAATGATGATAGTTCAGTTGGGTATCTTGGTAAAGCTGTGAAGCTTTAAAATTTACATATATCTTGTTAATTGAACTCGGTAACGTTCTTTTTTAGTAACGGCAATTTCCCCTACTTCTAAACGTCCTTTACCACGAATAGCGATTAAGTCGCCTGATTTTACCTGGGAGCTAGCTTGACTAACGTCTTTCCAATTGACGCGGACATCACCACCCTCAATGAAATTAACCATTTTGCTGCGGGACATTCCAAAACCAGCCGATGCGATCGCATCTAACCGCAAAGAAGCTTCGACTGTGGTTAATTCTTTCTTCTTGGGTTCCCTAACTTTTAACTCATTGATATCAATGCGCTGAGTTTTCACCGGCACAGATCGCACCTGTTGCAGACTTATTTCTAAAAATTCCGCCAACTCCGGTGCGACAATGGCTTGCGCTCCCCGTTCTCCCAGAACAATAATATCTCCTGTCTTTTCACGCACGATTCCTGTCCCCAGCATTGCGCCCAAAAAGTCGCGGTGAGAGGCGGTATCAAAGAGAAAATTACCAGCAAATTCCAGGGCTACGAGGTCAACTTGAGATGGTTCTAAGGGAAGTTCCGAACGAGCGATCGCGATTCTTTGGCGTTCTGCTTGGGGATAACCGCCCCAGGCCACTAATTGCACATCTGTTAATCGACTAAAAACCCGGTTAATTTCCGCCAATTCCGGCGGAGACAAAAAATCAGTCAAAACAACTTCCCAAGTTTTAATCGCTTGTTCAGCCTGATCAATCACACGAGCGACAGTATCTCGATTTTCAACACCTTTTAAAAGTTCTTCTCTTGGTAACATTATCCCAATTTTGAATTTCTATGTGTTAGTTGTATCAGCATAACCCTGGATATTTTCAGGCTCAAATTTACGTAATATCCGGGTTGCTTGGCGACTAATCGCTTCCGAAACCTGAACTACAACTATGTATTTACCCATATCTAACCGATTGCGGTAGGGTAAAGCATCACCACCGCCCAGCACTAAACCCACACCACCACCGACAAACACACTACCCATAGCGCCACCAGCAGCGCCCAGCAGTCCGCCGACGATGTGATTTCCAATTTCGCCCGCCCAAGCAAAGGTATTTAAACCTGTAGCCAAGCTGAAACCACAACCTGCAAAAAAGCCGAATGGGATCAGCCAGTATGACATCAGCTTGGCTTGCTTTTTGGCTTGTTCCTTGGGGTCAACCAAGCCAAACTCGTCAGCAGTTTTATAACCCCTACCGAGGATAGTGCTTTTAATCCCCTCGGCTTCTAGCGCTAAGTAAGCACCTTCGGCTTGAATGCGGTCTGGTAAAACGGCGACAACGTAATTCATTGATTAAATAATAATTGTTTGATAAAAGTTCTTAATTAACAGCCTATCAGCGCTAGTGGAATTAAACTTGTGCCTAAATTCAGAGATTGAGAAATAGACAGGGTAGAAGAGATAAGGCTAACGGCTGTGGTATGGGAAATGTGGAATTGTGTTTGGCATTTCCCTATTATCTCATTTTCTGGGAGCAGATATCACTTGAGCGAATCCATTGGCTCACAAAAATTGTTCACCCCTTGCTTGATAATATATATAAGAATTGGCGTAGCCAAGACATTAGGAAATGTGGGCATGGTTTTGAGACGTTCCATAATTGTCACCAAAGAGTTACTGAGCAAATCATCGCGATATTCTTGTTCACAAATGACCCCACGCCATTTTCTGGCTATAGCATCCAACCACTCAGAATTAGTCATTCCTGGTTCTTGTCCAGCCCGAATAGCTAGGGTCATTGTGGCATCTTCCAAATCTCCATCACAATCTTCGATCAAATCCAGCGCTTCCATAGCGCTTGAATCATCAGCTAATTGAGAACGAAACAGGGCAATTTCTTGAGATGTAACTTTAGTCATAGAATTTTTACAATCCCAGTATTTGAATACTCAGCTATGGTAATCCAATTTTGATTGTTGATTTGGCGCGTTACTTATTGACTGTCGCTAGAAGGTTTAAGCGCCGCTATTTTCCTGACGTGCTTTGAGTTTCATCATAATTTCAGCGTGCATCTCACGAGTAATTGGGTAAAAATAGGTGAGGAATAAACCACAAATTAAGCAAATTGTCGGTAAGGGACCAACAGCGATGCGGATGGCTGTTAGGGCTGATTCGGGTTGTATGGGTGTAGTTTGTCCTGGTAGAGTTGCTTGGAAACCGGCGGCTTGTAAAGCGTTTCCGACTAAAAATATTCCTAAAGCTAAACCTAACTTTTGCAGCAAAACCATAAAGCCATAAAAAATCCCTTCTCGGCGCTGTCCGGTTTGGAGTTGATCTAAGTCAATCACATCTGGAATCATTGACCAAGGAACGAGATAAGCTGTGGAAACGCCAACACCAGCCATGACAGCCATGACATACATCAAACCGATTTGATCAGGCTGTAAAAAAAACAGTCCTCCGGCGGCGATAATCCATAAACTCATCCCCAGAAAATAAACTAGCTTTTTACCGATTCTCTTGCTCAAAGCACTCCAAACAAATAACATCAGCAAGGCTGTTCCTTGGACTGCAATCATCACTGTGGGGACATCTGGATCTTTCAAATTCATACAGTAGACGACAAAATAAGGAATAGTAGTGGCTGTCACCTGTACTCCTAACCAAGAAAAAAGATAGATACCAATCACAAATAGAAAAGGTCGATTGCTAAAAACGATTTTTAGTTGTTCAAAGAAGGGTATAGATGCAGGTTGTTCGCCTTGGGTACGTTTGGCTTCAAAAGCTAAGACGCGATCGCGCACTCCAAAAATACACACATATATGGACAAAACCGAAATTACTGCACAAACTGCCGCTAATACGAAATATTGTTGTTGGCGATCGCTAATTTTATCAAAAATAATTTTCGCTAAAATCAACGATAAAATACTACCACCAATCGAAAAAGCAAAGCGAAAGCTATTCAGGCTAGTACGTTCATCATAATCTTGAGTTAGTTCTGGAGTCATTGCCGTATAAGGCAAATTCACAACAGTGTAAAACACCTGAGATAGTAACCCAATGGCGACATAATACCAAAACAATGGCCAAATATTACTACTTGGGTCGGCACTAAAACGTGGTACGATCCACTGCAAGAAAAAGATGACCCCAAAAGGAATCGCCCCGTAAAACATCCAAGGTAAACGACGACCCCAGCGACGAGATTTAGTTCTATCTGACAACACCCCGATCATCGGATCGTTGACCGCATCCCAAATTTTACCAATCATTAAAATACTACCAGCTAAACCAGCCGGAATCCCCGCCACATTGGTAAAGAAAACCAACAGAAAAAATGTAGAAATATTGGCAGTAATTGCTGGGCCTAAATCTCCAGCCCCATAAGCTAGTTTGGTTTTCAAATTGAGTTTGGGACTTTCTGGATTCATTCGGGCAAACTCATCAACAGAATCGTTCATGCTCATACTAAAATTAAAAGTTTGTAGTTGCTACAGTATCACCTAAAAATCACTTCATTTATGCCAGACCTTTACGTTTCTTGGTCAGATTATCACCAAAAAATTGAACATCTGGCCGCTCAGATATATCAATCAGGCTGGGAGTTCAACCAAATTGTCTGTCTCGCTAGAGGAGGACTGCGAGTGGGAGATATCATTTCCCGTATATATCAGCAGCCCTTGGCAATTTTAGCAACATCTTCTTACAGTGGCCCTGGTAAGCAAGAAAGAGGTAATTTAACCTTTTCTAGTCACTTAACAATGACTTCAGAAAAGTTAGGTTCGCACATTCTCCTAGTTGATGACTTAGTAGATTCTGGAATCACACTTGAGCAAACCATACCTTGGCTCAAGCAAAGTAGTAATTTCGCCGTTGAGGAAATTCGCACTGCGGTACTGTGGTATAAAGCCTGTTCTACCATCAAACCAGATTATTATGTCGATTATCTACCCGATAACCCCTGGATTCATCAACCATTTGAACACTACGAAAATATGAACCCCGCAGAACTAATAAATAAGGTAAGTCAACCTTGTTGACGACTCACAGGACTAACGCAAAAAATCTCTCAAATTCTCATAACTCTGTGTACTCTGTGCCTCTGCGGTTCGTTCACTCCTCTCAAACCCCTAAAAAGCGCCAGCAATCAAGCCGATAATCGCACCAGCAGGGACTAACTGCCATGTGGGACGCTGAAAGCGGATCAGGGCCACTAAAGCCAGAATGCCGACAATTGCGGCTAAGATAGAGCGCCACAGAGTATCTTGGATGATAGCAGTTTGTGCGAGGGGAATTGCCGCAGATGCGATCGCACCCAAAACAGCAGGAGTAACGCCCTTCAAAAAGCTGCGAATCCAAGGGTTTTGACGAATGCGAACTAAGATCGGTGCAGCCCCCATAATGAAGAGAAACGATGGCGTAAAAATGGCGACGCAAGAAATTAAAGCACCCATTGCACCAGCCACCTTATAACCAACAAACGCAGCGACAATAACCACAGGTCCAGGAGTAAATTGACCAATAGCAACACCGTCCAGAAATTCGCTGCGAGTTAACCAATGAAATTGATTGACTACTTCCGACTCCAGCAAGGGGATAATCACTAGCCCACCCCCGAAAATAAAACTACCGATTTTGAGAAAGAACAACGTTAAGGTTAAATAATACTCCTGAATGCGTTCTAGTCCCCAAAAGCTCGACGCTGCCCATGTATCAGTAGTTACAGTCGCCATTGTTTTGGGCAGCACCTGCATCATCGGTAAAAGCGGAACTAGCCAAGCACTGGTGAGATTTGATGGCTTAGATGGTGGTCGATACAGGATTAACCCGACAATACCTGCTAACACGAATTGCAACAGAATATTGACTTGAAATAGCAAAGTGACAAGTAGGACAGAGATGGCGATAGCTCCGCTTGCCAAAGGCATCGCCACACCTTTGACATCAGTAATAGCCCGTTTTGCTAACTTCCAGCAAAACCCAAAGATAATTGCAATTACCACAGGTGTCACCCCCAGAAACAAATCTTCAATCTGCGGTATACCCTGAAAACGAAAATATGCCCAAGATAGAGTCAGCACAATCACAAAAGCAGGCAAGATAAAACAAATACCAGCCACTAAAGCGCCCAATTGTCCCGCCCGCACATACCCAGTATAAATTCCCATCTGCGTAGAAGCAGGACCAGGTAACATCTCGCAAACCGCGACTCCTTCCAAAAATTGTTCTTGGGTAAACCAGCCTCGCCGCACTACAGCTTCATCATTAATCATAGCAATGTGAGCTTGAGGGCCACCAAAGCCAATTAAACCTAGCTTGAGAAAAAGTTGAGCAAGTTCTAGCAATCGGGCAGATAAACTAGGCATGATTAAATATACGTCAGATATGAATAATTAAACGCCGATAAACGCCGAGGAATCAAGGTGCTTAATTAATAAATTAATTGGTTTTTTTAAATCAAGCTACGTTACCCACGATAGCTTGCGTGGCTTATTTATGCGGCGGGGTATTCTTTTTACCCTCAAAAACCAACAACCAATGATTAATGACTATTTAATCAAAATAGCCAGAGCCAAAGGGGGAGAGTAACAAGTAAGACCATAGACCCAACCGCTAAAGAGGTTACAGCCAAATCGCGGTCAAGATTAAAGGTTTCAGCAATTACCAGTGTGGCAAATGCTGGAGGCATTGACATTTGTAGCACAATTACCTGTGCTGGTTCACCAGTTACGCCAAAAAGTGGTAATGTGCCACCGATAACTAAAGGAACTACCAACATTTTAATTATTAAGCTGATTCCTGCTTCCGGTAGCCTGTGCCAAGAATTAAGCTGGGAAAGTCGCATTCCAATTAAAATCAGAGTTAAAGCAATCACGCCCCAACCTAATTTTTCTAGGCTAGATTCCCAAACAGGGGGGAGCGTCACGGCTCGAAATAGCAAGCCAAAGCCGAAACTCCACAGAGCCGGATTAATGACAATAGACTTGGTAATTTGCCAATAATTTGCCACATTACTGCCAAAATGAGATGCCAAGGCTATTCCGAAGCCATAAGCACCGAAGAGTGATCCCAACATATCGTAGAATAAAGCCCAGGCAAAGTATTCTTGCCCGACTAACGCAAGGGTGATGGGAAAACCCAGATAACCGGTGTTACCTACCATTGCCGCCAGGAGTAAACTACCTTGAGTTGATTTTGGGTGAATGGTGTTTGTAAAATAGGCTTGCCCTTTCATTCCCCACCAAGCCAAAAATGCCCCTAGTGCAATGGCTAAATAGGCGATCGCCGGGGCAATCCAAATCTCTCCCGACAAGTCAGATCGACGGACAAAAGCTACAATGCTTATCGGTACTCCTACCCAAAATAACCATTGAGCCAGACGAGTAGGAACTGAGTTAGGTAGTTTGCGTCCCAGAATAAAGCCGACTAGGACTAATCCCACCAGTTTGACGTATAGTTCTAGGAGGTTAGCCAAGATGGTGTCGAGGAATAATAGATGTGAAGACTACGGAAGATGTTTATCCCTGTCCAGTCTACAATCTTTGAAGAATATTGCACAAAAGCAGGAGTTGATCCTTGAATAAAGCCCGGTTTTCTGGACAACCGCATAACTTATCAGGTGACTCTAGTGAAGATATTCCAGTAGCTTTACGCGATAGCCCTGAAGCAGCACCTAAGCGACTTTCGCCAACTCTAACTTTACTGATCACAGGAGTATCCGGGTTAATCGTCCTGGGTTTAATTGCTAGTTTTTGGTTCTTTGTGATCGCACCCAGAAACAGAGTTGACCCTCAATCTGCATCTAATGGCACAACTTCCACAAACACACAATCTGGTGATTCTGTCAATAGGCAAGAGAATAATGTTGATGCGCTCTTGGGTCATTTGACATACCCAGAAGCGCCAGAGTCAGAACTCTTAGCAATTAACGCAGATGGGCGCATTAGACTGCGAAAAGTTGCAGCACAGAGGTATAAGGACATGGCGCAAGCAGCGCGACGACAGGGAGTGATTTTAGTGCCAATTTCGGGTTTTCGCTCAGTAAAAGAGCAAGAACAGTTATTTTTTGCTGTTGGTGCTAGACGCAATCAAACTCCAGCCGAAAGAGCATCTGTCAGTGCGCCTCCTGGACACAGTGAACATCATACAGGCTACGCTGTGGATATTGGTGATGGGGCAGTACCAGCAACTAATCTCCAAACCAACTTTGAAAATACCAAGGCTTTCCAGTGGTTAGAAGCAAATGCGGCGCGTTTTGGCTTTGAAATTTCCTTTCCTAAAAATAATTCTCAAGGTGTGAGTTATGAACCTTGGCACTGGCGTTTTGTAGGCGATCGCCATAGTTTAGAATTATTCTACAAAGCTAAAAACTTAAACTCCACACAACCATAATTTAAATTTACCCTATGCAGGCGTTCCATGGAACGTCTCTACACGGGTTCTAGGATACACATATTTAATTTTTGGAGATGTCAATTTACATCTGTCTGCTTGTGTTGCGGTGAAGGAAGGTTTAAATCTCCGGATTTAACAGTTTTCAACTTTAAATTATTTATGCTTTCTTGACAAAGACTATCAATTTGCCTGAAGATTCTACTCATCTGGCTGTGTATTATTGATCTAACGAGGCATTTAATGGGAATTAATAATCTGTTTTCGGCTGGTGGTGTGGTCATGTGGCCCCTATTGGGGTTTTCAGTATTAGCCGTGGCGCTGATTATTGAACGTATCCGGTTTTGGGTGAGAATAAATAACCGTCAAAGCCGTGTAATTAGAGAGGTATTGAATCTTTATCGCCTAGATAACGTAGTTGGTGCAATGGATAAACTCCGCAAGAATGCAGATTTACCTTTAGCACGCATTTTTCTTTCGCCCCTGGAATTGGAAGAACCGAACCCCGAAGAATTTCGTTTAGCACTAGAAAGTGAAGCCCAAGCAGAGATACCTTTACTCAAACGCTTTCAAAACATCTTTGACACAATTATCAATTTAGCCCCACTATTAGGTCTACTCGGTACTGTATTGGGATTAATTACTTCCTTTGCTTCCCTTGATATCGGTGATGTCGGAGGTACAAAAACCGCAGGTGTAACTGCTGGTATCAGTGAAGCCTTGGTTTCCACTGCGGCTGGATTAATAGTTGCGATATTTACACTCTTCTTTGCCAACTCTTTTCGGGGTTTATATATCCGTCAAATAGCACTCATCCAAGAGTACGGAGGACAATTAGAGTTACTTTACCGCCGACGCTACGAACGAGGAGAGAAAAGCTATGCGCCTACCAGATGAAGCAGATATACCAGCACAGATCAACATCGTACCCATGATTGATGTCATCTTTGCGATTTTAACCTTTTTTATCATGTCAACGCTGTCTTTAACTAGATCTGAAGGTTTGCCAGTGAATTTACCTACGGCGACCACAGCCACACAACAGCAAATTCCCATGAAAATTACCGTCACGCTAGACGAACAAGGAATAATTAGCGTCAATCGTCAACCGAGTCAAGTTAATTCATTACCCGACCAACTGCGGACTATCATTGGTTCTAACTCAGAAGCCTTGGTAATTATTAATGCAGATGAGAAAGTCGGTCATGGTCAGGTAGTGGCAATTATGGATCAGGTGCGTCAGGTAAAAGGGGCGAAGTTAGCCATTTCTACTCAAAAACCTTAACTACCCATTAACCCCATATTTTCCTGATTTTGCTAGATAAACAGACTTAGCAGTGCTACGTCTGTTTATATTTTTGCGCCAAAAATAGCTGGCACTTTTTGGTCTTGATTACCGAAAAGTGTAATGTCTGTATGTAGTTTCAGGTAATTGAGGATGTGATAAATATGAGTTGACTTCTGGATAAGAGGCGGTTATTATATTATCGAGCCAAAAATTAATTAGTCATAAAGACTACATAATGTTGGTAACCATCCGTAAATATCAAAAGATAAAAATCATGTTGAACCAATTGTTTACCGAAGTATCCTCTGAGCAACAAGAAACCGTAGTTGGTGGTTTGGGAGCTAGTTTCAGTCAGAGTGTAACTGGCTTTTTCGGAAAAAATGTCATAGTCATTACTAAAAATACCTCTACCCCTGACGGTGGTAGCACCACAGAAACTTCGTCTCAGGATACAGAAATTACTACAGGTGCAATTTCTTTCATTGGAGCGAATCTACCTGCTAGTTTCTTTGCAGCCCCAGTAGCATAGATTAGTTTAGTAGCTGCCCCTGACTTGAGTGCTGAGAAGGACTACAAGGACAGTATTCTTCATGCCAACAAATCAAATACCTAATACCAAGAGATAAAACCATGTCCAACCAATTGTTTACCGAAGTATCCTCTGAGCAACAAGAAATCGTAGCTGGTGGAATTAGTTTTGCTATTACCCAGACTGGTTTTCAAGGAAAACAAGTTCTGCTCCTTAGTAATAGTTCGTCTAATCCTACTACAGGCAGCACATCAACCGGCGGTAGTCAAACTGTAGTAATTGAGACACTTGGCAGTAATGTCACTGGCGCAGATCTACCTGATGACTTCGATTTTAGCTTTTTCTTTGGTGCTTAATAAGGTGACTAATTAGTTTAGTAACCACCCCAGAGTTGAGTAGTTAAAACAACTACCGACTCTGGAAAATATTGCTCATACCAAGAGGTAAAAGCATCTTTGAGCAATTGTTTACCAAAAAATTCTGCGAGAGAGTGTCAGAAGCAGTTCGCTCCGCAACTTTCGCCAGTAGCAAAGAATCCCCGTGCGTTCACGTCGGAGAGTAACTCAAAGATGCAGGTGAACCTTTGGAGGATGCACCTTTCTAGTCATAATTTCTAATACCAAGAAATAACAACCATGTCTGACCAATTGTTTATAGAAGTATCTGTTGAGCAACAAGCAACCGTAACTGGTGGTGTTGATCTTAGTGCTACATTTACTTCATTTTTCGGAAGCCAAACTATTTTAGCTAGCGGTGCTAGCTCTGGCCCTGGTGGTAGCACCGCAAGCGGCGGTTTATCCTCCACAACTATTCTTACAACTGGCTCCAATCTGACTGTAACTGGTCTACCATCACTACCACCACCACCACCACCAGGTCCAGGTCCAGTACCTGTAAATCCATAGGCAGATAAAATGGGATTTTAGGAGCTGTTTGCAGCTTTTAATTTACATCAACTGAAATATTTGTATTAATGTTTCATGAACAGATTGTGAGTAAAAGCTATAGCTTGAAAATCCTGACCTGACTTTTAAATGTCAAGTGTTACAAATGGTCAGCTATTTATTATTGGGTCGCATAATTAGCAATAATTATCTTGTCTTTATAGACTGCCCATCAATAGCTGACCATTTCTCATAGCAAAAATAACAATAGTTTGAAATACTGCCGAACTACACACAATTACAAAACTCTGAATTATTTATAGCATTGCCAGAAAAAGACTAGCTGTTTCTGGGTTGATTTGCTCATTACTCACTCGTAAAGCATTTAAGAAGTTTTGTGATGTAGGAGGTGCGAAACCGTCGCGTATTCAAATAATACCCAATTTAAAAAAACTATTAATTTGTACAGTCTCCGCGCAGGAAATCGATTCACTCAAAATGCAATATCTACAAATTGCAAATTCAAAGCTTAGGGAACATGGAGAATCACGGCGCGTTAAAGTACCAGACTCGTGTTACCCTACCTCTCATACCTAAAGGCGATGGGTTTCTACACATCCCACGGAGATTGTTATGAAATATCAATTTGTTCGACAGCATAGTGAAGAAGACTGTGGCGCTGCTTGTCTGGCTGCTATTTCTAAATATCACGGGCGCAATTTTACCCTCAGCCATATTCGCGAAGTCGTAGGAACTGGACAATTCGGCACAACTTTGTTGGGACTGAGGCGAGGTGCAGAAACACTTGGTTTCAACGCTCGTCCTGTGAAAACTTCACCAGAGTTACTGGATAGGTTGAATGAAGCTCCTTTACCAGCAATTATTCACTGGAAAGGAAATCACTGGGTTGTTTTGTACGGCAAAAAAGGCAAAAAATATCTAATTGCTGACCCGGCCGTGGGAATGCGTTATCTGTCTTCCCAAGATTTAATCCATGGTTGGACTGACTGGTTAATGCTGTTACTAGAACCAGATACCACGCGCTTTTTTGCCCAAAAAGATGATGAAATTGGTGGGTTTTTCCGTTTCTTCAAGCGCGTTTGGATTTATCGGACAATTCTCGCCCAAGCTTTACCTCTTAACTTGATGTTGGGGTTGCTGTCTTTGGCTTCTCCTTTCTTGCTGCAAATCCTCACTGATGATGTACTGGTTAGGGGTGATACAAGTCTACTCACTACTGTGGTCATGGCTGTAGTGGTGATGAATTTTATTTCTAGTAGTCTTTCCTATGTACAGTCCAACTTAATCGCCCACTTTGCTCAACGTCTGAAATTAGGGTTGGTTCTAGATTTTGGGCGACAAATTTTGCAACTACCTCTGTCTTACTACGAAGCGCGGCGGAGTGGAGAAATTGTGAGTAGGCTCCGGGATATTGACGAGATTAATCAGTTAATATCTCAAGTAATTGTCAGCTTACCTAGTCGCTTTTTTGTGGCGGTGATTTCTCTTTGCTTGATGGTTTTCTATAGCTGGAAACTGACGGCATTAGCGGCAATAATCGCTGTGGTGATGACTCTATCTACAATCGTTTTTCTCCCGACTTTACAGCAAAAGAACCGGGAGTTTTTAGTTAAATATGCAGAAGCACAGGGGCTGTTAGTAGAAACCTTTAAAGGCGCTCTGACTCTTAAAACCACCACATCAGGTCCACAATTTAAAGATGAATTGCAAGGTGAATTTGGATTACTGAGTAATTTAGCATTCCGCACCATGCAGATTGGAATTATTAATAATACTTTTTCTGGTTTTGTTTCTAGTATCGGTAGTGTAGTTTTACTGTGGTTTGGTGGTTATTTGGTGATTAATCCGGCAGAAAATCTCAGCATCGGGCAGCTGTTTGCATTTAATGCCATGAATGCTAATTTTTTGGGATTAATTGCTACGGTGATTGGTTTTGTGCAACAGTTCACTATGGTGAAAACTGCAACTGAAAGGCTGACAGAAGTTATAGACGCTACTCCTGAAAATGAAAATGATGGAAAAAAACCTTTTGCGATAATTCCCGGTGACATGGATATTGTTTGCAGTAATGTGAATTTCCACTATGCTGGCAGACTTGACTTGTTAGAAGACTTTTCTGTAAATATTCCTGGTGGTAAGGTTACTGCTATAATTGGCAAATCTGGTTGTGGTAAAAGCACTTTAGCAAAACTAATAGCGGGATTATACCCCATAAATTCTGGTAATATTCAGATAGGATTATATAATCTCCAAGACCTGGCTCTAGATTGTCTCCGACAACAGGTAATACTTGTTCCTCAGGATGCCCATTTTTGGAGTCGTTCTATAGTGGAAAATTTTCGCTTAGGAGCGCCCCATGCTTCCTTTGAGCAGATTGTCAGAGCTTGCAAAATTGCGGAAGCTGATGAATTTATTATTAAACTACCTGATAAATATCAAACGATTTTAGGTGAGTTTGGGGCAAATATTTCTGGGGGACAGCGCCAAAGATTAGCAATAGCAAGAGCGATTATTACAGATCCACCAATTCTGATTTTAGACGAATCGACAGGTGGACTTGACCCAGTGAGTGAAGCGCAAGTTTTAGATCAATTGTTTAAGCATCGTCGGGGAAAAACTACAATTTTAATTACTCATCGCCCTAAAGTAATTAATCGGGCTGATTGGGTGGTGTTGTTGGAAAATGGCAAGTTAAAGGAACAAGGAAATTTAGCAGATTTGAGCGCAAAACCAGGACAACATTTAGATTTTTTAATTTCTTAATTAGTAGTAATTGGTTTAGGATAATATGCTTTATACTCATAGCGAAAAAATTCTTCCCGCAGTTAGAACTGAGGATTTTCTGCCCCCTGTTAGCATCTGGATGTCTTTAGCGGCGGTGACTCTGATGGGAACGGTGGTTTCTGGGGTGGCGCTGGCTTCATTTGTGCAGTATAACGTCACAGTGAAAACGGCGGCTAGTGTTCGTCCTACAGGAGAAGTGCGACTAGTACAGCCACAAACAGAAGGAATTGTCGAAACTATTTTAGTTAAGGAAAATCAGATTGTTAAAGAAGGAGATGTGATCGCTCGCCTGGATTCGGAGGAGTTGCAAATTAAAAAGAGTCAGTTACAAGGAAATCTGCAACAAAACTATTTGCAACTAATTCAAATTAATGCCCAAATTGACTCTTTAGATACTCAGATTATGGCTGAACAAAGGGTCATAGAACAGACTGTTTTTGCGGCGAGATCTGATTTAGCACGTAATCAAAGAGATTATCAAGAACGACAAGTTGCTACTCAAAATCAATTACAAGCAGCAGCAGCCGAATTGCAAATAAGACACACAGAAGTAGAAAAAGTTCGTGCTGATCTAGAATATGCCGAATTGGAACGCGATCGCTACGAGCAATTGTCAGGAACTGGCGCTATTAGAGTGAGTGAGTATGACCAGAAAAAGCTCTTAGTAAAGCAAACACAATCAATACTCGCAGCCGGAAAAAAATCTGTAGAGATTGCGGAAACGAAAGTACGCATAGCGCAATCGGCGATCAATCCGTCTCAGGCGATAGTAGATATGGCTGAAAACCGGATTGCTCAGGAAACTGCTAGAGGTCAAGCCACTATCGCTACCTTAAAAAAAGAAAAACAAGCTTTAACTCAACGGCGAGTTGATATGCAGAATCAACTCAATCAATTGCAAAAAGAACTTCAACAATTGCAGAACCAACTGCAAGCTACTATTGTTCGTGCTAGCAGTGACGGGATTATTTTTAAGCTAAATTTACGCAATCCAGGCCAAGTTGTGCGTCCTAGCGAACCTGTGGCGGAAATCGTTCCTCAAAATGCACCTCTGGTGATTAAAGCGATGATTCCCACTGGAGATATTCAAAAAGTTGAGGTTGGCCAAGACGTAATTTTACGGGTTGATGCTTGTCCATATCCTGATTATGGCACTCTCAAAGCTGTGGTTAGTAATATATCTCCAGATGTGATGACAATTCCGGGTAATAGCATAGGTGGTGCGGCTACTGCTACTGCTGCTACTTACTATGAAGCTACAGTACAACCAGAAAGTATGACATTCGGCAGTGGCGATCGCCAATGTCAAATTCAATCTGGGATGAATACAAAAGCTGATATTATTTCTCAACAGGAGACAGCTTTGCAATTTATCCTGAGAAAGGCCAGATTAGTCACGGATTTATAAGCTGATTCCCCAGACATAAGTTAAACAATTTGGGATTTTCGATTGATTCCACAGTTACATCTGGGTCTTTTTACCATTAAGGAACTATTGGTCAATAGTCAAAATTTAAAAAGCTTATTCTCTAGGCTTTCCATTGACATAGTTGTGCTATTTAGTTATCCACCATACAGACTGCGGAAATTGCTTTAGCGTATTTTCTCAAAACTCTGGTAATTTTTACAAAGTTTGTATGGCATCTTCATAGCATACGTTTCCTAGCATTTTTCTCTTCTGCTAGTAAAATCAGGAGTCTGCGAGTCTCACATGAGCCTAACATTATGTACGCAAATTATAGTCCTAGCTGCCTACTTAATGACTCTCGTCTACTTTCTGAAGTCTTATTATAAAATTCAGCAAGCATTGCAGTGGTGGTCTTCGAGGCAGTCTATTCAGCTTTTTTTGGAAGCCGAAAAAATTCGTGACGACTTATTACAGGAATCTTTTATTATCCGTCGTAGTTTAGATTTGCTGACAATAGAACACCAAAATTTATTACCTAAAGAAACTCAAGAATGTTTAAAAAAAGTTGATAATTTTCATCATTCTTTAGTCACTTTAAGCGATCGCTTATTTCCCACATCACTACAAGATAGCCTACCTTTAGCCATTGAGTATTTATTAAAACCGTGGTTAATATCCCATCCCTGCCGATATTTTTATATCGATATGCCAGCATCTTGGCGAGACGAACCAGCCGAACGCAGCATAATCGTTTTACGGGCTTTAGAGGAACTGCTAATCATTACTATACCAGAAATTGTTAGCCCAACATCCATATGTATTAGTTTAAAACAACAGAAAAATTTAGCTCAATTAATAGTAACAATTAGTTATCCAGATGTGTCAACACTTATGTTTTATTCCCATCTACCTGAATTAGATTACCTTGGCAAAAGTTTTAGGATTTTAACTGGGGGAAATTGCTTTCACTGTAGTCAAAAACTCAATGCTATTTGGTATTTTTGTTGGTAATTTATATCACTAAAATACTTATTCAAATTGGCAAAAACCCTATAAGCCTTGATTATGCTTAGATAAAAAACAGAAAATTAATATTTAACATTTCTGATAATTAACATATAAATTAACATATATTAATTATCATATTTTTTTGAATATTTATTTTAATTTATTAATTGGAGATGGGAAAAAATTATTTCAATCCAAATTGACAGGGTGTTAATTATGAAACAAACCTTAACAGAAAAGGCATTAATCACAATTCTCGTCATCGATGACCACGAACTAGTTTTAGGTGGAACAGTTGCGGTACTGAGAAACCATTACCCTGATGCCGAATTTACCACTGCTATCAACGCTGAAAATGCTCTGAATCAAATTACCAGATCGCAACCCGATTTGGTGGTGATGGATCTTTCTATACCAGAACAGCCAGGAACGACGGCGCGACCTGAAACAGGTGTGCAACTGCTGAGAACTCTGATGAAAGACTATCAACACCTAAATTTAGTTGTTCAAAGCGCCCATGTGAGAACCTTGGTGCGAGTTAGACCTGACATTGACAGTCATAAAGGAGGTTTTACAGTCGCCGATAAAAGCCTGACCACCAAAGAAATGTTAACCAGGGTAGATTGGGCATTACAAGGATTAACTCATACCAAAGACATCAAAGGAATACACTCTGGATTGGAGGTAAAACCAGTGTGGCTGCAAGTCCTAACTCTCGCATTTGAAGAAGGATTACAAGATAAGACAATTGCCGAACGGATGTCTATATCTGAACGCATGGTGCGTCATTACTGGAGTAAGTTGCAAGACGCTTTAGAGGTTTATCCTGAAGAGGGAAGAAATATCCGCATTCAAACCCAAATGCGCGCTAGAGATAAAGGTTTGATTGATTAGCCATGAAGCCAGTTGACTCAATAGGATGTATTATCTTGAACAAGTAAGTTTTGAGAATCAGCTAGCCGATGAATTTCAGTAATTGACTTAGTAATCTGGTGAGGTTAATACAGTACTTGTCTAACTCACCTGAAGTAACATTATCACCTGATTACTGACTGATGACGATTGACGCGCTGAAATTTAAAGTCTATGGCAAAAGCTTATGTATCCTGGAGCTTGGAGAAAAATCAAAGATAAAATTGCTATTTGGCGTGTAGGCACTTTACCAGGAATGGTGATTATCGCTTTAGTAATTATTCTGAGGCTTACAGGTGCAATACAATCATTAGAGTGGCTAGCCTTCGATAACTTTCTGCGTATACGCCCAGAAGAACCTAGAGATGAGAGAATTCTATTAGTAGGGATTAATGAAGATGACATCCGCAGTTGGCAAAATTATCCCATATCAGATCGCGACTTGGCAACACTGTTATTGAAATTGCAGAGTTACAACCCCAGGGTGATTGGTGTGGATATTTATCGAGATTTACCCGTTGTTCCTGGTCATACTGAACTGGTTGCAGCTTTCTCAAAAATCCCCAATTTAATTGCTATTGAAAAAGTTTTACCGGAAAAAATCGCGCCCCCACTAGCATTACCACCCGAAAAATTGGGTTTTGCGGATCAGATTCTGGATAATGATGGCAAATTAAGGCGTATTTTGTTGGGGACACCAACCCCTGAAGCATACAAGTTATCGTTGTCTTTGCGTTTAGCGAAGGCTTACTTAGCTGATGAAGGTGTGAACTTAGAAAATGGCATCCGCGATCGCGCTACTATGAGATTTGGTAATACAGAACTACCCCGGTTTCTACCCAACGCTGGGGGATATGTGGGAACTGATGCAGGTGGAGTTCAGGCACTACTAAATTTTCGCAGTGGTGAAGAAAGATTTAGAATTCTCTCTTTGAGGGATATCACCAGCAATAATTTTAATCCTGACTGGATACGCGATCGCATTGTGATTATTGGCATCACTGCTCCTAGTCGAAAAGACTTTATCACAACTGCTGGAGTTATATCCAGCAAACCTGCAAAAGGGAGAGTTTATGGATTAGAAATCCAAGCTCATACTGTGAGTCAAATTATCAGTGCTGTCCTGGATTCTCGTCCACTGTTAAAGACTTGGGATGATATATGGGAATACCTGTGGATTATAGCTTGGGGTCTGTTAGGAATTATCATTGCTGGACTGACTAAATTACCGTTGACAAATCTGGCATTTTTTAGTCTAGCTACCTCTAGCCTCGTGGTATGCAGTTATTTCTTGCTGAATTGGGGTTTGTGGGTTCCAGTCATACCAGCAGCTCTAGTTTTAGCTTTAAATAGTATAGAACTTACAGCTTTATATCAATATGATTTTGCTTTAAGGTCTGGTATCCAGGTCCGCCAAGCCATCATTGAACGGACATTTGAAACGATTCACAATGGTCCACTACAAAGCCTGGCTCAAGTTTTGAAGCTCGTTCGCAGCCAAGATTTGCCCATAGATGAGTTACTACCAGAACTAGAACAAGAAATTGAAAAATTGAACCACGAACTCCGGGGAATTTATGAATTTTTACAACATGAACCCCTCACCCAAGATAACAGTCTTTATTTAGGCAACAGTCTCATTCTCAATTTAAAAGATCCTGTTCATGAAATTCTTTATCAAGTTTACAGCTATACCTTAGATCGAGACCTTCCCTATTTTAAAACCATCAGGGTGAAAATCCGCACTTTTGAGCCTATGGATGAACGAGGCTTCAATATTGAAGTCAAGCGAGGACTATGTCGATTTCTCGAAGAAGCCTTGTGTAATGTCGGTAAACACGCCACAGGAGTAACCCGTCTGGAAGTTACTTGCTCTGCATCTGAAGGCTGGTACACCTTGAGTATTATCGATGATGGACTAGGTACCAACTCATGCAAAGAAGGTCGGGGAACTCAACAGTTTAGAAATTTACAGCGACAACTGAAAGGGAAGTTTCGGCAAGTAGTCCTTTCTCCCAAAGGTTATCTGTGTGAATTATCTTGGACTGCATCCAAGTGTTGGTGGCGATAAACAACTCCAATGAATCTTCTTTTCAGTAGTCCTGATTTTATGTGAAGTTTATGTATTTTTTTGATGACTTATTCATTAAATATACACACGCTACAAAGGTAATTTATGATATCTATCTAAAGACATAAATTACAAAAAACTTAAATTATCTTTAGTGTCTTAATTGACTGTAATGTTTGACTGTGATAATGTCTAGCTATCTTGAATTGTTTGTCAGTAGCTATTTGTTATGAGAATAACTGCAAAACAGTTGGTGTAATAGCAGAGAATACATCACATTGTCAGTAGGTCAGCTTTTTTCAGCTTGTATTAACCTGAATAGTTAGGGAAAAATAGCTTAATTCATGTAACCTTAACTAAGAAAATATGCTGAAATTTCGGTGTATAATAAAACTGAATAAACATCTAAAGCTTGTGAATTTAAATAAAAAGTAAAACTTGTAAATTTTTGGGTTCATTTCGTCAGTGCAATGCCGCACAAATAAAGATGATGACTCGTATTGATAGGCTCTTGCACCAAGTTTTTAGTGCCAAAGTTTTAACAGTTTGTGTTTTGATCATGACACTGACTGTAAATTACCCTTTAACAACGGGATATCAGCCACCTTCAGATCAAAAACCCCCTAGTGGTTATTCGGATTCATCAGGTGTCAGGTAAAGAAACTCCAAAACATAAATTATCGAAATTTTACCACTCCCCATTCCCCACTCCCCATTCCCCACTCCCCACTCCCCACTCCCCACTCCCCACTCCCCACTCCCCATTCACTTTGGCTTTTGATACTTGCCAGGATACTTGCGTTGAAAGTAGTCTTCCATAATTTCTAACATCATTGGCCCAGCGAGACTACCACCACCGCCACCAGAATGTTCTGCAAAAGCGACGATGACAATTTCTGGTTGATCTGCGGGGGCATAAGCGCCAAACCAAGCATGATTTTTTTTCACCCCACCCTGCCATGCTTCAGCCGTACCTGTTTTACCAGCTACAGGGGGAAGTGTGGGCTGATTCAAAACTTTACCAGTACCGTGAGTTATTACCTTCCTGAGTCCGGCACGGAGAATTTTAATGGTTGTGGGCTTCATATTCACCGATTCTCGCCAGCTTCTGGCTTCTTCATTATCTTTGAGCAAATGGGGCTGGACTCGGTAGCCGCCATTAGCTGGCACCGCAAACATGACAGCCACTTGCAAAGGAGTAGTTAATAAAGCACCTTGACCAATTGACATATTAATGCTGTCGCCTATACTCCAAGGCATCTTCCAAGTCTTGCGTTTCCATTGCTCATCTGGTACGAAACCTGGTGCTTCTTCAGAGGCAAACTCAAAGCCAGTTTTTTTACCAAATCCAAATTTACGAGTCCATTCAATCAAAGTGGGGCCACCCACTGCTCTACCAATTTGATAGAAGAAAGTATCACTACTCCACTGCAATGCTCCAACAAAACCTAAAGACCCAAATCCGGCGTGGTTCCATTCACCAAATCTCCTACCACCAAAAGTTAAAGAACCGTAGGTTTGTAGGACTGTGTTGGGAGCAAATTTACCTGATTCCAGCCCCGCGGCCGTAGTGACAATTTTGAAGGTACTGGCGGGAGGAAAAGCACTCAGGGCGCGATTAACTAAAGGATTATTTACACCTTGGAAAATTTCCCAATCTTTTTTGGTGACTTTTTGTTTAGAAAAGATATTGGGGTCAAAGGTGGGGCGTGACACCATGGCCAAGACTGCGCCATTCTTGGGGTCAAGTGCCACAATAGCACCGTTGTAATTGCCCAAAGCTTTGTTTGCAGCTATTTGTAGATTTAAATCTATGGTTAAATTTAAATCATGTCCGGGCTTTGCAGGTTTCTCGCCCAACACTCGAATCGGACGACCTGCGCCATTCACTTCTACTTGCTGACCGCCCCATTCACCCCGGAGAAGTTTTTCGTAAACCTTTTCCGACCCCATCTGACCAATCACATCTCCTAATCGATATCCTGACTCCCGCCTCTTTTTTAATTGTTCAGGAGTTAATTCTCGCGTATAGCCTAGTACATGGGCTAATTCTTTACCGTGAGGGTAATAGCGAACAGCTTCTGCATGGATTTCGACATCTTGTAATTCGTTTTCATACTCTTTTAGAGCAGTAATTTTGGCTTCATTCAAGTCACGAGCAATGCGAATAAGTGAAGAAGAGTTGGGGCCGGCCTCTTTTAATTTTTCTTCTATTTCTTTTTTGGGGATATCCAGAATTTTCTCTAGACGTGAACCGACAACCGACCACCCGTCTTTAGTATGGGCCATTGGCCACAGATATACAGAACGAGGAGAACGGGTACTTGCTAAAAGTTTACCATTCCGGTCAAAAATATTACCCCTTTCTGGTTGTTTGGGAATGATCCGCACCCGGTTAGCCTCTGCTTTCGACTTGTATTGCGCTCCTTCGACAAGTTGTAAGTATGCTAACCGAATGCCTATTCCAGTGGTCATCAATAGGGTAAATGCAATTATAAATACGGGCTGAAAATTGCGTCCAACTGTACGTGTATTTTTTTCTCCCCCAAGTGGGGATGTTTGCCATAAAGTCATAAGACAAAGAAATTCTCTAAACTAGTATTAATATGTATAGGATGATGCTAAATGTTTATCGGGGATTTAGCACCAAAGCGATCGCCTAACCGAAGAGGCAGAGAAGCAGAGGAGCAGGGAGCAGGGGGGAAGAAAATTCTCAATCCCCAGTACCCAGTCCCTAATACCCAATCCCCTGTACCTTTTGTACTGCATAATTTATTTAGTCTCCACTCTTGGCTACTAAATTATAAGTTTTAATAGACTAGATTAACTGACAAAATCACTGAATATCACTGAATATCAGAGCATTCTACTGAGGATTATGGCTCAAATAGTCGCGCAAAATCAGAATAAGATCACACTGTCTAGGCCACTAGATGTGGAACTGCGTCATGTGTTCAAGTTTTTTAACAAAGAAGCAGCAGTACATGGAGTAGATTTGGATGTCAGACAGGGAGAGTTTTTTAGTATTTTAGGTCCTTCTGGTTGTGGTAAGACAACCATACTACGCTTAATCGCTGGGTTTGAGATGACTGATGCTGGTAAGGTATTCATTCAGGGTCAGTCGATGTCTAATGTCCCGGCTTATCGCCGACCCGTAAATACGGTGTTTCAAAGCTATGCTTTGTTTAACCATATGAATGTGTGGGATAACATTGCTTTTGGACTGCGCCTCCACAAAAAACTCCGCAAATCCGAAATCGAAACCAGAGTGAAAGAAGCTTTGATGCTGGTAAAAATGGAAAGTTTGCGATCGCGTTTTCCCAGTCAACTCTCTGGTGGTCAACAGCAACGGGTAGCTTTAGCCAGGGCTTTAGTCAATCGCCCCACTGTCTTATTGCTCGATGAACCTTTGGGGGCTTTAGATTTAAAACTGCGTAAAGATATGCAGGTGGAGTTATCCAATTTACATCAAAATTTAGGCTTGACC
Source organism: Nodularia sp. (in: cyanobacteria) (assembly GCA_035638855.1). GTDB lineage: Bacteria > Cyanobacteriota > Cyanobacteriia > Cyanobacteriales > Nostocaceae > Nodularia. Next base: position 45,941 of record DASQZD010000120.1, on the reverse strand, counting down.
TTTATCATGGTGACACACGATCAGGAAGAAGCCCTATCCTTGAGCGATCGCATCGCCGTCATGAATCAAGGACAAATTGAGCAAGTTGGTACTCCTAGACAAATTTACGAACATCCCCAAACGGCCTTTGTCGCTGATTTTATTGGTGATACTAATTTATTTAGTGGTGAAATCACTAGCGTAGAATCTTCCTCAGTCACAATTGAGACCAAAACAGGCTCGAAAATCGTTGTCACCCGTTATGCAGACACACCATCAGAATTATCTCAAGCCGTGGTAGTGAGTGTGCGTCCGGAAAAAATTCAACTCTCACTGTATCAGCCTAATCTTCTGCATAACTGCTTTGAAGGGCGGTTAGGGAATGTGATGTATTTAGGAACTCATGTTAATTATGTAGTGGAATTAACGAACGGTGTGAGTATCAATGTTTTGCAACCCAATACCTTTGGAAATTTGCCAGACCGTAACACACCCATTTATGCTTGGTGGGCAGAAAGTGACTGTGTAGCTATTCATCAGTAGTGATCATGAAAAACAGACGGCAATTTTTACAAGCGATCGCCACACTTTCTAGTTTCTCCCTGGCTAGTTGCGGCTGGAGATTGGGTAATGTTAAATCTACTACAATGTCTACTCCTAGTGATCAACTGTATCTATTCACTTGGGCGCAGTATTCCGATCAAAAATTACTCGAAACATTTACCACCCAAATCGGCATGAAAGTGTTGGTAGATATTTATGATTCCAACGAGGTGATGCTGGCTAAACTCTTAGCTGGTGGTGGTGGTGCGTATAGTGTCATCTATCCATCAGACTATATGGTGCAGAAGATGAACGAGCAAAATTTATTAACCGAAATTAATCACGACCTCTTAAACGGATTAGATAATTTATTTCCGCAATTTCAAAATCCCACCTATGACCCGAATAACCGTCATAGCATTCCTTTTAATTGGGGAACAACCGGTTTTATTTACAATTCCGCACTCATCAAAGATCCACCCCAAGATTGGGAATATCTTTGGCAAAATAAAGAACGACTAAATCGGCGAATCACCCTGTTAAATGATGTCAGGGAAGTCATGGGTGCAGTCTTGCGAATGTTGGGTTACTCATACAACTCTCAGGACGAAAAGCAACTCCAACAAGCTTATGAAAAATTAGTAGAATTAAAACCGGCGATCGCCTCTTTTAATACAGACGCTTGGCAAAACCAACTCTTAGCCGGAGATTTAACATTAGCCATGTGTTACTCAGCCGATGCTATCCGCATTACCCAGGAAAATCCCCAATTTAAATATGTAATTCCTCGCAGTGGTTCTTCACTATGGACTGATACAATCGTGATCCCGAAAACAGCACCTAATTTAGATGGTGCATATGCCTGGATTAACTATATGTTGCAACCAGAAATAGCCGCCAGCATCAGTCAACGTCTCAGCATTGCTACTCCCAGTATTTCCGGCTTTGAACAATTACCCCAAAATATCCAAAATAATCTGAATTTGTTTCCCCCAGAAGCGCTACTAAAAAAGTGCGAACGCATTCAACCATTGGGTGATTTTGAAGATGTTTATGAGCGTTATTGGACTAAATTAAGCATTAGCTAATCATTTATAAAATAAATTATTGTGTCTACCAAAAATCGTCCTCTTCAAATAAAATTATCCGATGATATTGGCGATTTAAACCAACTTAATCGCCCGCCAATTAATTGGCTGCAACCATTAGTATTACTAGCACCCTCTGGACTTTGGTTATTATTATTATTAGTGCTGCCCACACTACTAATTTTTCAGTTGAGTTTAGTTCCGAACATTAGACCAGGGGATATAGTCAATCCCAGTGGACTCGATAACTATCTGCGGATACTAGATCCCTTATACCTCCAAGTTATCTGGCGATCGCTACAATTGGCAATGGAGACAACAATCATTTGCTTAATTTTAGGCTTTCCCATCGCCTATTGGATTGCTCAAATGGCACCGCAGCGCTGGCGAAACTTGCTCCTGTTAAGCTTTGTCCTACCTTTATGGACATCCTCATTGCTGCGTTCTTATGCCTGGATTACAATTTTACGTCCGACAGGATTACTCAACAGCATCCTCAGCAGGTTAGGCTTACCCACCTTAGAATTACTTAACCAGATTCCCGCCGTCTTAATTGGCATGAGCTATAGTTTATTACCCTATATGGTATTAATCCTCTATGCCTCCCTAGAAAAACTAGACAAGCGATTATTAGAAGCCGCCGCCGATTTAGGAGCAAATTCGCGACAAATCTTTGTCAAAATCACCATACCGCAAGTTTTACCAGGAATTACGGCTGGGACAATGTTGGTTTTCATCACCGGATTAGGGGATTTTATTGAACCAGAATTATTGGGTGGGGCTTCGAGTATGACAGCAGCGCGTTTAGTATATAATCAGTTTCTCGGAGCTACGCAAAATTGGGGCTTTGGTTCAGCCTTGAGTATGACGTTAATTTTTGTGATTAGTATTGCGATCGCACTGTTAATTAAGTTTGGTGAATTTAATGACAATGGTTAATACCGTAGTTTAATAATAAATATTAGCAGATCAACAACAGATATTTGCTATTGACAAAATTGATGAATAAGAAAAATATTCTTTTATTATTAGCTTTTGCATTAACAATCATCATATTTTTGTTGATTCATACTCAAATTCAACTAGCCAATCAACCGATTAAAGTAGGAATTCTACATTCTCTGAGTGGCACAATGGCCATTAGTGAAAAGTCTGTTGTCGATGCCACATTACTAGCTATTACAGAAATTAATCATCAAGGTGGTGTTCTGGGCAGAAAAGTACAGCCAATTGTGGTTGATGGCGCATCTAATTGGCAGACCTTCGCCCAAAAAGCCGAAGAATTAATTGTCAAAGAAAAAGTCGTTACCGTCTTTGGCTGCTGGACTTCTGCGAGTCGTAAAACAGTCACTCCTGTATTTAATAAATATAATCATTTACTCATTTATCCAGTGCAGTACGAAGGACTAGAAGATTCACCCAACATAGTCTACACAGGTGCAGCACCTAATCAACAAATAATTCCCGCCGTCAAGTGGTCTTTTGATAATTTAGGCAATAAATTCTTTTTAGTCGGTTCAGACTATATTTTTCCCCGCACAGCCAACGCCATTATTAAAGACCAAGTAACAGCATTACAAGGTAAAATCCTTGGAGAAGAATATATCCTTTTGGGTAGTAAAGATGTTGCAGGAGTCGTCAAAAAAATTGTAGAAACTCAACCAGATATTATTTTAAACACCATTAATGGCGACAGTAATATTTACTTCTTCCAAGCTTTGAAAAATGCTGGAATTACTGCCGATAAAATTCCGACTATTTCCTTCAGTCTAGCCGAAGAAGAACTCAGTAATATCTCTATCACAGACATGGTAGGCAACTATGCAGTTTGGAATTATTTTCAAAGTATTGATAACCCCAGCAATCATGATTTTATCCAAAAATTTAAGCAAAAATATGGTAAAGATCGAGTCACATCTGACCCCATTGAAGCCGCATATTTTGGAGTTCATCTATGGGCGCAAGCAATTAAAGATGCAGGTACAGATGATGTGAATGCGATTCGAGAACATATCCAAGACCAAAGTTTCCTAGCACCAGAAGGTATTGTATATGTAGACCCTGAAAACCACCATACCTGGAAAACAGTCCGAGTGGGCAAAATCAAAGCTGACGGACAATTTGAAATTGTGTGGAATTCAGATAAACCAATTCGCCCCCGACCTTATCCCCTTTCCCGTTCTAAAGCTGAATGGGAAATTTTTGTCAAATCTCTTTATCAAGGCTGGAATAATAATTGGGCGAATCCTGGTTAAGGTGATTTACAGCCATTGACCACCCTATACAAATATCAATTGGGAATGGAGATGTGAAAAATATCAAAATAGCCAACAAACTAATATTGTGGTTTTTAATAATTGGCTTATTACCTCTAACGAAAATTACTTGCTTAAATTATTATATTGCTAGTAGTTCTCAGAAAAAAGAAGTTGAAAATAATTTGATGGCTCTGGCAGATAACAAAGCCAAATGGCTAGAAAACTATATTAATGAACGTAAAAATAATGTCACTGCTATTGCCCAAATTCCCGATATAATTGATGCAGTCGAAAATTATCAACGGGTATTTAAAGAATTTGGACTGAATTCTCCAGCCTATCAAAAATTAGATCAACAGTATCAAAGCTTTATAACTAATTATTTAGAAATATTTGGTTATTCCGATATTATTTTAATATCTCAGGCTGGGGATGTGGTTTTTTCCGTAAAAGGTAGTCAAGAACTTGGAGCGAATTTTTATACAGAAAGCCACAAAAATTCTGAGCTTGCCAAAGTTTTTGACCGAGCCAAAACATTAATGCAAGTTGAAATCTCTAATTTTGGCTATCATTTAGATACTAAAGAACCAGTTGCTTTCATTGCTTCTCCCATTTTTAAGAATAACATAGTTATTGGTGTATTAGTATTAAAACTGAATAATCAAGAGTTTAATCAAGTCGTGAATAATTATATTGGGTTGGGTAAAACTGGTGAAACAATTGTAGTTTCAGAAATTGATCAAACTATAGTTTTTACCTCACCCACACGTCATGATCCCCATGCTGCTTTTAAGAGAAAGATCAAGATGAACCAGCAGAAATCAGACCCAGTTAATCAGGCCTCTCATGGAATTAAAGGTTTTGGTATTACCATTGATTATCGAGGTCAAGAAACTATCACAGCTTGGAGGTACTTACCTTCTTTAAATAGCGGTCTGTTAGTTAAAATGGATACAGCAGAAGCCTTTGCCTCGTTAAAAACATTGAGAAATATTATTATTATTTTAATTACAATTACCCTAATTTTAGTCATATTTGCAGCTATTGTAGTTGCCAAATCAATTTCTAAGCCAGTTATACAACTTACTCAAGTTGTCAAAGAATTGGCGAAAGGTAATTTTTATCAACAAGCAGAAGTGATTAGCAATGACGAAATTGGTCAATTGGCAAAATCATTTAACTATATGGCAGAAAATCTGGAACAATCTTTTGAAACTATCAAATTACGAGAGATAGAATTGGCTGGTGCTAACGAAAAATTAGCAGGGCTTTTAGCGGACTTAGAACAAAAGGCTCAACAACTAGCTACTCAACTCATACAGAGCGAAAAAATGTCCAGTTTAGGTCAATTAGTTGCGGGTGTAGCACACGAAATTAACAACCCAGTCAGCTTTATCTATGGTAATGTTGCTCCTGCTCAGGTATACATTGAAGATTTACTCAAACTCATACAACTTTATCACCAGTACTATCCTCATCCAGTGGCGGAAATTCAACAAATAGAAGAAGATATTGCCCTAGATTTTTTAGTTACAGACTTCCCTAATCTACTGATTTCCATAGAAACTGGAGCTAAAAGAATCAAAGAGATTGTCCTATCTTTACGGAATTTTTCTCGTTTGGATGAAGCGGAAATCAAAGCAGTGAATATCCATGAGGGTATTGATAATACACTGATGATTTTAAAAAGTCGTCTGAAAGCTAACTTGGAACGCCCAGAAATTACCGTGATTAAAGCCTATGGCAATTTACCATTAATAGGTTGTTATGCAGGACAACTTAATCAGGTATTTATGAATATTTTAGTGAATGGAATTGATGCTTTAGAAGAAGCCATAATCAGCCAGAATTTGGCTAGAGAACCCCAAATTTTGATTCGGACTGAACTGACTGAGGATAGTCAAGTAATGATTAGTATTGCTGATAATGGTATGGGGATTCCTGAGTATGTGCAAAAGAAATTATTTGATCCTTTTTTTACTACCAAGCCGATTGGAAAAGGTACAGGCTTAGGTTTATCGATTAGTTATAAAATTATTACTGAGAGACATCAGGGAAACATACAGTGTATTTCTTCCCCTGGTGAGGGTACAGAATTTTTGATTTCATTTCCTTTACATCCAGCATGAAAACGCAGACACCCAACTTGACAATAAAGGTTGGGTATCTTGTTGGTCATCAATGATGGCAAATTTTTATATAATTACCAAAGAACTGGAATCTGGCTCTTCTTGAGAAATCAAATCATTGACAACAGAGAGAAATTCATGCTCTAAATAAGGCTTAGTGAAGTAAGCATTTGCACCCAGTGCTTGGGCAAGCTGACGATGTTTGTCCGCACTGCGGGAAGTGAGAATTACTATGGGTATGTTGACGAAATTGGGGTTTTGACGGAGATTACTTAACAATTCAAAACCATTCATCCTCGGCATTTCTAAGTCGGAGATAATCACCTGAATTTCAGGATGGCGTTGCAACTGTTCTAAAGCTTCTATCCCATTTTGTGCCTGTATGACTTGATACCCAGATTTTTGCAACGTCAGAGAGAGGGTTTGTCTGAGACTAATAGCATCATCCACGACTAAAATCACTTTTGCAGCTTTGTGAGTTGACTGTAGAAGAGATTGACGTGGTCGTGGTTCTAGAGTATTTGTAGGCGCAGAGGCACTCAATAAAGGCATATTTGGAGCAGTATACCCTGATATCGCCAAGGCTTTTTGGTCTGAAGTATAAGCTGTTGGTAGTGCGGGAATATCCAGCCCGGCTGGGATTGATTTCGACTCCAGCAGGAGTGTACCATCAATGACTAAGATCAGATTACCGTTGGCTAAACTACTACAACCATAAACATATTTTGGGGGAGCGATCGCATTTCCCAAAGGTCTAATGACTAATTCTTGTTCACCAATGATTTGGTCAACTTCTAAAGCAAAAACGCCGTGATTTCGCCGTAGTAGCAGCACCGGATTTTTCATGACTCCGGCTTCAGGAGTAATTGATGTATTGTTTAGTAAACTAGGACCATTGAATAAGGAACCGTTATAGTCAATCAACTCAGACAATTTATGCAGGCTGACTATATTTTCATTGTCATCTGTATTCCAATGTAAAACTCTTTTGCCTTCAAAGTCCCTGATGTGCTGAGGAGAAGGAATCAATATTTTTTCGATACTGTCCAAAAGTAGGGCATAGACAACCCCTCCCGCCTGGACTAACATTAATGTATCAGTGGTCATAGACAAAGGTATTTTAAGGATAAAGGTTGTACCTTGGTTAGGCAAAGATTGAACTGAAATAGAGCCATTAAGTGCTTGTAACTGAGAACGCACAATATCTAACCCCATACCGCGTCCAGAAACTTCATTTACCTGATCGGCGGTGGATAAGCCCGGAAAAAACATCATATCCAACAATTCCGATTGCTCAGAGTGAGAAAAATAGCCTCTACCCTCATCTTCAGCGATAAAATTCAGTTCAATAGCTTTTTTGCGAATACTCTCAAAATTTAATCCCTGTCCATCATCTCGGACTTCAATCACAGTTTGACTACCCTGATGATAGGCGCAAATTTCAATTAATCCTTGTTCTGGTTTACCACGTTCTTGACGAAGTTTTACAGATTCAATTCCGTGATCAAAAGCATTACGGACTAAGTGCAGCAAAGGTTCGTAAAGCTTTTCACCAATTGTTTTATCAACCAGCACTTCCGTACCTGAAAGTTTCAATTCTACAAGTTTATTATAGACACTGCCTAGTTTTTGCACTAACTGGGGTAAGCGATTGAAGACATTTCCCAGAGGTGACAACCGCGCTTCTACTAAATTATCTATGATACTAAAAGCTAAACTTTGTTTTTTATCACTAATTTGAGTAGCTTGTTTGAGCAGGAAATCCAGAGATTCTGTAGTTTCTTGTAATTGCATTACTTCTTCCATCGCTTCATGCAACGACAGATGAAATTCTGTATATACATCCATTTCTAAAGAATCAAATTTCACCGATGCAAAATTTTGGGTTGATTGAGATGTGAAATTTTGCATTTGCAACGGCAAATCTCTTAATTTATTTAGATTTGCTTGGTGGGTGCTAAATCGCTGCAATAATTGTTCAAATATTTCTTTAATTTTTTCATCATATAATGTCCGGCGTTTTTGATGAATCAGTAATTCTCCGGCCAGATAATTAAGGCGTTGTAGTGTGTCTACATCTACACGAATGAATGTCGGTTTTCGATAAGTTTTACTTTCTGGTAGCTGGGATTTAGTTGGTATTTGTTCATTGTTTTGGACATCTATATCAGCTACAGGTTCAATGTCTGTTTTGATAATTTCTGCAACCATTGGCTCACTGACAGCTAATGATGTATGAACTTCCTCTTCAGTGATGTTTGCATCAGATTCTCCTCCCCAAATTGACTCTACCAAATGCTCATTTATAGGTAATTCAGTCGTTGATATTTCTTTGAAAATTAGCAACTGTCGTAATTTTGGACTGTCAAGCCAATTTTTTTCTTGAGTATTAACAGGGGGATAATTTTTGTATTCTTTTGCTAAAGTATGAATTTTATTTTGTAATGTTTGAACTAAAAAGATATAGCTCTCAGATTTATCAGATATATATTCAAATTTAGCAACTGCTAACAGAATTATTAAAATTATCCCGTGGCGATAGAGACAAAGGCTATGACTGTCTTCTTCAGCTTCGACGAACTTTAAAAAATCAGTTAACCAATTAGTAATATAAGTTATTTGGTGATCTTTTTCTAACTTAGGAATCAGTAAAGATAACTCAAGTTCTTGTTGGGGTATTTCTTTTTGGTGATTAAACCAACCACAAATATAGTAAATTACTTTTAAATATAATTTAGCCGTTGTTGGTTTAATGGGTTCATTTTTGGTCTTCCCAGATGCAGTTAAAAATATATAAAATTCTTCGGCATTGCTGATAAATGTACCAGTAAATCCCGCTAACTCGTCATCAACCACACTCGCTAACTGTTCATCAACCACAGTTGTGAACTTTTGCCATTCTGGGGAAGGTACGCCGCCACAAGTGCGATCGCCTGCTAATACGTCTTTTTGTGCCTGCTGTAAATCAGCAAAAGCTAGTTTGGCAATTCGATCTACTTGCTGGGGGTTGGCTTGGAGTGCGGTAATAATTGTTTGGCAAATTTCTTGCAAACCCGGTAAATTTAAAGATTCTGCCAACCCCAGAAACACCTCAGCCTGAGAACCTAAAAAAGCTTTAAATTCTTCATGATCGGGCGGATTATTAATAGCTTCAGCAATACTTTCTAAACGCTGATTTACCCCGGATTCAAAGATTGATTGTACAATATCAAAACCCAATTCCTCAGAAGTAGGAATATGAGTTTCATCACCATAAGCATCACCGAGTTTTTCTTGCAATTGAGCAAAAACTAAAGCGGCTCTTTGCAGAAGTTCTTCATTATTAACAGTACTCTCTGTCAGTTCTGTAGTTACAGCTAGACTCAAACATTCGTAAGCTTGAAATAAGAGTGTTTGCAGTTCACCATCTATGACAACAGATGGGTTATAAAGAGCTTTAAACACATCTTCTAAAGAATGGGCGATCATCTTAATTACTTCTAGCCCAACGTTAGCCGAGCCGCCTTTAAGTGTATGGCTAGCCCGCATTAACTTATGAACTTTAGCAATACTAAACTCTTCTGATAGGCTAAACAGTTCTTGCTCAATTATTTGCAATAAATCTGGTGCTTCTGCCAGAAAATATATATAGCCTTGCTCGCGAATTTCAGCGTCTGTAATCATAATTGGGTACTGGGGATGGGGGAGTGGGGAGTGGGGAGTAGGGACTGGGGATTGGGGAAATCAAGTTTGGATTTGGGATTACACTTGAATCCAAAATTTAAAATCTACAATCTAAAATTCCGCTCCCTAATCCCCGATTAATTAATTGACTTTAAACTTACTAGCAGTTGCTAATAACCCTTGTGCCATTCCTGATAAATCTTGCAAGACAGCAGAAATTTCTTGAGATTCGGTAAAAGTTTTGTTAGCAATTTCGGCTACATCTTGCATTGATGCTGTTACCGTTACAGATTGTCCCATTTGTTTTTGGGTGGCTGCGGTAATTTGCTCGATTAACTGACTGATTTCGGCAGTTGCAGAAACAATTGCATTCAAGTTTTGGCGGGTTTCACTAACAAAGTTTGTCCCTTCTACTACCTGCTGAATCCCTGTTTCCATCGCCACTGCTACTTCCCCAGTTTCAGTTTGAATTTCCTGGACTAATTTTTCAATTTCAATGGTTGCTGCGGCTGATTGGCGAGATAAGGAACGAACTTCATCGGCTACAACTGCAAAGCCTTTACCATATTCACCGGCGCGAGTGGCTTCAATGGCTGCATTCAACGCCAGTACGTTTGTCTGTGTGGCGAAATTGCTGATTAAATTCACCACTTTGGAGATTTTTTGCGAAGATTCGCTGAGGCGTTTAATTTTTTTACTGGTTTGGGCGACGGTTTCACGAATCCCTTGGATGGCTTTAACAGTTTGGTTCATTGCTGCATCACCAGACTCAACGGTTTGGTTAGCTTTTTGCAACGCCACCTGCACCAAATCTGCATTAGTGACCACGGCTTGGGTAGAGTCTACCATCTGTTGAATATCGTCTAGGGCTGTGGTAATTTCTTGAGATTGTTGTTTGGCTAAATTTGTCAGTCCTGTTAGTGAAGCATCACTACTACTGGAAGTTTGGGCTACTTTTTGGGAAGTGGTTTGTACTTGGATGACAATTTGCCGCAGCGCTTGCAAAGTATTGTTATAGGCATCCGCAATTGTACCTAGTTCGTCTTCGGTAATTGGGGCGCGGACTGTTAAATCTCCATCCAAGGCTGGTCGGAGGGCTGTTAGCAGTTGAATAGATCGTTGTTGGAGTAGTTCTTTGGCGGCTTTTTCTCTTGCTGCTGCTTCTGCTAGTTTGGCTGATTGCGCCTGGAGTTTTTGCAAATACTCAGTTTGTTGTAATGCTAATCCTAGCTGGTCGCCAATGCGTCCTAACAAGCCGGCTTGGGATTCTTCCCAATCACGAGGGCCAGAATTTTGATAAGCTGCGAATAAGCCCCACAATTGTTCTCCAGAGAAGATCGGAACTATGATGTAGGCTTTTATTTCAAATTGCTCTAAAATTTCAATGTGGCAAGGAGAATGATCTACTTGATAGATATCACGAGCAATAAAGCTTTCTCCTTTGGCATATCGACCTCCTTGAGTTTCTTGTAAGTAGCTATCATCCCAAACGGTTTTGATATCAATTCCTACGAGTTTTACCCAATTTTGACCTACTGATTCGGCGACAAATTCCCCACCCCAATCAGGATTGAAGCGATAAACACCGACGCGATCGCATCTGAGTAATTGGCGAACTTCTTTAGTGGCTGTTTTGAAAATCTCTTCTACATCTAAGGATTGGCGAATGCGGTTAACTATTTTGGTGACAGATTTTTCTTGTTCGGCTATGATCGCTAATTTCTCAGATTTTGCCCGGACTTGTTCGAGATAATCTATTTGTGATTTGCCCAGGGTAAATTGTAAGGCAATTTGACTTAAAAAGTTAACTTCCCACGATTGCCATTCACGAGCGCTAGAATTTTGATAAGCTCCCAGTAAGCCCCATAATTTGTCGCCAAAGAATATCGGTACAAGGATATAAGCTTTGGCTTCAAACTGCTCCAAAATTTCAATGTGACAAGGCGCATGACCTATTGTATAAATATCATTAACAACATAGGTTTCACCTTTGGCATAACGTCCTCCCTGAGTGTCTTGCAAGTAGGTATCATCTATGACGATTTTGATATCAGGACCGACTAATTTCACCCAATTGTTACCTACTGATTCGGCGATAAATTCACCACCCCAATCATCACTGAAGCGATAAACACCGACGCGATCGCATCGCAATGATTGGCGGACTTCTTGAGTAGTTGATTTGAAGAAACTTTCTACATCTAAAGATTGTCGAATCCGGTTACTTGTCTTGGTTAGTGCCTTTTCTTGGGCAGCAATTTGCACTAATTGTTCAGACTGTAACTGCATTTGTTCGACATATTCACCTTGGGAAATAGCGACACCCAATTGCAAGCCAATTTCAGTCAAACAGCTAACTTGCCAAGATTGCCAATCACGAGGTCCAGAATTTTGATAAGCTGCCAATAAACCCCATAATTGTTCCCCCGAAAAAATCGGCACAATTATATAGGCTTTCATTTGACATTGCTCTAAAATATCAATGTGACATTGAGTATGACCCATTTGATAGATGTCATTGACGGCAAAGCTTTCACCCTTGGCATAACGTCCTCCTTGGGTTTCTTGTAAGTGTGAATCTTCCCAGACCATTTTGAAATCTGGTGTCACCAATTTTATCCAACCCTCACTCACTGATTCAGCGACAAACTTACCACTCCAATCAGGTTGGAAGCGGTAAACACCGACGCGATCGCATCGAAATAATTGGCGGACTTCTTGAGTAGTTGTCTGGAAAATTTGCTCGACGCTTGATACCCGCAAAATCTTATTAATGACTCTGGCTACAGATTTTTTACCCAGTGCTTGCTGTTGTAATTCTTTTTGGAAATCAAAGCTTTGTAATCTGTAGCTAAGTTCTGTGCTAATTTGAGATATGAGAGTAGTTTCCGACTCTTGCCATTGGCGGGCTGAACCACAATTATGAATTGCTAATAAACCCCAGACTTTACCTTCTATTACAATCGGTAAACTTAAACTAGATTTGACTTGAAATTTTTCTAAAAGTTGCTTTTGATAAGCTGTCAGCTGGATCTGACTAATATCGTTAATTGCTACGGGTTCTAAATAGTCTTGACTGGTATATAAGCCAAAAAGAATACCTGGAAGATTTTCATTGACAGTCGGTGTCCAGCCTCTGGTTCTAGATTCTGATAAAACTGTACCAGACTCAAGAGAAGTAAAGCGATAAATCAAGGCGCGATCGCAAATAAATTTGGACCTCAACTGTGCCACAGTCACTTGAAGTAGGGTATCCATATCTGAGGCTTGACGCATCCGAGTTGTAATTTCTTGCAACTGTCGCCGCCAATTTTTAAATTCCTGGGAAATTGCAGTCAGTTCAGATATGCGATCGCCAGTAATATACGGATTATTTAACTCTTCAAAATCAGCAGTTGTTGACTCATTTTCGTGGCTGTTATCATATACAATGGTCATGGTAAAACACCTCAAAACTTGTTAATATTATTCAGTAAAGAAAGAAAATTAATTATTAATAGCCCACAGAGGAGATTGAATAATTGCTGTAGCATCCAAATTTAGCAGCATCTCCTCAGAATTATTAATAAAGTATCCTTTTAAGAAAGGTGACATGGCTGGATAAAATAATTCCGCAGATGGAGGTTTAATCTCATTCGTATCTAGCCATTCAATATCCATGAGAGACCGCACCAACAGACCTAAATATTTACCCTCCCTTTCCAGCACAATGGCCATCATATTTGCGAGAAAATTTGCTCCTTGCAAAACTGGTGGATAACCCAGCATTTCCTCTAAATCAACCAACCAAAGCATCTCACCACGCCAGTTATAGATCCCTAAAACGCAACTAGGCATTTGGGGAACACCACATATATCTGCCAAGGCGACTTGAAAAACTTCTGTGATTTGCTGTAAAGAAATTACTGCTGTATCTTTTGCACCCAAGTTCAAACTTAAAAATTTTTGTTTGTTCTCCAAAGTTATGTATCCTTTGATCTAAATAATTAGTTTGACTCAATTAATGGAAAATACTTTAGTTTCACTTGAGTAATCTTTTCAGGGTAATTACTAATTCTTCTGGATTTATTGGTTTAGCAAGATAAGCTTCAGCACCCAGCATATTTCCCCACATTTTATCGACATCGCTATTTTTAGTCGAACAAAAAACAATAGGTATTTTGCTAGTGTCCGGGTTATTTTTCAATTCTCGGCAAATTTCGAATCCGCTTTTACCTGGTAAAATTACATCAAGAAATATCACATCCGGCTTCCTGTTGTCTAATTTGTCCTGAACCTCTTCACTATTTGTAGCGCTCATGACATAGTAACCAGCTTGCTGCAAGTAACGGCTGAGGATTTCCATATCAGTCAAACCATCTTCAACGACTAAAACAGTATTCATGGCAATTACCTGTAAACTTATTCTGAGAATGAAAACACAAAACTGTGTATCCAAATTGTACCAATAGTCAGTTGCAATGATTTTTATATTTGTTCAGGGAAAATACTATGCTTGATAAATTTTAGATTTACTATTTTGAATCTACAAAAACTATGTAATTCCTTCCCTTCACCCTTAAGGCGAAATTTCTTGAACCCCAAGCTGTTCAAAATACAAAATATCTGCTGGGGATAATTTTACCTGAGTTATAAAAAAAGTCTGACAAGTGAATTTGGTGACTTCATTTCCCGAACCAAGACCGAGAGTAAAGGCTTTAATGACAAATCTTTAAATGAGATTGATCTGGTCTCCTCTTTACGGGAGATTGAACGTCTACGGGTAAATACTTACGTACCACATTCATGACTTTATCTGCGGCCACGGGTTTAGTCATAAAATCTGTAGCACCCACCACCTTAGATCGGACTCGATCCAAAAGACCATCGTTACCTGTTAAAATAATCACGGGTGTGTTAGCGAAGGCGGAAACTCGGCGCACCTGAGTACAAATTTCATAACCATTAGCAATGGGCATAACTAAATCTAAAAAAATCAGGTCTGGCTTATTTTGAATCAGAGTTGGTAAAGCTTGTATAGCATCTTGAATTTGGATAAATCTCAGTCCATGTGAGACGATAATATCCTCTAGCATCTTACAAACTTGAGGGCTATCATCCACGCAAGCTACTAATGGCGGAGTTGATTTCTGAGGTTGTTGGGAAGTAGGATTGTTTTTGACGGCTGTAACTGACAAAGGCAAATCAGGTACTTCTACTAGTTCAATAATGCCTTTGAGAATATAAGCAAGCAATGAACGGGTGACAGGAACAATACCCTGCTTCATTTTTGCGGCTAAATCTCGCAGAGTGTATTTACCGTTGATCAAATTTAGAAAATTTTTGTAGACAGATTCACTTACGTGCTGCTGGAGTTGTTCTGGTTTCCGCAGAATTGGCGCTAAGTCGGGAGAAAAATTCGCCAAGCCAGCTTCTGACCAAATTTTCCATGAGTCTTGCATCTGTTTCATCGACACATTTGCACTCGTGAAACTCATTGGTGTTTCTAGGAGAATTTCCTGGCTGCGCTCGCAAGTTGCAGAAACAAAATTTGTTTGTTGCGCTAAATCAAACAACAATTCTGCTACTGTGTTTTCTACAAAAGCGTGAATTTGTTCTCGTTCAATTTTTTGTTTTTTATACAAAATTTCCAGGATGCGATAATCCCAGTGACTGATTTCTATGTCTTCTTTGCGTAAATTTAACTTATCTACATCAATGTGGGGGCAGTATTGAGCCATATTTCGCCGCCAACGCCGGAAAGGATGGGTTCCTCCTGTTGCCCAAACTATCCGTCCTAGACGATAGTAAAAAGTCCAGTGGTTTCCCTTGGGACTTCTAATATTTAAATAGCCATTATATTGCAGCTCAGTACAAGTTTTAAACTCGTCAAGTATGTTATTCGATCTGCTCAGTTCTGGCTGGTTCATACTTTGTTCCTTTTATTCATAAATTAGCCTTTTAACTATCTAAACCAACCATATGGCAGTTCGCAAGTTTTTGAATGGTTACAAATAAACCTGGCACACTAATTCAGATAGCTGCCTATTTATTGTTTATGTATTACTTGATAACGCTCCTTAGTTAAGATGAGAAAGACTAATGAAAACAGCAAGACAACAAAAGTAGAGCTAGTCAAGGAGTCATTTCATGCATAATTCCGTCTCAGCTTACTCTACGCTCCCATTCAGTTTGGGTTAAGATTTAGTTATCTATATTATTATTTTAAGGAGTTACGGACAAAGTTCTATCCGTATAAATCCTGATCTTATCTTCAATAAATCATCAATTCTAGATATTTTTTCGGATTTTATGCGGTTTTTCAGAAAGGTTTAATATTTTCAATAAATTTTACAATTCTTAATATTTATTTTAATGAAGTATAATTGATGAAGTAAATTATTTACTCCTAATTATAGTATGATAATTAATAAAAATGACGTTGCTGAATTCAGATATGAATTAAACCCACTCATCAGGCTCACCAAAAGCAGAGAATAGTTGTAGATTCTCAATTTTTGCATTTCATATTTAAGTTCAGCAAAGCCGAAGTTTCAATGGTTACTTTGCTGGGCGGATAAACCCTGGTTTGAATTTCGACCACAGTAAATAAATGATTCCCACTAGTAGCAGTGAGATCGAAGGTGCAGATTCTGGGACTGGTTGAGGTTTTTGCGAATTTTGGTAAGCGATCGCATTAGTTTGAATTTCTTTGAATAATGCCAAAAATTCCTGAATATCAGTGGATGTATGACCGTTGTATTGAGAAAGAATCAGTTGGTTAAAGGTTTCTGTCTCTGATACTCCTAAACTTCCTGTTAACGGCAGAAATTTTTCACCCATCCCGCCGATAAGAGAGTTAATTAAGTTATCAACATCAGTCTGAAAACCTGGCGGAATTAACTCTGCATCTTTGGGAATTTTGTAATCACCAATGATTATGTTGTTATCGTCGAAGATCCAATTCCCGTTACCAATAATTGTGTTATTTTTACCAAAGTTCCAGTTACCGTTGCCAAGGGTGGTATTATTATTACCAAAGCCCCAATTGCCGTTGCCAATAGTGGCGTTATCACTATTAAACTGCCAATTACCGTTACCTAGAGTTGAGTTGTTACTTGCTTCATCCCAATTCCAGTTACCGTTACCAAGAGTTGTATTGTTACCGGCGAATAGCCAGTTACCATTGCCAATAGTGGCATTATCATTATTAAAGTTCCAATTACCATTGCCAATAGTGGCGCTATCACTACCAAAGTCTGAGTTGGAATTACCAATGGTTGCGTTATCACTACCAAAATTTCTGTTACCATTGCCAACGGGTGGGCTGTCCTGATTTAAAGATGAACTATCACCACCTGGAAACACATTTTCAACGCCATCGAAGACTTTTTCATCCTGGAGTGATTTCAAGCGATCAAAAATTAATCCATTAAGTTGACCGCTAATATCGCCTGCGAAGGGGTCAATGAGGCTATCTACTACAGGATGATCAACTCCACTGTTAGCAGATATATTATTAGTCTCACTTAAAAGTACATTCTGGGCGAAAAGTTCATCTACGCCCTCAAAGGGAGGTCGCTGAGTCTTAATATCACTATTAAATGAGTTTGTAGCAGCTATATCCATTAACAATAGTTCTCCAAATTTTCAAGTACAAATATTGAAATTTAGGGAATTTTAAAAAAACACTCAGATGCAGATTTATGTCTTTTTTATCGTTAAATATAGCTATAATTATTTAAATTTTTAAGGTTAATTAATTTCACCTAATAGATTAAATCTAATATAATAGCCATACCTAACATTAATCCCATGAATAATATATGTAATTAAAATTATGATTTCAATGCAAAATGTTTTGAGATGACTGTCAATTTGTTAGATATAGCTGGGGATTGGGGATTGAGAATTTTGTTCCCCCCTGCGCCCCTGCTTCTTCCCCTGCGGTATTAAGCACCTAGACACGAGAAGGAATTTCTGTGGTGGTGGGAATAAGTCCTTGTACTATCAACATTGAGCAAGGCGCATGATGTAGGACATAATTGCTGACACTACCTAGGAAAAACTCACTGATTCCAGTCCGACCTCGACGACCAACTATAATTAAATCGGCTGGCCAATTACGAGCCACTTCACAAATCATCCTACCCGCATCACCGAGATTTTGGGTAAATCCAGTTTTTACACCTGCGTGAATTGCTGTGTCACTGAGCGATCGCAACCAATCAATTTTTTGTTGTTTGAGTTCTTCCCACCCCCGTAGATAACTATCGATAGCTGTCGTTTGCACAGATGGATAAATCAGGTCTGGTTGTGTAAATACTGGGCTGATATAGGGATCTTCTAATGGAGATAGTACGTGTAGCAGCATGATTTCAGCATCAGCAGCTTTTGCCAAAAATATGCCTTGTTCAAACACATATTGAGTCATTTCTGACTGGTCTATAGCAACCAAAATTTTGTGATACATACTTAATATTCCTTAATATTTGGCTAGATATAATTAACTGATCCTATATGCCTATTCTAGTTTGTATATAGAGAGCGATCTGCTTGCAGCAGTGCTGGGCGATCGCACATATTAAAAAAGTTCAAAATCATTTGAATTGGGATAATTCTTTGATCTGAGATTACCCTACATATTCATTGTAAAAGCAAGATCTATCTGTTTGAGCAAAAATTCTAGGGTAGAAGAGTTATCTAATACAACAGTTGCACGCGCTGCTTTTTCTGACAGAGATAACTGGCTATTGATACGAGCTTGGGCTTGTTCTGGAGTTAAATCATTTCGCTGCATCAATCTTTGCAGTTGTTGTAATTCCGAACAGCGCACAACCCAAATTTCTGTGACTAAATCAGTCATCTGAGCTTCAAACAGTAGGGGGATAACTAACAACTGTGTTTGTGGTGATGATTGGGCGATGATCCCTTGTGCAAAACAATCATTTACATAAGGATGAATCAAACTCTCTACCCAGTGGCGTTCATCTGGCTGTGCAAAGATAATTGTACCTAGTTTTTTTCGGTTGAGACTACCATCTGGGAGTAAAATGTCTTGACTATAACGTTGAGCGATCGCATTCAGAATCGGCGAACCCACAGCCACAGCATCCCTAGCATAAATATCTGCATCGAAAATTGGCAGATTATAAGCACTAGCCAAATAATTGGCGACAGTGGTTTTACCTGTTGCAATACCTCCAGTCAAGCCGATAATCCGTTTATTCATGAGTAAGTTAAGAATTTTTCACCCATTTTATTACTGCTTGAGTTAAGCCATCTAAAGTATATTCCTCAGCTTCAATAGTCACGCGTCCTAATAAAGAATGACAAGTTTTCGAGGTTTCGGGACCGATAGAAGCAATACAAATTTGCTCTAAAGCATAAGTTATATCAGAGTTATGGTCAAATATCTCTTCTAGGAGTTGACAGAAAAATTTTACCGTTTTAGAGCTAGCAAAAGTAATTATATCGACAGTGCGATTTTGTAGAGCTAACTTGGCTGATTCTGGCATACTACCCGGACAACGAGATTGATATGCAGCCACTTCTACTACCTCTGCACCTTTAGCGGTTAATTCTTTGACTAAAACTTCTCTTCCACCGCTTTCCACTCTGGGAAATAACACCTTTTTACCTTGTAGTGCTTCTGGAAAATTTTCCACTAAAGAATCAGCGACAAAATTAGGGGGAATAAAATCAGGTTCAAGACAGTAGTTGCTGAGAGTTTGGGCTGTTTTTTCACCAACAACGGCAATTTTCATTCCAGCTAATGCACTAACATCTCGACCTTGGGCGAATAATCTTTCAAAAAAGTAATGTACGCCATTGCTGGAAGTGAGAATTAACCAGTGAAAATCAGTTAAATTAGCGATCGCCTGATCCAAACCATCCCAACTAGAAGGCGGGATAATTTCTAAAGTTGGCATTTCAACCACAGTAGCACCTAATGCGGTGAGGCGAAAGCTAAATTGGCCCGATTGTTCAGATGAACGCGTCACCAGGATAGTTTTACCTGTGAGGGGTAGGTAGGGAGATGAAGAAAAGTTACTGAACATAGTTTGGGCGTGAGGAACTGGATCTAAGGATATTTTCTCAGATTTTAAGTAATTGCATAGTCTCACAACTTCGCCAATCACAATTACCACCGGAGACAGAGAAACACCACTAGTTTGTTCCAGAATATTATCCAGTTCGGCTGTCCAAATTTGTTGCTGGGGAGTTCCCGCCCAACGGATAATCGCAATGGCTGTAGAAGGCGATCGCCCGTGCCTTACCAATTGGTGTATAATCTCAGATAGATGTCGCCCACCCATCAATATAACTAAAGTATCCAACCGAGATAAAGCATCCCAATCTAAAACATCTGGTTCATGGGCTGTCAACACAGCAAAACAACGACTCAGAACCGGATCTGTCAAAGGAATCCCCGCCATTAATGGAGCAGCAAGAGCAGAAGAAATTCCGGGTACGACTTCAAACTCACAGCCAGAAGCTTGCAAAGCTTGAATTTCCGCCGTACAACGCCCAAAAATAAATGGATCACCAGACTTTAATCGTACCACTTGTTTTCCTTGCAAAGAGTGCTGCACAAGTAGCTGATTAATTTCCCCTTGCGACGTACTAGGTTGACCACCACGCTTACCAACATCTAGCCGCAGACAATCAGGTGATACACAGTCTAACAATTGCTGGTCTACTAGAGCATCATAGATTAATACCTGAGCCTTGCCTAAGAGATTGTAAGCCTTTACCGTCAGATAAGCCACATCTCCAGGCCCAGCACCAACAAGATAAACTTTGCCCTTTTGTGCAGTCATAAGTAAAAGAACCCCACCCCCAACCCCCTCCCCGCAAGCGAGGAGGGGGCTATGAAATACTTTATATGATTAGTAATCATACTACAAAAACCGCCACAGAAAATGTTTTAATCAAGACTCTGCGTAACTTTGCGTGTACTCCGCGTACCTCTGCGTTAAAAACTTTATTCTATGCTTTTCATTAGGAAATTCTTGTCAGAGAAACAAGATATGTATGATGCAATTGAAGATAATATAAAGCTAGAAATATAGTAGATTTTTTGAGTTACAAAAAACCCGATAAAACAGCAATAATTAATACAAGATTAAATTATCAAAATAGCATCTTCATTACAACTTTAAAAATAGATTCCAGAGACAATGAGTGTAGAAAAAGAATACTAAAAAGTTGCGTTCGGAGACGAATCATGGTATCGATCGCAGAGAACGTACAGCATCGATTAAGTATACAGACTGTAGAAATTGCCCCTAACACAACGGCGATTCGCTCTCTTGATTGGGATCGCGATCGCTTCGATATCGAATTCGGACTGCAAAACGGTACAACATACAACTCATATCTGATTAGGGGTGAACAGACAATTTTGATCGATACTTCCCACCAGAAGTTTCGTCAACTATATTTAGATACACTGAAAGGCCTGGTTAACCCCAAAACAATTGATTACATAATCGTTAGCCACACAGAACCAGACCATAGCGGCTTGGTGGAAGATGTGTTGCAGTTAGCACCCAGAGCGACTGTATTAGCTTCAAAAATTGCCCTCCAGTTTTTGGAAGGTTTGGTACACGATCCTTTTTCCAAACGGATTGTTAAAAGTGGCGATCGCATCGACATTGGTAAAGGACACGAAATCGAATTTGTCAGTGCGCCTAACCTCCACTGGCCAGATACAATCTTCAGCTTCGACCGCAAAACCAAAACCCTCTTTACCTGTGATGCTTTTGGGATGCACTTCTGTGACGATCGCACTTTTGATGAAGACTTAGAAGCGATTGAAGCCGACTTTAGATTCTACTATGACTGTCTCATGGGGCCAAATGCGCGTTCTCTGCTGAACGCCATGAAGAGAATGGGCGAACTGGGGAAAATTAACATGATCGCCAACGGTCACGGTCCCCTGCTGTACCATAACTTAGACTTGTTAACAGACTGTTACCACAATTGGAGTCAAAAACAAGCCAAAACAGAAACCACCGTCGGCTTGTTTTATGTTTCCCAGTATGGTTATAGCGATCAGCTAGGTTTAGCGATCGCTGAAGGTATCCAAAAAACCGGAGTCGGAATAGAAGTCATTGATATCAGCACAGCCGAACCGCAAGAAATCCAAGAACTAGCAGGTAGAGCCACTGGTGTTATTATCGGAATGCCTCCATCTAGTGCTGCTGCTGCTCAAGCTGGGATTAGTTCCTTATTATCCGTCGTTAAAAATAAGCAAATGGTGGGCTTGTTTGAATGTTACGGCGGTGATGACGAACCCATTGACACCCTGCGGAGAAAATTTATTGACTTGGGTGTAAAAGAAGCCTTCCCAGCCATTCGTATTAAAGAAGCTCCCTCAGCAGCTACATTCCAAATGTGCCAAGAAGCGGGTACAGACTTGGGACAATTGCTGATGCGCGAACGTAACATCAAGCAAATCAAGTCTCTAGATGTCAACTTGGAAAAAGCCCTGGGACGGATTAGCAACGGACTGTACATTGTCACGACCAAAAAAGGTGAAATTAGCAGTGCAATGTTAGCCTCCTGGGTAGCACAAGCCAGTTTGCAACCTTTAGGATTTACAATCGCCGTCGCCAAAGACCGCGCTATTGATTCGTTGATGCAAATAGGCGATCGCTTCGTTCTCAACGTCCTCGAAGAAGGAAATTATCAAGAACTCAAAAAGCACTTCCTCAAGCGCTTACATCCCGGTGCTGACAGATTTGCGGGAGTCAAAACCCAAACCGCCAAAAACGGTTCTCCCATTCTCACCGATGCTCTCGCATACATGGAATGTGAAATCCAAAAGAGCATAGAGTGCAGCGACCACTGGCTTTTATACTGCACCGTTGAAGAAGGTGGTGTGTCTAAATCCGATGCACTGACAGCAGTTCGCCATCGCAAAGTCGGTAACTACTACTAATGGGGAGTGGGGAGTTACTTCGACTGCGCTCAGTAACCGGGGGAGTGGGGAAATCAATTTAGAATTTTGGATTTGCGATCACAATCTTAGGACTTACGCAAGAGTTACGGAAAAACGTTCGCGAAGCGTGTCGAAGACATACCACAGAGGCACAGAGTTCACAGAGAAATGAGGGTTTGAGAGATATTTGCGTAAGTCTAAAATCCAAAATCTAAAATCTAAAATTCCTACACCCCGGCTTCTTCTCTCCACGAACTTCCTGAATCGCTTTCTTAAATCTGCTAAAAACTGGGCTACTTCTACCCGGTTTTTCCATGTTTTTTCCACACTTAACCAAAAATTTATGAGCAATTCCAAACCCCGTGACGTACAAGTTCTCCCCATCGCCACAAACACGAAATTTATTAGAGCGCGTAGTTGGTCACGCCTGCGGTTTGAAATTGAATACGCACGAGAAAGAGGTACTACCTCCAATTGTTATTTAATTGAAGGCGATAAAACCGCAATTATTGACCCACCTGCTGAAACCTTCACGGAAATTTATATCCAGGCATTACAGCAGACCATAAACTTGAAACAGTTGGATTATGTGATCCTGGGTCACTTTAGCCCCAACCGTGTACCAACTCTCAAGGCAATTTTAGAATTAGCACCGCAGGTAACATTTGTTTGTTCTCTTCCCAGTGAAGCTAATTTGCGTCATGCTTTCCCCGATAACCCACTGACCAAAGCCGAAGTAAAAATTTTAGCGATGCGGGGGAAAGAAACACTAGATTTAGGTAAGGGTCACGTTTTAAAATTCTTACCTATTCCCAGTCCTCGTTGGCCAGAAGGACTTTGTACCTACGACGAAAAAACCCAAATTCTCTACACAGATAAGCTATTCGGCGCTCATATCTGTGGCGATGAGGTCTTTGATGACAACTGGGAAGCATTGAAAGAAGACCAACGCTACTACTACAACTGTCTGATGGCTCCCCAATCTCAGCACGTAGAATCAGCTTTGGAGAAAATCTCAGATTTGCAGGTAAGAATGTATGCTGCGGGTCACGGGCCATTGGTACGTACTGGCTTAATTGAACTTACCAAAGCTTACGCAGAATGGAGCAATGCTCAAAAGAATCGGGAGATATCTGTTGCTCTACTTTATGCTTCAGCTTACGGAAATACAGCTATCTTAGCCCAGGCGATCGCTTTGGGATTGACTAAAGGTGGAGCAGCAGTGCATTCGATTAACTGCGAATTTGCCACTCCTGATGAAATTCACGCTGCAATTCAAAAGTGTGATGGCTTTGTGATTGGTTCTCCCACTATCGGAGGTCATGCTCCGACTCCGATTCATACTGCTTTGGGGATTGTGCTAACAGTTGGTGATAGCAACCAACTTGCAGGAGTTTTTGGTTCTTACGGCTGGAGTGGCGAAGCCTTTGATTTAATTGAAGGTAAACTGCGGGATGCTGGCTACCGGTTTGGATTTGATACTCTCAAAGTCAAGTTTAAACCTGATGATGTAACGCTCAAGTTCTGTGAGGAAGTTGGTACAGATTTTGCCCAAACTTTGAGAAAGGCGAAAAAAGTCCGCTTACCACAACAATCTGCTACGCCTATGGAACAAGCTGTAGGTCGGATAGTTGGTTCAGTTTGTGTCGTTTCAGCTAAACAAGGTGATGTGTCTACGGGGATGCTAGGCTCTTGGGTTTCTCAAGCTACATTTAATCCTCCAGGTCTGACTGTGGCGATCGCCAAAGATAGAGCGATAGAATCTCTGATGTATCCAGGTAGTAAATTTGCCTTGAATATCCTCGAAGAAGGTAATCATTTAGAGTACACGAAGCATTTCCGCAAAAGTTTTGCCCCCGGAGAAGACAGATTTACCAGCTTTAGCACCACAGTTGCAGATAATGGCTGTACAATTCTCACCGATGCTCTAGCTTATGTGGAATGCTCAGTTAACGAACTCATGGAATGTGGTGATCACTGGGTAGTTTATGCCACTGTTGACAACGGTAAATTAATCAAACCTGATGCTGTTACTGCTATGAACCATCGTAAAACAGGCACTCATTATTAACTATTAATCTTGAGCGCCAGACTTCTACCATAGTTTCATTTGGCAGGAGTTAGATCAAATCCCCCAGTGGAAGCGCTGGGGATTTGCTTTGAGGACACTTTCTGCATTAGCTTCAATTGTCTACAAAATTACTATTGTGGCGATTCTGGGTTCCGCCCCACCGTAGATGATTGCACGGAGCGCAGTGCCAGAGGCGATCGCATTGCTACACTATCATTTGGAGTTGAAGGCCATCTCACCGTCAGAATAGTACAGTCGGAGTCAGCAACCCAACAATGGGGGACACCCGCACACCACAGCACATAGTCACCCTCACGAGATAAACTAATCTTTTTATCCTCAAACTGAAGGCAAAATTGACCATTAATCAAGATAGAAAGAGTAGCGGCTTGATTATTTACAGCCCACTCGGTTCTACTGTCTCCGGCTTTATGAAGACCCCATTTTATTTCTAATGCTGTGGTTGAGCGCGGATCATCATCTGGGGTGATAAAGTGTCCCATAAACCAACCCCAGCGATTTGCACCTTCGCTGGCTGGATTGCCAAAAATAACTTTAGGCTGCATCACTCACCTCTAACTCAGGAACTAAAATTCGCCCTGCATAACCTGCATATTTGTATTGTTCCAGAACTTGAGTTGCAGCTTTTTCTTCACCGACTGCTACCAACGCCACACAAGCCCCTCCAAAACCCGCACCTGTCAGCCTTGCGCCAAATACGCCTGCGGTATTTTGTAAAATTTCTACCAATGTATCCAATGCTGGTACGGAAACTTGATAATCATCACGCAAACTAGTATGAGATGCGTTCATCAACTCGCCAAAACGCTCAGGTGTTACTCCCTGCAAAACTTCTAAGACACGGTTATTTTCTGTCACCACATGACGAGCGCGACGGTTTAATGGTTCTGGTAATGTTTCTGTAACCTTAGCATCTGTGATATCTCGTAGTGCTTTGACTCCCAATAATTGCGCCGCCTCCTCACACTCAGCCCGACGTTGGTTATAGCCGCTAGTTGCTAGGGTGCGGGGTACACCGCTATCTATAACTAAAATCGTGGTTTTGCTGGGGAAAGGTAATACACGACGTTCTAGAGTTCGGGTATCTAGAAACAAAATATGCTGAGTGTCAGCAAGGCTAGAAGCCATTTGATCCATGATGCCGCATTGTACGCCCGCATAGAGAATTTCTGCTTGTTGGGCAAGTTGGGCAATTTCTACGTCATCAATTGGAAGATGCAAAAGTTGGCGCATTCCCCGTAGTGTTGCTACTTCTAAAGCTGCACTGCTGGATAAACCTGCACCGATAGGAACTGAGGATTGGACGTACACATTCAGGGAAGGAATTGTGTATCCGGCTTGTTTCAACACCTCAATACAACCAAAAATATAACTTGCAAATCCAGAAGGGGTATAGTTAGTATCTGAAATACTCACACGCTCTTGAAGATTTTCCGAATAAAAGTGGTGTTGTCCATCATCACTGAAACTTAGCTGTACAGTTGTCTGTTGAGGAATCGCTGTTGGCAGAACAAAACCATCGTTGTAGTCGGTATGTTCACCAAGTAAGTTTACCCTTCCTGGTGCGATCGCTTGAGTTTGAGGAGGGTTATCAAATATTTGTTGAAAATCCATAATTGTTTTCTGTTCACCAAGTTATGTCAATTCTCTAAAATCAAGCAACAAATTCAAATCCAGAAATCTAGATTACGTTGGCGTAGCGGGGCGTAACCCCAGGGCGAATTACGAATTGGGATTATTTCTCTAACGGTACAGGGCGCAATCTTCCTGCCACTTCAACACTAGGAAAGTTGGGGTCAAAAGTTAGATTTTCTAAGTTTCCATCCTTGAGAATGACAAAAGTATCTTCAACCTTAGCGCCTGTTAAACTGGGATTCCAGGCGATCGCCATGTTTTGTGTTAAAAAGTTTTTTGTCAGTGGATTGGCGACAATTTCTCGCGCTAAATAGCCTGTAGTCCCTCCCTGGTGGTGTTCGCGGATAGCATCAGCAAAACCATGCTGTTTATAAGCTAGAGCTAGAGCATGATAAATTGTGTCCAAAGTAGTTCCAGGTTGACACAAAGACAGTGCTTCGGCTTCTATTTCGCGCACATGACGATGTAATTGGGCTTGATCATTTGAAAGGCTACCAAAGCAAACAAATCTTGTGAGATTAGCATACAATCCATACCCTCTCGCGCAAAATACCAGCATTGCTTCCCGTCCAATCTTTTCTTTCGTGGGTGTAGCATGACGATATAAAGGTAAACGCCTCTCACCAGCCACCAATGTCAGGGCTGGATGTAAACCTCGCGCCCACAAGGCTTCTGCACCCGCACCAGCTAATTGATACTCTGTCCACGTAGGTTGAGCAGCTTGTAGCACTTCTGTCATGGCGGCGCTGGCTTGTTGTCCGATTTGGCGATATCTTTCTAACTCAGTTGGCAATAATACCCGTTTATATTGTTGTAGAGAATGTGGTATTGGTTGCTCTTGTGAAGTGGGGCGATCGCTAATAATTCTACCTCCATCTGTAGCATCACTGACAAAAGTCTCACGAGCATTAGGATCAGCCCAAGGGTTAATGTGCAGCTTAAAATGATGTGGTATCTCTTCATCTTGTAGGCGCTGGGCTTCAATTTCATCCGTCAATATCCACGCATCTTGGCCTGTCACTAACAATTCTGCTACCCCAGTTTCAGCAGTCAGCAGTACGGTGTTAGAAGCGCCAGCAGTAGCCCAAGCAAACCAATCTGTACCACGTATACGCAAACCCTCAACCTCAGTTTGAGAGAGAGTTTCCCGAATTAACCCCAATTTCGTCGAGACTTCTTCGCTCATAGGAAAAACACAGATAGATACAGATAATTATTAAATTCATCTGCGTCTGTCTGCGTCTGTCTGAGGTTTTGAACTGAGGTTTCCTGGTACAAATACCTTTAGTATCTTTCCTCTGTGTCCTAAGTGTCTCCGTAGTTTTTTATTTAAGTAATTTTCAGGCAAACATTTAGTTCTTTGCGAAGGACATTGAAGATGGCAGTCAAATTATCCATTGTAGGATTACCTTTTGCAGATAACATTCGGTGGAGACCCTTGCTTGGTTTAGACGTTTCATTCGCAAGCTCTTCAAAACCTACGGTTGCATTTACAAGTTCTCTCAATATAAGTCTTGTAGTCTCTGGTTCACCATTAAGAAAGAGGGAAACAGCTTCATCAAGTAGAGCTTTGGCAAATTCAGGATCTCGTTGAACTCGTGCGTTAACTGTTTCTTTAAAGTCTCTAGTAAGTGCCATAAAAACTACCTCTTCTTTCTTTCCAAATACTTGAGCTTGTCGCTCGTCCGGCATGGTGGATAAAACTGGGCGTGTAAATGAGCTTCAGTAAGTGGCTACTGCAAAAAGTTACTGGGTTGAGGGTAAACGCAAGGAATAAAAGACGAACCCGTGATTTTTACTTTCATTGGGATGCTTCCTCAGACTTTAGTTAGGATACTGAAGGCGATGGCTACGCCCGCCGCAGGCATCTCTCTGGGGGGTGATAGCTGGAAAAGTTAACGACAAAAAAACAGCAGATATTTTCTCATTACTTAAAATATGTACCAATTTTACGGATTCTGTCATACCCCATAGTCAGACTTGAGAACCAATCATAGATAAAAAGCTTTTGTAAGCATAGATTTATTAAATGATAAATTTATTCTATTGTTATCCATGATTTTGGTATATTCCAAAGAATAACAAAGCTTGATATTTAGCAGGTTGTAATAATTCTTAAATTATTTATTGGCCTCAAGGTGTTATTTAGATCAATTAATAATACTTTAGGGTACAAGTTTATGAATTTTTTAAGAGCAACTTAGTTAAATTTTGCTGTTTGGAGTGAGGAGAATCATGAGCAAGATTAATGGATTTGTTGGGCGACGGAATTTTTTAAAATTAGTAGGTGTAGGTAGCGCTGGTATTGGTGCTAGTGCTGTTGGTAGTGTAATTTTGCAAGGAGAACCAGCTGTTGCCCAAAAACCTACCACTACAGAAGTAAAACCCCAGCCAGTTAACCCTGAAGCAGCTTTAGATAGGTTAATTGAAGGGAATAAAAGGTTTATTGATGGCAAGCGTCTTAATCCTAATCAATCAAAATTACGGTTGCAAGAAACTGCTGTAGCTCAATATCCCTTTGCAGCAATACTTGGATGTGCAGATTCGAGAGTACCTGCGGAAATTGTTTTTGATCAAGGATTAGGTGATTTATTTGTTGTTAGGGTTGCTGGTAATGTTGTCAGTCCAACTGCCATAGGTAGCTTAGAATTTGCTACACTTGTGTTAGGCGCACAATTAATTGTAGTTTTAGGTCATGCTAAATGTGGTGCAGTTATAGCAGCTGCCAAAGGTGATCCATTGCCTGGAAGAATTGGCGTTTTTGTGGAAGAAATTAAACCAGCTGTAGAAAGGGTAAGAAATAAACCTGGCAATTTAGAAGAAAATGCCATTATTGCTAATGTTCAATATCAGGCAGAAAAATTGGCAGAAAGTTCAACAATTTTAAGAGATTTGATTAAACAAGATAAACTGAAAATCGCTGGTGGTCGTTATGATTTAGCTAGTGGTAAAGTTACTGTGTTGACTTAATTTTGATTTGAATTGAAGCTGAACTTCCCGCAGATGTACGAACGAAACTCTTGTGTTAGTTAAAATTCTGGGAACATATATAAAAACAAAGTGAGGCGCATCCTTGATGAAATGCGCCTTTTTTAAGTTGCCTATTTTCCCTTTATGCCGAAATTGGCATTTGCAGATTTACACTCACTCCTTGCAATTCTTTGGCTTTCTCCTCTGGTAAAGCATCATTAGCAAACATTCCAGCCGCTAGTTCAGTTCCTGCCAAATACTTGAGCTTGTCACTGGTGCGGTATGGGGGATAAAACTGGGCGTGTAAATGCGCTTCGGGATGTGGTAAACCGTCCGTTGGTGCTTGGAACCAAGCCATTAAATAAGGAAATGGTCGATTCCACAAGCCGTCATATTTAAGAGTCACGGTTTTTAACGCCTTGGCAAGTCCCCGACGTTGTTCTGGGGTAAGTTCTGTAAAACTGCTAACTGGTTGTATGGGAGCAATCCAAACTTCGTAGGGGTAACGCGCACAGACTGGAACGAAGGCGATCGCATCTTCATCCTCATAAATAATCCGCTGGTTGTCAGCCATCTCCTGTTGAATCAAATCTTGCAGTAATCCGCGCTGATGTTGCTGATAATACTGCTGTTGCATCTCCAACATCCGTGCCGGAACAGGTGGGATAAATGGATAAGCGTAAATTTGTCCGTGGGGATGGTGCAAAGTTACACCGACTTCTACACCTTTATTTTCAAAGGGTAGCACGTACTGAATTTGGGGATTGGCTCCGAGTTCGCTTGTGCGATCGCCCCATACTGACAACAGCAAATCTAGATGTTCCAACTCTAAGGAACTGAGGGAAGCACGAGCATCTTGAGCAAAAACTACTACCTCACAGGCTCCATTAGCAGGTAAAGTTTCCACGATGGTATCAGGTGGATTCTTAGCTGTAGGAATCATTGAGGGAAAGCGGTTATCGAATACTGCCACATCATACTTACCTTGAGGTAGTTCCGTGGGAAACTCAGGGTTGATGGTAGGTGCGAGGGGATTATATTCTGGGGGCGGCATGAATGTCCGCCCTTGACGGTGACTGGCATAAGCTACCCATTCCCCACGCAAGGGATGCCAACGCAGATGGGGATTAGCTTGCACTGGCTCGTTACTAGGACTAGTAGCTTGTAACTGACTAGTAATTGGGTAGCGACTGTATAACTTTAATTTACGTCCGTCGGGCTTTAACAGCTTGTGGGAGTACATAATCCTTGTCCTGAAAGAGTTGCAGCCCGGATTGCTGCAATGGGAAATTTCGGTGTGCGATCGCCGTACAATAAACCGTTAGCTTCTTGGAAGGTATCTGTAAGTTGCGTGTAACAAAATCCGCTGAATAGCTCAATCTCGTTGACCGTTTCCAGCAGAGCCGCGTACTTCATTTCTAGCTCAGAAATATTGAAACAGCGCTCATATCCCCAAACTTGATCTGCATCGGGCGTATCCAAAGGAGCGTAGGCAATACCGCCAAACTCAGTCAGCATCACTGGTTGTCCTTGATGAGGATAATTATCCAAAGTGAGGATACGTCCGCCAGGACGACTGCGCTCAAACAGATCCGATAATTTGACATCAGGTCTGTAGCGATGAGCTAACCGCTCAGGCTTAGTTTCGTAGTCGTGAATAGCGAGGATGTCGGTATCAGTACTTTCCCAACCATCGTTACCAATCACTGGACGAGTCGGATCAAGAGTTTTGGTCAAGTGATACATTGCTAACACGTAGTTGCGATGAGCCGCCGTCTCAACTAAATTTGGCACTCCCCAAGATTCATTAAATGGCACCCATGCCACAATACAAGGATGGCTCACATCTCGCTTGATCACTTCTGTCCACTCACGCGTCATGCGTTCCACGGCTTTCGGTGAAAAGCGGTAGGCGCTCGGCATCTCCTCCCATACTAACAACCCCAAAACGTCTGCCCAATATAAAAAGCGAGGGTCTTCAATTTTTTGGTGTTTGCGGACTCCGTTAAAACCCATAGCTTTGACGAGTTCTGCATCACGGCGCAATGCTTCATCACTGGGGGGAGTCATTAATGTATCCGGCCAATAGCCTTGGTCGAGAACTAGCCGGAGATAGTAGGGACGACCGTTGAGCATAAAGCGATCGCGCTGGATGCTCACAGTTCGCATCGCTGTATAAGATTGCACTTCATCTAGCAGCTGGTCTTTGTACCATAGCTGAATTTGGGCATCTATCAGTGTGGGCTTTTCTGGACTCCACAGTAACTCATTGCGACAGTCGTCAATACCTGGATCACCTAGAGTAATCCGGCGGCTAATCTCCCCATTGAACACTTCGTAGGTATCTCTGGCTAACACTCGACCTTCAACGCTCAATTTAACTTTGATTTGTACATCCGAAGTCGGTACATTACCAGCCAGCCCAACTTCAAACCCAATTTCCCACCGTTCACAGTCGGGAATCCAACGCAGATGACCGACATAAGCCGTACCGACACGTTCCAACCAAACAGTTTGCCAAATCCCACTCGTGCGGGGATACCAAATACTGTGCGGTTTCAACTGCCAATCCTGCTTCCCACGGGGTTTGGCCAGGTCGTGCGGATCGTCTTGCGCCCATACCGTTACCTTCGTTGTCCCACTGTCATTTAAGGCATGAGTAATATCGAGGCTGAAAGAGGTATGTCCGCCTTCATGCTCGGCTATATATTGATCATTTACCCACACACGAGCGCGATAGTCTACAGCGCCAAAATGTAATAGTAATCTGCCGTCCCCAGTCGGGGTTTCAAATTCCCGCTCGTACCAGCAGTTTGGATGAAAACCCAGATCACCAATCCCACTTTTGGTAGATTCAGGCGCAAAGGGAACTTCTATATAATCAGACCATTGACTACAATCGCTGGGTTGGACGCATTTTCCCTGGTCGTCAAATGCGAATTTCCACAGCCCATTTAAACTTTGCCAGTGTGAGCGTTTTAACAATGGTCGGGGGTGTGCAGTTGCTTGTGAGTCTAAAAAATTACTATCAGCTTTAGAGGGTAATTCAAACTCACGATTCTTCAAATCCAACAAATTCATCAAATTTTCTCCCTATTTATAACGAAATCAACCCTTGCTATAGGTTAAATTTAGACAAAAATATTGAATTGCCAGATATAGCATGAGTTTGGATCAGAGCATTTATTGGTCGGTTCAAGTTAGTAGTATGGTATTTTTTCGTAAAAATCACTGTTAACTTCGACACTTGAGATATTGGGGTGTGAGAATAAGTTTATCTGCTTCTAACTCGTGACATTATGACACATACATCACCAAATTTTTTGAGGTGAGCTAGAAAAAATGCTTTAAATTTAGGTATATACTAAATATTATAAATCTGCCACACAATAAAGTACTGTTCTTAAAAATTTTATTTACATGAAGAGTTTAAGTGCATTTATTTTTAAAATTTATGTATTAGTCAATAAACATTAGCAAACACCAGAAAAATCACTAAAGTCAGGTTCTATAAGCAATACCTTCGCCAAAAAAACAGGTAAGCCTGATTTTGGCGAAATGATGAAGCCATTGCCTCCTCGCTCTCAGGATGAGGGAGCATTTATCACCAGAAAAAGTTGAGGCGATGCGGTCAGCTATCAAGAAAGAGATGAACTGAAATTATTTCAATTTGACTGTCTACGGGATGCCATAGAAGATGTACTTCGCACAGCGTCCTAAACGCCTTGTCCGTTGCTATAGTAATCCGCTTTGATTTTTGTAGCTTGCGTGGCGTAGCCATACTTACTTGCGTAGGTGGGGAGTGGGAAAAAACCATTTTGAGTTCTACTGAGTTGTTAAGCGCAAAGCGCAGGCTACGCCAACATAAATCAAATATGAGTCCTATATATTACGCTATTATCGATAAACAATTACAAAAAAATGGTGTGAGAGTCTGATTGAAATTCGGCTCTCAAGCCATCTATGAAAGAGGTTAAGAAAAATGCTTCAAAGTATAGGCGGTATAGCTAAATATTCAGCTACCGACCTAGATAGATTTGCTGAAGAACTGAATCGAGACGGAATTTGTGTGATTCCCAATGTTTTTGAGCAAAAATTGATTGATGAGTGGTTAGAAGCTTTTGAAAAGTTATTTTACGAACGTCAAAATCGACCAGGTGGGTTGGCTCCCCGTGAAAATGCCCGCTACTATCTGACATTGCCTTGGATTTACCCATTCGCTAATGAATTAGTTTTTGCAAACCCAGCGATTATGGGTGTCCTAGAGCGCGTATTTTACCAAGAATACGTAATGGTTCAGTTAGGGGTTGATGTCCCGTTCCAAGGTTCAGATTATCAGGAAATTCATCGGGACTTTCGCCCATTGTTTTCCGATTCCATAGTTACACCACTTTACGCCCTAGCAGTGAACTTTCCCCTTGTGGAAGTTACCGCAGAAAATGGCCCGTTTCAAATGGCACGTGGAACCCATCTACTACCACGAGAAGAGGGACTACAAAAAATAGCTACTGGTGAAATTCCTCTGGAATCTTTTTATATGCAGCCAGGTGACGTGATGATGCGATCGCCTTTAGCACTGCATCGGGGTTCCCCAAATCTGACTAACCAGCCAAGACCGATGATCGTCATGGGCTATAGTATGCATTGGTTGCACACACCAAAGGTAGATTTGACTCTCCCACAAGACTATTATGATAGCCTCCCAGAAGAGTTAAGGCAGATGCTGCGGTGTCAGGTAGTAGAAAGCTTACCTAAGAACAAAGTCGAAACTTACGTGAATTTCAAATACTAGCCAAATTGGTAATAGTCTTCTTTGCGTCTTTGTGTTGAAAAATGGCTTGATTGACCACAGAGGCACAAAGACACGAAGCAAAATCTATACATAATTGAGATGCAAACCTATACTAATCCGGTCTACCAAGGTTATTTTGCCGATCCCTTTGTTTGGCAATACCAAGGCGTATATTATGCGATCGGCACTGGTGCAGCAGAGGCGGAAGGAACGGTAGAATCACGTATATTTCCTTTATTACGCTCCTACGATTTCTGCAATTGGCATTTTGTTGGTAACGCACTGTTGCGACCAGACCCAGCCCTTGGCGATAATTTTTGGGCCCCCGAAGTTGCTTACAGTGATGGACAATTTTACCTCTACTACTCAGTAGGGCATGAAGACAAGAATCATCAGTTGCGTGTGGCTACAAGCGATACTCCCTTAGGGCCTTATCAAGATGTTCGCGAACCACTTCTAGATCCAAATTCCTGTCCCTTCGCCATCGACCCGCATCCATTCCGTGATGAGGATGGACAGTGGTATTTGTTTTACGCTCGTGACGTTCTGGATATATCTGGTGATCTACGTGTTGGCACAGCATTGTTTGTAGACAGACTCCAAACCATGACCAAACTTGCTGGTGAGGAAAAAGTCGTTTTGCGTGCGCGTTCTGATTGGCAAAGGTTTTTAGCGAACCGTTTGATGTACGGTGAAATCTATGATTGGCATACCTTAGAAGGCCCCTGTGTCCGTAAGCATCAAGGTAAATACTACTGCTTTTATAGTGGTGGACGCTGGGAAACCGAGAACTACGGTGTAGATTATGGCGTTGCTGACAACGTGATGGGGCCTTACTCTGATGCAGGTAACGAAACCAGCCCTCGTGTCCTAAAGTCGGTTCCTGATTTTGTGAAAGGGCCAGGACATAACTCTATTGTGGTAAGTCCAGATGGTAACACTGAATATATGGTCTACCATGCTTGGACAAATAACATGGATAAGCGGCAAATTTGTTTAGATAAACTGATATGGACACCCGAAGGTCCACGTTGCCAAGGCCCTACCTGGACACCGCAGACCATTATTAGCTCAAGTAATTACTGAATTTTGCAAAACTTGGCTCACCCCCACAGGTTTAACCTTTGAGCCAAAAGGTTAATTTCTTCAACTTTTCCTTTACCAACAACTGTTTAAAGAATCTTTTGTACAAGCTGCAAAAAAAGTGTGTCCACAGTTATCATACAGTGATTTGTTTAGTAATTGGTGTACACAACATAATCGCAATTCATCATAGTAGAACCACATAGATTCTGTAAGTTGTGACTAGAGTAATAAGGATATTTACAATTATGAAACAATTAATAGAAAATGTAAAACAAACTATAGCAGGAAAAAAGATCCTTTGGGCTTATCCAATTGCAAACAAATTACAAAAGTATCATTATATTTTGGCAATCCAATGGGCAATAGAATGTATACTAATATATTCATCCGAGACTAAATCGTACAAACTCTCTCAGCTTAATAAATATATTCAGCAAGCAATGGAAGAGCAAAATTTTTTAACTCCTTCACAGTGTCTTGAGATTAGTGGAGAAATATGGTATCTGCCTGAGAGGGAAGAAATTCAAACTGCTATAGCTCGATTTTGGGCTTCTATCGCAGCTTTTAAAGAAGGAGAAGAGCATGGTGGAATAATGGAAACCACTGCGGCTGTTGAATTAGTATTGCCTGATATATCTGATCGTCGCTTATTAAATCGTTATCTAGAAACTGCTGTAAGAATTTTTGAAGAATACGAATCACAAAACCAGGAGTATGATTAGTAGAATCACATCGATTTGTAGGTTGGTGAAAGCGCAGCCATGCCTCTTGGGCTATACACGCCCTACTTGTCTGTAGGTGCAAAGCGCAACGCCAACAAAATCAAATAGGAGTCTTATAGCTATTTACTTGTGTCGCTTTTGATGCCATTGCCAAGCGTGGGTAATGATTTCATTTAAGTTTGGGTATTGAGGATGCCAACCCAATGTTTTACGTGCTTTATCACTACTACCAACTAAAATTGGTGGGTCGCCTGGTCGGCGATCGCGCTCTATAATTGGGATGTCTTTACCAGTTACTTTCTTGGCAGTTTCTATTACTTCTCTGACTGAAAAACCATTACCATTGCCCAAATTAAATACTTCACTTTCTCCCCCATCTAGTAAATATTGTAAGCCCAAAATATGAGCTTGCGCTAAGTCATTGACATGAATGTAATCGCGGATACAAGTACCATCTGGGGTAGGGTAATCAGTACCGAAAATAAAAATAGATTCGCTTTTACCTAAAGCAGTCAGTAACACTAGCGGGATGAGGTGAGTTTCAGGAATGTGGTCTTCACCCAGCAATCCATTGGGGTCAGCACCTGCGGCGTTAAAATAGCGAAAGCTGACAGATTTGAGATGATAGGCAGTATCAAAATCTGACAAAATTCTTTCTACCATCCATTTGCTAGTTGCATAGGGACTAATGGGGTTTTGAGGATGATCTTCGGTAAGAGGAATAAATTGCGGTACACCATAAAGAGCGCAAGTAGAAGAAAAAATAAATTTATTAACGGATGCCGCTAACATTGCTTCTAAAAGCGTCAAAGTGCCGACAACATTATTACGGTAATATTTGGCTGGGTCGTTGACAGATTCACCTACGGCAATGTAAGCAGCAAAGTGCATTACCGCCGCTATGTTATATGTAGAAAAGATGCTGTCGAGAAGAGAGCGATAGCTCATATCACCAACAATCAGCTTTACCTGCAAAACCTGTTCTACAATTTCTTGATGCCCGTTTGAGAGATTATCTAGAACAATAACCTCATAACCTGCGTTTTTCAGAGCTAATACTGCATGGGAGCCAATATATCCTGCTCCTCCTGTGACTAAAATTGTTGACATAATTTAAGATTCGGGATAGAAAACTATGGGACTTACGCAAGAAATCTGGTGCCGCCCTGATTAGGGGACGGGTGGGGACACCCATCCCACAAGAAAATTTGGAATGTTTTTTTATTTGGAAGTCCCTAAACTTTAGCTTCTATCATCGAAGTAACGGGAAATAGCACTGTCAAGACAAGGCATTAATTCACCGCGATCGCTACCAAGTACGCTATAAGTTGGACGTTCAGCAATTAAACCAAGTTCTTGTGTAGGAAGTGCAATTAAACTGCTGAGACTGACACCGGCTTGTTTTGCAGCTACCCTGGCTAAGTTAGCCCAGGTGATACCTGCGGACTCACTTTTGTTAGCTAAGTGCCACAAACCGCTTTCACCATCAATTAATAAATCGAGGCTAGCATGGACAAGATCCGGTATATAGGTAGGTGAAACAACTGCATCATCAGCAGCAATAAAAGTATTTCCAGCACTGAGTTGACGTAGGGCGATGGTAACGAAGTTATATTCATCCCAAGGTCCGAAAAATGCGCTGGTGCGAATCACTAGGGATGCGGGATAAGCCTGCAATACCAACTTTTCAGCCAAAACTTTGCTGCACCCATATACATTGAGAGGGGCAACAATATCAGTTTCTACATAAGGGTTAATCACAGCCCCATTAAATACTAAATCGGAGGAAAATGTTAACAGTGCTGCGTTATGTTGAGCGCAAGCAGTAGCTAAAATTTCTGCACCTTCAGTGTTGATTTTGAGGCAAATATGGGGTTCTCGCTCTGCATCGTCTACTCGCACATATCCAGCCGCATTAACAACTGCCCAAGGCTGCAACTCAGTAAAAACCGCATTAACAGAGGCAGGATTGGTAATATCCATTTCTTGGCGTGTCAGTAAGCGATAGGTAATGCCTCGCACTTCACACAACCGCGCAAAAGCTTTTCCTAATGTTCCTGTAGCTCCAACGATCGCTAAAGGACGAGAGGAAGTAGGGGTAAGTTTTTTCCCACTCCCCACTCCCCATTGCCCCTTATCCCCAGAGGGGACCCCGAGTTCCCCACTCCCTAGATTGAGACAACTAAGGGCTGGGTAGAGCAAACGCTCTGGTCGATGCCACCATCCTGGTGTATCAAGTAATGGATGATGGGGTTGAATACCAGTAGCTAAATCACGAATTAATTTGGCGATCGCAGTTGGTCTAGGACGTGGCGAACGCAAATCAAAAACGCCTGATTCGTAGTAGCCTACTGGGCGCGTGACTAAACTATTCCAATCGTAGCTGCCTAAAAGCGCCCAAGCAGTGATCGCACGAATATCGACACCTTCATTTTGTAATTCCTGGGCAACATTCCACACCTCATAAAGCCAGCGCAACTGCTCCTCACGGGTGCAATTGAGGTGAACTTCAGTGACAGCAAGAGGCAGTCTGTAGCGTTCCCATGCTTCTTGAAGTAATGTGTACGGGCCTGCTATGCTTTCGGCACAAACTCTCACCGCATCAACATCTGCATACTTGTCCCACCCATTACCACCATGAGTCCAATCTGGATAGTTTTCTGTATGCTCATCCAAAAAGCGATCGCTTGTCAGATAATGGTTAATGCCAACGATGTCAGGTGGACAATAAATATTTTGGCAAGCTTCTAAAAGTTCCACCTCACTGATACCACAGTAGCGTAAGTAACCCCACATCGGATGAGTTGGAGTAATGTAACCACATAATAAATCCAAGCTCAACCAACGGCGTTCATTTTCCAGTCCGGCTTGATAGACTAGCCGCAATGTACTGTAAGTCTTACCCAAATCCTCGGTTTGTACAAGTTGGGCATTGGGGTTAATTTCTCGAATTGCTTGCATTGAAAGCGCGATCGCTCGACATTGCCCTAACAAAGCACGAGCGAAAGTTAAATTGTCCCGTCCGTGGGGATACCAGTGACCGTACATTCCACTAAATCGTGCTGTTGTCAGTGGCTCATTGATAGGAGTGTAATGTGTT
Source organism: Nodularia sp. (in: cyanobacteria) (assembly GCA_035638855.1). Taxonomy (GTDB): domain Bacteria; phylum Cyanobacteriota; class Cyanobacteriia; order Cyanobacteriales; family Nostocaceae; genus Nodularia. Next base: position 6,956 of record DASQZD010000120.1, on the reverse strand, counting down.
ACCCAAGGGTAGCGATCGGCAACCGCACGGGCAAACTCAGCTAATTTCTGGGGAAAATCTGGATCTACCAAACTCGTGTCACGGGTTCCGCTACCGTGATGTACTAATCCCACAATTGGACTTATACCAAGTTCACGTAACCGCCCCAATCGCTCATCTGCCCACGACCAGTCAGCATTTTCTAATCCATTGGGTGCAACTCTTTCCCACAGCACTGGGTAGCGGATTTTCTTTATACCAAGTTGAGCAAACAACTCTAGGTCATCCAAACGCCAAGCATGACCGTTGCGTTCTAACTGGTCAAAATACTCCTCACCCACACGATTGACTGTACACTCCAGACCAGCCCAAATTTCCACCGGATATTTTGCATTCGAGACAAAACTCATAACTCATACCAACTCGTAATTAATTGCCAATTAGGAATTGGGGATGGGACATAAGGCATAGAAAATTAACCCATGCTCCATGTCCTAAGCTGAAAAACATCTAGTTTGCATATTTAAATTACATTTAACTATTGTGGGGTGGGCAAAGATGCCCGCCCATGTTATGCAAGTTAAATGCTGATTAGCTTATGCCCCACTTCAACGAATCATCTTGCTACGTAAATTTTGCTTAAGCCTTCACCGCAATTTGTTTGTAAACAGACAAAGCCTGAGCCACACATTGATCCATGTTGTAATACTTGTAAGTTGCCAGCCGTCCCACAAAAGATATTCTGGGTGTGGTATCTGCTAACGCCTTATATTGCTTGTAAATCTCCTGATTCTCAGGACGTGGTACAGGATAATAGGGGTCGCCCTCTGCTTTGGGAAATTCGTAAACCACGCTAGTTTTAGAGTGTTCCTGTCCAGTCAGGTACTTAAACTCAGTTACACGGGTATAAAGGTGTTCATTCGGGTAGTTGATAACTGGCGCAGGTTGAAATACTTCGGTGTTGTGTGTTTCGTGCTTGAAATCCAGTGAGCGATAAGGTAACTTGCCATAGCGATAATCAAAAAACTCGTCAACTGGCCCGGTGTAAACCATCTCGCGGCAAGGTATCGCTTTCTCAATTTCTTGATAATCGGTATTCAGCATCACCTTGATGTTGGGATGATTCAACATATTCTCAAACATCCGAGTGAAGCCGTGGAGTGGCATAGCTTGGTAACTATCGGTGAAATAGCGATTATCCCGATTGGTGCGGGTAGGAATTCTGGCAATGACTGATTTATCAAGTTCAGATGGATCTAATCCCCATTGCTTACGGGTGTAACCCCGGAAAAACTTTTCATACAATACTCTACCAACTTTGCTGACTACCACATCTTCTGAGGTGCGAATATATTCTATGGTTTCCGCAAGTGATTCGTAAAAATTCTCAACCTCAAAGGAATTGAGGTTCATACCATAAAGTTTGTTGATGGTGTCCAGATTGATGGGAATAGGAACCAATTGTCCATCTACACTGGCCAGGACGCGATGTTCATAAGCACGCCATTCGGTGAAGCGCGAAAGGTATTCAAAGACTTCGCGGGAGTTGGTGTGAAAAATATGCGGCCCGTATTTGTGGATCAGAATACCATTTTCGTTGTAATGATCGTAGGCATTACCACCAATATGGTTACGCTTGTCTACAATCAGCACTTTTTTACCAGACTGAGTTGCTAAACGTTCTGCAATGACGCTACCAGAAAATCCCGCACCGACAATCAGGTAATCGAAGACAAAATCTCTGGTAATAATGTTGGGTGCTTGTTTACCATTGTTCGCCTCCGACGGAGCGTAGCTTTTCGCACCATTAGAATTAATCTTATCCTCTTTGTTGGGGGCAGAAATCGCCGAGTTTATAAGCTTGAGCATTGATGCCAAAGTCCGATCCCAAGAAATCTTCTCCAAAAAGGTATCTACCCGATTCAACCACCCTGATGCTGAATTATCTTCTTGCATTGCTTGTTCGGCGGCGGCGACAAACTCAGAAACTGTGTCTGCAATTCGCACCAACTTTGAGTCTCCGTAAGGACGGACTACATCTCGAATCGAAGTAGAAACCACGGGTTTGGCTGCGGCTAAATACTCTGGAGTTTTGGTAGGACTAATAAAGCGGGTTGCTTCATTTCGCGCAAATGGCAACATCGCCAAGTCCCATCCTGCCAAGTATGCAGGTAGTTGTTTATAGTCTTTACTACCGAGATAATGAATATTTTCACCTTGGGGCAGAATTGCCGGATCAACTTTCACAACTGGCCCAATAATCACCAAATGCCAGTCGGGACGCGCCTGGGCAATTCCCCGCAGCAGTTCGATGTCCATCCGCTCATCAATTACCCCAAAGAAACCGAGACGAGGATGGGGAATATGAGCTTGATCTGCTGGTTCTTCAATATTTCTGGCTTGGGCAAAGTGCGCTACATCTACACTGCTGGGAAAGGCATAAATATTGGGGTGTTGGTTAACTTTACTTTCGTAAAGGCTTTGCCCTCCTGTAAATACCAAGTTTGCACGGCGAAACAATTCCGCTTCGTATTGTTTTAACTTGGGTGATGCTCCTTGGAAGGCAGATAATTCATCCATGCAATCGTAGACGATCGCTTGGGGTTGCAAGTGACTTGTAAAGGCGATCGCCATTGGTGTGTAGTACCAACAAATATAGTTGCTGATGCTTTGTGCAGTCAACAATCCATCGATCAACACCTGTAAATCTGCGTTTATTCCTTCTTCGCTCAAACCTTGTGGTAGATGTGGTACAACAACAACTACTCCGCTATCATCTTGAGTAATATCTAGCCGCCCTAACGGATCTTTGCTAAAAATCGGCTCTTCGATGCAATATACTCGCCTTCCTTGAGCAAAACGACTCAGAAGATGTTGTGGTCTTTGATAAACAAAATTCCACCGCAAATGACATAGGCAAATTATATCAGGTGTATCTGTCAAAAATTTGACTTTTTGAGGTTTTTTCGCGGAATTAGAAAAATTAGGTGATGATTCCCCTAAATTTTGCCGTTCAGCTAAGTCTGATAGTTTTGTTTCACTCACTTTCAGTGATGTCACTTGATTGAATATGTTACCTTTGATGTCAGATTTTCTTTGCGTCATATTTCAACTAACTAGATATAAGCTCTGAATTCAAGTAAAAATTTGTCAAAAACACCAACAAATCAAAAGATAAATATTTAATTATTTGCTGTATATTGCCATGTGAAAATTATGAAATCATCTCTAATATGATTTGTCGGTATCCATAACTAACAGTAGATAATAATTTTTAATTAAACTTCCACTAAAGACTGATTTTTATGTATGTCAAAAGAATTATGTTAATTTTAGACAAATAAAATGTAATCAATTGAAGCTAAGACGGTCAGCGCAAAAAGTAAAAATAAACACTATATTTTTCTTTGGCTTGACTATTTGTAGTAGCAAATTATATTCGCCCAAAACTTTTCAAACAACCCCTCAGCAATAAACAACAATTTTTTTATGTCCAGAATTGAAACCAGAACCGAACCCATGACGATTAACATGGGGCCACATCATCCTGCAATGCACGGTGTTTTGAGATTAATTGTCACATTGGACGGAGAAGATGTCATCGACTGTGAACCGGTGATTGGCTATCTACACCGGGGAATGGAAAAAATTGCCGAAAATCGCACTACCATTACGTATATCCCCTACGTTAGCCGTTGGGACTATGCCGAGGGAATGTTTAATGAAGCCGTCACAGTTAACGCTGTAGAACAGTTGGCGAATATCTCCATTCCTAAACGCGCCAGCTACATCCGCGTCATCATGTTAGAACTCAATCGCATTGCCAACCATTTGTTATGCTTTGGGCCATTTGCCGCAGATTTAGGCGCTCAAACTCCTTTTTTCTATATATTCAGAGAACGGGAGATGATTTATGATCTGTGGGAAGCAGCTTCAGGCTACTGCATGGTTAATAACAACTACTTCCGCGTTGGAGGTTTGGCTGTGGATGTACCCTACGGCTGGGTGGATAAGTGCCAAGAATTTTGTGATTATATATTGCCCAAAATAGATGAGTATGAGCGTTTATTGAGCGATAACCCCATTTTTCGCCGTCGGGTTGAAGGCGTTGGCATCATTGACCGAGACGTTTTCTTATTCAGGAACAAAAAAGATATATATCCTTGCTTTTTGAATGCTTGAACTGCTAGAAACTCTAATGCATCTGTGCCAGTGATGTCTGGCAACAAGCTGCTACGCGTTTATTCACCCCATTATTAAAAGTTAATTTTTACGTAGCAGGTCAGAAACACTAGGTATAACTAAGTTGTTAAAATCTCCCTCAACTCTGTCCTGTTCAGGAACAGATTGGTAAAAATTATTAGGTGCATCTTCCGATTTCGGCTCGTTGGTACGTTGCAAATTAAAGCCGATGAGCAGTAATAGTGAATCTACTAAGGACGGTGAGAACCTTTGTAGTAAATCTAACACTTTCGCTGCATCCCCAACCAATAAGTCACGAGTGGGATGTTCCGCTGCATGAAGGATGGCATCAGCTACAAGCTTAGGGTCATAGTAGGGCGGTATCCCGGAAGGTTTAACACCTAACTTGGTGCGAGCGTTGTTCCAAAAAGGTGTATTAATGACTGCTGGTTTCACACTTGTCACACTGATGGGGATTTTCTCATGTTGCAGCTCGACACGCATAGCTTCGACAAAGCCCTCTATACCATGTTTAGCTGCGGAATAGGCACTTTGGTATGGGAACGATCGCCTACCCTCAATGGAAGATATATGAATCAAAGCTCCTCGCCCTTCACGCTTGAGATGAGGTAACGCTACCATAGCACCGTAAACTTGCCCCATGAGGTTAACGTTAATGATGCGCTGAAACTCCTCCGGTGTGACATCTTCAAATAGCGCGAACAAGGAAATGGCCGGGAGATGTACCCAAGTATCGAGTCGCCCGTATACCTGTACAGTATGATCTGCGATCGCCTTAACTTGCTCAAATACTTGCACATCGGCCACAACAAGAGTGGCTTCACCACCAAAGCCGCGAATCTCCTCCACCAAAGATTGAAGTTTAGACTCACCACGAGCTGAGACAACCACCTTGGCCCCCCGCCTGGCAAATTCCAGAGCTGTCAAACGTCCGATACCGCTAGAAGCACCAACAACCGCTACAACCTGTTGATTAATTGGCTTGAGTTGCATAGATATTACTCCTGAAAATAAATTATTTACAAATGACCAGGAAGAAACTGATTCAAAGCGTCAACAAATAATTTGGGTTGCTCAACTTGGGGTAAGTGGCCGCAACTGGGTATTAAAGCGAGATGTCCTTGCTGTAGACGGCTAACTGCATCTTGAGCTTGGTTATGTGGTAGAACCAGGTCATTAACACCCCACACAACTAAAGTGGGCATTTGTACCCGTGGTAAAGATTCGAGGACTAAATTCTGCTGTCCTAATATAGAAACTTGAGAACGCAGCATAGATAAATTCGCAGGCAAAAAGCCAGGAAGCAGCCCCATTCGTTCCTGTTCTGCTAGCCATTTGGCGGGAACTTCCCAAGGATGAGCAAACAGTAAAGCTGCCCGTGACCAAGCTCTTTGCTTTGCGCCTAGAGGGGTTTGACTCCAAGCGATCGCTAACTCTCCGTACAAAGGCAAAGTTAAACTAGACAGGATAGGATTAACCGCTTGACCAAATCCCATACTATCTACCAATATCAATGCTGGTACTTGTTCAGGATTTGACAGCGCAAAGCGTAGAGCAATCAAACCACCCAAAGAATTACCCACCAGTACAGCCCGGGGAATTTCTAAAGTGTGGAGAAAATCGCTCAAAAACTGTGTGAGAAAATCAATTGAATATTCGCGCTGGGGTTTATCACTATCCCCAGCACCTGGGAAATCTGGGGCTATGACGCGATGCGTAGTTCCTATGTCTTCTAGTACCCAAGACCAATCTACAGCACTATCACCAACGCCGTGTAGCAGTACTAACGGCGGATCATTATTACCCTTTCTGCTTCACTTTGTCGGGAATTGGTTTGAGCATATCAGTCTCAATAAACCCTGGTGCTACAGCATTAGCTCGCACGTTGTAACGCGCCGCCTCTAAAGCTAGAGATTTAGTGAAACCGATAGTTCCGGCTTTAGATGCTGCGTAGTTTGTTTGTCCTAAATTTCCTCGTTCACCAGAAATTGAGGTGATACAGACAACAGAACCTGAACGCTGTGCATACATCTTGGGGATAATTGGTTTGAGGGTGTTGTAAACTCCTTTGAGGTTAGTGTCGATCACTGCATCCCAGTCCGCCGTTGTCAGTTTGGGAAAAAAATTGTCTTGAGTAATTCCAGCATTAGCGACAATTCCATCAATTGGGCCAAGTTTCTCTTCAACCTGTGCGGCTACTGCTGCCATAGCTGCTTCATCGGTAACATCGGCTTTGATTGCCAAAGTTCCCATTTGGGGATTGTGATTGCTGCGGTAGGTGTAAGCCACTTTGGTTCCTAAGTCCAAAAGCAGATTAACGATCGCAGCTCCAATTCCCCGATTACCACCAGTGACTAAAATTACTTGATTTTCCAACCCTAAAGATGCCTTCATCTCAGCCTCTCCAATGCGATCGCTGTACCGCCACCAGTACCATGACAAACTGCGGCCAATCCTAACTGCCCATTTTGCTGTTGTAAGGCGTTAAGCAGTGTGACTAAAATTCGCGCTCCCGAAGCTCCAATGGGATGACCTAAAGCGATCGCTCCTCCATGAACCTATCCCACTAATAAAATTCTTTGAATCCAAATATGAATAGAAGCAAGATCAAGAAAAGCATCAAAATATACTTGTCGACGTTCCCAGCGAACAACTAAACGACGATATTTACGTTGATACCAAGCAAAACAACGTTCTTGCTGGTATCTCGTGACAGATATCTTGATGGGTCTACCTTTATTTTTCTTAGTTTTCCAAACCCTTTTTGGTATTTG
>DASQZD010000119.1:0-4948 GCA_035638855.1 Nodularia sp. (in: cyanobacteria) | reverse complement strand
GGGCAATAGGGCATCAAACGCTTTTCGGTTCAATCCAGTTAATGCACGCAACAGTCGATCTTGCTTCAGCGCACCTTCAATATTCAGCATCATCCTTTCCTTTCACTGCTGTCTATTCTCTCTTATTTCCCGACAGGTCTACTCTAACATCTATCTTTAGATAGATATTTGGAATGGTTACTTTTTTTATATAGACTTTAATAACTCGTTATGCAAATATGGTGTTATGGTACATCGGCACTGGAAAAAGTTTGCTCCATAGTAGATTTTATGAAACCTAACACTAAAAACTTGTTGCTTTACCGCTTAAAAAACTTACGTGCAAGGGCTTTAATTATTTTTATGTGCATTACTTAATAAACATGACAGTGGTTTTAGCATAAAAGCAATGCCAGAACCGAAAAGGTTAAATATAAGTTTTATTTAAGTAAACTTATATTTAACCTTTTGGATTTTAATATATAAAATCTATAGTTTAAGACATGATTATAGGAATTTTTTTAAACAATTACGTTCGATGTGAATTAAGTCTTGCTTGAAATTTTTGTAATTTCGTACTTAATCTCAAAACAATAATTTTAGGCAAATCTAAAAACCCTGATAGCATCAATACCTTAGCCAATTTACGAGTGAGAGATGATCATGCTTTAACCATTAACTGCCATTTCTCGATCGGCTTAACAAAAACAATCAGGTCTACGAAAGATCGAGAGAGCGCAAGATCGTCGTAATTTTTTAGAAGACTGGTTGTTAAAACAGCGCCAACTTACCAGCGATAAATATTCCAAATCTAAACTATAAATTTTTAAATGTTGACACTAATTAAGACCTAAAAGACATGTTTATCTTAAATTTTCATTGAGGGAATTAATGATGCCTGTTGACAAGCAATTAGACAATGTACCCAAATTTATTAGTTTGGTAGAGCTTTTACGTTACAGAGCTTTACATCAACCACATCAACCTGCTTACATCTTCTTACAAGATGGAGAAATTGAATCTGGAAGTTTGACATATCAAGAATTAGATATACAGGCACGGGCGATCGCCGCTTATCTTCAATCACAAACTTCTGAGGGTCAACGGGCCCTACTATTCTACCCCCCTGGACTAGAATTTATTACCGCTTTTTTTGGTTGTTTATATGCTGGAGTTATAGCTGTTCCTGCTTATCCACCCCGTCGCAATCAAAAAATGTCGCGGTTACAGTCCATTCTTTCTGATGCCCAATCATCGATAGCACTCACATCAACTTCAATATTGGTAGACATCGAAAGTCGGCTGAATGAACAAAAAGAATCAGGTGTAATGCACTTGTTAGCCACAGATAGTATTGCCAAGGACTTAGCAACTAATTGGCAAAAACCAGAAATCAACAGCGATACTTTAGCTTTTTTACAATACACTTCAGGTTCAACCTCAACTCCGAAAGGGGTAATGGTCAGCCACGGTAATTTACTACACACACTGGCAGATCTCGATATTGGTTGGAACCACACACTTGAGAGTGTGATGGTAAGTTGGCTACCTACTTTCCATGACTTAGGGCTGATTTATGGAGTACTAGAACCATTACGCTTTGGGTTTCCCTGTTATATGATGCCTCCGGCTTCCTTTCTCCAAAGACCACTGCGTTGGCTAGAAGCAATCTCGCGTTACGGTGGCACTCATAGTGGTGCACCTAACTTTGCTTATGATTTATGCGTCAGCATAATTTCTGAAGAACAAAAGGCAAACTTAAACCTCAGCACCTGGCAAATGGCGCTCAATGCCGCCGAACCTATTTCACCTGCAACACTTGAGCGGTTTATCAAAGCATTTGCAGTTTGTGGTTTCCAAGCAGATACTCTCTGCCCAGGATACGGTCTTGCCGAAACTACACTGAAAGTTTCTACAGTCCATTGCGACAAGCCTACCGTCCTGTTTCATGTGTCCGCTACAGATTTTGAACAGCACCGCGTGGTTACAGTTCCGCCTGATTCGGAGAATTGCCAAACTTGGGTTAGTTGTGGTGAAGTCGCTTTAGATACAGAAATTGTCATTGCTGACCCTGAGCATTTAACTCGTTGTGCCCCCGATGAAGTCGGTGAAATTTGGGTTGCAGGTACCTGCGTAGCACAAGGTTACTGGAATCGCCCTCAAGCTACAAAAGAAACATTCCACGCTTATTTAGCTGATACTGAGGCAGGGCCTTTCTTGCGGACTGGAGATTTGGGCTTTTTGATGAATGGGCAGCTGTGCGTAACAGGACGTGTTAAAGATTTAATCATTATCGCAGGTAAAAACCACTATCCCCAAGACATTGAACGTACAGTTGAAGCTTGCCACCCTGCATTAAGACCAAACTGCGGTGCAGCATTTTCTGTAACGGTTGGCGCTGAGGAACGTTTGGTAGTTGCTCAAGAAATAGAGCGTAGTCACTTGCGAAAGCTAAATAATCCGGAAGTTATGAGTGCGATTCGTAAAGCAGTAGCAGAGCAACACGAACTGCAAGTTTACGCAATTGTTTTGCTGAAAACTGCAAGTATCCCGAAAACTTCTAGTGGTAAGATTCAGCGCCGAGCCTGTCAAACTGGCTTTTTGGCAAACAGTCTGGATGTGGTGGCATCTTGGCATGAAAATTCCGCGCCACAATTACAAACAAATAAAAAACCAGCAAATAATAGTGAGAGCAAGCTTGTAGCAGCGCCACCCAGCAATCAAGACAAGTTACGGGCAGCAGAAGAGATTGAAAAGTGGCTAGTTGCCAAGATTGCAGAAAGACTAGGCAGCAGTACCGAAGAGATTGACATTCAACAACCTCTAGTTGAATATGGCTTGAGTTCTTTGGCGGCTGTAGGTATTTCTGGTGAATTGCAAGAATGGTTAGAACGCCCATTATCGCCAACGTTGTTATATGATTATTCGACGATTGAAAACCTCGCTTTATATTTAGGTGGTGTAGACACAAAAGTTAATCAGCCAAAGACTCATCAATTATTAAAAGATCAAGAAGCGATCGCGATTATCGGTATGGGTTGTCGCTTACCTGGCGCTCACAATCTAGAAGAGTTCTGGCAACTGCTACAAAATAGGGTGGATGCGATTACACAAGTACCACCATCTCGCTGGCAAACTAAACCGTCTGATTCGACAATACCTGCTTGGGGTGGATTTATTGAAGATGTTGAGCAATTTGACCCTCAGTTTTTTGGCATTTCTCCAAGAGAAGCTGAGAGTATGGACCCACAGCAACGATTGCTCTTAGAAGTCACTTGGGAAGCATTGGAAAATGGAGGACAAGCACCAGATAAACTAGCAGGTACTGATACGGGCGTGTTTATTGGCATCAGTAATTATGATTATGCCCGTTTGCAGTTTCCACAGTCTTCTCCAACCAATGTTTATGCTGGTACAGGCAATGCTTTTAGCATTGTTGCTAACCGCTTATCTTATCTGTTAGATTTACGGGGGCCTAGTTGGGCTGTAGATACGGCCTGTTCTTCTTCTTTAGTAGCAGTTCATCAAGCTTGTCTAAGTCTGCAAAAAGGAGAATGCCAAATGGTGATCGCTGGGGGAGTCAATCTCATCCTTTCCCCAGAAATGACAGCTACTTTTTCTCAAGCAGGGATGTTAGCTCCAGATGGTCGTTGTAAGTCCTTTGATGCTGATGCCAACGGTTATGTCCGAGGTGAAGGTTGTGGTGTGGTCATTCTCAAACGGCTATCTGATGCTTACCGAGATGGCGATACAGTTTTGGCAGTCATTAAAGGATCGGCAGTTAACCAAGACGGACGCAGTAATGGATTAACTGCTCCCAATGGTCTAGCTCAACAAGCTGTCATTCGCCAAGCTCTGGCCAACGCAGGTATTGCACCAGCAGAGCTTGACTATGTAGAAGCTCATGGTACAGGCACATCACTAGGAGACCCTATAGAAGTCAATGCCCTCAAAGAAGTATTAATCGAGGGTCGTCAGTCCGATCAACTAGCTTATATCGGCTCAGTCAAAACCAATATTGGGCATTTAGAAGCAGCCGCAGGAATTGCTGGGTTAATTAAAGTTGTTCTGGCACTGCAACATCAAGCTATTCCTGCCAACTTACATTTGCAAAAGCTGAATCCTCTGATTGATATCAACGGTACCTCCATTTCTATTCCTACAGAATTGCAGCCTTGGACTATTGGAGAAAAAAGACGTTTAGCTGGAATTAGTTCCTTTGGCTTTGGGGGAACGAATGCTCATTTAATTGTTGAAGAAGCCACCGCCCTTTCTCCCTCTGAGGCTGCTGTAGAAAGACCTTGGCACTTACTAACACTATCAGCAAAAAGTCCGTCAGCCCTAGAGCAGCTTGCTCGACGTTACCAATCTTGGTTAAGCCAAAATTCTCTAACTTCTATCGCCAATCTTTGTTTCACCGCAAATACTGGACGCGCACATTTCACCCATCGGCTGGCCATCCTTGCTCAATCGCAAGAACAATTGCAATCTGAACTAGCAGCTTTTGCCTCTAGAGAAAGCCTCTCTACAAGCTCTCAATTAGCACCCACAAGACCAAAAATTGCCTTCTTATTCTCTGGTCAGGGGTCACAATATGTCAACATAGGACGACAACTTTACAAAACTAACCCTACCTTCCGTCAAATTTTTAAACGCTGCGAGGAAATAGTTCAACCTTATTTGCAACAGCCGCTCCTGTCGGTATTGTATCCAGACACAGATTTAGATTCCCCCTTGGATAACACCGCCTATACACAACCAGCTATTTTTGCCCTAGAATATGCTCTTTACGAACTGTGGAAATCCTGGGGAATTATACCTGATATTGTCATGGGTCACAGTTTAGGCGAATATGCAGCAGCTTGTGCCGCCGGAATTATGACCTGGGAAGAAGGGTTAAAAATAGTAGCACAAAGAGCAAAATTAATGCAAACATTGTCCCAAGATGGCACGATGGTAGCAGTATTTG
>DASQZD010000118.1:0-9371 GCA_035638855.1 Nodularia sp. (in: cyanobacteria) | reverse complement strand
GTTTGCAGTTTGAAAATTATGTTTGCAATTTCATTTGCAATTATTGTGGTTTTGAGACCCCCTTTATTTGCAGTTAATGTGGTTTCAAAATTGCCTTGTTTGCGGTTTGAAGCGTTTATGTTTGCAGTTCGCTACAGTTAGTAGTGCGTTTGGTACTGTTACGAGCATCTAAGTCATAGGGAGAGCGAATTCGTACCGCTCCCGGTGGCCCATCTTTTTCGTTGCGTAACTGAATCTGGTCTGTTGGTGCATAGTATTGCTGTAACCAAACCTGACGCAAGACTTCTACGGCTGGCAGTTGTCGCAGTTCAATGGGGAAAGTTTCGGAATAGATGTTATCGAGTAAATAAAAGCCATCAGCCCCTATTGTCTGAGCTAAAACTTCTCGTTCTAAAGCCGTTCTGGGCAATCGGGTATCTTCAAAGCGTCTGCTATAGCGGTCATACCACTCGGCAGGAGCTAATGACTTGAGCCAAATGGGTGCAACTTCAGCCACAGCATTCAAAGCGTACCGCAGGGTTTCCCCTAAATGTTCCAGTCTTGTTAGTTCCCTGACTACAGCTAATATATGGGTTGAGTCAGTGCGCTGTTTTCCCCTTGCTGAGAGTAGTTTGAGTTGCTGAAATTTCGACAGCATTAAGTTTAATATTTGCCGCTCAACTCCACCTGTAATTAATCGGTCGCGGAATTCGCTCAAAACACTAAAGTCAAAACCAGGATCTGTTAAATCCAAAGACAAAGCGTATTTCCAATCAATCCGCCCTTGCACTGAAGAGGCTGCTTGTCTATCAGAGAGATTTTCTAAATACTGCATCACCAGTATCATTGCCAACCGCCAAGGTGCTTGCGCTGGCTGACCACGTTGCGGATAAAGTGATGCGAAGTCTTCATCTTGATAAAAGACCCCAAGTTCATCACGCAAGCGCATATAGAGATTACCTTTTGGAAATGCGGCTTTGGCTACACGTACCGTTTCATCAGGAATAGGAGGAATTTCTTCAGGATGTAAGCACATATACTGCCTCCACAAGTATTTCTTCTAGTTTATTGATAATTGAGGCAGCTAACTTAATTTTTTTATTTTCGTGTATTACATGGAAAGGGATATCTATCTTCTCCAAGTAATACACGGCAAATCCGCCGTTTTTTTTGTTAAGCAATATTTCGCCAACGGTATCCGTACCCCGGCTGAACCCCTACTAAACAAGGCAAATGAAGAGTTAAGTGGCGGCAAATGACAGGCACATTGCTCTCATCCTAATTACTACTTTAATTCCAATTTGGGGCCTTCTGAAGTCATTATGATCCCAGGAGTCTCTTCAGCCCATCGTTTAATAGCAGTACGAAATGCAGGTACGTTCTTCCACTTAATTTGTTTTATCTTAAGAACTTCTAATAGCTCATCAGCTTGATTTATTTCTGGTTCAGAGGTGCTGCTTAACGTATCTGACTGGAAGTTAGGCAAGGATTTGATTACACCAGCCTGTGCCGCTTCTGCAAAGGTCATCGATTGGGTGCAGGATGGAGTTGCATAACTAGTTGGTAATGCCACTTGCGCTCCTTTGTCCACTAGCTCTTGAATGTTAACCATTACTTGTTTGACGTTCTGATGATTTGCTTCTGGCATAGTTACAAAGCAGCTAGGCAGTATTGCTTTAATTCCATTAGCTACCTGCTGATTACAATTTTGGGCAACCTGCTGCATATATTCCAAAAACTCTGGGAATATTACTACAGTGGTTTTTTCACGGTTATTGTAAAACTCCGCATAGGCATTACCACGAGCGTCCGCTTCCCACTTGCCACCTTGGGGTTTATACTTTTTATCTGCTCTCCAATTAAGGAATACAGGATAGGGGCGACCGGGGGTAATCTCCCAAATCTCCTGCACTTCCTCTTTTACGTCAGGGGAAGGATTAGATTTCTTTTTGAAGCCCAACCTTGGCGTGGCGGAACGTTTACCTTCAGGGCTGTCTTGCTTAGTTTCAGAGAATTGTTTTTCAAAATCCGGCGGCGGCGCGGCGGAACATTCCTCTTCTCTAGGAGATGCTACGCGAACAGAAGTGGCTACCTCATCCTTGAGTAATTCTTTTTTTAACTCCTCAGTATCGTGAGTATCTTGTTTTACGTCATCATCCCAAGGGTCATAGTCATCATTCCACTGGTCAATCTTTTTATTTTCCTGGTTTACGCCTTCATCTTTCTCTTTATCAATCTTTCCATTTTGAGTAGAGATAGAGTTTTCTCTGTATATAGATGGTTGTTGCGATCGCAATTTGGTGTCGTTGTCATTGCAATTTGGCGTCGTTGCATTTGCAATTTCGGCACTGTGTAAGGATTTCCAGGTTCCTTCAATTGGATTATACCCAGTTAGCTCAACTAGACGTTCTAGGTCAAGCGTAATCCATGAGTGAGTTTGGTAGGGATGCCAAAGCTCTGAAGGTTTATTTACAAATTGGTTTTTTAGATGGGCATAGCAAGTTTTTTCAATAATTCCTAAGCTTTGCAAATCTCTAATCATTTGACCAAACTGCCACGCGCTAAGAGACTCAATCTGGTCTTGAGTCCACTGAGCATAGGAATTGTAGATCCACTTTTTACCATCTTCAGTAACGTGGCCAGAATTAGTCTGCATCCAAAAGGCAAGCTGATTTATAAAAACCGTGGCCTCACCCGGATGGTGAACATCCAGTTCCCTCATTACTTTTGATAAGGCAGGTGTGTAAATTAATTTCCAGTTTTTTGCTTGCTGGTTGGTTGTTTGAGCTTCGTCTGTAATTTGTTTCAACATTGGTAGAAGTCTTGGTGAGATGGACTTCTGCCCAACAAATTAGATTTTCTGAGTGAGAGACTGGTATACAAGTCTTACACTAATTCACCCAAGTGCTACAATTAGCCTAGAATTATGTGCTGTTTGATAAGTTTGGGTTTGGGTGAAAAGCATTGTTAGCATTAGCAAACATGTTGTTTGTCTCTTATTCCTGAAAAATAACTTGTCAAGCAGTTTTTTTTGATTGAAATCTAAAATGGTTAAATTTGGTTGACAACTAAAATTTTTGCAAACATCTCCAATAATTTAAGTTGTTTCCTTAACGTCGGTTTTTACTGAGCGCTCCTCCTCATTTGCAATTAACTCCTGTCTTGCAGTGATCGCATCGCCAAGGACTCCCTCAGCAATTTACTTTCCTCCTCATTAGAAACTCTAATTACGTTGGGAAGTTCCTGTCGTCCGAACCTTTCAAGATATTCACTAAGGCTAAGATTTAACGCAAAAGCCCACGATTCCATATTTGCGATCGCAGTTGGAGTCAGCATCAGGTTTTTCTTGACCTTATTCTCGCTCCTTATACTTCGCGTAGCTGGTTTAGGTTTCTTACGTTCGGTCATCTAATTCCTTAGCTTTAAGTATACGTATAAATACTTTACTAGATTTATGGCTTATTAGATCACTTTTGATCCAAAACTACGGAAATTCCCAGATTTTTAATTGAAAAATAGCCTTGCAGATATATTTCACAGCCTGGAATGCTTGCATCATAAGGGTCGCAGTTGTCGCCGGACAGTTACGCTTCATAAAAATTGATACAGGCGACACCCAAAACAAGGCGACAAGCGCGATCGCACTTCTGGAAGTACTGATTTTTCGTTGTCGCAGTCGCGGTGATGTAACTTAGGGTTCATAAAAAATTTGCATATATAGTTCAGTCTTCAAAGGACACACCAAAATCAACGCCAAGGGTTGCTTCGATTTTGCGGATCATCTCTTCACTCACCGATGAGTAAATTTGTTCATTCTCAAGCTGATACCAGTAGGGACGAGATATACCAGATTCCCTACATATCTGAGATAGAGAGCGTTTGTCACCCTCCCTGGCTTTTTTAATTTTTTCCCCTAATCCGGGGAAGTTCTTTACCACCTCAATCGTTTTTTTTACCTGCATTAATTGCGACATAAATTCCATCCAATAGTTGATTTTATTGTATGTTGTCGCTATATAATTGCTTGCTGTCTGCCGATAGTATACAATATATTGGAGATGAACTTCATCTGTATCAATCAAAATGCAAGCCAAGGAACAGAAAGACTATTACAGACAAGCATTCGAGGCAGTTTCAGGCGAACTGTCGCCTAGACGCTGGAGACAAATTAGGAGGGAAATAGAGAATTCAGGGTTAATTGTTAACTTAAAAAATATCCAAACTTATGCAGTTCTCAAAGTAAAAAACCCACGAACAGTCGTCACCAAGTCGGCACTAAAGGTATTTAATCAGTTTCAAGACAACTACTCTAACTATCAAGAATTGTCGGGGGAGCTAATTTTATCTATTCTGCGAGAGATTAAGCCACACGTAACAGACAGAATGCTGCTAAATGCTTTTTATAAAGCACATATACAGTTTCGTAAACAAAACGTTTACAGTTTTCAAGAAGCATCCAAGGTTGTTTTTTTAACTGCAATTTCAAGGAATAAGTAGCTATGAGTAAAGACCTGAAGAACAAAGTAGACTCTATCCGCCGCACTCTCAAAAATAATGCCTTAGAAGTTTCAGGAACAGTTATTGAATCAAAAATTTTAGAGATGTACCCAAACTACGAAACTGATTGGAGTAATGATGTTCGCGCAGAAGTGATTAAGGCTATCACCCAAGACCACCAATCAACTGAAATAGTAAGCGCAATGCCTGCGCCAGTAAACTATACATCCCCCGTCCAAGAACCCCTCACCCAGCACCAAGAGTCTGAAATCTTTACACAGGAAGAAACAGAGTCCGAGGAAGTACACACGATGTCTATGGCGGTAAACTACGCCCTCCCAGAAACTAATAATAGTCAATCCCTGGCTGTGACCAATGCTGATAAACAGGCGTTGGTATCTACTCAATCTTTGGCACTGGGTTTTGAACTGAGTGAACAAGAGTGTCTAGTGGTTGCTGATAGTGTCGATGATGTTTTCAGTGATTATGCAAGTTTTTTAACCAGTGTAACCAGTGCAATTAGAGGTTATGTTGACCATCGTTTTGATCAGGTAGAAAGCGCATTAGACACCAATGCTAATGCTGTGCGCTCACACATAGCAGATAGGGCAACTAGGCTAAATCAAAAGGTAGAAAACTTCTCAATTAATGTCAAAGCGGATATAGGAGGTATCCGCCAAAATATCAAAAGTTCAAAAGCCAATATTTTATCAAGATTCGCATTATCCAATAAAGAAGGGTGAAGGTTACACAATCAGCTTTAACCCCAAGAAAGTAGGATTCATCATCTTAGCCATTGTAAGCCTGCTCTTTAGCCTACAAGCTTACGACAATTGTCGGTTATCACAAGGCAGGGTCAAGCAGATACAGCATAGAGATTTTGTTGATCCTAATCGATATTTGGAAATACCCAAGGAACTACCAAAATGGTGAAAAGTTCAAATACTGGCAAGCTTACACTCAAAAACCACGTAACGCCCAAAGCACGGAAGATTAACCGAGTTCTCAAGACTAAATTTGGTGTAAGTCTAGATGACTTTACAAATGCAATGATGGGCGATGTTACCAGCGCCCAAAAGATTGGGGAATTAGCGCGACAAGGTAGGCTCTCAGCAGAGTTTGCCCCTAAGCTTGCTCAAGCATATCAAGAAATAATCAATGGCTCTACAGCTTACAACAAAGCCATCTCTGAAGTATTGATGAATGCTGCCAAGAGTGCCATCGAGATTGATAAAGCAGTAATGAACGCAACTTTGGCTAACACCCAATATGGTCATAAAAGAAGTGAGCTTGCGGCTGAATTTATAAACGCTCGTAACACTGAAAACCAGCGTCATAATTACCAGATGAATTACACCCAGATTAAAGGGTATATCGATGCTTATTTGGTGGGAGTTGACAACCGCGCAGCTTTAATTGACCAATCCAATAGACCAGAAGTTAAGCAACTATCTGCTGATGAAGCATATCAAACTAAGGTCATCAATGAAGCTTTAAATCGTGGTGATGATGCCAGATTTGATTTGATTCAACAAAAGGATTATCAGCCTAATACAGTACGCGGGGTACTAGCTGAGAAATTCACAGCGATTAAATCGGCATTAGGATTCTAATTTCAAAACAAATATCTGAGTAACTGCGAATTGCTCAGGTATTTTCAAGAATCAAGTTTAGTAAACCCAAATGCTACCACACAATAATGACGAATTAGATAACCTACTGGATGACGATAACAGTGCGGGGATTAACCAAGATACAGCGCGGTATTTACAGCATATTGAATCCAAACTGTACGCTGATATTCAGGCTAGGAAACGTATAGATAGTGGGTTACTGTTTCTATCATGCCAAGTTGGTTCGGCATCATTGGCTTGGCTTCTATTCTCACTGCAAATATCAATTAGCATTATTCTGGCAATGTCGATGATATTGGCACTACTGCCAGGACTGATTGATTGTGGTGAAAGTTTTAACTTTGAGCTATCTAGTGAGCGCTGGTCATTAAGTCATGCCAAACCATTGGTAGCAATGAGTAAGCTTGCAATCGGTGGGGTAATTGGGTGGAACTCTACACAAAAAATAGTCACAGAAGTTAGGTTAACTGAAAGTCAGATCCAACAGACTTACACAGAAATTAAATCAGCACAGAATACTAATGCTTTCACACTCCCAGAAGGGGTATTAACGCCAGCAATGTTTATCTTGGGACTAGTTGCAACTTGGGTATTAACAATCCCATTAAGAAGAAAACCAAATGTATAGACAAAGAAACTTTTTAACAGTTATAGGCGGAACTCTGCTTTTCATATTTGCTGTAAACAACCTGTTTATGAATGCCGTAAACACTGCTGTAAATTTTAAGCACCTTACTTCTTGGGGTAAACAGTCTGGGTTAGATGTTCAAATACTTTTATTTGTTCGGCAGGTGCTACTTCTGCTTAATGCTTACTTTCCCCTGATTATATTTTTGGGGTTTATATTTTTGATTTTATGGAAGAGATAGAGCAGTTTAACCAACGATTAAAAACAGAGCGCCAGATTGCCACATTTGCCATAGGCACTTTGCTTATTGGGGGATTAAGTTTAACGTTACCACTCTGGAATGATGCTACCAAATATAGTGAAACATTATTTTGTTTCACAGGCAATAATCAACCTTGCAAAGGTGAACAAATCAAGCGCGGTATTAGCTGGATGATAGAACAGGAGCGCAGGAACTTTACTTTTGATGAGCATGTGAAAACATTACGTATATTGCCTGCTGAATCACCTGCTGCACCTCTATATGGTTTAGCTGGTACAGTCGCACTGTTGAGTGCTTACGCTGGGTCTAAAACACTTACAGATAGCCAGGAGAAAGTTATTCATAGTCAGTTATCGCTACTCAAAGTTAAAGCACTTGAGAATGACTTAATAGTGCAAAATCATTTAGAGCTTACCCAATTTTCAAAACAGCAACAAAGCGCAGTGACTAAGCAGGCCATCGCCCGGAATGCGACAGAGACGATAGAAGCAATGAAATCACCCAATGAATTAGCGCTTGATGAGATTAATGGAAGATTGCAAGGTGAAACTGCACTTAAAAGTCACGAGTTAAATTTATCCGAGTTAGATAAACAAATCATAGATAATCGGCTGGCAGTAGCGAAAGCGACAAAGGAATTGAACAAGCTTCAAGACAGCAAGCAGGATTCTAAAACTTCTACTCAGGTATCACCAGATGAACAGCTTAAAAATACCCTCATAGATGCCCTTAAAAACCATGAAGACGGTTATTTGTGGAAGATAATCAATTCACTAAAACCACTATGGCTTATTGGCAACCAAGGAAGCGGTAAAACTTACACTGCTACAGCCATTGCATTGATTAGAAAATACTGCCTTGATGCACCAATTCATCAACTAATTGATAGACATGCCACTGGAGATAATGCCGATGTATGGAAACTGCTAGACGCTGCTAGCTCTTCTGAGTCGGAGGATGAAATCAGCCTTGCTTTTGAAGATTGTTGCGAACGTTGGTTGACCAGGATTAAGCAGAAACCGACCAGTAAACAGCAGGTAATTTGTGATGAATTCACAAATTTGAAATCTTTGTGTGGTGAAAGTGCGATCGCATTTTTCAAGATGAGCTTAACTGATACTCGCAAGGCTAAGGAATACCTATTGGGTATAACTCACAATGCCACTAATGAATCATTCCCAGATGGTACAGCAAGCGCTCGAAAATCGGGTACTGTATTGCTTGAGAAGTTCTCAGCTAATGGTGAAACACCTTTAAAAAGAGTCGTTGTGCGCTATGGGTTGGTGGATGAGCAAGGGAATAATCTTGATGATGTTGAAAAAACTTTGCCCGATTGGTTTCACCCAAAGAAAATTTACCAGCATTTCAACGGTAAACCACTAAGTTTTGAGGATTAAGCTTGGGAGAATGTCGAGTGTCCTTTTATAGAACCCATTTGATATCTTTTAGGTGATCAAGTAGAATCAACAGAAATTAGGTGCATTGAAGCAGTTCAGGGTTGAAAATGGGGTATTCAAGCGATTTGACAGACAAACAGTGGGAAATAATTGAGCCATTATTGCAGACTTTGAAGAAAACTAGACCCCCTCTGTGGACAAAGCGGCAAATTCTTGACGGTGTATTTTATCAACTTAAGAATGGTTGCAATTGGGCTGACTTACCTAAAGATTTGCCACCCTATTCGACTGTCTTCTGGTACTACAAGCATTGGTGTCAGGAGGGTATCCTTGATAATATTATGACCAATTTGCACGGCAGGGTGCGCGAACAAGTAAAAAAAAACCACAGTGGACGACCCTAATCATGATTGACTTCCCTTGCAGTAAAAAATACTTGTAATGCCAGCATTGAGTCCAAAGGGTTTTGTTTTTACAAGGCAACAAATGGCATCAAAAGACATTTAGCAGTTGATATACTGGGCTTTCCCTTCTTTACGCATTGCACCAAAGCCAGCATCTCTGATGATCTTGGGTTAATTGAGATGCTCTCAATTAACATTGATTATTTTAAATCCAAACCAATTGAGCTACCGAAGATTACAATCCTCATAGATCACGGCTATCATCCTGAGAAACAAACCCCAAGCGTTAGAGCAGATTTATCCTCAAATCATGAGCAAAATCCAATTTGAACTTTCAGCCAAGCCATCGAAAGCCGAAAAAGAAGCTAATGGGAAATCTGGATTTGTGCCTGTTGCCGCTAGATGGGTAATTGAGAGGTCAAACGCTTGGGTGGAGCGATGTAAAAGTTTAGTTAAAAATTTTGACCGGACACTCGCTCGTGCCAATGCCAAGCTCAAGCTTTGTTTTATCAGATTGATGCTCAAAAGATTAACCGCTACCTAGAAAAAAGATATCAAATGGGTTCTATA
>DASQZD010000117.1:0-6708 GCA_035638855.1 Nodularia sp. (in: cyanobacteria) | reverse complement strand
AGGGTATAGAAAATAGAGCCGTCCAAGGTCAGTACCAAGTTAAACGTTTTATCTTTAATTAGGTTGACCTACTTATCATTCTCCATTACATTTTGAATGCCCAGCCCCAGCAGTTAAGCAATGGGCAGAGAGAGTTACTCCTCGGTGCGATCGCTCCTATCTACCAGATCCTAAGTGGGCGGCTTGCAGACTACCAATACACCGTTGTTTGCCGTAGAATCAAAGCAATTAGCGAAGCTGCACCAAGACCAATCTGCTTTGCAGCAGCGCTTGGCGATCGCACCGAGAAGTTCATACTTTGGCTTTTAGTCTCAGCTACAAACAAAGGAGCAGCTAATATTCCGGAAATCTTAGACCCCGCAGAAATTTTCCTCACATGGCAAGAAAGAGCATCGGGGCTTTCCCCGCCAGCGTCACAAAGGTAACTATGAGTTAATTTGTGCCGGAGGACACAGAGCAACATCAATTCCTCAGTAATACTTTCATCTGTTTAAGTTTTTTCACACCGAAAATAGTGCAGAACTACTCCTACACATTGGCTTGGTCTTGTGATTCAGCAAACAAGCAAAACTTGTGGAATCACTCCCGGTCATACCGTCCCTATTCGGGATTGATCAAGTCAATCCTCAACATCAGCTTTCCTGGCAGAAAACTATTATGTGGGGCAAAAACCAAGGAATAAATCTGCGATCGCCCCAGCCCGGCTCGAAAGCATCAAACCTTTGTTGAAACTGAGATTGGCAGAATATAACTTTAGTTTTGCAGTCTTCACTAGCACCATATCTGTCACAGCCGTGGCTATGATTGTGTCATCTTGCCTGCTCAACAATTTCTCCCAATGCGAAAAGTAGTCGGCGGCGAAGTTTTGCCACTTCTGCACATCCAGCGCAATCAGTTAGTTTTAGGAGTATAATAGCTCAAGGGCAATTTGTTTGCTACCAATTGCTCAGTCAAAGCATAATTATGGGGTTCCACTCCCTACCTTGAGCTAGAATCAGATTCAGAGAATTTTCTGGCACTGCATTAAATCAACGAGTTGACACCTGGTGGTAATCACCAACAAAAAAAAGCGATTAATTGAGAATGTGTTTTCTAGTGGTTGTATCCCAGACCAAGGCTTTGTTTGATTTCGCAACCGCCAAAAGCGAACACAATGCCAACAGCGCTGCTGCACGCAGTTTGCAATGCCAAAGGCCAAGACAACGCCAAAGGCTAAAGACATCAGCTTTGGTCAGAACGGAGACACAGATCAAGAAATCCACACTTTCCTTAGCTATTTTGTGAACTCGTAAATCAAAAACAAGCTCGGCTAGCAAATTTTTCTCAATGCTTTTTGAACAATTGCTAAATGCCTAATCTAAATAGTCAAAGTATTGCATGAAATATCAATACTGAATGCTTCGTTTATTTGCTTAAAACCTAATGCAGTCTTTTGGGAATAGTCGAGGGGGTGTCAGCGCCATTCACTACTCCGCCGAAGCTTCACATTAATTTTAAGCAGAAAAGTTACAAAAATTATCATCACCAGCCCTTTCGACAGAACCGCAGACGCGAAAAGTATAACTCGTCTCTACGTCTTCTAGTGGGTGCTGCCAAATATTGAGGAAATTGAATGCCAAAGCAAATTATCATAGCAGAACAGCATCAAATTGCCGCCGTCTTTTCTGAAGATCAAATACAAGAACTCGTCGTGGCTACTGGTCATCATCAAATCGGTGATGTCTATCTAGGCGTAGTAGAAAACGTATTACCTGGAATAGATGCAGCCTTTGTCAACATTGGCGACCCAGAGCGCAACGGTTTTATTCATGTCACAGACTTGGGTCCATTGAAGCTCAAGCGGACAGCAGCAGCAATCACAGAACTATTAGCACCACAGCAAAAAGTCCTAGTCCAAGTCATGAAAGAACCAACCGGTTCCAAAGGACCAAGGCTAACGGGTAACATCACCTCACCAGGTCGCTATGTAGTATTAATGCCCTATGGTAGAGGTGTCAACTTGTCGCGACGCATCAAAAGTGAAAGTGAGCGGAACCGCCTACGCGCTTTAGCTATATTAATTAAACCCGCAGGGATGGGCTTGCTGGTGCGTACCGAAGCCGAAGGCAAACCAGAAGAAGCTATAATCGAGGATTTGGAACTGTTGCAAAAGCAATGGGAAGCCATTCAGCAAGAAGCACATTCCACCCGCGCGCCCGCTCTCCTAAATCGTGACGATGACTTTATCCAACGGGTGCTGCGAGATATGTACGGGGCGGATGTGAATCGTATTGTGGTGGACTCCAGCACTGGCTTGAAACGAGTTAAACATTATTTGCAAAACTGGAGTGGAGGTCAAACACCCCAGGGAGTCTTATTTGACCATCACCGCGATCGCTCCCCCATATTAGAATACTTCCGGATCAGTGCAGCCATCAAGGAAGCCCTCAAACCCAGAGTAGACCTACCATCAGGCGGCTACATCATCATCGAACCCACGGAAGCATTGACCGTAGTCGATGTCAACTCAGGCTCCTTCACCCGGTCAGCAACAGCCAGAGAAACAGTACTGTGGACAAACTGCGAAGCTGCAACAGAAATCGCTCGTCAATTACGACTACGAAATATCGCTGGCGTAATCGTAGTAGATTTCATTGATATGGAATCCCGGCGAGATCAGTTGCAAGTCTTAGAACACTTTAACAAAGCCCTGAAAGCCGACAAAGCCCGCCCTCAAATCGCCCAACTGACAGAACTAGGACTGGTAGAACTGACCCGTAAACGCCAAGGTCAAAACATTTATGAATTATTTGGTCATACTTGTCCCAGTTGTGGCGGACTAGGACACATCATGCACTTACCGGGAGAAACAGAAACCCGATACCCAACTCGGCCTCCCCAATCCCCAAACACAGCAGAAGTACAAGACAGCCTTGACCTCGGCTACAGCCAGACTAAAATATCTCGACCTCAGAAAGAAGTACGTTTACCCGCCGCTCGAATCACTGAACTACCAGAAACATACGAGCAGTTTGGCGAAATCTTTGACCATGACACCAGCCCAACACCCTTAGATTTAATCAATCATCCCAGCTATCAAGAACCAGGAGATAATAAACGTCGTCAACGCATCCGTCGGACTCGCACAGGCATCAATGGCGCAAATCTCAAAGATGACACGGGAGTTACTCCTCTCCCATTAGGTTTTGATAACCAGCCAGAACTAGATACAGAAGCGGAAACAGAACATTCTTTACCCTCATTTCCGTCTCTCGAAAGAAACACAACAGACAATACTTTACCGACATTGGGGAAATCAGGTTGGCATGAAAGAGCAGAACGCACCTCAGCCCCCCTGAGTCGCACCACAAAAGTTACCAAAATCGAACCCATTAAACCAGTGGTAGACCCACCAGAAGTTAGAAATGTAGAAATGACTCTGGAGGAACAAGATGTATTTGCATTAATGGGTATTTCTCCCTTGGTCAAAATAGATGAGGAACAGAAGACTCCCAAATCTGTAATCATCAATATTATTAGCCCCGATTCTCTCGGAACTAAAGCTACAGAAATTTCTGTTAATTCCTCGACAGTGACTACGGTCAACACAGAGGTAAATCCAGCACCAGAGCCTGAGGTAAATACTTCCGAAATCTCAACAGAAGTCAAACCACTCTTCAAAAATACACCAGAACCGAGTAATTTAGAACCAGAACCAGAACCAGAAGACTTTCCCGCCAATTCTACCTCCACCAGCAACCGCCGTCGTCGTCGTCGTTCTTCCGCTCTGGATACAGACATCTCTAGTGAGGATAATTAACTCTACTAATGCCAAACTCCCAGCAAACTCTAGTAGATATTGGTTTACCTCAAACACCCAAACAAGAAACTTGGCTGGAACTGTCTTCGACTTTTCCACATTGGTCTGAGTCTACTTTGTCTTCTAAATCAGACTTGGTTGCTGGCATAGATGAAGTAGGCAGAGGCGCGCTCTTCGGTCCAGTAGTGGCAGCGGCTGTGATCTTACCTGCTAGTGCGTTGCCAAAACTGATCGCATCTGAGATTAAAGACAGCAAGCAACTATCTAGCTCTCGGAGGCAGAAAATAGCAAGGCAAATTTGTCAACTAGCCATTGACTGGAGGATTGGTTATGCGAACAGCGCCGAAATAGATCAAATAAATATATTGCAAAGCACTCTCCTGGCCATGAAGCGGGCGGTTCTCAAACTAAAGACACAACCCCAGCTATGCTTAGTCGATGGTAATCAGCCCATCAAGCATTTGTTAATACAGCAACAAACAATAGTCCGGGGAGATCAGCGATCGCTCACCATAGCGGCCGCCAGCATAGTGGCTAAAGTTTGGCGTGATGAATTAATCATGCGTCTAGCATCAAAATACCCCCAGTATAATCTAGAGCAAAATAAAGGTTATGGCAGTCCCCAGCATTTAGCAGCCCTACGGCAATATGGTCCATCTCGACTGCATCGCCAGTCTTTCCGCCCTTGTCAGGTCACAACTGCAATCAATTAGATTTGCTCAAACGAGTTAGTTAGACTTTCTGACTCTAGTAAGTAGCTTGGCACAATTAAATATAAAACCTCGCTTCCATTCCTCTCCCCTACCAGGTGAGAGGCTTTGACTCCCCCTTCCCTGCTAGGGAAGAGGGTTGGGGGGTTAGGTTTAGATTATATTTTTTAACGCCCACTTACTTAAATGCAGTTGGTGAAAACAAATTATCGAGCCTGGGAGAAGATCACTATCCACTAGTAGTTAGATTCCAGGCTACTTTCATAAATACTTTACTTGCAGAAAGAAGAAAGCTCTATTAATCTGAGTTGCGCCACTCTCAGACTTTTGCGCTCACTGTTTCACGAAAATTGCCTGACCGTTCCTGCACAACACTCTAGAAAATGAAAATTTATTGATTGAGGATAGGTAGTTCTGGACTGCAAGTTAAACAAGGAGTTGCCGTCATTTGTGAAGTAACCCACAAGCGATAGTCAGCTAAAAGTTGATGTAAAAGACGTTGTTTAACACTCATTAGCACACTTTTGAGCAAACCATTACCAGCCGCCTCCAAGATGGGCTGAGGAGTAAAGCAAAATGGTGGTGGTATCTCCACCAGAACTTCTAAATCTGCTTTTCCTTCCAGACTGGTAACATTGTTTAACTCGTGCAATGACAAATGTCCTTGTAGGTTTAAGTTAAAGCGCTGGTTAATATATTCAAGGCCTAAGATTTCACAACTGAGCGATCGCAATCTAATAGTCCCATTTGATTCTGCCCAAATTCTCAAATCTACAGTCGGCTGAATACTCAGAGACATAAAAGCAAGGGGGCGCATTTTCAAGCGAAAAACTTCCTCTGAAAGCTGATCTATCCGGCTGTCATCAGCCAAAGCATTCACTAAACGTTGAGGACGGCGCAAATAGTATTGAATAGGAATAGGTAGTGGTGGAACATTAATTTTTACAGTTTGACTAGCCGTAAACTGAGTAGGCATGAATTAAAGGTCGCTAATTGTTTAATATTTCTATTATTAATTAAATTATAATTTAATTGATATTAAATTTAACCCAACACTCCCGACACCAAACTTGATTGACTCTCAGAATTTTCTGGCAATCTTGAATTTGATAGAGGATTTTGACCTGAGTAACTAATATAACCGTCCTACAAAAATAACCCAGGATTTAACGCTGTGACCATATCCATTGCCCATCTGGGACCCCCCGGCACTTACGCAGAACAAGCAACTCTTCTTTATGCCAACTGGCTAACTAAAAAAACAGGACTGAAATCGATCTGTTGTCCCTATTCCAGTATCGCCCAATCACTTCAAGCCGTTGCTAGTGGACAAACGCAGCTAGCCGTTGTGCCAGTAGAAAATTCTATTGAAGGCAGCGTCACCATGACGATGGATACACTGTGGCAATTGGACACCCTACAAATTCAGTTGGCGTTAGTGATGCCTATAGCCCATGCACTTATTTCTCATGCCACCACAATAGATACAATTCAAACTGTGTATTCTCACCCACAAGCGTTAGCACAATGTCAAAAATGGTTAGAGCAATTTCTCCCCGCAGTGCAGCTAATACCCAGTAATTCTACTACCACTGCACTAGAGGCACTAGAACAAGACTCAAAAGCAGCTGCGATCGCATCAGTCCGAGCCGCCGAAATTTATCAACTGCCAATATTAGCCAGTAACATTAACGATTATCCAGAAAACTGCACTCGCTTTTGGGTAGTCGGTCAAACTCAAGATAATTTGATCAATATATCCGCAAAGCCTACTCACAGTTCCCTAGCCTTCAGCGTCCCTGCAAACTTACCAGGAGCGCTACTCAAGCCGCTACAAGTATTTGCCCAGCTAGGAATTAATCTCAGCCGAATTGAGTCCAGACCAACAAAGCGATCGCTGGGGGAATATTTATTTTTTATTGATTTAGAAGCAGACATCAAGCAAGCACAAATGCAATCTGCTTTAGCACAATTAACCACCCATGCAGAAATTATCAAGATTTTTGGCAGCTATCATATCCTACCGATTAGCATTGAACAGTAGCGCGTAATTAAGACTTATAGAACCCATTTGATATCTTTTTAGTGATTGAGTAGAATCAACAGAAATTAGGTGCATTGAAACAGATAAGAGTTGAAAATGGGTTATTCAAGCGATTTAACAGACAAAGAGTGGGAAATAATTGAGCCATTATTGCC
>DASQZD010000116.1:0-3023 GCA_035638855.1 Nodularia sp. (in: cyanobacteria) | reverse complement strand
ATTCGTAAGCAGGTATTTGAGTATGACGAGGTGATGAACAATCAGCGTCGTGCTATTTACGCTGAACGTCGCCGGGTATTAGAAGGTCAAGACTTGAAAGAACAAGTAATCAAGTATGCTGAAAAAACGATGGATGACATCGTTGATTACTACATCAACATAGATTTGCCCTCGGAAGAGTGGGAGTTAGAAAAGCTGGTTGAGAAAGTTAAAGAATTCGTCTATCTACTAGCGGATTTGCAACCAAATCAATTAGAGGATATGTCAGTCAGCGAGATTAAAGCCTTTCTCCACGAACAGGTGCGAATTGCTTACGACCTCAAAGAAGCGCAAATTGACCAAGTTCAACCCGGATTGATGCGCCAAGCTGAACGCTTCTTTATCTTGCAACGCATTGATACTCTATGGCGGGAACACTTGCAGCAAATGGATGCTTTGCGCGAATCGGTAGGATTACGTGGTTATGGGCAAAAAGACCCATTGATTGAGTATAAGAGCGAAGGTTACGAATTATTCTTGGATATGATGATTAACATTCGCCGAGACGTTGTGTACTCGTTGTTCATGTTCCAGCCGCAGCCGCAACAGATGGTGCAGGCTTCGTCTGAGATGGTGTAAGTAGAGAATATCTCATGCAGAGACGCAGAGGCGCAGAGGCGTTTTTGCGTCTTTGTTTTATGCTAATAGTGCATTCTTTACGTAGGAAAATCAGTTGAGTATTGTTGCTGAGAGAGTGAATCGCTTACTTTTGTTCAAAGAAAAAGCATTTCTTTTCCAGTTTGTTCCGTAACAATCAGTCTTCTTGATTGAGGATGTTGTATAGTCCAGTATCTTGTAAGCTAATGAAAAAGGATTAGGTCGAGCTTATATGCTAGAGTCCTTCCAAATACATAATTTCAGACTTTTTCATCATCTTGAGGTTAAAAAACTAAGTCGCGTTAACCTAATTGTTGGCATGAATAATGCTGGCAAGAGTACATTTCTCGAAGCTATAGAGCTTTATGCTAGCAATGCGTCACCTATGACTTTGCTCGAACTTATGGAGTCCCGGCAGGGGTCTTGGGTTAGTGAGGCACAACCATATTCCCAAAATTTTCTTGGGAATCCCATACGCCATCTATTTTTTGATCGTAGATTGCCTGAGATAGGAGCAGAAGGTATTATCCTTGGAGAAGTTTCCTCAAACTCAAAGATTCACATTGGTGTTGCTGCATATCAGATTAAATCTGATGACGAAGGAACCACGAAAAGAATCCGCATCACTGATGAGCAATTTCATGAAGATTTGTCTAATGTTGAAGTTGTTCTTGTAGTAGAAGAAAGTAAAAAAACTAGGAGGATCTTCAGATTAGATAAGGATTTCAGAGGAGAAATTAGGCGTTCTAGAGTTTTGTATGAACGACAAGATTCTGAATTGAAATACACATGGCAGTTTGTCTCTACAGAGAATATGCCGAGCCGAAAATTAGCTGCCCTCTGGGATTTAACAGGTTTAACTGATTTAGAATCAGAGGTTATTTCTGCTCTTAAACTTATTGAGTCTAAGGTATCAGGAGTCGCTTTTGTAGAAGACATTAGCAAAGGTCGTAGCAACGACAACCGTATTCCCCTAGTAAAAGTTGAGGGTATAGATGAGCCATTACCTCTTCAAAGTATGGGTGATGGGATGAATCGTTTATTTCATATAATGGTTGCTCTTGTAAATGCTCGAAATGGCATTCTCTTAATTGATGAATTTGAAAATGGATTGCATTGGACAGTACAACCTAAAGTTTGGGATATTGTTTTTCGTTTCTCTGAAAGGTTGAACGTTCAAGTATTTGCAACAACACATAGTCGAGATTGTGTAAAAAGTTTTGATAGCGTATGGAATAAGTATCCTTCACTTGGTGCTTTCTTTAGACTTGAAGCTAAAGATAATCTTATTAAGGTAACAGAATACACTTCAGAGACGCTTACGGATTCTCTTGAAACGGACGTAGAAATACGCTGAATAATATAAGTAATATCTGTAAACAAGACACCGATAAAATATTACTTGTTGAAGGAACAGATGATTGCCATGTTGTAATGGCTTTGTGTGTTGCTCACCAAGTTCCTCAAACTTTTGGATTATATGAATGTAATGGAGATACAAAAGTTTTAAAACGTCTAAATGCTTTGATTGTACGTCCCGATCATCCTCAAGTGATAGGAGTAATGCTTGATGCCGATACTTCCCTCGAAAGCAGATGGGCAAGTATCAAAGGTAAATTAAGTCACTATAGCTATAAATTACCTGATATTCCTGAGATTGATGGAACAATAGTTGAGGGGATTACAGATGAACCCAAGCTAGGATTTTGGCTGATGCCAAATAATCAAGATTCTGGTAAGCTGGAGGATTTTTGTGGTCAACTAGCAGAACCGACATCCCTAGTATTTGCGAGAGAATGTATTGCTGAAGCACAACTGAAGAAAGTAACAACTTTTAAAGCATTAGATATTAGTAAAGCAGTTATTCACACATATCTTGCTTGGCAAGATGAACCTGGTCGCCCTATGGGACAAGCGATTACTAAGCAAGCTCTCCGACCCAATACAGATATTGCTATAAGGTTTACTGATTGGTTAATACGTCTTTTTACATAAAATTATCTGTTTAAATATACCAGATGAATATGATTACATGGAACCAGCTTTAATCAAATTGTTAAAACATAAAGTGCTACCCATATTAAAAATTAAAAAATGAATATTCAAGAAGCTTTTAATACTGCCGCAGTAGATTACGATAACTTATATTATGTCCGCTTAATTATTTATTAAACCCTGAAAATTCCAAAGAGACAAAGCACAGCTTTGGCTCCCATCCTCAAAGTATCGCAGAGGAGTTGGGGGTAGGGTTCTTTGATTATGGGTAATTTGGCGAACATCATATCAAGTAGTTTCTGAGGATGCTTCTGAGCAAGATTTTGTAGGAGCGCCTAAGTCATCTAAAGTATTCATTAATGAGTCATTCTGTAGCATGGGGTATATGCTTT
>DASQZD010000115.1:0-1613 GCA_035638855.1 Nodularia sp. (in: cyanobacteria) | reverse complement strand
AGAATGGCGAGAAAAATTGCACCAAGTAAGTAAGGGTTGTATCCTGGTGGTTGGTTATGCTCCCTCAGTACTTGTAGAACTTTGTGAGGCGATTACCAACCAGAAAATTCAGCCTGCATTAGTAATAGCAATGCCCATTGGCTTTAGTCATGCTCCCGCAGCCAAGCGACAACTGATGCAACAAGAGATACCTTTTATTACAATTGCAGGCACTTTAGGAGGTGGCGCTTTAGCTGCTACTGCTCTGAATGCCTTGGTGGAGTCGTTGATTGATAAACCAGATTGTCATTGTTATCTCAATCAAAGTAATTCATAGTATAAATTATCAATTTTCAATAGCTCTAATCTTGCTGTTTTTGATAAAGAACATAAGATTTATTACGGTAAGCAACTGGCAGATATAGCTGATGTTGAATGCGAGTTACTAAATACGAAGCGTGATATTTTATGATTAGTGCCTTAACCTGGTCAGTTGTCAAATTATTGTAGCCGTCTGTAAGTAGTTTTTCATTAAATTTAGTTAATGGATCAACCCCGTTAAAGTTACCACTCAAGTCGCGCATACGTGAAAACCATTCTAATGTCCCAGTTTTTGTCTGAGCCATGAGCTTATATTTAGCAATTGTTGGACGCTCTGTCAGCCAAATAAAGTTAGCAAATTCAACCGGTGGAGATATGAATATGGCATTTTTTGGGGTATTTTTTCGCACCCAAGCAGCCATATCTTTCCACTGCGGATCTACCTCCTGCACTTCGTTAGGAAAATTAAGTGTGGACTGAAAATATTTTTGAAAGTTATGGAATCCTTTGACAATGCTTATACTCAGCACCAGACTACATAGAAATACCAACACTTTTTGTTGTTTTCTAATTGTGAAGATTTGATCCAAAGCACAGACAAACAAAAAGCAGGCATTGAGGTGCAACATTACGTCACCTACGCGGAAAAGGTAATATTGTAGCAAGCTTCCTTGAGAGTCGAATGGAGCAATGATTACTCCCAGTAAATATGGGATTAGACTGATCAGCGTGAACTCAAATAGTCCTATACGAGCTTCGTACTGTTCAAACTGTTGAGATAGCTCTTTAGTTGGACGATTGAACCGAAGGACGCCAGCACTGCTCACAAGCATTACAAGAAAAAATATAGGAGTTATCCACCAATATGCAGGCCATGATAAGGGATTCAGATGGTGGGGCATCCTGAGAAAAACATATATATAAGAAATCGATATGGGGCCTGTAGGGGTTGGACGGGACAACTCTTCGATTATCGCTTTTAGACCAAATACACTTGCTATCAGGTATAACGGAACAATAAACCCCAATTCTCGCATACTAGGAAAACGGGTTTTTCGCCTTAAAATCACCCACACTAGTACAAACAGACTTGTATAACCGCCTACTAAAACATGGAATGAAGTTCCTAGCCCTAACAGAAAAGCCGTCAGGCGATAACGTTTCCTTAGCATGAAGGCTATGGCCAACAAAACCATAGCATAAGCAAATATTTTTGTTTCTAGCGCTCCTATGATCCTTTCCCCAGCAGCAACACCTTGATTTCCTGTGAGGAACATTGCAACCGCCAACATCAGCAATAGCAAATTCAATCC
>DASQZD010000114.1:0-10348 GCA_035638855.1 Nodularia sp. (in: cyanobacteria) | reverse complement strand
TAGAGAAACCTCATTTTTGGTACAGGTTATATCTTCTAGTTAATATTACTACTATTATTGTATTAAATATTTAGCTAATACGTAAGAGATGATTAGCGATCGCACCTTTTTTAGCCAATCTCACAAAATCGCATTGCTCCCCTCTAACTGTTGCTGTTGTGTCCAGCGTGGTCGAGGCTGTAGAATCAAATCGCCATTGTAGGGGTAAGATCACCGAAGCTGACGTTTGCCGCCACATAACGGCTAAAACCCTTGCTGTGCAAGAGATTTAAAAATAAAAATGCCGTTACTCACCGAAAATTCGTATGTAGTACGCTACTGCTGTGCCAATTGACCTTTACTTTATTTGGTGCAGAGTTTTACAAGGTAGCCATAAGGGTTTCAGGCTACAAAAATTAGAGGGGTTCAAATGGTACAGGCCTTTATAACGTGTTAAGTCTACTAAATCCTTCGCCAACGGGTAAAAGTAAGATTTTTTTCTATAAGCCTTACAAGGCAAAGCTTTTGAAAGTTAAGTGGCGGCAAATGACAGGCTTGCTGATTCCACCCCTATTTGGTTGAATTATGGTTGACACCAATATATTAAGGCGAGTAGCATTAAATGTCAACAGGTGAGCGCAATAACAACAAGGTAGATTTACAAATGAAGATTAAAATAGATGTTACTCCGGTAGCATCTTTCCGTTGGAATGAAGAAAACGCGCAGAAATTAAGAGAATTAAGGGAAAAGGCTGGATATAGCCGGAAAGCACTATCAGAGATAGTAGGTATATCTGCTACTTATATTCAGCAATTAGAAGCTCCACACTTGTTTGTTAATCGTCCTAAAAAGCCGAAAGAAGTAACTGTTAGTACTGAAATCCTACAAAAGCTTTGTTTTGCATTAAATGGTGATGTATCTTCTTTAATTTGGGATATAAATTGCACTGTCCAATAGTTGCGCTGCGTTACTAAATATTATTGACAAATTACAGGTGTGCGTTATAAAATACTAAATATGAGGGCGAAGGAGAGTAAATCACCAGCGCCCCCAATACCAAAGACTTACAAACTAAATCAACTAAATCGAGTTACTGATACCAAACCAATAAAACTAGTAGCCACCGGGACTAGCAGCCGGAAGCCGTAAACTTGTAATGGCCAAGCCACCGTGAGATGATTCCGATGACCAAACTAAGTCTAAAAACTGGTTGTAAAAACTTCAATCTTTGCAAAACAAAGGCGATTGTGAACTCCTCAATCGCCTTTTCAATTGTTATCACGCGGCTGTACAGAGGACACGGTTACATCCCAATATCTTCTCTACAGCTTTGTGCTGTCTGGTGTTTTGACATCAGTTGATACGTTTTAGCCTTGAACACTTTTATAAGGCTTCGCCAATTCTAGATTGAGAGTGTTGTGCTGAAAGCACAACAAACTGACTAATAAAAATAGGGCGATCGCTCACGTCTGGTAAACACAGCGATCGCCTTTTTACCCATTTAAGAGGTATTTTCTAATGATTACACAAGTTTCAGCCCCTGCGCCAACAAAAGATCCGTTAACCACACAGGATCGCCAAATTATTGCAACCATCGTCAATCAGTCGGACTATTCAAAAGAGTGCCAGCCCGAAGATGTGGTGACTATCTGGATTACTGAAGATGACACTACAGTTTGGGTAAAAATGACCCACGGTTACGCTCGATACCATAAACAATCTTTCAAATGCGCTGTTGCAGAAGTTAAAGCGAGTCTTTCTGCTTCAGTAGAGCGCAATCACAAGGAAGATGAGGAATTAAAACAAGCTGCTGAGAAAATTGGCTTGTTAGGTGATTGTGATTGGTTGTCGTTGAGTATCCAACTCTATCCTGACAAAGTAATCGGTTATGCTGGCTGCTACACCTCACAAAAGCCTCAATTATTTTCCCCGCCTGCTGAATGGGACTTCACGCCACTCAAATGGAATACTCCTGCTGCCATCTGCCCAGACTGTGGTGGTCACGGCTGCGGCAACTGCTCGTATCGCGGTACTCGTGCAGAAGACTTGTGTACGCCAGTGGATAGCTACCGATTGACCTATGTAGGACGCACTGACACCCAGACGGCTCACAATGTATATCTAGATGGTGAGTTTTTGGGCATACTCTTCAAGGTCAGGAATGCTGATGAAGTCTGGGAGAACGACCCCAAGACGTACTATTGGCGCTGTGGGGATGGAGTACAGTACTGGAGCGTCAGGGAAGCTGTCGAGGGGCTGTGTAGAGTGACGACTCCGGTTGAACTGCCTCTCTTGAGTCGGGAGTTGGTAGCGGCGTAAGAGGCGCAATAGCGTGACTAAAATTACTTTTTGGTCACGCTGAATATTTTTAGCTACGCAATCACTTTTAATGAAAGCCAGATTAAAAAAAACATGACAGTAGAACAAATATTGAAGCAATGCACTGTTCAAGGTAACATCGTTAAGCTTCCGGGCATTCAGCTAGAGCGCAAGACTTATTTAGATGTGGCAAAACAAATAAATCAGATAGGTGGGAAGTGGAAAGGTGGGAAGGTTTCAGGCTTTGTTTTTGAGCAAGACCCAACAGAATTATTGAAGCAAATAGCAAGTAGCGAAAAGCGTAATTTGCAAAAGGAATATCAATTTTTTGAGACTCCCCAAGCCTTAGCAGACAAACTTGTTAGCCTTGCACACATCAATGAATGTCATAGCATCTTGGAGCCGAGTGCTGGTAGAGGAGCGCTGCTTACGGCAATTAACAAAGTTCTTCCGGGCAAGGTGATTGATTGTTATGAACTGATGGACTTAAATCAATCATTTCTGAAAAAAATACTGACAGCTAATTTTAAAGGTGCGGACTTTATAGAGAATGATGGCACAAGCTACGACAGAATTATTGCGAATCCTCCATTTAGCAATAATCAAGATATTGTCCACATTCAAGAAATGTATACTTTGTTAAACCCTGGCGGATGTATTGCCACCATTTCATCAACACACTGGCAGCACTCAAATAATTCTACTGAAAAACGTTTTAGGAATTGGCTGAAGTTTGTTGATGCTCTGATTGTGCCGATTGAGGCAGGAAGTTTTAAAATTAGCGGCACTAATGTTGCTGCATCAATCATCACGATTATTCGTCATGACTAGGCAATCAGAAGTTATGGAAGCGATGGCAGTTTAGTATAGGCGACAGAGTTGCACTTTTAATCCACACGGATAATATTAGTCTAATAACTGTTTTATAAAGCGCTTTTGTAGTAACAAGAGCGCTATTTTATTGACTCTGCACTTGATACATCCGAAATCAACGGCTTCGCCAAGACAAAAGTGAAATGCTTTTGGTACAAACAAATGAACCCTCAAGAAAATGCTGAACTACTTGCTGCTTTGATGCGCCAAGAGGAACTACTTAAGCAATTAGTTGCAGCAATCAATAAGCCGAAATTGGGATTGCACTCTGATGCTGGCAGTTGCAAAATCTACTGCAATCGTCAGCACGGAGGGCTGTGGTACAAGCTAAATGGTGAACCGAGTGATATCCCCCAAACTGCGCTGACAGGATATCTTAAAGAACTGCGATTTGAGAATACAGAACGCCGCAAAAAAGAATCTTGTAAGTTGCTGATAACTGTGCAAGCAGACCGGACATATATTTTAGAATCAGGCTACGATACGCATTTCTCAAAGTGCATACTTGCGGCGATCGCAACTTTGACTCCAGAACAGTTGTATTCTCCAATTACGCTACAGCCGCAGCCAGGAACAACTGACGAAAGTGTGCTTTTCTGCCGTGTGTGGGTAAATAGTGAGTTAATCATGGCATCCTACAACGAGCAAAGCGACTGGCGAGAAATCAGTAAACAGGCGATTGCTGTTACAAAAGCTGCGAATGAAATGGTGTTTTAACTCGTTGTAAACAGAGTTTGGGTAACTGTAATTAGAAGGGTTCTTGCTTTGTCTACAGCTAATACATGCTGTCTACTAGTTCACCAATAATAAATGACTACAACAATCGTTCACCCCAGTATCGAAAACTTACAGCAGTTTTCTGACTCGTTCGACATCGAAAAACTATTGCAATCTGACGGAGTTCTGCCGTGGCTTCTAGCAAATGGCTGGAACTACGACGATGAATCTTGTTTGATTGCAAACATTATCGATGAGTCTACAAGTCTTGATGAAGTTTGGGACTCTGAAGAGTTTAATTTTAACGCCTTATCAGATGAATCAAAGGAAAAATTAAATCTGATTTTCGAGCATTTCTATCTGTAATCTTCTGTCAATATCAATCAATAGTTAACGGAAAGATAACGAATTATGCGTGAAAAACTCTACAGTCAGACTGATTAAATCTGACTGTAGAGAAAAATCGATTCCACAACAAATTATGGCACACTTCACTGCTACTCAGATGGAATTAAATTTGATTAAAGTCTACGACGCGACACTGTTAAGCTCATCAAAAGTTTACCAAATCAACGGTACACATTGTCGATACTTAGGCGATGCAGGTACTATCCAACATCCACAGTATTTGTTTCTACCTCTGCCAAATCAAAGAAAAAAAGCCAGCTTTCGACTAAATCGAAACAAACTCATGACTCGGTGTTATGAAGTCGAAGGCATGGTCTATGAGAAGCCCGTGGTACAGGATAATTCACAGCAACTTCAGCTATTTTAAGCCATGTCCATACATAAACCACCAGTCATTAAAAGACATATTCGGCTACAAAAAAGCTCTACAAAAGTAATCTATAGGGCTACTACAGACATTCGCTCTCTTGAGAAATCACCACAAAGAAAGCTTCGCTTAATCGAAAATGAAAAATAATGATTGAGGTCAATAATAATGGTACAAGCAATCGACAACCCTATTGCTGCAAATTTCCTAACTGATGCAGTAGTCGAGCGCCACAATTTCTCGCAGTTAAATAAAACCCGCATTCGCTTTCGTATCCAGTTAAAGAAAAGTACAAAGTCTGCTGCTCCTAAATGGGCGGATGTGCTAAAAGCTGAAGTTTCTGAAATTGAATCAGACCTTGTGAAAGTTACAAATTCCGAAGTTGGTTTGCGGGGTATCAAGGTATTCAAGAAGCTTGATGAAGCTGCCGCACAACTTCGTCAAGAAATCGCCTCAGTTCAGGAGTGGATGTCTGCTGATACTGGTGATTGGGTTTGTCCGATTGATTTAGCTCCCCTGGTATGGAATCAGCTAATCAATATTAGAGATAATATCGCCCCTGGTTTACGCAATCAATTGAAAGCTGATTACGAAGCGGGACTTCTTGATTATCAGGAACGGATTGATCAGTTCCTCTCACTTAACACTTGGGAATTAGCACAGGATAAGCAAGAGTCAGTCAAAGCCAACTTGTTAAGAGCATTCCCGACTCTGACCGACCTTGAAGACTATTTGCAAGTCATTATTGGTCGCCCGGTGATTATCCCGGCATTGTCCGAACAACTGAACCAGCAGCAAGCCGAATGTCTAGACCAGATTACCAAGTTCATTCAGCAGTATGACCAAAATCTGGAGCAAAGGCTACGGGAATCTGCTCTAGCTGGCGGTGAACAACTCGCCGCACAGTTGCTTGAAGAGTTGGCTGATTGGGAACCAGGGAGGAAACCCATACAGTTTAAAAGGAAAATGGAGCGTCATCTGATGAAGGTTCAAGTGCTACTAGCAAACGCTTCACCGGAGGCTGGCAGTAGCTTGGAGGCGATGATGGCGCACTTGGACTCTATCGTTAACGATCCAGCGATTGAGTCTAAAAATCTGGGTTCTGATACGCGCAGTCAATTACAGCAAAAGATGGAAGAAATTCGGATCAAGTTGTTAGATGAACAACGCAATCTACAATCACTTGCGACTGAGGACGTGGGCTTATCGAAGGCTACAGTTGCCGCATTTAGGTTCAGGTAAAAAACAGTCTTGGGCGGGTGCATTCGCCCAAAACTAAGTACCTTAACGAAAAATGCAGTATACGCCTCAAAAAGAATACCGCACTTCTACTATAGGGATAAAATTCTCATGTCACACTTCTCAACTGTTAAAACCAAGCTCACCAACCGCGAATGTCTGGTACAAGCCTTACAAGATTTGAAACTGAATCCGCAAGTTCATGAAACAGCACAATCACTAAAAGGGTACTACGGTAGCTCTCAAGGACAAAGCGCTGAAATTATCGTATCTGGTCGTACCATAAAAGCCCGTGCAGACATCGGGTTCAAATGGAATCAGTCAAGTGGTGTGTACGATGTGATACACGACAGCTACGAGACAGTTCCGAAGTTGGGCAAAGACTTTTTCAGCAATAAACTAATGCTGGCTTATGGACAACGGATGGTGAGAGCTAAAGCTGCCGAGTTACAAGAAAAGTTTGGAGAATGCGCGATCGCAGAATCTACTGATGGCAATGTGCAAACTCTACGTCTTACCTTTGCCGGACATCAAGAAATACAACAATTTGCACGGAGATAATTATGGAACGTTCAATACTGATTCATTTCGACAGCGCTACAGGTGAAGTTCGAGTGGAAGCTCAAGGGTTCGAGGGAGTGAGTTGTTTATTAGCTACGCAACCATTTGAAGAAGCACTTGGAGTTGTGGAGGGCGATCGCATCTATAAAGAAGAATCAGCACCACAACTTCGGACTACAAACAGCAGGCAAACACGTTTACGTCAGTAATCAGTCATCAGTTACCAGTCTTAACTCGGCTGGTAACTGCTGATCATAAAGGCTTCGCCATTTCATAAGTGAAATATCTGAAATATGCCATGAAACTCTCAAATCTGCTCTCCACACTAGATTCACAAATCCCGATCGCAGCACTTGATGTCCTGTCCCCCGATGAGGCAACTATCATTCAGTGGTTGACAACCGAAGCAAACAACAAACTAAACAGTCCTGTCTTCTTCTGGAATCTGGGAGTGTCCACCCTGGAGCAATGTTTAATTGCAGCAGATGGGGGATTGGTGTTTAAGCCAGTGCCAGAGTACAAAAGACCTCCACAGGCTGACCCACTACTATTTGTATTCGACTACATTGCTAATTTTAGTGGGAATGGTGTATTTATCCTCGGAGATATTCACCCCTTTATTGCTAAGAACTCACCTCAATTGAGTTGGGAGATTTTAAGCAAGGTAAAAAACCTTTACCACAGGTTAAAACCCACAGATAAACGCATTGTTCTGTTAG
Source organism: Nodularia sp. (in: cyanobacteria) (assembly GCA_035638855.1). Lineage (GTDB taxonomy): Bacteria > Cyanobacteriota > Cyanobacteriia > Cyanobacteriales > Nostocaceae > Nodularia. The sequence continues at coordinate 3,165 of DASQZD010000114.1, read as the reverse complement.
GTCAGAACATACAACTACACGAATCTCTAGTCAGATTGATTCCTTATTGTGAAGTTCCTTTACCTAGTATTGACCAAATACTTGAACACATCAATTCTTATTTGCATGACTTACAACAGTCAGCTATCGAACAGGAATTGACTTTCACTATTTCTCTAGAAAATGCTGAAAAAGAAACTCTTTCTCGTGCAGCACTGGGCTTAACTTTAGAAGAAATCAGTGATTTTCTGCGGTTAACTGTCAAAGAAAACTTAACTAATGATGGTGTCGTCGTTGATGCTGATTTCATCCCCAAAGCCGTCGAGTACAAAACTCGGCTACTTGCTCAAATGGGTATCGAGTTGGGTAAACCAGCTACCATTCCCTTTGGCGGTTTGGATTTGCTACGCGAGTGGTTGAATCGGCGGCGGCGGCTATTCACGCAAGAGGCGCGAAGCTTAAGTTTACCCCAACCCAAAGGTGTATTGCTGGCTGGCCCACCCGGAACAGGAAAATCTCACTGTGCCAAAAACATCGCTAGTATACTCAATCTACCACTCCTACAGCTAGACATTGCGTCCCTCTTGGGCAGTCTGGTAGGCGAGTCTGAGGGCAATGTACGCCGCGCATTAAAGACTGCCGAAGCGATCGCACCCTGCATTTTATGGGTGGACGAGATAGAAAAAGCACTTTCGGGGACTGGTGACACTAGTGGAGTCTCACAGAGGATTCTGGGCAATATCCTTACATTCATGTCCGAATCTCAGTGTGGTGTGTTTGTCGTGGCAACTTGTAATGACCCATCTGCGCTGCCAAGTGAACTAAAGAGGAAGGGAAGATTTGACGAAAATTTCTTTGTTGATCTGCCCACAGAACCAGAACGAGTCCAGATTCTAGGGATTCATCTGCAACGCTTTGGCATTCACCTGGAATCCGAATATCTCGAAGCGATCGCTGCCAACACTGCAAAGTTTTCAGGGGCAGAACTGGAAACTCTCGCATCTGAAGCTGCTCTGCTGGCATTCGATGAGGATAGACCGCAGCAGGTAACACTTAATGATTTGGAGAATTGCCGTCAAACCATTACCCCGCTTGCCGTTCAGGATGCGGCGGCAGTCGAGCGAATGCAGTCTTGGGCATCGACCGCACGACGGGCTAGTAGTCCTGTGGTTGCGGCGAAAACTCAATCTCTCAGAACTGCCAAATACAGAAACATGAACTGATATTAATTGCGATTGCTCCCTAACCTTAAAGGGGCAATCACACTTTTTTAGAAACTAACACCAGCTTCTTAATAATTAGATAGACCAAAGAAAATGGCAACAGACTTAGTTACTTATTACGGGCAGACTCCAATCATTGACCAACTGGTTAATAAATATGGTGTGTATTTAGAGAAGTTAGATAGAGAAACAAAACTGTTATTACGAGTAACTCTGTCTACATACATTGTTATGCAACAAGAGTACACTCCAACTGAATATCCAGTTTCTACAGCCCTTGAAGATAGTTTGTGTGAGCTAGTAATTCCTGATTCTATTCCCCAGGATTTATATGATGTCTGCTCTGTTCTAAATGGAGTAACAATAGACGAAGCTGAAACCTTACTTGAAGCACTACAACACCAAATCCGGTGGGGCAATGCCCAAAAGTTAGCGAGTTGATTGGGTTAAAAATATGGAAATCTATTTAGTCTTTGTTGACGCAATCCAAAACAGTAATAAATTCTGGTCTGCTAAAGTTGAAGATGGTAATTTAACAGTGCAGTGGGGCAGAGTCGGTTATAAGGCGCAAACGAAAATCCACACATTAGCCAATCATCAAAGAGCCATTGCTAAATTTCATAATCTGGTAGCCGAGAAAAAAGGTAAAGGCTACCGCGAAAGTCAGCCAGAAATAGATACAAGTGATGTTTACGAAATTGAGAGAGCTATTGGATTGCTTAATGCAATGCGTTCTTATGTGATTCATCGAAATTTTGATCAGCATTACATTCAACTTCTTAATCAATACTTAAAAATCGTACCCACACCATTAGGGATGCAAATTGATCCCTACACAATATACCGAACTATTGCTGATGTGGAGCATCAGCGAGAATTACTTAATTCTCTGTTAGCGACACCTGCACCAATTGTTGCTGCGGTAGCTGTTGGTCATGTCCCTGAAACAGCAGAACCCAAGGTAGCCAGGTAGCCAGTCTCAAGACTATCAGTAAGAACTTTTGGCGGCATTTGTGATTGTAGAGGTGCGGATGTAAGCTTTTGATAAGAGGAGGAGCAAAAAACAATGTCTAACGCAGAAATACTACATTACGATTATTCATCTGAAGAGGACGAAGAATTAAGTTGGTTGTGGATAGCAGAAATGAAAGAGCCAGGACTACCTGAACCTTATTGCTATTCACTGCTTTTTAGCGCCAAAGGAACTCATGCAACAGCGTTAATTAAAAATTTTCAGCCTTTATCTGGAGATGAAGCACAAGATTATGCCAAGCAATTAGCTTTTGGCTAAATAAAAAATAGAAGCTAAATATCCCCCAGTGCAGTATGTGCTGGGGGATATTTTTAATTGACTTTCAGCTTAATCGCTTGTTTGTCCTCTGGGTTTTTGCGTATGACCTCGTTTAACCACTAGAATATCTTTTCTGAATAGAGAAATTTTATGTAAATTTAACCACATCTATCTAACGAAAGTTTACAATATAATTACTGGAACTAATCTAGTTACAACCAACAAGCTTTGGTTCGATCTATGACTGATAACAAACAAATTGTCTCTCAACTCACTCAACAAAAACCAAGACGTGTTTTGGTTGTAGCTCCAAGTGAACTAGCTATCCATCATCGTCACAGAGAATCCTTTCAAACACCGCCTAGTTTAAGCAATTGTATTCTCAAAGTCATCGCTAAATTGTCCATAGTCAGTGCTATGTTGTTTGGCATCAGTGCGTTGGGCTACTGGGGACTAGAAATCGTTGGAGCTAACACAATCCCGACAATAGAAGAGAGATACGATTGGCAAACCCAAAAACATATTTGTTTCGGTTGGATGCTAGTTGCTTTTTCTAGCTTCCTTGGGAGTGCTTCTTTTAGTCACGAGTCCCATTAATCAGTTCCAAGAGAGTTAAGCAGCCTTAAAAATTAATGCGACGATAGATTTCAGTCAGGGGAATTTCTACGTTTA
>DASQZD010000113.1:0-10880 GCA_035638855.1 Nodularia sp. (in: cyanobacteria) | reverse complement strand
CACACATCCTTACCCATAAAGGTTTTCCCGCCCGAACAACAGGATTTAAGTGTAAATCCAGTTCCCCTCCTCGCTTGCGGGGAGGGGTTAGGGGTGGGGTGCTATGACACAAACGAGAATTTCCCGACTTGTGTGTACACCCTAGCCTCCCTTGCGGGGAGGGGTTGGGGGTGGGGTTCAATGATTATGGTAATGGCAACTAATTAACCGGACTTGATATCAGACGTATTGATAGTGTGAGTCCCTGCAAGCAACTGAGTTTATACTCAGCAATCTACTTAACGCCCAGTAATTCAACGTCAAATAGCAAAGTAGCATTGGGTGGAATCGCACCACCAGCACCACGGGAGCCATAACCTAACTCCGAGGGAATGATTAACTGACGACGACCGCCTACTTTCATAGTGCTGAGTCCTTCGTCCCAACCTTTAATGACTTGTCCGGTACCGATGTTAAACTCGAAGGGTTTACCGCGATCGCGTGAACTATCAAACTTAGTACCATCTTCTAAAGTACCGGTGTAGTGAACTGAAACCTTTTGTCCAGGCTTAGGAGTCGCGCCAGTTCCCTCTTCTAATTCAATATATTTCAGTCCAGATGGGTTGGTGATGACGTTAGGATCAGACATAGTATTACTCGCAATCAAGGTTTGGTTTTTCGTGACACTAGTGGGTGCTGGTGTAGTTGCTGTCAAATTATCAGCAAGAGCAGAGTTGGCGTTATTCCCAACTTGTGCTACCACCAAAACTACAACACAGACCAGCATGAAACCCACGCTGAGTAAAATTGATTTCAAAATTAGCCCTCCCTAATGAGGCAATCTAAGATTTTTGAGATTACCAACAGGACAAAATTTAGTGTAAATCAGAAAGTAGCTTTTAACGCCAAAGCTTATTTTCTAAATCACGCAGTTGACGCTCTAAACGGTCAATTCTGCCCCGTAATTCATCCACTTCAGACTGACGAGCAACGCCCAAATCCTGCATCATATTCCGCATTTGTCTTTGCATTTGCTCTTCCCAGTTTCCCTGCTCTGACTTTAATTGCTGTACAACGTCATCCATGACCGCCTTAGCTTGCTCAGGGTCGAGTTTACCATCCTTAACCAAATCATCGCTAACCTGCCGCATTTTTTCAGCTACCAAAGACGTTGTACCAATACCGAGCATCATTAACTGTTGCAACCAGTTATTATTATCCATACTCCCTTCCTCTTCATGATTTCCCACTAGGTGACTGGGCTGCTTGAGTATATACAATCAAGCTATGCTCGAAAAGTGGTTGTTTTAGCCTACATCTCTATTTTGGCAAATTCGTCAACAGAACAGAGGGAATTCAATGATGTGGTTATACAAAGTGTTCTGTGTGACTCTGTGGTAGTCTGAGGCAAGCCGCTAGCGCCTCTATGTTTATCAACAGGTAAGTTGAAAACCCTCCGGCTGTTGTAGCATAGAGATCAAGCATCAATTTTTAAATAAAATATTTATGTCTGCTACGCCGCTTGTTTCTCAGGTTGATTCAGTAAAATCAGAACTAATTCCGCCCCTACTAGGTGCTTCAGTTGCTGAGTTGAGCCTTTGGGTACAGCAACAGGGACAACCCGCTTATAGAGGTAAGCAACTGCACGATTGGATTTATCATAAGGGTGTGCGATCGCTAGCTGAGATTTCTGCCTTCCCTAAACAATGGCGTGCAGCAGTTGCAGAAGTCCCCATTGGACGTTCAACTATACATCATCGTGCAGTTGCACCCGATGGGACGATCAAATATCTTTTAAAACTTGCCGATGGTCAAATCATTGAAACTGTTGGTATTCCCACAGCCAAACGCCTGACGGTTTGTGTTTCTACCCAGGTAGGTTGTCCAATGGCGTGTGATTTCTGCGCTACTGGTAAGGGTGGCTACATCCGAAATTTGGAAAAACATGAAATTGTCGATCAAGTCTTGACTGTGCAAGAAGACTTTCAGCAACGCGTTAGCCATGTAGTGTTTATGGGCATGGGTGAACCGTTATTGAATACTGAGAATGTGTTAGCATCTTTGAAATCTTTGAATCAAGATGTCGGGATTGGACAGCGATCGCTTACAGTTTCTACAGTTGGTATTCGTGGTCGTATCCGTGAGTTTGCCAAACACAATTTACAAGTCACTCTGGCTGTAAGTCTGCACGCACCTAACCAAGCACTCAGAGAAAAACTCATTCCCAGCGCCCGTCCCTATCCCCTAGAAGATTTGCTCGATGAATGTCGGGAATACGTGGAAATCACCAGAAGACGCATCTCTTTTGAATATGTCCTTTTGGCTGGTTTCAACGACTTACCAGAACACGCAATGCAACTGGCAAAATGTCTGAGGGGATTCCAAAGCCATGTAAATTTGATTCCCTACAACCCCATCAGTGAAGTTGATTACAAGCGTCCTAGCAGCGATCGCATTCAAGCTTTTGTTAACATTCTCAAACAACAAAATACTGCTGTTAGTGTCCGTTTTTCTCGTGGTTTAGAAGCGGATGCTGCTTGTGGACAACTTCGTGCAAGTAAATAAAACTACCCTTGTAAAGACGCGATTAATCGCGTTTTTACATACTGTATTTATTTAACCTTAGCAAATTGTTTATTGGCATTAATCCCTGGTGCATAAGCTTCAATTACCTTACCAGTAACAGTACAAGTGATCATCAAGTAATCGCAACTTGGGCATTGTGTTCGAGTTAATTGACTATCATAAATATAGTGACGCTCCGCACCACTGCCACAGTTTGGACAGTGAACTTGTTGTACTCTATTCATTTAAAAACCCCTGATTGTAATTATTTCTGATTTGACAAAACTGCAACTTAAAACAGTAAATATTTTCGTTTGGTTCAAGTGAACAAACAGCCCTGAAATTAGCTAAATTTTTTAAAGAAAATTTTAAATGGGCATTTTTATGTTTTATACATTATCTCGAATTTCCCTACATTTACCATCCCACTTTAGATATATAGATTAATTTTATAATTACACATCCGCTTAGATTTTCAGTGATCCCCATCACTATTACCTTGAGATAGGCTATTATATGCCTATCTTAGGCAATTGTTAAAAGCCGTTCTTGTATTGAAAAATTAACCGCTAGAAAAAACTGTATCTTTGGTAACAAAATTTTTCTTTTAAGATTTAGTTAATATTTGATTGATCAAGATATTAAATGAAGATTTTTGTGTCATATATATTACATACAATCAAAGCATTTGCACGCATAAAAAACACAGATAGGTCTGTAAATAAAAAATATTAAATTGGTATAAACTTTGCTATGATGTATAGCTTGGTTCTTTAAAAAATGTGGTTCTTCGGTTATTTTTATGGAGGAAGTCAAACTAAAGTTTGCTGATTTATTCGCTGGTATTGGAGGTTTTAGATTAGCTTTTGAAAAAGCTGAGTATGAGTGTGTATTTTCTTGCGAGATTGATGAGGCGTGTCAACAGGTTTACTTGAATAATTTTGGAGACAAACCCGAATCTGATATCAGAAAAATTGATTTAAAATCTCTACCTTATTTCGATGTTTTAACAGCTGGTTTTCCTTGTCAACCTTTCAGTATTTGTGGACATAGAAAGGGTTTTCATGACACTAGAGGAACTTTATTTTTTCATATTTGTGAAATTATTGAGCATATTCATCCTCCTGTAGTTGTCCTGGAAAATGTTAAGCATATATTACATCACGATCAAGGTAGAACATTAGAAGTAATACTCTATTCTTTAGAAGATATGGGTTATGTAGTTAACTACGAAATAGTTAACTCTAGAGATTTCGGACTACCACAAAATAGAGAACGAGTCGTATTTGTGGCGACAAAAAATAAGAAATTTAATTTTAAAACTCTTCAGCAATCTCATCCAGTTCCCACGTTAAGAGAATTTTTGTGTACTTCAGAAAAGTTTGAATACCTAAATCCTGAAGAATACACAATGATAGATCATCCTAAACAGCAAGTATCGGGTTTAATTTTTGTAGGATATCGCAATAAAAGTATTTGGAAAACAGGTGTTAGACCAAATACAGAACATTTATCACGAGTTCATCATCAACCAAATAGAATTTATTCTATAGAAGGAGTACATCCAACAATACCTTCTCAAGAGACTTCAGGAAGATTTTTTATCTACATACCAGAAGAAAATGCAGTTCGTAAATTAACACTGCGAGAGTGTTATAAAATTATGGGTTTTTCTGAAGATTTCAAAACTCATCGCAATTTAGCAGAGTGCTATAAACAAATAGGGAATTCTGTATGTATACCAGTAATGTATGAACTGGCTAATCAAATTCAAAAACAAATTTTTTCACATCAAGATAGAGAAGTCGAAATAGCCAGTCTGAATAAAAATTGTCATTGCAATCAACCCATTAAACTAGAAACACATTCGATTATGAATCATCGAGAAAAGCTTATACAGATTTATCAGAGTATATCTGAATTTAACATTGATCAAATCGAATTACCACAAGAATATCAAGATTATGTTTTGGAAATTAGTAAAAAATGCTTTGCTAGAAAGGCAGTTTATACGGTACTTGTTAGTCTTTTAGTACATAAGGTGTTATATCAATCTCAGGATATTAGATACCATCAAGTTGATCTACCAGGCGGGTTTTCAGGAAGAACTATAGATACAAAATATATTACTCCTACATTAACAGAGTTAGGTTTACCAGCAATGGCTGAAAGTGGTTGGTTAACGCGTTCTTTAGAACAACCTTACCCTTATACTTTAAGTTATGAAGGTAATATCAGTCCTAAGTCTTTAAAATTGGCGTTTCTGAATATTATTGATTTCGTCCAAAAACATCCTGACAAAGCAGAAAATGTTTTAAAATTGCTTCTGAAATTGGTAACTTCAGCCAAAGATAATAATTTGGTGGAAATCATTAAATTAAGTAATCCAGAAAAACTAGACTTAAAAAGTTTAGTCAATGCTTTAGATGAGCATTTTAATTATAACTATAAAACTGACGGTGGCTCAAAATTGCCGGTTATTGCTTTCTATGCCATTTATCAAATTTTAGTTAAGGAAATATCTAGATATAATTCCTGCACACTAACAAAATTAGGGAGTCATACGGCTTCTGACAGAACTTCTAACACTGCTGGAGATATTGAAATTTTTGATAAAAATGATCATCTTATTGAAGCTATAGAAATCAAATATGGGCAAGAAATTACGCTACAAATGCTTTACCGGGCAAAAAATAAAATTATTAAACATAATCCCCGAAGATACTACATTTTTGCATCAAAGGATGTTAACCAACTAGAAGCAGACAAGATTAATAATCTTATTAAAGAAATTTCATCAGAACATGGATGTCAAGTAATTCTTAATGGAATTATTCCGACAATTAAATATTATTTAAGATTAATTATGTCTATCACAGATTTTATTGATTTATATTCACAACTAATAGAGTCAGATAATGAAATCCAAAAAATTCACAAAGAGAAATGGAATGAAATTTTAGGGAGATTAATGATTGAGTAAGATTCACATTCCGGAAGCGGGATGAAAATAATCATAAATTTCTTGGGCTAACCTTGTGCCAATGCCTGGAACTTCAGCTAGTTGTGCGGGTGTCGCTTGTCGGATATAATCAACTGAGCGAAAATGCCCTAAAAGCTGCTTTTGGCGATGGTGTCCTAAACCAGGAATTTCATCTAAACGCGATCGCTTTAATTTATCACTACGTTGCTGACGATGGAAACTCACAGCAAATCTATGGGCTTCATCTCTTAACCGCCGTAATAACTGCACTCCTGGCTGTTCTGCGTTTGTTTCTAAGGGTTGCGATTCCCCCGGTAAAAAAATCTCTTCTCGCTGCTTTGCTAAACTGACAACGCGCAAGTCTTCTAATAAATTCATTTCTTGCAAAACAGCGACCACTGAGGATAACTGACCTTTACCGCCATCAATCATAATTAAATCAGGCCAGTCAGGATTTCCCACCCTGGGTAATTGTGGATCTCCGCTATACTTGCGAAATCGCCTCTGGATAACTTCAGCTAAACTAGCAAAATCATCGGAATGTCCGGCTGTAACTGTGGGATTCTTAATTTTATAGTGGCGATAGTGCTGTTTACCAGGTAAGCCATCAATAAACACAACTTGGGAAGCTACAGCATTGGAACCCTGAATGTGAGAAATATCATAACCTTCGATGCGGTGGGGTAAGTCGGGTAAATCGAGAATAGTGGTTAAATCTTGCATTGCTTCATCGTTGCGATCGCTAAATTTTTGCATTCTTTGCAATTCATACTCAGCATTTCGCTCTACCATCTCAATTAATTCTGCCTTAGTTTGACGCTGGGGAGCTAAAATCGTGACTTTTCTTCCCTTGCGTTGAGTCAAGACATCTGCCAAGATTTCTGCATCTGGTAACTCATGCTGGACTAAAATCTCTGTGGGAATTTCCACTGCATCAGCAGTTTGATAATGTTCCTCTAAAACTCGTTGTAAAATCGCTCCAGGTTCAGCGTGACTATCCGCAATAAATCCCAAGCGTCCGACCAATTGTCCCGCCCGAATCTGAAATAATTGAATACAGGCGCGTTCTTTGTCGGTTGCCAGTGCTAAAGCATCCCGTGAAACTGTATCATCTGGTAGGGAAACTTTCTGGTCAGCATTCAGCGATTTTAACCCAGTGATTTGATCGCGAACCCGCGCCGCCGATTCAAAGTTTAACGCCTCGGCCGCTGTTTGCATTTGTGCTGTGAGAATATCAATCAATTCTTGAGTTCTTCCTTGGAATACCATCGCTACTTTCAGTACAGTTTTGCGGTATTCTTCTGGTGAAATCAATTGTTGACAAACACCCGGACAGCGCCCTAAGTCATAATTCAAGCAAGGACGGTCTTTGAAAAGTGGTTGGGGTCGTTGTCGTAATGCAAAAATGCGTTTAGATATGCGTAATATCTCTCGTAATAAACTTGTATCTGTATAAGGACCGTAAAACTTATCTTTGAGTTTACCTAATTGGCGTTTCCGGGTGATGAAAATTCGCGGATAGTCTTCTGACCAAGTAATACAAACGTAGGGATATTTTTTATCATCTTTGAGTAAAACGTTAAAATAGGGCTGATGCTGCTTGATTAAGTTGGCTTCCAGTGCTAAAGCTTCAGCTTCTGTATCGGTGACAATAAATTCAATTTCTGTCACCTGCTTAACCATTGTGGCTATGCGATCGCTTTTGTTATAACCGTCTTGAAAATAGGAACGAACACGCGATCGCAATTTCCGTGATTTACCTATATATATTAGGCGATCGCTACCGTCCCGCATGAAATAAACTCCCGGTTCTGGTGGAATCTCCGCTAGACGGGTTGATAAACGTTCTGGATCTTTAATCAGTGGTACTATTCGTGCAGATATTGTCACAATTTAATTTAGGTAATTTACAAATTCACCTATTCTTATTTTAATAAAAATAAATTTACTGTGTTGATTCCCCCAATTATTGATCAAAAAAAAAGGAGCATTTAGCTCCTTTACTTGATTATTTTCTGTAAATAAACACCAGCTTTAACTAAGATACTTTTTTCAACTTGCGTTGTGTGGCAAAAATACCCGCAACACCCAGCATACCCAACATTACTGAAGGTTCTGGGACTGATGTTGGCGGTACACCGGGGATGATAATTGGGTCATAAATGCCATCGTGTGACATAGTACCATCAAGTGTAACTAAACCTGACGGTGTGGCTACAAAACTAAACAGCAAATCTGTTTGGCCTTCATAGGTGAACTTGTAGATTTCACTAGCTTGTATGGTTGATACTTGATCCAATAGTGGCTGGAACTGAGGAGGTACAGTGTTGAATAACAGATCGCGAGCATTAAGAACACCTGCTAGCCCAACGCTAATGGGGCTATTAACGTCATCTTGATTGACATAGGCGATATTCGGATCGCTGAATCTTTGATAACCTCCATTAGCGACAAAATTGGTAAACAAAGCCTGACCCGTGGGTGTGCCAACTAAATTACCAAAACTATTGGCAGATAAAGCCTGATTAAACCAATACTCACCAAAGGTTAAGCCTGTGTTTTTGTAAAGACTAGTCCAGTCACTCTCAACTAAACTACTGAGGATCAGATTCTTACCATTAATTGTCCCTTCCAAGGTGGTATTTTTGGTGAAATCAAAACCCGCTTGTTCACTACTCGCAGCTAACTCTACATTGCCCGTAGGGTTGGCAGCATTACCATCCAGGACTTTTTGCACGTTGGCCAGGGTACTTGGCACTAGAAAGGTATTTGTATTATTTGCGTCATAAACCAAATAATCAGTTGGGTTTGTTCCGCCAATAGTCGCATTTATCAGACCAGCAGCTTGTGCTGGGCTAGTAGCGATCGCGCTGACACCAACAGCCATTACACTGGCAATCATCAGTGGTTGAAAAATCTTTTTCATTAACAAGTCTCCATCGGTTTCTAAGTACGGTTTTAGACTGCTACCCCTGATAAATATACCTTGGCTTGACTAGAGGCTGGAACTGTTTAACAATCCTGCTCGTCCAAGACAAAATACGCAATTATTAACCATGTTTGGTAGTGTATCATACAAAACTACTCTAAACAACCAGAGACTTAATTAGGTAAAGTTTCTGTAGATTATTTGTAAAAATATTACTAAGAATTTCAGTAAAAGCCGCGTCTGTTCTGTGTTTTCAAACGCTAAACCTCAAAGTCATCCAACGCCTTTGGGGGCGTAATATCGGCTCTATCAGTCAGAGAGTGGCGTTGTCCGTCCTGCCAGTTAGTGAACGGACGAGATGAAAACGCCGAGGGAAACATTAAAGCAGTTGGGGCATTTCAGACAGGTTTCGCCTGCAATTGCTTTTTGAGCTTGAAATCCTCGTGCGTTCACGCCGGGGAGGATGTCACAAGAACTCGGCAATTCTTTTGACAGCAGTTTCTAACAAAGGTGGTTCATGCACCAAAGCAAAGCGGACATATCCTTCTCCCGATTTGCCAAAGCCAGCACCAGGGGAAACGGCGACACCAGTTTGTTTGACCAACTGAGTACAGAATTCCACAGAATTTTGATTCCAAGGTTCGGGTAACTTCGCCCAAATGTACATTGTGCCTTTGGGAGTGGGAACTTGCCAACCGATGCGATGTAATGCAGTAATAAAAGCATCACGCCGTTTTCGGAAGGTGGTAACGGCATCTGTGATTCCGGATTGAGGTCCTGTGAGGGCAGCGATCGCACCGTTCAAAATTCCTCGATACTGATTAAAGTCAACGGCTGCTTTGACTTGGCGTAAAGCCTGAATTAATTGGGGATTACCGATGGCGTAACCGATGCGGAATCCGCCCATATTGTAGGATTTGGAAAGAGTAAAAAATTCAATAGAGACGCTTTTGGCTGGGTCAGCTTCTAGCACAGAAGGAACTAAAGATCGGCTATTGGCGACATCCCCAGTTTCTGCAAATACTAAATCCACATAGGGGAAATCGTGAACTAAGGCGATATGATGTTGCTGACAGAAAGCCACGGCTTCTTGGAAAAAAGACAAAGGCGCGATCGCCGCCGTGGGATTATGAGGATAGCTCAATACCATCATCCGCGATTGTGCCAAAACATCCGCCGGAATATCAGCAAATACTGGTAAAAAATTGTTTTCTGCCCGTAGCGCCATTGGGTATATTTGACCACTAGCTAAATAAACTCCCCCGGCGTGGGATGGATAGCCTGGATCTTGCAACAGAGCAAAATCTCCGGGGTTAAGCAGTGCTAAGGGAAGATGGGCTGTACCTTCCTGAGAACCAATCAGGGGTAGGACTTCAGTTTCTGGATCAACTTTAATTCCAAATTTTCGTTCATACCATTGAGCTGCGGCTTGGCGAAATGGTTGTGTACCATGAAACAACAAGTAGCCGTGGGTACTAGGATCATAGAGAGATTTGGCGATCGCCTCAATGACGTGGGGAGCGGCTGGTAAATCAGAAGACCCCAAAGACAAATCAATTAACTGCCTTCCTGCTGACAAAGCCTCAGTTTTAGCCTTGTCCATATCAGCAAAGACATTGGATTGCAGGGGTTGTAAACGTTGAGCAAACTGCATATTAGTCATTAGTCATGAGTCGTTAGTCAATAGTAATTAGTCAACTACTATTGACTAATTACTACTTAAGTGGGTATCCAAGAAATTGAGTAATTTTTCTTTGCCAATAGCTCCTTCTGCGGATGCTAATACTTTTTCTCCCTGAACGAGTCTTAAGGCTGGTACGCCTTCTACTTGGTACTGTTTCACAGTCATCGGGTTGGGATCGACTTCGATTTTCACAATTTTCAGGCGATCGCTGTATTTGGCAGCTGCTAAGTTAATGAGTGGCGACATCAATTGACAAGGACCACACCAGGAAGCCCAAAAGTAAAGCAATACAGGCTGTTCGGCTTTCAATACTTCGGTTTCAAACTCACTATCAGTTATAGTGATTACACCCTTACTCATTAGATATCTCCATTAGGTGGCATCGATCAAAGTTTGCACACACAATACTTTACTTTATCAGGAAAACGCTGAAAACCCCTGAGAAACAGGAACCCAGTTGCGTTTTTCGGACTTCTCCCCAACGGAGACGCTGCGCGAACAGGCAGGGGATGAAAGCTAATTAAGTCCTTTATGACTCCGTAAGGTTTTGTTTTACTTAGTTGTTGGTTTATGCCAAGTATGATAGCATAAGTATGTATTTGGTTAGGTCGAGCCATGATTGTTTATGAGTTCAAGCTTAAAGGAAAAGACAAGCAGTATAGGGCGATAGACGAAGCTATTCGTACTAGTCAGTTCATCCAAAACAAGTGTTTACGTCATTGGATGGACAACAAAGACAA
>DASQZD010000112.1:0-64613 GCA_035638855.1 Nodularia sp. (in: cyanobacteria) | reverse complement strand
CCTGGGTAGATTTTTCACAGCTTCAACTACTAAAATTATCTTTTTGCAATCACTTCGCTAATGGTTCAGCAGCCGATGTCGCCAAATTCATCTCTCAGTCAATCAGAACAACCTGAAAAAATTTATTTACCTCGTACTAGCGAATCGGAGACATTAAAGCAGATTCGCCACACAGCTTCCCACGTAATGGCAATGGCGGTACAAAAGCTGTTTCCTAAAGCGCAAGTTACAATCGGTCCCTGGATTGAAAACGGTTTTTACTACGACTTCGATAGTCCAGAACCATTTAGTGAAAATGATTTGAAAGCCATCAAGAAAGAGATGGTGAAGATTATTAATCGCAAATTGCCTGTAATTCGCGAAGAAGTTAGCCGAGAAGAAGCCGAAAAAAGAATTTCGGCTATTCAGGAACCTTACAAACTCGAAATCCTGGGAGATATTAAACAAGAACCCATCACAATTTACCATCTGGGCAATGAATGGTGGGATTTGTGCGCGGGGCCTCACGTAGAAAACACCAGCGAATTAAACCCCAAAGCTATTGAATTAGAAAGCGTGGCTGGGGCTTATTGGCGTGGGGATGAAACCAAGGCGCAGTTACAACGCATCTATGCGACTGCTTGGGAAAGTCCAGAACAACTGGCTGAGTATAAGCGGCGCAAAGAAGAAGCGCTACGAAGAGACCACCGTAAACTCGGTAAGGAACTGGGATTATTTATATTTTCCGAGCAAGTAGGGCCGGGTTTACCCTTGTGGACTCCTAAAGGTACTTTGTTGCGGAGTGTTTTAGAAGATTTCCTCAAAAAGGAACAACTCAAACGCGGTTATTTGCCTGTGGTAACACCGCATATTGCGAGAGTGGATTTATTTAAAACTTCTGGACACTGGCAAAAGTATAAGGAAGATATGTTTCCCTTGATGTCGGACGACGAGGAAGCTGCAGCACTAGAGCAAGGTTTTGTCCTCAAGCCGATGAATTGTCCCTTCCATATCCAAATATACAAGAGTGAATTACATTCCTATCGGGAATTACCGATTCGATTCGCGGAATTTGGTACTGTTTACCGCTATGAACAATCAGGAGAATTGGGTGGTTTAACACGAGTGCGCGGTTTTACTGTGGATGATTCACACTTGTTTGTCACTCCCGAACAGCTAGACAATGAATTTCTGAACGTGGTGGAGTTGATTTTATCGGTGTTTAAGAGTCTGCAACTGAAGAATTTTAAAGCTAGACTCAGTTTCCGCGATCCAGCCAGTGATAAGTACATCGGTTCTGATGAAATTTGGGATAAAGCCGAAGGTGCAATTCGCCGCGCTGTGGAAAAGTTGGGAATGAATTACTTTGAGGGGATTGGGGAAGCGGCTTTCTATGGTCCCAAACTAGATTTTATCTTTAGTGATGCTTTAGAACGGGAATGGCAATTAGGAACTGTTCAGGTAGATTACAACTTACCAGAACGCTTTGATTTGGAATATGTGGCTGAAGATGGTTCCCGCCAACGTCCAGTAATGATTCACCGTGCGCCGTTTGGTTCTCTCGAACGATTGATTGGGATTTTGATTGAAGAGTATGCTGGTGATTTCCCTTTATGGTTAGCACCTGTGCAAGCGAGATTGTTACCAGTTGGTGAAGCGCAGCTAGATTTTGCTAAGGATGTGGAAGCAAAAATGTTGGCTGAGGGTATCCGTGCCGAAGTTGATACCAGTGGCGATCGCTTGGGTAAATTAATTCGCAATGCAGAGAAGCAAAAAATCCCAGTCATGGCCGTGATCGGAGCGAAAGAGGTGGAATCTAATAGCTTGAGTATCCGTACCCGTGCTTCTGGGGAGTTGGGAGCTATCCCTGTGGATGAGGTGGTGAATAAAATGAAACAGGCGATCGCTAACTTCGAGAACTTCTAACCATCATTAGGCTAGGCAATGCCTAGTCTAACCACGACTGCAAATCAGCTATGCTGGTAAAATCAAGCAAGGCTTCACCCAGATTTTCTAATTCTTCTAAAGAGAGAGTTTCAAGACGCTGACGCACATCTTGAGGTAATTCTCCCACTCGTCGAGTTAGGAGTCGCAGGATGAGGGTTTTTTCTCTTTGTAATCCTTCTTCTCGACCTTCTTCCTTTATTTCCCGATAAACTCGCGTTTCTTTAAGTGTTATTCCTAGCATCGCTTCAACCTCCCTGCGGCTTAATTTTTCAAACTTGTAAACCATGATTATGGAATAAACGAACCACAGAGGCACAGAGAACACAGAGAAATGAGGGTTTGAGAGATATTTTGCGTAAATACTGAGTTAAAGACTTGTCAAAATATCTCATTTGTTTTCATTATCTTAACCCCCAAGGACTGCAAATCATCCACATATTCTCAAGGCGATCGCTCAATTCAAATACTTCTATTCTCTCAACCCACAGGCGATCGCTTACTCATATATTAAGTTTTACAAATCATACCTTGCTGCAATTAGCAATACTCATGAGCAAATCAGCCCTTAACATGAGATGCTGGTTGATGATTGGAGAGTATTTGCAGATGTCTGTTATTTCTAGTATCACTGTTACCGTTCCCGCCACTACAGCTAACTTGGGGCCTGGTTTTGACTGTATCGGTGCAGCCTTAACGCTGTACAACAAGTTCAAGTTTACTCGTCTAGATGAGGGTGGATTAATTATTGATGTCACAGGTGCAGAAGCTGAAAGGGTGCAAACCGATGAAAGTAATCTGCTCTATCAGGCTTTTGTGAAGTGCTATCAATATATAGGACAAACACCACCATCGGTAAAAATGGAAATTCAGCTTGGTGTACCATTGGCGAGAGGTTTGGGTAGTTCAGCCACAGCCATTGTCGGCGGGTTGGTTGGTGCTAATCAACTGGCGGGTGCGCCTTTGACTCAGTTACAGGTGATGGAATTAGCGATCGCAATGGAAGGACATCCTGATAATGTAGTTCCAGCCCTATTGGGGGGATGTCGTCTGGCTGCTACCAGTGCCGATAATTGGGAAATTTGCGATATTCCTTGGAATGAAAATGTTGTACCAGTGTTAGCTATTCCTGATTTTGAGCTTTCTACCAGTGAAGCACGGCAAGTTTTACCCACCCAAGTCAGTCGTGCAGATGCAATTTTCAACACAGCGCATCTGGGGTTATTATTGCGCGGTTTGCAAACTGGTAAGGGAGAATGGTTAAGCACAGCCTTGCAAGATAGATTGCATCAACCATATCGCCAAGCTTTGATTCCTGGTTACGATGCTGTAAATGCAGCTGCAAAGAAAGCTGGTGCTTATGGCATGGTAATTAGTGGTGCAGGGCCGACACTGTTAGCTTTAGTAGATAAATTGCATTCCCAGGCTGTAGAAGCGGCTATGTTATCAGCTTGGCAAGAAACAGGAATTACAGCCATAGTGCGATCGCTTTCTCTGGATACCCAAGGTGCAATCTACCAAGGATAAACCACAATGATTAACCAAATTCATACAGAAATCACCACCCTCAACTCAGAAATTCAAGCGCTTCAGCAAGAACGGGCTACCTTGAGTATTAATAATGTCTTATCTGGCAAGAGTGATTCACCTTCAGCAATGGTGGAAGCTTGTCGCCGCCAAGCCAGAGAAAATGCCCAATTATCTGTAGAACTCAAGGGAATAGACGATGCGATCGCCGCCCTAGAAATACAGCGACAATACAAACAAGCTGAATTAGAACATTGGCAAAAAGAATCCCCACAACTTACCCAAGAGCAGGAGTTAGAAGCAGCTAGAGAAATAGCTCAGGTTCACGCCCAACGCATTAATCAACTAGCGGCGGAACTATCCACAGAAATCCGTCTGCTCAAATCTTGTGCTGATTATTTGAGTCCCATGTATTGGCACGTCTACTATAAGCCCTTTATTACAGGGTTTAAGACCATATCAGTTCCCTATGTTCGCTCCGATGGGGAAGTCTGGTCAATTGTCAATCGAATTGTCTGAAATTCTTCGTATTTCTCTAAAACCCTAGAAATTATAACTTGAATCGGTGACTTTAGTCACCTTTTTTTATATAATTTTGTATTGACGTTGTAAAAATTTACAATTAGAATGGTTTTGACAGGAATTAGTAAGTATTTATTCCTAAAAATTTCTCAAAAAGCAGATGTTAGGGATAAACAACATTTACAAAACTACAAATTCCTTCATAAAATGAAATCATAACCAAAAAGGTAAATCGATTGTCAGAAGTAATGAATGCTATTGAATTTCCCTGGCTGTCAGCCATAATTTTATTGCCCCTAGTGGCTGCCTTAGCCATTCCTTTCATCCCAGATAAAGAAGGAACAACCGTTCGGTGGTATGGTTTGGGAGTTGCGATCGCTGACTTTGCCCTGATAATTTACACCTTTTGGCATAGCTACGACTTCCAAAACCCCACACTGCAACTGATAGAAAACTATGCTTGGGTTCCACAGTTAGGTTTAAATTGGTCTGTCGGTGTTGATGGTTTATCAATGCCCTTACTCTTATTAACCGGCTTAATTAACACACTCGCAATCTTCGCGGCTTGGAAAGTAACCAATAAGCCGCGATTGTTTTATGCGTTGATGTTAGTCATGTACAGCGCCCAGATAGGCGTATTTGTAGCCCAAGACTTGCTGTTATTCTTCCTAATGTGGGAAATCGAGTTAGTACCTGTGTACCTGCTAATTTCCATCTGGGGAGGACAAAACCGCCGTTACGCAGCTACTAAATTCATTCTCTATACAGCCGCAGCATCAATATTTATCTTGGTAGCTGGTTTTGCAATGGCATTCTCAGGAGATACCGTCACCTTCGACATGGCAACTCTGGGAATGAAGCAATATCCCAAAGCAATTGAAATGTTAACTTATGCAGGTTTCTTGATTGCCTTCGGTGTGAAGATGCCCATCTTCCCCTTACACACTTGGCTACCTGATGCCCACGGTGAAGCATCTGCACCTGGTTCCATGATTTTGGCTGGTGTATTATTAAAAATGGGTGGTTATGCACTCATCCGCTTCAACGTTGAAATGTTGCCTAATGCCCATGTTTACTTTGCCCCAGTTCTTGCAGTATTAGGTGTAGTTAACATAGTCTACGGTGCTTGCTGCGCCTTTGCCCAAACAAATCTCAAGCGCCGCTTGGCTTACTCCTCAATTGCCCACATGGGATTTGTCTTAATTGGGATTGCTTCTTATACAGAGATTGGAATTAGCGGTGCTGTATTACAGATGGTTTCCCATGGTTTGATTGCCGCTAGCTTGTTCTTCTTATCTGGTGTAACTTACGAACGTACCCACACCTTGATCATGGACAAAATGGGCGGTATGGCTAAGGTAATGCCCAGAACCTTCGCAGTGTTTACAATTGGTGCAATGGCTTCTCTAGGTTTACCCGGAATGAGTGGCTTTGTGGGTGAATTGATGGTGTTCCTCGGTATCGCCTCCAGCGATGTTTACAGTTCCAGCTTCAAAATTGTAGTCATCGTGTTGTCGGCAGTAGGCGTGATTTTAACTCCAATTTACTTACTATCAATGCTGCGCCAAGTGTTCTATGGTGAACAAAACGCAGAATTACATCTAGATGCTGTAATCTCTGACATCAAACCCCGTGAATTATTTATCACGGCTTGTTTGATAATTCCCATCATCGGTATTGGTTTCTATCCTAAATTAGTTACGCAGACTTATGATGTGAAGGCAGTGGAATTAGCAGCCCATGCGCGTCAAGTTCTACCAGTTTTCGCACGTCAGCAACCAGCAAGTCTGTATTCGACTATATTCACTGCACCAACCTTAGCTTCATCTCAAGTTGATACTGTAGTTAATATCTCAGAGTAAATATAATACCCAATCAGGGTGTTGCAAGTAAATTCTAAATATGAGGAGAATATAGGGGTGGTTATATAACCACCCCTAAAATTTTTTATATGCGTTTACTACTGGTCAAATCTTGATGTGACATGACCACCAACTTACCTATAATTATAATTATTGATCTACTGACTTAATTATTCCAAATAATAGTCGATTTATTTACATCGAACTGTAGTAGTCTCTTTTTGACTTGATTTTGAGTCTGTGCGGGCAAATATTTTCGTACTAGAGCCATGATTTTATCTGCTGCTACGGGTTTAGACATAAAATCTGTAGCACCCACCACCTTAGATCGGACTCGATCCAAAAGACCATCGTTACCAGTTAAGATAATCACAGGTGTGTTAGCCAAGGCGGAAACTCGGCGTAACTGAGTACAAATTTCATAACCATTAGCAATAGGCATAACTAAATCTAAGAAAATCAGGTCTGGCTTATTTTGGATCAGAGTTGGTAAAGCGTGTACAGCATCTTGAATTTGGATAAATCTCAGTCCATGTGAGGTGACAATTCCCTCTAACATATTACAAGTCTGAGAGCTATCATCTACGCAAGCTACCAATGGCGCAGTTGATTTCTGAGGTTGCTGAGAAATAGGGTTATTTTTTACTTCTTTAACTGACAAAAGCAAATCAGGCACTTCTACCAGTTCGATAATACCGTTCAGAATATAAGGAAGCAATGAACGGGTGAGAGGAATAACACTCTGCTTCATTTTTGAAGCTAAATCTAGCAGAGTGTATTGGCCGTTGAGCAAATTTACAAACTTTTTGTAAACAGATTCACTTACCTGTTGCTGGAGTTGTTCTGGTTTCCGGAGAATTGGTGCTAAATCGGGAGAAAAATTAGCCAAACCAGCATCAGACCAAGATTTCCACGAGTCTTGCATCTTTTTCATAAAGACATCTGCACTCGTAAAACTCACTGGTGTTTCTATGATCACTTCCTGGCTGCGATCGCAACTTACAGAAATAAAATTTGTTTTTTGAGCTAAATCAAACAACAGTTCTGCTATCGTGTTTTCTATAATAGCGTGAATTTGTTCTCGTTGAATTTGCTGTTTTTTATAGAGAAGTTCCAAGATGCGATAATCCCAGTGATTGATTTCAACGTCTTCTCTACGTCGTAAATTTAACTTATTTATATCAATTTGGGGGCAGTATTGAGCTATATTTCTCTGCCAGCGCCGGAAAGGATGACTTCCTCCCTCCGCCCAAACTATCCTTCCTAGACGATAGAAAAAAGTCCACTGGTGTCCCTTGGTACTTATAACCTTTAGGCAGCCATTGTATTGGAGTTGAGTACAAGTTTTAAACTCATCAAGTATATTATTCGATATCGTCAGTGCCGTGTGGGTCATACCTAGTTTGTTCCTTTAATTAACAAATCAGCCCTTTAAACCCTCAAACAACCTATATAGCTTGTTTGTAATTACTCGAAACCTTCGATGTATACTTGAGAAGTAAGGGGCAGTGTGAATGTAAACGTTTATATTTATTAATGTAAACATTTATCTAAGTAATTGTAACCAGTATAAATACTAGTATTACATATAGAATTATGTAACTTTTAAAATCCCCATAGAATTTTTAGCTCCACCACCGTGACACCTCTCCTGATTTCAACGCATAGACCCTTGCTATCATCTATACTTGCTTAGACACCACTTCTTGGCAGTGATAGCGATCGCACAGTACGAGAGATAAATGACGAACGGACAAAACGGACAAAAGAAAAAATTAGAAACTCAGCTTTGGAATATTGCCGATTCGCTACGGGGCAAGATGAACGCCGATGAGTTTCGGGATTACTGCTTAGGGTTTATTTTCTACAAGTATCTATCCGAGCGTCAGCATCTTTACGCTAATGAAATTTTGGCTGAGGATAAGATTGATTTTCTAAAGCTTGATGAATCCTCGGAAGAGGGGCAGGAATATTTAGAGGCAATTAAAGAGGAATCTATTGCCGAATTGGGTTATTTTTTGAAGCCATCTGAGTTGTTTAATTCTCTGGCTAAACGGGCATTGGGCAATCAGGCGGATAAGGATGAGATTAGTGATGAGGAGTTAGAAAAAAGTTCAATTTTTATTTTGGGGGATTTGACGGATGTTTTAAACAACATTGAACGTTCCACTATGGGCAAGGAAAGTGAGGAAGATTTTGATCATTTGTTTGAGGATCTGGATCTGAATTCGACGAAGTTGGGGCGGACTCCGAAGGCGAAAAATGCATTAATTGCCAAGATTTTAGTGCATTTGAATAAAATTGATTTTCGGTTGGGAGACACCGAGAGCGATGTTCTGGGGGATGCCTATGAGTATTTGATTGGGCAGTTTGCCAGTGGTGCAGGGAAAAAGGCAGGGGAGTTTTACACGCCACAGCAAGTTTCTAAGGTATTGGCGAAGATTGTGACGACGGGGAAAATTCGGCTGAAGTCGGTTTATGACCCAACTTGTGGTTCGGGATCTTTACTGCTGCGGGTGGCGCGGGAGGTGGAATCAGTCGGGGATTTTTACGGACAAGAAATGAACCGCACGACCTACAACCTGGCGCGGATGAACATGATTTTGCATGGGGTACATTATCGCAATTTTGATCTTAGGCAAGAGGATACGCTGGAGAAACCTCAGCATGAGGGGATGCGGTTTGAGGCGGTGGTGGCAAATCCGCCATTTTCAGCCAATTGGAGTGCGAATAAGCTGTTTGAGTCAGATGATCGCTTTAGTCAATATGGGAAGTTAGCCCCGGCTTCTAAGGCTGATTTTGCCTTTGTACAACACATGATTCATCATCTGGATGAAAATGCCATTATGGCGGTGGTGTTGCCCCACGGGGTTTTGTTTCGTGGTGCGGCAGAGGGGCATATTCGTAAGTATCTAATCAAGGAAAGGAATTGGTTAGATGCGGTGATTGGGTTGCCAGCGAATATTTTTTATGGGACGAGTATCCCGACTTGTATTTTGGTGTTTAAGAAGTGTCGGGAATATCCTGACGATATTTTATTTATTGATGCCAGTGCCTATTTTGAGAAGGCGAAGAATCAGAACTATTTGCGGGATGAGGATGTTGATAAAATTGTCTCTACCTATCGCCAAAGGTTGGAGGAAGAAAAGTATAGTTATCGCGCCCCATTGGCGGCGATTGCCGAGAATGATTTTAATTTAAATATTCCGCGTTATGTGGATACGTTTGAGGAGGAGGAGGAGATTGATCTGGCGGCTGTAGCAGCGGAGTTGAGGCAGTGCGATCGCGATATGGTGGCGATCGATGAGGCGATTAAGGCTTTTTGTGATGAGTTGGGGATTGATGCGCCGCTATGAGTAAGAAATTAAAGAAAAATGTTCCTGAGTTGAGATTTCCTGAATTTGAGGTTGATTGGGAAAAAAGAAGTATTGGGGACTATATTGAAGAATATAAAAAACGTGTTTTTTCAACAACAAATCTCCCCATTTATACTTCATCACGGGAAGGACTTAAACCACAAATTGAATATTTTGCAAGTAGAGAAGTTGCGAATGAAGGCGAGTATGGTGTTGTTCCTAATGGATTTTTTGTATATCGCCATATGAGCGATGATTCAGTGTTTAAATTTAATATTAATGAAACAGGAAAAAGAATAGCTGTAAGTAAAGAATATCCCGTATTTACAACCACAGAAAAGCTTAATTCTAAATTTCTTCTATGCAAGCTGAATTATAGCAAAGATTTCAAACAGTTTGCTATTACTCAAGAGAAAGGTGGGACAAGAACTAGACTATATTTGAAGAATTTATGTATTTGGAATACTCTAATTCCTTCAATTGCCGAACAAGAAAAGATGGCTAGTTTTTTCGGGGCTGTCGATCGCCGTCTAACCCAACTCCGCCGCAAGCAGGAACTCTTGCAGACCTACAAACGCGGCGTAATGCAGAAAATCTTTTCTCAAGAGATTCGGTTTAAGAGTGCGATCGGTTCCCCTTTCCCTGATTGGCAAAAGAAAAAGTTAGGAGAATTAGGTACTTTTCTCGGAGGAGGAACCCCTAGCACATCTCAAGAAAATTATTGGACTGGAAAAATTCCTTGGATTTCAAGCTCTGATCTTGAAGAAGATTCAATATATAAAATTTCTATCACAAGATTTATTAATGAAACAGCTATTAAAGAATCTGCAACTAAAACAGTTCCACCCAATAGCATCTTAATTATTTCAAGAGTGGGAGTCGGGAAAATAGCTGTATCTAAGCAAGAACTTTGTACAAGCCAAGATTTTTCTAATTTCACTCCAAATCAGGGAAATATATATTTTATTGCTTACTTATTGATTTTTCAAAAAAAGAACTTACTTTCAATAAGTCAAGGGACATCAATAAAAGGATTTACAAATTATGATTTAAGTCTTTTAAAGATTGATTTTCCCTGTATTGAAGAACAAGAAAAAATAGCCAACTTCCTAACCGCAATAGATCACAAAATCGAAACCCTCACCCGCCACATTGACCAAACCGAACAATTCAAAAAAGGCTTACTCCAAAAACTGTTTGTGTAAAATAAGGCAATACCATCCATTTCGCCACACAAAAGCTAACTCAATCATGATCGTAGCTAAAGACAAACCCACAAACTTAACCCCAGAAGAGTATTTTATTTGGGAAGAACAGCAACTAGAAAAACACGAACTGATCAACGGTCAAGTTTACGCCATGACTGGCGGTAGCGTTAATTATAGCCGCATCTCCGTCCGACTCATTACCTTATTCGTCAACCATCTAGAAGGAAGTGGCTGCGAAACAGGTAACTCAGACCTAAGAGTTAAGATTGCTGAAACCAATAATTATACCCATCCAGATATCAGCGTCACCTGCGACAATCGCGATAAAACCACAAGCCAATATATTACCTACCCCTGCTTAATTGTTGAAGTTCTCTCAAAAACTACCGAAGCCTACGACAGAGGCGGCAAATTCAGAATGTATCAAAATAACCCAGTCTTGAAAGATTACCTATTGGTTAGTTCCACTGCGATTGAAATAGATTTGTATCACAAAAATGATGCGGGACAATGGATGATTATTAACTATGGAGAAGGTGACACCATTGAACTAAAAAGCATCAATCTCAGCTTCCCCATCGAACAAGTTTATCGGGGTCTAAACCTTACCCCAGAATCTTAATCAATTCGATCATTTCAGACAATCGCTAATCTAGCTCGCGATCATCATGCCTCAATCTGAACCAGAACTCGAACAAAACCTGATCAAACGTCTAACGGGGCTAGGCTACGAACCCGTCAACATTAGCAATGCCGAAGACCTGAAAGCCAACCTCAAAGCCCAACTGGAAAAACATAACGGTATCACCCTCAGCGACACAGAGTTTAAAAGCATTCTCAACCACCTCGATAAAGGTAACATCTTTGAACGCGCCAAACGTCTGCGAGACAAAATGGAACTTAGCCGCGACGATGGTATAACCTTTTACCTAGAATTTCTCAACACTGAACATTGGTGTCAAAACCAATATCAAGTCACGAACCAGATCACCCAGCAAGGCAATTACAAAAATCGCTACGATGTAACCCTGCTGATTAACGGCTTACCCCTCGTGCAAATTGAACTCAAACGCCGAGGACTGGAACTTAAAGAAGCTTTCAACCAAATCAACCGCTACCAACGCCATTCCTACGGCGCAGACAATGGACTGTTTCAATATGTCCAAATCTTCGTCATTTCCAATGGTGTCAATACCCGCTACTACGCCAATAACCGCAAACAAGAATATAAACAAACCTTCTACTGGGCAGACCAAGAAAACAACCTCATAACCCAACTAGAAGACTTTGCCGATCGCTTTTTGGAAAAATGCCACGTCTCCAAAATGATCTGTAAATATATCGTCTTGCACGAATCCGATAAAGTGCTAATGGTACTGCGCCCCTATCAATACTATGCAGTAGAAGCCATTATTGAGCGAGTCAAGGATACTGATAAAAACGGTTATATCTGGCATACCACTGGATCAGGCAAAACCCTCACTAGCTTCAAAGCTGCCCAAATTCTCACCCAACTCCCCAAAGTACATAAAGTGCTGTTTGTCGTGGATCGTGCTGACCTTGACTACCAAACCAGCAGAGAATTTAATGATTTCAGCCCCGACTGCGTAGACACCACTGACAACACTCGCCAACTGGTTGAACAAATGGCTGGGGATAGTCGCCTCATTGTCACCACTATCCAAAAACTCAACACTGCTATCAAAAAGCCTCGCCATGAAGTCACAATGGAGAGCTTGAAAAATCAGCGCATTGTGTTTATCTTTGATGAATGCCACCGTTCTCAATTTGGCGAAACCCATAAACATATCGTCAAATTCTTTACCAAAGCCCAAATGTTTGGCTTTACCGGTACTCCCATCTTTGCCGATAACGCTGCCAGTAATCAACACGGTAAACGCACCACCAAAGACTTATTCCAGGAATGTCTGCATAAATATGTGATCACCAATGCGATCGCCGATGAAAATGTCCTCAAATTTTCCGTCGAGTATTGGGGCAAAATCAAACGCAAAGACGGCACACTGATCACAGAGCCAAAGATAGTCAGGCTTTTTATGCCTACTACAAAGACATCTCCAAACGAATGAAGGATAGGGATCGAGAAAACTTTCAGGATGCAGAACGCGCCGATATTCTATTAGTAGTCAATATGTTTCTCACGGGCTTTGATGTCAAAAAGCTCAATACACTTTACGTTGACAAAAATCTGAAGTATCACGGATTAATTCAAGCATACTCCCGCACTAATCGCATTTTAGGCGAACTTAAATCCCAGGGAAATATAGTTTGTTTCCGCAACCTCAAAGATAATACTGATCAAGCAGTTATCTTGTTTTCCGACACCAACGCAAGTGAAGAAATTTTTATTGAACCCTACGAATATTACATTGAAAAATTTAATGCCGGGGTGCAAGAACTCAGAGCGATCGCCACTATTCCCAACGATGTCAATAAACTGATTAGTGAAGAGGAGGAAGTTGAGTTTGTTAAAGCCTTTCGTAATCTTATCCGCCTATTGAATGTTAGTAAATCATTTACTGAGTTTAGTTTTTCCGACTTAAATCTGGATGAACAAACCTTTGAAGATTATAAAAGCAAATATCTGGACATCTATGATAAAACGCGACCCAAACCCGATAAAGAAAAGGAATCTCTGGTTGAGGAAGTTGATTTTGAACTAGAACTGATCCACAGAGATGAAATTAATGTTACTTATATTCTTGAACTGTTGGGCAAACTCCAGCGCGACAATGATGCTACGCAGGAAGATTACCAAAATCAGAAAGCCTATATCCTTGAGATAATCGGGAAAGAAGCTCAATTACGCAGTAAGCGGGATTTGCTGGAGAAATTTATTGAAGAGCGGATGCCCAGCATTGAACCAGAAGAGAAAATCGAAACTGTTTTTAAAGACTTCTGGAATCAAGAACGTATTGAAGCAATTCAGCGACTATGCCTGGAGGAGAACCTCAAGATCGAAGCCGTTAATCAAATGATTGCTGACTACAAATTCTCTGGAAAAGAACCGTTAAGGGAAACGGTGTTGAGTGCTTGCAACGAAAAACCGAAATTATTAGAGCGTAAAAAAATCTTTGCGCGAGTCGTATCAAAATTACTCGACATCATCAGCAAATTTGATGACGCTATTGGTAAGCTTGAGGAGGAAGAATAAAACATTTTCAAAGCAGGCGATCGTCAAACCAGGATTTGAAGATTTTAAAGGAAGCTATTTAAAACTCGGATTTATCAATTGTGAGCGTTCACCCTTCGCCAAAGAATTATTAACTCTTGGGGGCTTTAAATTAATCCCGCCCACATAATTTGTTTTGCGTAGCCCTCGCTACCAAGTAACTACAGTTAAAATCGTCACCTTGGCAAACTCTTGATCAGCCGTGATCAGACTTGCTGAATTTTGGATTGCCATTGCAGCAATCACCGCATCCGGTAATTTCAACCTATATTGCTGACGAATTTCAATTATTTTTTCAATTAATACTGTATCACCCGCTATTAAGCCAACAACCTCCACCTGCTGAAGGAATTGTTGAAAAAGGCGCATATCTGCTTGACTTAAACCTGCAAACGCCAGAAATTCAATTTGGCTAATAACTGAAACCCCTATCCAATCACTATTTTGGAGTAATGGAATAAGTTGAGAATTTCCTTGCAGTAGAGCCACAATTGCATTCGTATCGAGCAAGTAGCGCTCACCACTCATCGCGTAGACTTCTTTGTATAGCTACTGCATCTCCTTCCCAATTTAACTTTCCTACCAAATCAGAGAAATCATATCTGGGTTTCTGCTCCTCGTTTGACGAAACTGGATTCAATACAACGACAATATTTACTTCACCAGCCGCTAACTGCGTTGGAATGTTCAGATGCAAATATCCTGATTCATCAATCGTCGTCGTAAGTTTTAAAACTTCCATTGCCAAACATATCAGTTAAACTGATTTTATTTTATATCTTCCTGTCATGCCTTTAGCTGCAAAGCCCGAAAATCAGCAATATCTGAGATGTTGTCAGACTTGGCGCAAAAAACACTGATAAAAAAAGCGAAAAAAAGCGGGCTAACCGCTAATGAAGTGGTTAACCCGTTCAGCTTTGGGAACGCGCTGAGAAAATTCTATTGCAATACCAACTTGACATTGGCGTTTTGCAGACCGCGCTGTTTTACTTCAGACAAGGTTTTGTTAACTGCATACTTTTGGTTGATGGAGTTGATCAACTCGGTTTGATTGTGCTTCTTAGCAACGCCCCACAGGTCAGCGATTAGGTCAAAGGAACCATCGCTATTGCGAGACCAACCTAGATCATATTCACCTTCCAAAACAGCTACGATGTCTGAACGAACGCGCTGACCATTGTAACCACGAACATCCGCTTCAGTCTTCACGCTAATACCTAAGTCGCGCAAAGAAGACTTGAGGATCTCAGCATCGGTGATTTTGGTACGCAGTGTGCTAAAATGAGACATTTGGGTTTCCTCCAGTGAGAAGAGTAAGAAAAAAGACAACGGTTTTTTTCGGTAAGCCGCGCTGATGGAAATGCGGCTTTTTCTCTTAGCTGCTAGCTTTTGGGGCTAGCCTTTGCCCCTGTTATTAGCAGGGGAAAGCTTTTAAAACTCCATGCGCTGATATTCAGCAACGGAGGCTGCGGCGGGTCTGGCGCGCTGTCTGGCCCAATCTCTGAGGGCTGTTACCTGTTCTTGCATGGTACGTGACAACGGCAGAGTTGCTTTTAGTGCAGCAATAATATCTAATTGGGTGAACTCGCGGTCTTGGGCGAAGGCTTCATACATTGCCGCCACAACTGCTTGTTCAATTTCTGCCCCAGAGAAGCCGTCAGACATCTTGGCTAATTGCTCAAGGTCGAATCGGGAAATGTCTTCACGACGTTTGGTGAGGTGGATATTATAGATATCCTGCCTTTCTTCGGCTGTGGGCAGATCCACAAAGAAAATTTCGTCAAAGCGTCCTTTCCTGAGAAACTCTCCAGGCAAGCGTTCCACTCGGTTAGCAGTTGCCATGACAAATACGGGAGATTTCTTGTCTTGCATCCAAGTCAGGAAAGAACCAAAGATTCTACTTGACGTACCACCATCAGAATCAGATGAACCTGAGCTACCTGCAAAGGATTTATCTAACTCGTCTATGAACAGAATCGCTGGAGAGATGGATTCTGCTGTTTTTAGGGCGTTACGTAGATTGGCTTCACTTCGTCCCACCATTGAGCCGTCATATACTCGCCCCATGTCTAGGCGTAGTAATGGCAAACCCCACAGTCGGGAGGTAGTTTTGGCAATTAGTGACTTACCGCAACCTGGAACACCAAGTATTAACATTCCTTTGGGTTGAGGCAAACCATACTCTCTCGCCCTTTCTGTAAAGGCATTGGAGCGCTGTTTGAGCCACCTTTTTAGTTCTTCTAAGCCACCTACAGCATCAATGGTTGCATCTTCTTCGATGTATTCTAAAATACCATTGCGCCGAATGAGTTGCTTTTTCTCAGATAGAACTATATCTACTTCCTCTTCCGTTAAGCGTCCAGTTGTTACCTGTGCTTTCCGGTATACTTTTTCAGATTCATCTTTAGTTAAACCTAAAGCTGCTCTGAGAAGCTTTTCTCGCGCCTCGGTTGTGAGCCGTCTGCCTCGGTTTTGCTCTAAATGGTAGGTTAACACTTTGTTTAACTCAGCCATGTCTGGCAATTGGAAGTCAAGAACGACAACTTCTTTTTCTAATTCAATGGGAACTTGCTGCATGGGTGACATCAAAATGATGTTTTTCTGCATTCCCTTGAAACTAGCGATCGCATCACGTAAGGATCTTGTTGTAGCAGGCGCATCAATAAAGGGATGTAAATCTTTAAGAATAAATATACTAGGTTCTTTTTGCCGGATGATCCACTCAATAGCAGCCTCCGGCGAAACAGTATTGTGTTGGGTGACGTTCCGGGGTTGCCCATATTCCACGATGCCGTGAGTTACTGTCCAGACGTAGACGCGGCGTTGGGGCTTTAATAATTGGGCGATTGTGGAAATTGCCTGTTCCGCCCGTTCTTCCTCGGAGGTCACAAGGTAGATTAGAGGATATTGAGCTTGAATTAAGATATTGAGCTCTTCTTTCATACAATCGACCTACTTGAGACCTTATACAGTAAAGACATCGTTTGTTGGTTGTGGCAACCGAATCATGAACTGTTCATTCATCATTCTTACCTAGCAAGGAACCAATTCTTCCTCACCCTTGGGATGAGTTTCATCTTTTTCCATTTCGTCAATGGATAGATGCTCTGGGATTATTCCTGCTTGACTGCTCATGGCAATCAGTTCTCCATCACGTAAGACTAATGAACTCTCACATTCTGGACAGGAGTAAATTCGATGCGTTCTTCCATAGGCAGAAGCTTCAACTTCCTCAACTATTTCTGAGTTAGCTAGGTAGAAGACTAGGGCGCGTTCGGCAAGCTCTGACATCGGTTCTGAATCAATAGCTGAACGAATCTTCAGTTTTTTGTGAAGTTCTGGCGACAGATATAAAGTAACCTTTTGCTTAGTTTGCATATAACTCTTTGACGGCCTTACCCGGGTATGTATATTACCTTATCGGTTCTTTTTTCAGATGTCAAGACATCAAAGCGTTTTGACAGTAATTTTGTTACATTTGTTTACAAATGGTTGATTGTTGTGAGTGACATAGTTATTGCCTACCAGTACAGGATTCAGGAGTAGGAGTTCGTGAGGAAATGGGGAAGTATAGCGAAAATTTTTATTCCTCTGTATCCCCCACATCATCTTTGTGTTCATGATTTCCCAACCCAAAATCACCTATTTTTACAAGAATGATGGTTGAGAGGGTACAGAAACCTGATAGATTTAGCTATCAGCGAGTAAAAACTGGTGAAGATGAAAGTCCTGGTAATTGGTGGTGATGGATATTGCGGTTGGGCAACTGCACTTTACCTTTCCAACCGAGGTTATGAAGTTGGAATTCTAGATAGTTTGGTGCGGCGGCACTGGGATAATGAATTGGGTATCGAAACTCTGACTCCCATCGCACCAATTCAGCAACGCCTCCAGCGCTGGCAAGATTTGACTGGTAAATGTATCGACCTATTCATTGGCGATATTACTAATTACGAATTTCTTAAGCAAGTTTTACACCAATTTGAGCCGAACGCCCTAGTGCATTTTGGTGAACAACGTTCAGCGCCCTTTTCCATGATTGACCGAGAACACGCCGTTCTCACTCAGGTCAATAACGTCGTCGGCACTTTAAACTTGCTGTACGCCATGCGAGAAGACTTCCCAGATTGCCACATGGTGAAACTGGGAACAATGGGTGAATATGGTACACCCAACATTGATATTGAAGAAGGGTTCATCACTATTGAACACAACGGCCGCAAAGATACCTTACCTTATCCGAAGCAGCCGGGTTCGATGTACCACTTGAGTAAAGTTCATGATAGTCACAATATCAACTTTGCTTGCCGCACTTGGGGACTGCGGGCTACAGATTTAAATCAAGGGATAGTTTATGGCGTTCTGACCGAAGAAACGGGAATGGACGAAATGTTAATTAATCGCCTTGATTATGATGGAGTATTTGGTACAGCATTGAATCGTTTTTGTATTCAAGCTGTGATCGCTCACCCTCTCACCGTCTACGGGAAAGGTGGACAAACTCGTGGCTTCTTGGATATTCGGGATACAGTGCGATGTGTAGAATTAGCGATCGCCAACCCAGCCCAACCAGGCGAATTCCGAGTATTTAACCAATTTACTGAACTATTCAGCATTGGTGACTTGGCATTAATGGTGAAAAAAGCTGGGAATGCGATCGGACTGAATGTAGACATCAATCACCTGGATAACCCCAGAGTTGAAAAAGAAGAACATTACTTCAACGCTAAAAATACCAAACTGCTGGATCTAGGTTTACAGCCCCACTATCTCTCTGATTCCTTACTTGATTCGCTGTTAAACTTTGCCGTCAAGTATCAAACACGAGTTGATCACAAGCAAATTCTGCCCAAGGTTTCTTGGCACAGAAAGTAGATTCTAGCCTGCTAGAAGCTGTTCGTCATGTCTTAGCAAAACATGATGGACAGTCAATTTTTTTTGATTATCAACATATTTTCTCAAATGGGCATCTTGCCCACTTCAACCTAGCAAGGCGGACTTACCCTCTGCGGTTTATTGGCTGCAATGCAAAAGAATTTGGGATTATCTGCTTAAAGACTTCCAAATAAAAAAACTCAACCACCTAATGCAAAAAACCGTTCGGACGTTCGGCGAAGCCTCTCAAACCTTCATGACTCTGTGGTGCGTTTATTTGGATAATTTATTTCTTGGAAGTCCCTTATCTAGTTTTTTATGAGAATCGCCCTATTTACCGAAACCTTTCTGCCCAAGATTGACGGTATAGTAACGCGCCTACGCCATACCGTTGACCATTTACAACGCAATGGTGACCAAGTAATAGTATTTGCCCCTGACGGCGGAATTACGGAACACAAAGGAGCCAAAGTTTACGGTGTTACTGGCTTTCCTCTGCCATTGTATCCAGAGTTAAAAATGGCCTTACCCCGTCCTGCCATTGGTTATGCTTTAGAAGAATTTCAGCCAGATATTATTCATGTGGTGAATCCAGCTGTTTTAGGATTGGCTGGGATTTTTTATAGCAAGATGCTCAAAATACCTCTAGTGGCATCTTACCATACCCATTTACCTCAATATCTCCAGCATTACGGTTTGGGAATGCTCGAAGGATTTCTGTGGGAATTGCTCAAAAGCGCTCATAATCAAGCCGCTTTAAATCTTTGCACCTCCACGGTGATGATGGAAGAACTCACAGGACACGGTATTGAACGGGTGAAGGTGTGGCAAAGGGGTGTGGATACAGAATTCTTTCATCCTGATTTAGCTAGTTGGGAAATGCGATCGCGTCTATCCCAAAATCACCCAGAAAGTCCCTTGCTGCTGTATGTCGGTCGTCTTTCCGCCGAAAAGGAAATTGAACGCATCAAACCCATATTACAGGCAATTCCTGATGCCCGATTGGCATTAGTCGGTGATGGTCCCCACCGTCAAGAATTGGAAAAACATTTTGCAGACACTGACACTCATTTTGTTGGATATCTCACCGGACAAGAGTTAGGTTCTGCCTTTGCTAGCGCTGATGCTTTTATTTTTCCTTCTCGGACAGAAACACTAGGCTTAGTTCTATTAGAAGCAATGGCTGCTGGCTGTCCAGTAGTCGCCGCCCGTTCTGGGGGAATTCCTGATATTGTCACGAACGGTGTGAATGGCTATCTTTTTGACCCCACAGCAGATATTCAAGATGCGATTCATGCTACTGTCCGCCTCCTCGAACACAAACAAGAACGAGAGGTAATCCGTCAAAACGCCCGCAAGGAAGCAGAAAATTGGGGATGGTCAGCTGCTACTTGCCAGCTACAAGATTACTATCAAAAGGTGGTATTTTCCGAAAAACTGACAACAGTAGCTTGAATAGGCGAGGAAACTCTATTCAGCACCACCACCAGCCGTTAATATCCACCTAAAACGCGGTGATAATTACCAAAAGACACCACCTCCAAAGTCTGGGGATGGTGTCTGAGTATTGATTGTAAAAAATACTTTCCCTTATTTCTAGTCTCTCAGGTGGCACTTTCTCCATCATCACCTTGAAACGGATTTTCGCCTATTTGCAATTGTTTTTTCGTTTTTTTCAACTGTTTCCACAAAGCCTTGATTTGTTCGTAAGCTTCATCTGGAGTTAATTTTCCACCTGTTTCTAAATTACAGATGTAACTGATACGTTGAGCAAATTCCTGTAAATTTGCATTAAAAACCAAGTTTTCCGGCTTTACATGACCATAGTAGCGTCCACGAGGATAGAGAAAATCATCTTTATTCATTATTTTTCCGGCATTTATCTAAATATTGCACCTAGTTGAGAAATTTCCCAGAAAGAAATTTTCCAACTTCCATATCCCACATAACTTATTTCTCTTTATCTTCCTTGTTTCAAGTGATTGGGGTTTTTTTACTGAAAAGTCCCTGAATATAACTGAATAATTAACTCCCCTAATCTTTTTTTGCCAGACCAAAAAAGTTCATATCAACACTTTCATTCTGACAGGGATTGTACGGGAAATGGTGAATGATAATCAAGAATTTCCAGGAGCAGAATCAAAGATGAAATCCTTTGACAACAAGCAGTAGCAAGAATTTATTTACTTCATCGGCAAAGTGCTGTATTTTAGTTATTGATAATTAATATCATTAGAGATTAATATATTTAATCGCGTAAAAACTTTTGCCTGTGCCAAGAAGTTCCACTCATACTGCATAAATATGTATTTTCTCAATAATTTTAGAGCTTTTCTTCACTCCAATAATTACATCCAAGCCCTAAAAAGTACCATACACTAAATATAATTATCTTCCATCAATGGTTAGAGTTCAGTTGTATGTAGTTCTTCAGACAACTTACGCTGACTATCACCCAGCTAGGGTGTAAGTGCTTGAGATGATCTGAGAAACCATTGCCAACTTACCACCAATGGCGGATCTTGAATAACTAAAGATAAAATAGTTAAGCCCCAAAGGGCGAAAGCTGCCCACTGCCTAAAACTTTACCTCACATCATGTCTGTTTATTCCCAGTTATACGAAGGCAAAGCTAAAATTCTCTATGCCACGGAAGATCCAGAAGTCTTGTTGGCTGATTTTAAAGACGATGCCACTGCTTTTAATGCTCAAAAACGTGGCAGTATTATTGATAAGGGAAAAATTAACTGTACCATTTCTAGCCAGCTATTTCAGCAGCTAGAAGTATATGGTATAAAAACCCACTATATTGATAGCCCTAATCCGCATCAAATGCGAGTCAAGGCTGTAAAGATTGTGCCAATAGAAGTAGTGGTGAGAAATATTGCGGCTGGTAGTCTGTCTGTGCAAACAGGATTACCAATAGGTACAGTGCTGAAACAGCCTTTGGTGGAGTTTTATTACAAAAACGACCAATTGGGAGATCCACTGTTAACAAGCGATCGCCTATTTATGCTGGAACTAGCAACGCCGGAACAAGTAGATGTAATTCACAATCTAGCATTGCAAGTCAACGAGTTTCTCCGTGACTTTTGGGATTCGTGCGGCATTACCCTAGTAGACTTCAAACTAGAATTTGGTTTGGACTCACAACAGCAGATACTTTTGGCAGATGAAATTAGCCCTGATACTTGCCGTTTGTGGAACAAAGCCGAAGCAGATCCTAACTTGAGAGTCATGGACAAAGACCGCTTCCGCCGTGACTTGGGGAATGTAGAAAATGCTTACCAGGAGGTTTTACAACGAGTGCTACAAGCAGTAGAAACTAAAACTTGAATTTGTCAAAACAAAAGGTTACAATAGACGTTTTTTGACTGATGCTTTGTAACTTATAAAGTAAATAGGCAATAGCAAGCAACTTTATTTTGAACTGATCTCTTTGGCATAAGAGCATAATTGCCAAGGGAATGGTGTGTGGACGTGAAGAGGAATTTAAATAAAATGCGTTTATCTCCCGTATGGGTAGCCATTGTAGCAATTGCAGCGCCATTAGGCGGCTCACTCAGTGCAAATGCCCAAACCATTAATAGTTCAGAACAGACAGCAGATGTTGTCATACCTGAGATTAATCAAGCGGTTCGAGCAAGTGAAAGTTTAGAATTTCACTCCAACTCCACAGAGGTTGAGTCTGTTGTCACACTGTCCCCAGTGAAATCACCCCAGAAGACAACATCAAAAGAGGTTGAGTCTGTTGTCACACTGTCCCCAATTAAATCACCCCAGAAGACAAGATCAGATGTCATAATTCCCACCTTGACAACCCCGAAAGTTGGTCAAACCTCTGATCAAACCGCAATTTTTCTCACCCAAGAGTCTAATTCTGTTCCAGAAATTTCACCCCCCGTACCTAGCCAGGCGCTACCCTCACCGACGCCTGAAACTACTCCAAATCTGGAAAATTTCAATACTCCCAACCCCAGCCCAAATGCTGAGGAACCTCGCGTACTGATATCAGAAGTAGTTGTCAGGCCTGAGACAGGACAACTAACAAAGGAACTGGAAGACCAAGTTTACAGAGTCATTCGTACCCAAGCAGGTCGGACAACAACCCGCTCTCAACTGCAAGAAGATATTAACGCCATCTTTGGTACTGGCTTCTTCGCCAACGTTCAGGCAGTGCCAGAAGATACACCTTTGGGTGTGCGGTTGAGCTTTATCGTCCAACCCAACCCTGTGCTGACTAAGGTAGAAGTGCAAGCCAATCCTGGAACTAATGTTCCCTCTGTACTACCTCCCAGTACGGTGGATGAAGTCTTTAGCAAGCAATATGGTCAAGTTCTCAACTTGCGGGAATTACAAGAAGGCATCAAGCAGTTAACAGCTAAGTATCAAGAAAAAGGTTACGTACTAGCAAACGTGATTGGATCGCCACAAATCGCGGAAACTGGGGTTGTGACTCTGCAAGTAGCCGAAGGGGTAGTGGAAAATCTCAAAGTCCGGTTCCGCGATCGCGAAGGTCAGGAGACAGACGAGAAGGGAGAACCAATTCGAGGTCGGACACAGGAGTATATAATTACGCGAGAACTGGAATTAAAGCCAGGACAAGTATTTAACCGCGAGATAGTACAAAAAGACCTACAAAGGGTATTTGGACTAGGGTTATTTGAAGATGTCAATGTCTCCCTGGACCCTGGTAGTGATCCTAGTAAAGTTGATGTCGTGGTAAATGTAGCCGAACGTACTACTGGTTCGATTGCGGCTGGAGCCGGGTTTAGTTCTGCCAGTGGACTATTTGGAACTGTGAGTTATCAGCAGCAAAACCTGGGAGGAAGAAACCAAAACCTGGGCGCAGAAGTACAACTGGGACAACGGGAACTGCTGTTTGACCTCCGGTTTACAGATCCCTGGATCGCAGGTGATCCCTACAAAACGTCTTATACAGCCAATCTGTTTCGCCGCAGTTCCATTTCATTGATTTTTGATGGAAAAGATGGTGATATTAGGACATTTCAACCAGAAGAAACAGATGGCGATCGCCCCCGTATTCTCAGATTAGGTGGTGGTGTTACCTTTAACCGTCCCTTATCTCCCAATCCCTATAAGAGATCAGAATGGACTGCATCAGCCGGATTGCAGTATCAACGAATTTCAGCCCGTGATGCCGATGGTGATGTCACACCAGAAGGAGCCGTGTTCGTGAATGGAATAGCCGGAGAACGAGTCCCTCTCAGCTTCTCAGGTGAAGGTGAAGATGATTTACTGCTATTACAAGTAGGCGCACAGCGAGACCTGCGTAACAACCCCTTACAACCAACTGGCGGTTCTTTCCTCCGCCTTGGGGTAGATCAGTCCGTACCAGTAGGACTAGGTAGTATTTTGCTCACTAGAGTCAGAGGTAACTACAGCCAATACTTACCCGTTAGTTTTACTAACTTCGCCCCAGGTCCACAAACCCTCGCTTTTAACCTGCAAGGAGGAACAGTACTAGGTGACTTACCTCCCTATGAAGCTTTTACCCTTGGCGGTAGCAACTCGGTACGGGGTTACGAAGAAGGAGCATTAACCAGTGGACGCAGTTACGTACAAGCCTCTGTTGAATATCGCTTCCCTGTCTTCTCCGTAGTTAGCGGCGCACTGTTTTTTGATGTTGGTAGTGACCTCGGAACCACAACTAGGCCGGCTGAGGTATTGAACAAAAACGGTAGTGGCTACGGCTATGGACTCGGTGTGCGTGTACAATCCCCACTAGGCCCCATTCGGATCGACTACGGCATTAACGATGACGGCGATAGTCGCATCAATTTTGGCATTGGTGAAAGGTTTTAACTAGTCATTAGTCATTAGTCATTAGTCATCGGTCATCGGTCATTTGTGACTGAACTTTTGACTTTTGACTTTTGCGTAGCCGCACTAGGTACTTGCTAATTGTCACATTTACCTGAATACTGTTTCCATAAAGGAAAAGGAAGCCGTTGTATTTTGCCAATCAGTCAGGGTCTTTGCCAACAATTCACATGAATAATAGAAATCATAATATATTAATTTTTTACTCATGCAACAGCACACCATAGCAGGGGAAATCACCCAAACTGGAGTGGGACTGCATAGTGGTGTGATTACCCATGTACGGATATTGCCGTCAGAACCAGGCAGTGGG
The DNA here is from genome assembly GCA_035638855.1 of Nodularia sp. (in: cyanobacteria). Classification (GTDB taxonomy): domain Bacteria; phylum Cyanobacteriota; class Cyanobacteriia; order Cyanobacteriales; family Nostocaceae; genus Nodularia. Next base: position 39,991 of record DASQZD010000112.1, on the reverse strand, counting down.
CGCTACTTTGTCCGCGTAGATTTACCAGATTTACCAATCATTCCTGCCCAAGTTGCAGCCGTCAATCAAACTCTGCTCTCGACTCAATTAGGTGAGGGTGAAGCCTGCATTCGCACAGTGGAGCATTTATTGGCGGCGCTGGTGGGAATGTCGGTTGATAACGCCAGAATTGAAATTGATGGTTCAGAAGTCCCACTATTGGACGGTTCTGCAAAGGTTTGGACTGAAAGTATTGCTCAAGTTGGCTTGATCTCACAACCAATTAGCAACCCAGTTCCTTTGGTGGTGAAAGAGCCAATCTGGATTTATGAAAATGATGCTTTTGCTTGCGCCCTCCCAGCATCAACAACCCGTTTTAGTTACGAAATTGATTTTGAACTATCGGCTATTGGTAATCAATGGCACAGTTGGTCACTGAGTTCCAGTTTTGCCCAAGAAATTGCTCCGGCTCGAACCTTTGGTTTACTGCACCAAATTGAACATTTACAAAAAACTGGGTTAATTAAAGGTGGTAGCCTTGATAATGCCCTGGTTTTTGGATCTGAAGGTTTGGTAAATCCACCATTAAGATTTGAAAATGAACCAGTTCGTCATAAAATATTAGATTTAGTAGGAGATTTGAGTTTATTGGGAACTTTTCCCCAAGCTCATTTTTTAGCATATAAAGCCAGCCACAATTTACACATTCAACTGGCTCGGAAAATTTTAGAATTGCAGGCTAAAGTCTAAAATCTCAATTCTTTACAGATTTTCACACCAGCCTACTTAATTTATCAATTAAAAATCAACATACCGCTAATGGCAATCGTTACTGAAGTGAATAGTCCCGATACTACTGTATCTACATCTACCGCCGAACAAATTACTGAAATTAAAACCACATTTTCATCGGCAGAAATTCAGAAATTGCTCCCCCACCGTTATCCATTTTTACTTGTAGATAAAATCATTGACTATGTGCCAGGAAAACTGGCTGTAGGCGTGAAAAACGTCACGGTCAACGAACCCCAGTTTACCGGACATTTCCCAGAACAACCACTGATGCCCGGAGTGCTAATTGTTGAGGCGATGGCACAGGTGGGGGGTATTATTCTCAAGCAAAAACCTGAGTTTGGAGATGGACTATTCGTTTTTGCTGGTATCGATAAAGTGCGCTTTCGCCGCCAAGTCGTTCCAGGAGATCAGCTAGTAATGACAGTGGAACTGTTGTGGATAAAACAACGTCGTTTCAGTAAAATGCAAGCCCGTGCTGAGGTTGACGGACAACTCGCTGCTGAAGGCGAATTAATGTTTTCTCTGATTAACTAATAATTTGCTGTGGTGCTGGTGGGTAAAGCCGTGATTTACTTTGAACTTAGACCTAAATAAATAAGAATAACAGTAAAAAAACATCCACAACAGCATTTGATAATTTATAGATTTTCGTCGCCCTCACACATAACTTGCTTGACTCGACACTTTCGGCTACTGATTGTAGAGACACGTTTAATCGCGTTTTTACACTTAATAAAGTTATGGAGATTCACCCTTGAAGACGCTTATTCATCCAACTGCTGTAATTCATCCTAAATCGGAACTTCACCCTACAGTACAAGTCGGTGCCTATGCTGTGATTGGCGCTCATGTCAAAGTCGGCATGGAAACAATTATTGGCGCTCATGTCGTGCTAGAAGGGCCTTGTGAGATTGGGGCGCGAAATCAAATTTTTCCAGGCGCTGCTATCGGTATGGAACCCCAGGATCTCAAGTTTGTAGGAGAACCGACTTGGGTCAAAATTGGTGACAATAACTTGATTCGTGAGTATGTGACTATTAACCGCGCTACTGGTGCTGGTGAAGCTACGATAATTGGCAACAATAACCTCTTAATGGCTTATGTACACGTAGCTCATAACTGCATAATTGAAGACAACGTAATTATTCCTAACTCAGTCGCTTTGGCTGGTCATGTCCACATAGAGTCACGCGCCAGGCTGGGTGGAGTTTTGGGTGTGCATCAATTTGTACGCATTGGTCAACACGCAATGGTCGGCGGTATGGCACGTATTGACCGGGATGTGCCTCCTTATATGTTGGTGGAGGGAAATCCAGCACGGGTAAGAACCCTGAATTTAGTGGGACTAAAACGTTCTGGGATGAGTTCAAGCGACTTGCAAGTTCTCAAAAAAGCGTTTCGGATTCTCTATCGGTCTGGCTTAAGTTTTAAGGAGGCTTTGGAACAGCTCGAACATCTGGGAGAAACTGAACAATTGCAATACCTGCGTCGTTTTTTGCGCCTTTCTCAAATGTCTGGAAGACGTGGTTTAATTCCGGGAAAGAAACTAAAACCAGGCGCGAGTGATGAGTCCTAAATTATGTAAAGACGCTATTAATCGCGTCTCTACAAGAAATTCTTAAATCTTAATTTTTACTAATATCAAATGCGGATATTTATCAGCACTGGCGAGGTATCTGGCGATTTGCAAGGTTCATTGCTGATTACAGCTATCAAGCGTCAAGCTGCTGCTGCTAATTTGCAATTAGAAATTGTGGCGCTGGGTGGGGAAAAAATGGCAGCAGCCGGAGCCACTATTTTGGGTAAAACTAGTGGTATTGGCTCGATGGGTTTGATAGAATCTCTGCCTTATATTTTCCCTACTCTTCAGGTACAACGGCAAGCGATCGCCTTTCTCAAAGACAATCCCCCTGATTTAGTGGTACTAATTGATTACATGGGGCCAAATCTCGGTATTGGCACTTACATACAAAAGCATCTGCCACAAGTACCAGTGGTTTATTACATCGCTCCCCAAGAGTGGGCTTGGTCAATGGGTTTGCGTAATACATCCCGAATTGTCGGGTTTACAGATAAACTCTTGGCTATCTTTCCCGAAGAAGCCCGTTATTTTCGCGAGAATGGCGCACTAGTTAGCTGGGTGGGTCATCCCCTAGTTGACCGGATGCAAGACGCTCCCAGTCGCTCAGTCGCCCGCGCTCAATTGCAAATTCCACCAGAACAAAAGGCGATCGCACTGCTTCCCGCTTCTCGTCGTCAAGAGCTAAAATATCTCTTACCAGTCATTTTTGCAGCTGCTCAAACGATTCAAGCAAAATTACCAGAAGTTCATTTTTGGATTCCCCTGTCCCTAGAAGTTTACAGACAGCCAATCGAAGCCGCAATTCAAAGTTATGGTTTGCGGGCGACAGTTTTATCTGGTCAACAAAAAGAAGTTTTTGCCGCAGCTGATTTTGCTATCAGTAAATCTGGTACGGTCAATCTGGAACTAGCTTTATTAAATGTGCCGCAAGTTGTGGTTTATCGCCTCAATCCCATTACTGTTTGGATTGCGCGGAAAATTCTCAAAGGATCAATAGTTTTTGCTTCGCCACCTAATTTAGTGGTAATGAGGGCAATTATACCGGAGTTATTACAAGAGCAAGCCACAGCAGAGAATATTGTTCAAGCATCGATGGAATTACTGCTAAATTCTGAGCGTCGAGCGCAAATTTTGGCAGATTATGCTGAAATGCGGCAGCTTTTGGGCGAAGTGGGAGTATGCGATCGCGTTGCTGAAGAAATTTTGCAAATGCTACCGGGAGTTGGGGAGTAGGGAATAGGGAGGAATTGAAAAAGTAGTCAGGTAGATGAGAAAACAACGACCTATCGCAGTCGATTTATTTGCCGGTGCTGGTGGGATGACCCTTGGCTTTGAACAAGCTGGCTTTGATGTACTTGCATCTGTAGAAATAGACCCCATCCACTGTGCAACACACGAGTTTAATTTTCCTTTTTGGCGTGTTTTGTGTAAGCCTGTTGAAGAAATTACTAGTCAAGAGATTAGACAAAATTCATCTATTGGCGATCGCGAAATTGATGTAGTGTTTGGTGGTCCGCCATGTCAAGGCTTTTCATTAATAGGTAAACGTTCTTTTCAAGATCCTAGAAATTCTTTAGTATTTCATTATATTAGATTAGTATTAGAACTACAGCCAAAATTTTTTGTGATTGAAAACGTCAAAGGAATGACGGCTGGAAAACATCAAGAATTTATTGCAGAAATCATCAATGAATTTGCCAGCAATGGTTACAAAGTCAGACAAAAATATCAAATTTTAAATGCTGCTCATTTTGGAGTCCCACAAAATCGGGAAAGATTATTTATTTTGGGTTGCCGTAATGACTTAGAATTACCAAATTACCCAGCCCCAATTACTCAAGCTGCTAAACAAAATAAATCTGCACTTGCTTCAGAACTGACCTTAAGTCCTACGGTTGGGGATGCACTTCAAGACTTACCCGAAATAGAAAAATATAGCGAATTATATCAACGTGATTGGGTAGTTACAGATTTTGGTAAGCCCAGTGATTATAGTCGGCTACTTCGTGGGCTTGGTTCTACAAATAATGATTATTCATATCAACGTCAGTATGACTCTAGAATACTTACATCGAGTTTAAGAACAAAGCATAATTTAGAATCTATCACCAGGTTTGCAGCTACACCTTATGGTAAAACGGAAAAAATTAGCCGTTTCCATAAACTCGATCCTGAAGGAATTTGTAATACTCTCAGAGCCGGAACTCCTAGTAATCGAGGCGCTTTTACTTCCCCTAGACCTATACATCCCTTCATACCCAGATGTATTACTGTCCGTGAAGCAGCGCGTTTACATTCTTATCCAGATTGGTTTAGGTTCCATGTCACAAAATGGCATGGATTTCGACAACTAGGAAATTCTGTTCCTCCTTTATTAGCTAAAGCTGTCGCCTTAGAAATCATCAAATCTTTAGATATAAAATTAGAACAACCCACAACATTTAAAAATTTAGGCAATGATATTTTACTAAGTTTTGGGATGACCCAATCCGCTAAATATTTTCAAGTAAATCCGCATACTATAGAGCCTAGATTCAGAAAACCAAATATCAATAAACTGGTTGCTGCTGATCAAATTTCTACAGCAGATTTACAAAATTATTGAAATTGCAAATAAATTTAAGTCCAAGTCCGGAAGAATGTACTATCTTCACAGATATTAGCAGAATGTTATCAAAAACTTTAAACATTCTGCTTTGGCTTTTAGTTTGTCTGAGGTCGCTATATAGATTTTAGCCATCAATGCTAATGTTACTGGATTTAGACGATTTAAAAAATCTCGCCTTTACTAACTTGATTTTGGGTATTATCCAACCAATTGCGTAAATCCTCAACGGTGGAAAAATCCCATAACTCCTCACCTAAACTTTCCACAATATCCAAGTCATAAGACCTAATGCGACTTTCTAATTCCCGGTCAATTTCTCCCAACTTGCGTTTGATTAACCTAATAATTAGGTCTTTTTCTCGTTCTGCTCCTTGCTCAATACCTTGTCTCATCCAACTAGTAACAATTTGCATAACTTCCTCCTGTTCTTGTGGCTCTAATAACCCCAATTCTGACTTAAATACTGTTTCTTCCTGCTGATTTAAACTTAAATACGTATCAATAAACCCAGAAATTAACTGCATTTTAGCTGGGTTTAATTTTAATGTTACCAACAACCGTAAACATTCAGCTTTGACTTTTGGTCGGTCTGATGGTGCTATGTTCATTTTAGCCATCAATGCTGATGCTACTGGATTTGGACGACTTAAAAAATCTCGCCAGTTATATTGATTTAACTGAATTACCCGATAATTAAACTCTAATACCTGAAAGTCAGGGAATCCTACTTGGTATTGATTTACTGCTGCTTTCTTGGGGCGGTCGTATGAAAAAATGACTATGGGGTAAATTGGTAAGTTAAATTTTTCGTGTAACCGTGCAAAGTAACGAAACATTCGCCGATTAAAGTTGGCTCTGGCGCTGGATTCGTTTTCAATGTGAATCAAAAAATAAGCTGATTTGTGAGCCAATTGGACTTGCGCGACTAAATCAGTTTCGTATTGTTTACCTTCTGTGACATCAGTAAATACTTCTTTATCTAGAAATTTTACTGATTCTGGTTCTATAGATTCTCTGAGTTCAGGGAAAAATAACTCAATGAATTCTAAAAAGAAGTTAGATATTAATTCTTTAAATAAGCGGTCATGATCTATCATTATATCACGGTTTTTTATCCAATAATATGGCGATCGCCTCCGGCGGGCGCACAGCGCCATCGCCTCTCCAATAACTGAATTTTGCCTAGAAAAGCCTGATGCAGATAATCTTATCGTGCTTTAGTTGATGGAGGCGATCGCTAAAAATCATTTTTGCTTATTTTCACTTGCTAAACTACTAGGATTAATGTTAATTAAAGGCAACGCACCGTTACCACTCATCACTGTGGGAAAACGACCATCCCATTTTTCTATGGCTTGCTTTTGTAACAAATCTGGCGTTAAAGTTAACCGTTGTAATCTTTGTGCTTCGGCTTGGCCTTTAGCGCGGTTGATATCTGCTTGGGCTTCTTGAGTCGCTTTCAGAGCAATAAATCCGGCCTGTTTAGCTTCTTGTTCGGCGATTTGTTTTGATTCAATTGCTTTACTAAACTCTGGAGAAAAGGAGAAATTTACTAAAGAAACATCATCGATGATAATACCGTAAGATACTAAACGATTTTTGAGATGATTATCAATTTCTTCCTTTAATTCTGTTCTTTTAGTAATGACTTCTTCCGCTGGTTTTTTAGCAGTAGCTGCTTTCAGCACTTCAGATACCGCCGGGGTAATAATGCCATCAATAATTAGTTGCTCATCTCCCACTTGTTGAAAAATTTTATTTACCTTTAGTGGGTCAAGATGCCAGTTTACAGCCAGTTCTGTCGTGATTGTTTGGAGGTCTTTGGAAGCTGCGGCAGATTTAAAAGTATTTTGCTGAACGCGAACATTGAGCCTTTTAACTGATGTTACTATTGGCATAATCGGATGTAGACCTTCGTCTAAAACTTTATCCTGAACTTTGCCAAACTTCATGACCACTCCGCGTTCACCAGCATTTATAATGGCAAAGGGACGAAGCGTAAATGCCAAAAATAAAATAAATATTCCTCCAGCAATATAAAACCCATACTGAAATCTGTTATCAAGATTACTACTAACACTACGCATGGTTTTCTCCAAGAATAAACAGTGATGGTTGCTAATTAGTGAGCCACAAATAAGTTGAATTTTCTAAAGGGCTAAAGAAATTTTAAAATTCATCTAAATCTTAGATACACCGTGACTAATCAACATTTCGGAAAAGCACACTTTTAATATGAAAATTTCTCAACATCATCCTTGGCCTGTGACAGTGGAAGAAGCGATCGCTATCCAAGAAAGGTTACGATATCAGGTAATTCGGTCAGATCAACTCAAACAACCCGTTCAATACGTGGCTGGTGTGGATATGGGTTTTGAGTCTAATGGTACTATTAGCCGTGCAGCAGTTGCAGTGCTGAGTTTTCCTGATTTGCAAGTCGTAGAAACGTCATTAGCGCACCGTCCGACATCATTTCCCTACATTCCCGGTTTTCTCTCATTTCGGGAAATACCAGCCGTACTTGACGCACTAGAAAAGATTCAAATTACACCAGACATTATTTTGTGTGATGGTCAAGGAATCGCCCATCCCCGCAGATTGGGCATAGCTAGTCATCTAGGGGTTATCTTGGATATGCCGACAATTGGTGTAGCAAAATCATTGTTAGTTGGTAAGCATGAGCAATTGCCAGACACTAAAGGTAGCTGGCAACCATTAATACATAAAAGTGAAACAATTGGAGTAGTTTTAAGAACGCGTACAGGAGTAAAACCTCTATATGTCTCCATCGGTCATCGCATCAGTTTAAATACAGCCATTGACTATGTATTAAGGTGTACACCAAAATATCGTTTACCCGAAACGACACGCATTGCTGATAAATTGGCATCAGCCAGATAAAGTGATTGTTGAAGTTTGTGCTAAAGACTTGCTTGCTTTTCCTGAATCGTGTTAGGAATCGCACAGAGAGAAGTTGAAGTAACTAAATAAGAATTATTTAAGTTAGAAAGATGAACGCACTAACTTTACAGTGGCATGATACCGGACAAGATAGAGTTCAGAACATTTACGAACAACAGCCTAGTAAAAATCCTAACACCGTCCGCATTGGTCGCGATCCCATGCGATGTGACATTATTTTGAGTCACCCGACTGTATCCGGTTTACACGTAGAAATATTTTTTCACAATCAGCAGCAATGCTTTTATATCAGAAATTTGCGATCGCCTAATCCCCCAATCATCGATGGACAGACATTAATTCACGGTGAAATGCCATTAAATCAGGGCAGTATTATTTATTTGGGTCAAGCCAAACTTCAAGTTACTGCTGTTGCTATTAACAACATTCCAGCAACAATTTTGACACCACCACCATCAGTAGAACAGAGGCATCATCACCATCCACCCACACCCTCAGCACCAACACAAAAGTTTTATGGCTTAGAGTGTCCCAAATGTTATAAAGTTTCCCCTGCGGAAAATCTGCACATTGGTTGTCCTTGGTGTGGTACATCTTTAGCAGCATCAGTAAGTGTATTAGTAGCACCCAATCATTAGGGAAGTGCGGGAAGTAACTAATAACTAGTGACCAATGACTAATCCACAAATTCAATTAAATTGGGAAGATCCAGCGACGGGGGAACGGCGAGAACCAACTTTGAGTGCGCCAATTGCTTTTGGTCGTGAATTCGTTCGTTTACCTGCTGAACTTCAAGGACAGCGTGTAGCTAGAATGCTGCTTAACAGTCATGAAATTTCTCGTTATCATGCCCTCATTGACTGGGAACAAAACCAGCTAGTAGTAATTGACCAAGGCAGCATTAACGGTGTATTTGTCAACGGTCAACGACAAAATCGTGGTGTTCTAGCTAATGGTGATACATTGCAAATTGGCCCCTACATGATCACGGTGATGTTTGGTCTCAACGCCACCAGCCAAGCTACCAGCCCGCCGTCAATAATACAGTTTAACCCCCATACCAATATCCCAGACCCAGGCTTGCCACCAGCCCCACCAATACCCTTGGGAAGTAATTTTCCGCCGCTCGCTTTTCAGGCTGAATTGGTAAGATTACAAGCACTTCACGCCACAGGTTTGCCAGTGGATGAATGCGATTATCTGGCAGTTGGGGCGGGATTAGGTAGTTTTGTCTGGGTTGATTGGCTGCGAATTAGTGGTGTCCGGGCTGACAAAATCGTAGCTTTGGGATTAGAGGCAGAACCTTATGCGCGTTACAAGCGCCTTTGTCTGAACTCGCAAATTCCCTTACATGAAAGATTGCGATCTAATTCTGATTCTTGTCCTGATAATATTTGGGGTTGGCCTAGTTATGCTTTGCGGGAAGCTGGGCGTGACGTGACTCAAGGTAAGGTCAATTCAGCATTCAAATATTTATGGCAAGTTTTTGCTGAACCCACCTTTGCGGAAACTTATACACCTCGTGCGGGTAATGTCTTCGATTCCATAGACCGGGAAGTTAAGCGCATTGGCTGGAATCAAATTTATCGTTATGGGCGCGTTAGGGCTATTCGCAAAACTGATGATGGCAGATATTGTATAGCCTATTCTCGCAGTCCGGGAAATTATGCTTTTATAGTTAGTCGTTATTTACATTTAGCAACTGGGTATCCGGCAATTCAATTTCTCCCAGATTTGCAAGCTTATAGAGAAAAATATCAAGATTTTAAGTCTGTTGTCAATGCTTATGAAGCACACGACTATGTTTATCAGCAACTAGAACAACAGGGTGGGACTGTGTTGATTCGCGGAAGGGGAATTGTGGCTTCGCGGATTATCCAAAGAATTTATGAGGCGAGAAAGCACAATCGTCATATTACAGTTTTGCATTTGATGCGATCGCCTAAACCCCAAGGCAACAAATTTCAAAAAGCCCAGCGACAAGTTAAAAATCATTACGAATTTCAACCTTTTAACTGGCCCAAAGCTTGTTGGGGCGGAGAACTCCGCGTCATGCTCGAAAAAGCTAATCCTGACGAACGCCAGCGCTTACTAGCCGACTGGGGAGGTACTACCACCGTCGACCGCCACGACTGGCAGCAAATGACTAACCAAGGGTTAAGTGAAGGCTGGTATCAAATCACCTTTGGTGAAGTAAAAGCAGTGGAACGGGATAATCAAAATCGTACTATTACCCATATCCAGGAAAAAGGGTTCGGAGAAATGAAACTGGCAGCAGACTTTATTATTGATGCTACCGGACTCGATGCCAAAGTAGAAGCAAGCCCCTTACTTGAAGATATTGTCAAACATTACAACCTACCCCTAAATTATCTAGGGCGCTTAGTTGTCACCAATAACTTTGAAATACCAGAAATGCGGAATGGCAAAGGACAGATATATGCATCTGGGGCAATTACCTTGGGTGGCCCTTATGCAGCCGTTGATAGTTTCCTGGGCTTGCAATATTCCGCATTAGTCGCCGTTGATGGACTAGCCTCCTCCCGTGCGCCCGGACTTCACCGCTTAAATATGGTAAGTTCTTCTGCACAGTGGTTAAAGTGGGTTTTTAATCAGTCACCATAATTCCTTAACTCCTATTCTCTGCTCAGCGCCTGGTGCGTGATATAAATCGGACAAACAAGATACCCTTTAATGGTGTAGAAATGTGTAGAATCTTGTAAAGATATAAAATATAGCCTTTAAAATGCAAACATTCGAGCTTTCTTCCTCAAAGCATCTGGTAGTACCACCCAAGCAATGTCAGCCTTTGAAGATTATTGCACTGGGAGATAGCTTAGTTTATGGCTTTGGCGACCCAGAAAAAGGTGGTTGGGTTGAGCAACTACGGCGATGGTGGATGTTACCCGATAGTTCTGGTCATGTATTATATAATTTGGGAGTTAGAGGCGATCGCACCCAGCAAGTAGCACAAAGGCTAGAAGTAGAATTTCGCCATCGGGGTGAATTACGAAATCGTCTTCCCGACATGATTATCCTCTCCGTAGGTGTAAATGATTCCGCAAGATTAACACGCCCCAACGGCCGAAATAATACAGATTTTGCCCTATTTGAATCACAACTTACTGCTTTACTAGAACAAGCACAGCAACTCTGTCCCGTCTTGTTTGTGGGGATGGTTCCCGTGGATGAAGCCAAAATGCCCTTTCTAGATTGCTTTTATTATAATCACACAGACCAGTACCGCTATAAAGAAGTGACTAAACTTGCTTGCACAAAACGGCAAATTCCTTATTTAGATATTTTCGACAAATGGATGGCGCGTGATGAATTTTGGCGCTTGCAACGCTTAAGTGCAGATGGTCTTCACCCCAATACGCTAGGGTATCAAACCTTGTTAGAAGATGTGATTAATTGGCAACCACTAGCAGCGTATCATACTCAATTATGACACCAACTTTATTTGGGCGTTGGCAAACCCGATTACTATTACTTATAACTGTAGGCGTATTAGTATCATTACCTTTTGCAATGGGTTTAATTGGCCCCGGTGCAAACTCGGTTTATTTCTGGATACTTGGCTATGTCGCCATCTTTGGCTTCATTTGGGATGTAGTTTATGATTATCTGCAAAAATCCCGTTGGGATAGAGACTGGCCGGGTGCTTATCAACTTGGTGCTGGTATTTGGGAATTAGCCTTTATCTTCTGTGGGGTAAAACTTTTTGGCTTTTTACCAATACCAATACCAAAAATAGAACTACCCTTAAGAACTTTTTTACTACACTATAGCCTTGTTTGGTTAGCAGTTTTTATAGCCTCGCAAAGCCTAATGCGAATTATCTTTCCCCGTTGGCGTTTCCGAGGGGGACAGTGGTTATAAGTTTTCCAGTTACCTCGCCTTTTACTGATACCATTTCTTTGTGAAACTGCGCCTAATTCCCTCCTTCCTTTCTTAAGGAGAGGCTACGCTTTAGCTATACGTTCCGGGCTACCCCACGCAAACTATCATCCAGAATTGGTATGACTATAAAAAATAAAAATAATTAAACTTTAATTAATATAAATTAATTATTTTTGCTTTTTCAACGAACTGACGAGATAATAAACCCAGTCAGATATTTGACCAAAAAATGCTACAAATGAACGCAGATTTATATAATGTCATATGTCTGCATTATTGAACTTTTTTAGCTTGAGTTAAACGGTAAACAATAACGTATTGAGTATGAAGATTAAAGGCATAGAGAACTAGGTAAATTATTTTTGCAGATATGCAAAGTTCGTGACTCATTTTACCTGGACATAAATAACTTCCATGATTGATCATAAATGAAATAGAGCCAAACATCAATGCAACTTTTACTGCTGTGGACACCAATTTTGACTCAATTAAACGAGCAAAATATCCTTTAAGAAACTTAAAAATTGTTACTCAACCTTGGGAGTATGTAGATAAGTGTGCAGATTTTTAAGTTCAAACTCTCAGTCATCACAAAATTATTGAACCTCACGTAATGTACTATATTAATCAAAGGAATAAAAATTAATGTACAAAGGACTAACCATTAGACAATCTTGGCAAAGTCGCCATCATTTGTTGGGCTTGTATGCAGTAATTGCCCTACAAGCTGGTAGTAGTGTCGCCGCACCAGTCGCTAGATTAGATAATTGGCGCTTTTACCCAGAAGCTGTAAAACTAGAAATCAACCTTTCAGCCAGCACAACTCCCAACTATTTCTACTTAGCTGAACCGCCTCGCCTGGTTGTGGATTTGCCAAATACTAAGTTAGGTAACGTTACCACTACACAAAATTATCTGGGCGCAATTCAGAGAATTCGTGTTTCCCAATTAAATGATACTGTAACTAGAATTGTTCTGGATTTGACAGCCGGAAGTTTTGTAGATTCTAACCAAGTACAGCTGCAACTTGCTTCCCGACAAAACCCGACGCGCTGGGTCTTAAGTCCTACGATTAGTAGTTATACTCCCCCTACACAACTGGGAAATTTTCAGTCTTTACCCAACCAAGCCCCAAGTAATTATCTCCAGTTACCCAGTAGCTTACCTCTAACAACTCCTAACTCACAGCAACCCTTTGTAACTGTACCTCCCCTCAATCCTAGCAACTCGTCTCCATTACCTGGTTCTATTCTTCCTCCACCTAGTTTTCCCCAGCAACCCAGTAATTTTAATAGCATTCCCTCTCCCACAAGTCCTGGGTTTTCAGTTCCAACAATCCCCAACTATCAACCCGAAGTGTCAAACATAGAGGTGATTGAGTTTGGTCAACCTCTTCCCAAACCCAACTATTAAATTTGCACTCATTCCACAATTCAACTAAAATCTATCGGTTTCTTGAGGTTGTGTAACGGCTCCTGGTTGAGATGTAAAGAAGTTTTGAGCCGCCTGATTCTGGTAAATACATCTGATATCAGGGTTTTCACTTTCCAAAGTACCTGTAAAGCCAAAAGTGTTCAAGCGATTCTTACATTCTCGAACTTGGCTAGATGTCACAAGGTTGCGCTGTTCTAAAATTGCCCAGTTATTTTGCCGGAGAACGCACCCAGGACGCATACTTGGTTGAGCCACATAAACATTAAACGGGTTGAGAGTCACGAATAGTCTCGCGTCCATCACCATTGCACTAGCTCCATTCTGCACGCAAATCTCTGGGTTTGGCGCTCTATTGTCAATGAATTCACGAGAAGCCACATTTGATGGCGTTAAAGTGGTTGTGGAGCTAAAGGCAATCCCAATACCAATACCCAACACCAACACCCCTGCCAAAATGGCGATAGTGGAAATGTTGAACAAAGATGGTTGTGAAGCCGAAGATTTAGAAGTAGTAGCTGATCTACCAGTAGATTTACGTCTCATTTTGCTCTGTTCACCTTCACGCCTGAGAAAGTAGGGAGTGGTCTAAACTGTTCTCCCTTTTACAGTATGCCGATTCTTAATTGTAGTTGTCTGTAATTGGGGCGATCGCACCTCAGTAAATTTGAGAAGTAGCGATCGCCCAGCTAAATCATTACACAGCTAGATAGCTGGCAGAGTATGTATCTTTGAGAGGTTGCCAACGGAAAGCGCGATCGCCTCCTCTCTCAACTACTACTTTTACTCTCGGTTCCAAGCTAGGTAAAGTTGTTAAAAACTCAACCTCCTGATCCGCCAGAATCTGCCCTTCAATAATCCACAACACCAAACCCTTTGACTTTGGTGGTAGCTGTTCCAGATTATAGGTAACAATCGGTGGTATGTAATACACATAACCCACCGCCGCACCACTACTAGTGGTTTTTTTACCCAGGTGAGGAGGTCTCACACCATGAACTCCTGTGAGATAGGCAGCTACGTCGCCCAGTCCCCTAGCAGTAATATGAAGATTGGCATAGCCAGTAGCCCGTAATCGGCGGCGATATCGACCTTCAAAACCTCCTTCCAGAGGTACATAAACACCAAGGGAACCAAATTTCTCCAGATCCCGGATGAAAGCGTTGCCAGTGGTAATCAATGCCATAAATTTTCGTCCTATCCCACTTAGATATCTCTATTATTCACCCTCAACCCAGATTAGGTTAAAGTATTGAGGCCAGAAAGCCCATATCATCATTTTTCATCAAAAACTATTTTAAAGATTTATAGACAAATCTCAATAGATGATTTATGATATTAGATTGTTACCTGTAAAAGTAAAAACTAAGTTATCATTGCTCTGTGAGTTTTCGGATGTGTAACATCCCCAGCCAATAATAAACTTGGCTCAAAGTTGTCAGAGACTGGTAAACTAGAAAAGCTCTCAGGTTAACTCAGAGTTAATGGCTGAATAAAGAAAGCCAATCAACGACTCTAAACTACATTCACTCCCTTAAGGTTGAGAAACCAGGCAAAATCTTAAACTATCGTTTAAGTTTAAAAAAATGTGTTGAGTGAAGTAAAAACTGAGCAGCAATGTTGGATTCATCCCATTGCACCACCCTTAGTTAAAGGATACTGAGTGGTAAAAAACCGCTTAAGTCCCACTACAGCACGGCAGAAGCAAGTTATGGCGAGAAAGCCACCAACAGCACTGCCTCCAGAAAGTGCCTAAGTAATTGCTTGGACGAAAGCATTACTGCACAAAGCGCAAAGCTAGAAAGCATTGCCTTAATTCCAAAAGTTATTTTTTCTGAATGGGAAAAAGCTTGTGGCTGTTCTGGTGACCAAGTGAGTGAAAGTAAACAAATTCACCAAACAGAAAAGACACAAGAAGTTGTGTCATGAAATATATGGTGTAGTATAAGGTGCTGCGAATTTACGTTCGAGCAGCGTCCCAAATAAAGGTTCGTCCAACCTCAATCGGCACCGATACAAATGTAAAAGTGTCCATAAGAGTCCGATTCCAACACCAGCAAGTATATAAGGAGAACCAGTTACTGTGTCTGTAGGTATTCTCGGCACCAAACTGGGCATGACCCAAGTCTTTGACGAAGCAGGAGTATCCATTCCTGTCACCGTAGTTCAAGCAGGTCCATGCACTGTTACACAAATTAAAACAAAACAGACCGACGGTTATAGCGCCATTCAACTCGGTTATGGCGAAGTTAAACCCAAGGCGCTGAATAGACCTCTGCTGGGTCACTTGGCAAAATCATCTGCACCAGCTTTGCGTCATTTAAACGAATATCACACAGACAGCCCTAGTGATTATGCTTTAGGTCAAGAACTGAAAGCAGATATTTTTAGCGAAGGTCAAATTGTCGATGTAGTCGGTACCAGTATTGGTCGTGGTTTTGCGGGTAACCAGAAGCGCAACAACTTCAGCCGTGGTCCCATGTCACATGGTTCAAAAAACCATAGAGCGCCGGGTTCCATTGGTGCAGGTACAACCCCAGGTCGTGTTTATCCGGGTAAACGGATGGCAGGGCGTTTGGGTGGAACCCGCGTGACAATTCGCAAGTTGAGAGTGGTACGAGTAGACCTCGAACGCAACTTATTGCTAATTAAAGGAGCCATTCCTGGTAAACCGGGGTCCTTAGTGAATATTCTGCCTGCAAAGAAAGTTGGTAAGTAGTCATTAGTCGTTAGTTATTAGCTAAGGACAAAAGGCAAAAGACACAAAAGGACATAAAAATGGTTGAAAGCGTAATAAAAAATTGGCAAGGAGAACAAGTCGGCGAGACGACCTTTGAGTTAAGAGTTGCTAAAGAATCAACAGCATCTCATATTGTGCATAGAGCCTTGGTCAGACAAATGACCAACTCTCGCCAAGGAACTGCAAGTACAAAAACTCGTTCCGAAGTCAGAGGTGGTGGTCGTAAACCTTGGCGGCAAAAAGGCACAGGTCGCGCTCGTGCAGGGTCTATTCGTTCACCACTGTGGCGTGGTGGTGGTGTAATATTTGGGCCAAAACCCAGAGACTATAACCAAAAATTAAACCGCAAAGAACGACGTTTAGCACTGCGAACTGCACTAGTAAGTCGTGCCGACGATTTGATTGTAGTACAAGACTTTAGTAACGAGTTATCTCGCCCCAAGACCAAAGAGTTAGTTTCAGCACTAGCTCGTTGGGGAGCAGCACCAGAAAATAAGGCATTGTTAATTATGCCTGCAATTTCATCTGAAGATAACGTTTATCTGTCAGCCCGCAATATTCAAAATTTAAAGTTAATTGCAGCCGACCAGCTAAATGTTTATGATTTGCTGCACGCTGACAAAATTGTGATCACAGCATCAGCTTTAGCTAAAATTCAGGAGGTCTATAGTGCCTAAGTTTGACCCCCGCAACCTTGCCGACTTAGTGCGTCGCCCCATAGTGACTGAAAAGGCGACCATCCTGATGGAGCAAAATAAATATACTTTTGAAGTGGCTCCAAAAGCCACCAAGCCACAAATAAAAGCGGCAATTGAAGGCCTATTTGAGGTCAAAATCGTCAAAATTAATACAATGATGCCACCACGCAAACAGCGTCGTGTTGGTAAATTTGTTGGTTACAAGCCCCAATACAAGCGAGCTATCGTCACTGTAGCCCCTGGGGACGAAGAGAAAATTAGACAAGTTCTATTCCCAGAGGTATAAAGCAAAATGGGTACTCGTTCTTATCGTCCTTATACCCCTAGTACACGCCAAGTTACTGTTTCCGACTTTGCCGAAATTACCAAATCCAAGCCGGAAAAATCTTTAACAGAATACGTGCATCGCCCCAAAGGTCGTAACAACCAAGGGCGCATCACTAGCCGTCGTCGGGGTGGCGGACACAAACAAATGTACCGGATCATTGACTTTAAACGGGATAAACGTAATATTCCCGCCCAAGTCATAGCCATTGAATACGATCCAAACCGGAATGCGCGGATTGCTCTTGTTTTATATCAAGATGGCGAAAAGCGTTACATTCTTCACCCCAACAAGTTGGCAGTGGGTGCAACAATTATCGCGGGGCCTGATTCTCCTTTTGAAGATGGCAATGCTTTGCCACTGTTGAATATTCCCTTGGGTACAAGCGTACACAACGTAGAACTAACACCTGGTAAAGGCGGACAAATTGTCCGGGCTGCTGGTGCAAACGCTCAAGTTGTCGCCAAAGAAGGTCAGTATGTCACACTGAAATTACCTTCAGGAGAAGTTCGGATGATTCGGCGCGAATGCTACGCCACCATCGGACAAGTAGGCAATACCGACGCGAGAAACTTGAGTGCTGGTAAAGCCGGACGTAATCGTTGGAAGGGTCGCCGTCCGAAGGTTAGAGGTAGTGTCATGAACCCCGTGGATCACCCACATGGTGGTGGTGAGGGTAGAGCGCCTATTGGTAGACCAGGCCCAGTAACACCTTGGGGTAAACCTACTTTGGGTGCGAAGACACGCAAACCCAAGAAAGCCAGCAGCAGATTGATCGTACGTCGCCGTCGCAAGTCTTCTAAACGTGGACGTGGTGGTCGTCAGTCATAGAATTTTAGATTTTAAATTTTGGATTTTAGATGCGGTTAACTTGCGAGTCTCCAGAATTTGTGAAACTTGATCAGACACCTAATTAAAATCCGAAATTCTCAAATTTTCAATTCAAAATCTCAAATCCAAAATCCAAAATTGAATTATGGGTCGTTCTCTAAAAAAAGGGCCTTTTGTGGCCGATCACTTGCTCACCAAGATTGAAAAGCTCAACGCTAAAAACGAAAAGCAAGTTATCAAAACTTGGTCGAGAGCTTCAACAATTTTGCCCTTAATGATAGGTCACACCATCGCTGTTCATAACGGTCGTCAACACGTTCCGGTTTTTGTGAACGAGCAAATGGTAGGACACAAGTTGGGAGAGTTCGCCCCCACACGTACCTACAGAGGTCATGGGAAGAGTGATAAAAAAGCAGGGAGATAGTTATTAGTCATTAGTCATCAGCTAAAGACTAGTAATCAGTGACTAATGACTAAAGGAGAAAATTATGGCTATTGATACTACTGAAGTTAAGGCGATCGCTCGTTATATCCGCATCTCTCCCTACAAAGTGCGTCGTGTCCTCGACCAAATTAGGGGGCGTTCTTACCGAGAAGCACTAATTATATTGGAATTCATGCCCTATCGAGCCTGTGAACCAGTATTGAAGCTTCTCAGAAGTGCAGCCGCTAATGCCGAGCATAATGCTGGTTTAGACCGGACAAATCTGGTAATTACTCAGGCTTATGCCAATCAAGGTCCAGTGCTAAAACGGTTTCAACCCAGAGCGCAAGGGCGAGCTTACCAAATTCGCAAGCCAACGTGTCACATCACTGTGGCTGTAGCTGATGCTACTGCTGAATAATTATCAAACCCGAAAAATTGCGTAAAGTTAGAAATTTTAGAGGAAGCATTTGTGGGACAGAAGATTCATCCAGTTGGTTTTCGCCTGGGTATTACACGTGAGCATCAATCCCGTTGGTTTGCAATTCCTGAGCGCTATCCAGAACTTTTACAAGAAGACTACAAACTACGTCAGTACATAGAAAAAAAGCTGGGTAAACTGGCTCAAAACAACGCCGGAATTTCCGAAGTCAGAATTGAGCGCAAAGCCGACCAAATTGACTTAGAAGTCCGCACAGCTAGACCTGGTGTAGTTGTCGGTCGTGGTGGACAAGGTATTGAATCACTGCGGATTGGACTACAAGAAGTGCTGGGTGGCAATCGGCAAATTCGCATTAACGTAGTCGAAGTCCAAAAAGTTGATGCTGATGCTTCTCTGATTGGCGAATACATCGCTCAACAGTTGGAAAGACGTGTTTCGTTTCGGCGGGTAGTACGGCAAGCCATTCAGCGCGCTCAACGTGCTGGAGTTCAAGGCATTAAAATTCAAGTCAGTGGTCGGCTCAACGGTGCAGAAATTGCCCGGACAGAGTGGACTCGTGAAGGTAGAGTACCTTTACATACCTTACGGGCTGATATTGACTACGCTTACTGCACAGCCAAAACAATTTACGGGATTTTGGGCATCAAAGTATGGGTGTTCAAGGGAGAAATTATCCCTGGACAGGAAGAAACTCCAGCCCCACCCAGTACACGCGATCGCGAACGTGAACCTCGTCGTCGTCAACAACAACGCCGTCGTCAGCAATTTGAAGACCGTTCTAATGAAGGATAAATTGGGACTGGGGAATGGGGAAAAGGTTTCCTGATCCCTGATACCCAATCCCCGATCCCTCATCCCCAGTACCTAATCCCTAGTATCTAGTCATGTTAAGTCCTAGAAGAACTAAATTCCGCAAACAACAGCGCGGACGGATGCAAGGCCTAGCCAACCGTGGCTGCAACATCGATTTTGGTGATTTTGCTCTCCAAGCTCAAGAACCATCTTGGATTACTGCACGGCAAATTGAGGCCTCCCGTCGGGCCATGACCCGTTATATCCGCCGGGGTGGACAAATCTGGATTCGGATTTTCCCAGACAAACCTATAACCATGCGCGCAGCTGAAACCCGGATGGGTTCTGGTAAAGGTAATCCAGAATATTGGGTAGCCGTAGTCAAGCCAGGACGCATTATGTTTGAAATCGCTGGTGTTACTGAAGAAATCGCTCGTGAAGCGATGCGTTTGGCTTCAAATAAGCTGCCGATTAAAACTAAGTTTATTGTGCGTTCTCAACCAAAGGAGCAGGAGTAGGTTATGCCTCTTCCCAAGATTTCAGAAGCTAGAGAATTCAGCGACGAGCAGCTGGTTGAGGAAATTCTCGCTGTTAAAAAACAACTGTTTCAGTTGCGCTTGCAAAAAGCTACAAGACAACTAGAAAAGCCTCACCAGTTCCGACACGCCCGACATCGCCTATCCCAGTTGTTGACTGTCGAGACTGAACGTAAACACAGCCAGCTTGCTCAACCAGCTAAAGAACAACAATAGGAGATTATGGCAATCAAAGAACGAGTCGGCTTGGTAGTGAGCGACAAAATGCAAAAAACTGTAGTAGTTGCTATAGAAAATCGCTCTCCTCACCCCAAGTACGGCAAAATCATGGTTAAAACTCGTCGTTATAAAGTCCATGACGAAGAGAATCAATGCAAAGTGGGCGATCGCGTGCGGATTCAAGAAACTAGACCTTTGAGTAAAACCAAACGCTGGCAAGTCAAAGACATCTTGAATACTAAAGCCACAATGTAACCCTTGTTACACTAATAAATCAGGACAAAAGGGAGATTAATTGTGATTCAAACCCAGACTTACCTGAATGTCGCAGATAATAGCGGTGCCAAAAAAATTATGTGCATCCGTGTATTAGGCGGTGGCAACAGACGTTATGGTTTCATCGGCGACAGAATTATTGCCGTTGTCAAAGATGCCATTCCTAACATGGCCGTGAAAAAGTCAGATGTGATCGAAGCAGTGATTGTCCGCACCCGTCATAGCATCCGCCGTGATAGTGGTATGACCATTCGCTTTGACGATAACGCTGCCGTGATCATCAACAAAGATGGTAATCCCAGAGGTACACGGGTTTTTGGCCCAGTTGCCCGCGAATTACGTGAAAAGAGCTTCACTAAAATTGTTTCTCTGGCTCCGGAGGTACTGTAATGGCGAACCGCAAGGAAAAGCCGAAAGTATTCTATAAAATGCACGTCAAAACTGGCGATACCGTGCAAGTAATTGCAGGTAAAGACAAAGGCAAAGTTGGGGAAATAGTCCAAGCACTACCCCAACTGAGCAAAGTCATTATCAAAGGTGTCAACATGAAGACTAAGCACGTCAAACCCCAGCAAGAAGGGGAATCAGGTAAGATCGTCACCCAGGAATTTCCCATCCATAGTTCCAACGTGATGCTCTACTCCAGCAAGCAGAACGTCACCAGTCGTGTTTGCTACACCTTCACCGCAGAAGGTAAAAAAGTGAGAATGCTGAAGAAAACAGGTGAAATTCTCAATAACTAGAGAATTAGACCTTAAAAAAGTTTCCCTGACCAAGCCCAGGGATAAGGACAAGAAAGTATGCCGACAACAAGACTCAAAAACTTATACCAAGAAACAATCGTCCCTAAACTGACTAATCAGTTTCAATACACCAATGTACATCAAGTACCAAAGGTGATTAAGATTACGATTAACCGAGGTTTAGGCGAAGCGGCTCAAAATGCTAAGTCGCTAGAAGCGTCTTTAAATGAAATTGCGGTAATCACTGGTCAAAAACCAGTAGTGACGCGGGCGAAAAAGGCGATCGCTGGCTTTAAAATTCGTGAGGGGATGCCTGTTGGCATTATGGTCACCCTCAGAGGCGAAAGAATGTATGCTTTTCTTGACAGATTAATTAGCTTATCATTACCCAGAATTAGAGACTTTCGGGGCATTAGTCCTAAAAGTTTTGACGGGCGAGGTAACTACACCCTGGGTGTTAGAGAACAGCTAATTTTTCCAGAAGTCGAGTACGACAGTATCGATCAAATCCGTGGTATGGATATTTCCATCATCACAACAGCGAAAAGCGACGAAGAGGGTCGCGCCTTACTAAAAGAAATGGGAATGCCCTTTCGCGATCAATAAGTTCATCTAAAGAGGGAACGATGGCGGCTAACGATACAGTTGCAGATATGCTGACGCGCATCCGCAATGCCAACCTGGCAAGACATCAAACGACACAAGTGCCAGCCACAAAAATGACTCGTAGTATTGCTAAAGTACTACAAGAAGAAGGTTTTGTTGCTGAAATTGCGGAAGCAGAAGAAGGCATTCAGAGGAATCTCGTGATTTCCCTGAAATACAAGGGTAAAAATCGTCAACCTTTAATCACCGCCTTGAAGCGAGTGAGTAAACCAGGTTTGCGCGTTTACTCCACTAGAAAAGAATTACCAAGGGTACTAGGTGGTATCGGCATTGCCATTATTTCTACATCCAGTGGCATCATGACTGACCGTGAAGCACGTCGTCAGAGCTTGGGTGGTGAAGTACTTTGCTATGTTTGGTAGTCATTAGTTAGTCCTTAGCGCTCAGGACTCAAGATAAAGGACAAAAAATCATGTCTCGTATTGGTAAACAACCAATTACTATTCCCGCTAAAGTGGAAGTGACAATTGATGGCCCCAAAGTTTTGGTGAAAGGCCCTAAAGGGCAACTTTCTCGTACTTTGTCTGCCAATGTAATTGTCTCCCAAGAAGGGGAAATATTAAATGTCACCCGTCGTGATGAGACCCGTGTCTCTCGGCAAATGCACGGTTTAAGCCGTACCTTGGTCGCTAACATGGTCGAGGGAGTTTCCCAAGGCTTTAAGCGTCGCCTGGAAATTCAAGGTGTAGGTTATCGCGCCCAACTTCAAGGACGTAACTTAGTTTTGAATATTGGTTATAGCCATCAAGTGCATATTGTGCCACCAGACGGAGTTGAGTTTGTTGTAGAAACTAACACAAACATCGTCGTCAGTGGTTACGACAAAGAAATAGTAGGTAACACAGCAGCGAAGATCCGCGCCGTTCGTCCCCCAGAACCATACAAAGGGAAAGGGATTCGTTATGCCGGTGAAGTGGTCAGACGCAAGGCTGGTAAGACTGGTAAGAGTGGTAAGAAGTAAAAATGAAACTTACTCGTAGAGAATCAAAACAGCGTCGCCATCGGCGCGTTCGTGGTAAAGTTCAAGGCTCCGCAGAACGTCCGCGTTTAGCCGTGTTTCGTTCCAACGAACATATTTACGCTCAAGTAATTGACGATACTCAGCATCACACATTAGTAGCAGCCTCGACGCTGGAACCAGAGTTGAAATCTAACTCAGCCACAGGTGCTACTTGTGACGCATCAGCGCAAGTAGGCAAGTTGATAGCAGTGCGATTGTTAGAAAAAGGTATTACCCAAGTAGTCTTTGATCGCGGTGGCAACTTATATCATGGTCGTGTCAAAGCCCTCGCTGATGCAGCCCGCGAAGCTGGTTTAGATTTCTAAAGTCATTAGTCATTAGTCATTGGTCATTAGTCATTGGCTAAGGACAAAAGACAAATGACAAAGGACAAAAGACAACTGACTAATAGAGAGCATTTGATTATGGCAACTGGTCGTCGTAAAGCGAACCGCACAAAAAAAGAAGAAACTACCTGGCAAGAGCGAGTCATCCAAATCCGCCGGGTGAGCAAGGTCGTAAAGGGAGGTAAAAAACTTAGCTTCCGAGCGATTGTTGTCGTCGGCAATGAACGTGGTCAGGTTGGTGTCGGAGTAGGCAAAGCCTCAGATGTCATCGGTGCTGTTAAAAAAGGCGTAGCCGATGGTAAAAAACATCTAATTGATATCCCTATGACTAAATCCAACTCCATTCCTCATCCTATTGATGGTGTGGGTGGCGGTGCTAAGGTGATGATGCGTCCTGCTGCACCTGGTACTGGGGTAATCGCTGGTGGTGCTGTTCGGACTGTTTTGGAATTGGCAGGAGTTCGTAACATCTTGGCCAAGCAACTTGGTTCCAACAATCCACTCAACAATGCTAGAGCCGCAGTGAATGCCTTATCTACACTACGTACTCTTTCGGAAGTGGCTGAAGACCGGGGTATTCCTATTGAAAAACTCTACATTTAGAATGATTGACGGTTGTCAGTTAACAGTCATCACTCAACAGTGAATAGTCAATAGTGAACGTGTAAACAATTACTAATTACATCATGAGACTCAACGATGTTAAGCCCCAAAAAGGTTCAAAGAAACGCCGCCGCCGCGTAGCTAGGGGTATTTCCGCAGGTCAAGGCGCTAGCGCTGGTTTAGGGATGAGAGGTCAAAAATCTCGTTCTGGTAGTGGTACCAGACCAGGTTTTGAAGGTGGTCAACAACCATTGTACCGCCGAGTACCTAAGCTCAAGGGCTTTCCAGTGGTGAATCGGAAAGTTTACACTACGATTAATGTAGAGAAACTAGCTTCCCTTCCTGCTGATACAGAAGTAACTTTGGCTTCCCTCAGAGAGGCAGGGATCTTAACTGCTGCTAAGGGTCCATTAAAAGTTTTGGGCAACGGCGAATTGAATGTATCCCTAAAGGTACAAGCAGCAGCTTTCACAGGACAAGCTCGGAGCAAAATTGAAGCAGCTGGTGGTAGTTGCGAAGTTTTATAAGTGAGCCGGAAAAGCGCACTTTGCATCTCGCTGCCAGCGCCTGGTTCACTATAGAGGTAGCATTCTATGATCAGTCGAGAAAAAGCCCCTACGGCTCAAGAAACTTTTATGCAGATGGCGCAAGCAGCTGGCCTCAGAGGTAGGCTGCTTGTCACCGTCGGTATTTTAATTTTGGTTCGCCTTGGTATATTTTTGCCAGTACCTGGTCTTGATAGAGCAAGGTTTGCTGAAGCAATAGCTGGTAATAATGCCGTCTTCGGTTTATTGGATATATTTTCTGGACGGGGACTTTCCACTTTGGGAATCTTCGCTTTGGGGATTTTACCCTTTATTAATGCGTCCATTATTATCCAATTACTCACTTCGGCAATTCCATCTTTAGAAAATTTACAAAAAAATGAAGGTGAGCAAGGTCGGCGGAAAATTTCGCAAATCACACGCTACGTAACTGTAGTATGGGCGACTATTCAAAGTGTGGCTTTTTCGGCAATTTTCCTCAATCAATTTGCTCTGAATCCAGGTACAGCATTTGTTGCGGAAACAGCGATCGCTCTCACGGCTGGTTCGATGTTTGTCATGTGGGCATCAGAACTGATTACAGAACGGGGACTTGGTAATGGTGCATCATTGTTGATTTTTGTCAACATTGTGGCTTCGTTACCTAAAGCTTTAGGCGATACCATTGACTTGGTGCAAGTCGGCGGGAGAGAAATTATTGGTCGCGTCATCGTTCTGATCTTGGTATTCCTAGCCACAATTGTGGGGATTGTTTTCGTTCAAGAAGGCATCCGTCGCATCCCGATTATTTCGGCTCGTCGCCAAGTAGGTCGGAGAGTATTGGCAGAACAACGTAGTTATTTACCTTTGCGGCTCAATGCCGGGGGTGTAATGCCAATTATTTTTGCGGCGGCCATTTTGAGTCTGCCACTGTTAATCGCTAATTTCACTAAAAATCCCGAAATAGCCAACATTGTCAATACTTATCTCAGTCCTGGGGGTTCTGGGGCTTGGGTTTACGCTCTGGTCTACTTAGTCTCCATTATCTTCTTCAGTTACTTCTATTCTTCCTTGATTGTTAACCCAGTCGATGTAGCGCAGAACTTGAAGAAAATGGGGTCTAGCATTCCCGGTATTCGTCCCGGAAAAGCTACCAGTGAGTATCTTGAGCGTGTGATCAATCGACTAACTTTTTTAGGTGCGATATTTTTGGGATTTGTGGCTATTATCCCTACGGCCGTGGAAAGTGCTTTAGGAGTCCCAACCTTTAGAGGTTTGGGTGCTACTTCTTTGCTCATTCTGGTGGGTGTGGCAATTGATACGGCTAAACAAGTCCAAACTTACGTTATCTCTCAGCGTTATGAAGGAATGGTGAAACAATAGTGACAGTGACTCGATTAATTTTCTTGGGACCACCTGGATCTGGTAAAGGAACTCAAGCTCAAATTTTAGCTGAAAACTTGAAGATTCCCCATATTTCTACAGGGGAAATATTAAGGCAGGCTATGCAAGAGCAAACTCCTTTGGGAATTAAGGCTCAAAGTTATGTAAATAGCGGCGATTTAGTCCCCGACCAGTTAGTGCAGGACTTGGTACAGGAACGCCTTAGTCAACCCGATGTCAAATCTGGCTGGATTCTTGATGGTTTTCCTCGCAAAGTCACACAAGCAGTTTTTCTTGAAAAATTGCTGGCAGAAATTAATCAGGGTGGCGAAAGGGTAGTTAATCTTGATGCTCCAGATGATGTTGTGGTAGCACGTTTACTCGATAGAGGACGAAAAGATGATACCGAAGCGGTAATTCGTCATCGTTTAGACGTTTACCGTGCTGAAACTGCGCCATTGATTGATTATTATGGCGATCGCCATAAACTGATGACAGTCAATGGCGATCAGTCCCAAGCAAAAGTCACTCACGAATTGCAAAAAATCGTAACTTCATAGACTGAGTAGGGTTTGTCAAAATCACCATTCACTCCCCAGTAAAGACGCGATCAATCGCGTCTGTCTTCCACAAGGGCAAGGTGCAGACCAATTTTAGCTAAGATATATTAATAAATTGTTGATATATTTTTCAAAATATGTTCAGTTGCAGATAAAGTTCTGCAACTGAATAAATAGGAGATTGTTGCATTGAGGAAAAAACAAATTGTCTAAGCAAGATTTGATCGAAATGGAAGGCACTGTCACTGAATCCTTGCCCAATGCGATGTTTCGCGTTGACTTGGACAATGGATTTAATGTCTTGGCACACATTTCCGGTAAGATTCGCCGTAATTACATCAAGATTTTACCTGGCGATCGCGTCAAAGTTGAGTTAACTCCCTACGACCTCTCAAAAGGTAGAATCACCTATAGACTGCGGAAAAAATAGTTATATGTCGAAAATCTTACCATAAAACCATGTTTTTGGGTTCTACCCAGTTACTTAACTGAATTAATTTCCCTAAAAATGCTATAATTTACTATTTGGAGTCAATTGAAAAAGGCATGAAAGTTCGAGCCTCAGTCAAGAAAATGTGTGAAAAATGTAACGTGATCCGCCGTCGCGGTCGCGTTATGGTGATTTGCGTGAATCCCAAACACAAACAACGCCAAGGCTAACACTCTCACACATGAAAGAGTGAAAACACAGATTAATCACCATTAAAGGCTACAAAGGCCAGTAATCACGCCTTTGTAATAGTAACTGCGATAACAATAGGGAGAAATTAATTGTGGCACGTATTTCCGGAGTAGACCTTCCACGCGATAAGCGCGTTGAAATTGGTCTGACTTATATCTACGGAATTGGGTTAACAAGGTCTCAGGAAATTTTAGCCTCTACAGGTGTAAACCCAGATACCCGCGTTAAAGACTTAAGTGATGCTGACGTAGCAGCCTTGCGGGGCGAAATCGAAAGCAACTATCAAGTTGAAGGTGACTTACGGCGCTTAGAAGCCATGAGCATCAAGCGCTTGATTGACATTGGTTGCTACCGTGGTCGTCGTCACCGCATGGGCTTACCAGTTAGAGGTCAAAGAACTCGCACTAATGCTAGAACCCGTCGAGGGAGAAGGCAGACAGTGGCTGGTAAGAAGAAGGCTCCAGGCAAATAAACTTTCAACACTTGCTCGTCCAAGCAAGTTTTACCTTAGATTAACTAAACAAATATGGCAAGACAACCAACTAAAAAAGGCGGGAGCAAAAAGCAGAAGCGCAACGTACCCAACGGGATGGCCTATATCCAGTCTACTTTCAACAATAGCATTGTCACCATTACCGACCAAAATGGCGACGTTATTTCCTGGGCCAGTGCTGGTTCAAGCGGTTTTAAGGGAGCAAAAAAGGGAACTCCCTTTGCAGCACAAACCGCAGCTGAAAGTGCAGCCCGTCGGGCTATGGATCAAGGGATGCGCCAAATTGAAGTCATGGTAAGTGGCCCCGGAGCAGGTAGAGAAACCGCGATTCGGGCAATCCAAGGAGCAGGACTGGAAATTACCTTGATTCGGGACATTACCCCCATTCCTCACAATGGTTGCCGTCCACCAAAGCGCCGCCGAGTTTAAAAGCTGTTTCTAATGGCTTGAGCAACGAGAAGCAAGTCAGCTCTTCCTGTCGGGAGGGCTGCTAAACTTCAGAACAACCAAAATAAATAATGATCTCCCCTGAATAGGGTGATCAAATTAGACTGCCATTAAAAACTGGCAGTTGAATCTACCTAGCGAAAGCTAGGGAAAAAAAGTAAATTGGGGAGGCAATTGATTTGCCTGCTAGCAGCACCTTAAAGAAGGGAGGCTAATCCGTGGCGCAGTTTCAAATTGAATGTGTAGAGTCTAATACTGAGGAAAGTCGGAGCCATTACAGTAAATTTGTGCTGGAACCTCTAGAGCGTGGTCAAGGAACAACAGTTGGCAACGCGCTGCGGCGGGTTTTACTGTCGAATCTAGAGGGGACAGCCGTTACAGCAGTGAGAATTGCCGGTGTCAGCCACGAGTTTGCGACAGTTCCTGGTGTGCGGGAAGACGTGCTGGAAATCCTCATGAAAATGAAGGAAGTAATCCTCAGAAGCTATTCTTCTCAACCCCAAATTGGCAGATTACTCGTTAACGGGCCAGCAACAGTCACTGTGGCTCATTTTGATTTACCCAGTGAAGTAGAAGTCATAGACCAAACCCAGTATGTAGCTACCCTAGCTGAGGGTGGCAAGCTGGAAATGGAATTTCGGATTGAGAAAGGCAAAGGATATCGCACAGTAGAGCGAGGACGTGAAGAAGCCACTTCCTTGGACTTTCTGCAAATCGACTCTGTATTTATGCCAGTACGGAAAGTTAACTACAGTGTAGAAGAAGCCCGTGGGGAAAGCTCAATTACCAAAGACAGACTGCTGTTAGAAGTTTGGACAAATGGCAGTATTTCGCCCCAAGAAGCACTATCATCAGCAGCTGGTATTCTGGTAGAGCTATTCAATCCATTGAAAGATATTTCACTGGAACCAACAGAAACAGGCGCTGAAGTCCCAGACGACCCCACCGCCCAAATTCCCATTGAAGAGTTGCAACTTTCTGTACGGGCTTATAACTGTCTGAAACGCGCACAAGTTAACTCTGTGGCTGACTTATTAGATTTCACTCAAGAAGACTTGTTAGAAATTAAAAACTTTGGTCAGAAGTCAGCAGAAGAGGTAGTTGAAGCCTTACAGCGTCGCTTAGGTATTACCCTGCCCCAAGAAAGAGGCACTAAACACACATAAGTCCAAACTTTTACTCATTCATAGTGCATTATTATGCGTCACCGTTGTCGAGTCAAAAAACTCAGTAAACCAGCTGACCAACGTCGCGCCCTCTTGCGAGCGTTGACCACAGAGATCATCCGTCATGGTCGAATTACCACAACTTTAATCCGAGCTAAAGTTGTCCGTAGTGAAGTTGAGAAAATGATTACCCTAGCCAAAAACGGCTCCTTATCGGCTCGTCGGGAAGCTCTGGGTTATATCTACGACAAGCAACTAGTTCATGCTTTATTTGAGCAAGCTCCAACTCGGTATGGCGAACGTCAAGGCGGTTATACCCGCATTATGCGTACCGTTCCGCGTCGGGGAGATCAGGCGAAAATGGCAATCATCGAGCTAGTTTAGTTCATTGGTTATCGGTCATAAGTCATTAGTTAATGACAAAGACAGATACCAATAGACAAAATCTCTATGTTAGAAAGCCAACCGATTCCTACCGAAATTCATCGAGTCGCCCTCGTAATTCAATACGTCGGCACTCATTTTCACGGCTGGCAAAGACAAAAGCAGCATCGTACAGTTCAAGAAGAAATTGAAATAGCGATCGCTACGGTTCTTGGTTATCATGTCACGCTACATGGTGCTGGGCGAACCGATTCTGGAGTTCATGCAGCTGCTCAAGTAGCTCATTTTGAAGCCACAGGATTAATCCCACCTCACAGGTGGGCATCAATTCTGAATAGCTATCTGCCTCAAGATATACTGATAAGGGCTTCAGCTGCTGTAGATAATCGTTGGCACGCGCGTTTTAGTGCTGCCTATCGCCGATATCGCTACACGATATACACTGAAGATCGGCCGAACTTGTTCGTTAGACCCTTCAGTTGGCATTATTATTATGCACCCCTGGATGAATGCTTAATCCAAGCTGCCCTCCAACCCTTGATGGGGAAGCATCATTTGGCGGCATTTCACCGTGCAGGTTCCAAGCGATCGCATTCTTGGGTAGAGGTGCAAGCAGCAGAATGTCATCGTAGTGGGCCATTTCTTCATATTGAAATTCAGGCAAATGGATTTTTGTATGGCATGGTACGGCTGTTAGTAGGGATGCTGGCACAAGTAGGCTCCGGTAAGCTGACACTTGCTAGCTTTACCGAACTCTGGCAAGAAGAACGCCGCGAACAAGTCAAATACGCTGCCCCTCCCCAGGGTTTGTGTTTGTTAAGAGTAGGCTATCCAGATTTTCCTTTTTACCCAGAGATTTGGTACGAAACCCTGCCTAAATTGGTCTTTCCTACAGATATTTCCCTGGAATATTCCCAAACAGAAACCGTTTACCTCAATTCCACACCACTCTTGTAAAACAAAACTCTAATGACAACAAAAACATACCTTCCTCCTCAAGCAACCCTTGAGCGTGAGTGGTACGTAGTAGATGCCACAGATAAACGCCTCGGCCGCTTGGCTACCGAAATCGCCATGATTTTGAGAGGCAAAAAGAAAGCCGAATTTACTCCCCACATGGACACAGGTGACTTTGTAATTGTCATCAATGCCGAAAAAATAGCAGTTACAGGCAAAAAGAGCAGCCAAAAACTTTATCGTCGCCATTCAGGCCGTCCCGGCGGAATGAAAACAGAAACTTTTGCGAAACTGCAACAGCGCCTACCAGAACGGATATTAGAACACGCCGTCAAAGGTATGCTTCCTAAAAATAGTTTGGGTAAGCAGTTGTTCACCAAACTCAAAGTCTACGCTGGGCCGAGTCATCCCCACGAAGCGCAAAAACCCAAAGAACTAAAAATTAATACAATTCCTGGAGAAGAAAATTAATGGTAGTAGCAGATAGCAATAGCGGTCGCGCCGTGTACTGGGGTACTGGTCGTCGCAAGTCCGCAGTCGCACGCGTCAGATTGGTTCCAGGTGAAGGTAAGTTGACTGTCAATGGTAAGGATGGAGAATTGTACTTTCAATTCAACGCTAACTACCTGGGAGTGATTAAAAACCCTCTAGAAACTCTCGGATTAGAAAACGAATATGACATTTTGGTGAAAGCTGAAGGCGGCGGCTTGACAGGACAAGCTGATTCTATTCGTTTAGGAGTAGCTCGCGCCTTGTGTCAACTAGACCCCGATAACCGTCCACCTTTGAAAACCGAGGGCTACCTGACTCGTGACCCCCGTGCTAAAGAACGGAAAAAATATGGTTTGCACAAAGCCCGGAAAGCTCCTCAGTACTCCAAACGTTAAGTCAATTTTGGATTTTGGATTTTGGATTTTAGATTGTAGTCTGATCCAAAGTCTAAAATTCCCTTGTCCTCATTTCCCATTTTCATCTAAAAGTTATAATTGACATAGGTTAACGACAAAAAACATGGCTAAACCTGATATTCATCCCCAATGGTATCCAGAAGCTAAAGTTTACTGTAACGGTCAAGTTGTCATGACCATTGGCTCTACCAAGCCAGAATTACACGTAGATGTTTGGTCTGGAAATCACCCCTTTTATACTGGTACTCAAAAGCTGATCGACACTGAAGGTCGAGTTGAACGCTTCTTGCGTAAATACGGTATGAGCAGCACTCAAGCCACAGAAGAAGCTCAAGAGAAGTAGCGGTTTGGCTCTGCTGTTAACGACGACCCTGCAACTGCTGGGTCGATTGTCATTTTTGGGCGAGCCAATTTGTTATTTTTAAGGAGCGATCGCATTCGTCATGGCTGAATCATACTTACTCGATAAACTTAAATCTGTTGAACAAACCTTTAATGAATTAACCCGTCGTTTGGCTGATCCTGATACAGCTAGCAATCCTGATGAGTATCAAAAAATCGCCAAGTCTCGTTCATCTTTAGAAGAGGTAGTAAATACCTACGAAACTTGGAGAATTGCTACTGAAGAATTGGTAGGAGCCAGTCAGGTACTCAAAGAGTCTAACGGTGATCCAGAGTTGCACGAAATGGCAGCTTTGGAAGTCAATGAATTAAAGGAACAACTAGAGCATTTAGAAGCTCGCTTGAAAGTGTTGCTGTTACCACGCGACCCCAATGATGATAAAAACATCATGTTGGAAATTCGCGCTGGTACTGGCGGCGATGAAGCGAGTATTTGGGCTGGAGATTTACTACGGATGTACTCCCGCTATGCTGAACTCCAGCATTGGAGAGTCAAACTGGTGAGCGAGTCACTGGGAGAAATGGGCGGCTTTAAAGAAGTAATCCTGGAAATTCAAGGTGATAGCGTTTACAGCCAGCTGAAGTTTGAAGCGGGAGTACATCGCGTCCAGCGTGTACCAGCAACCGAAGCTGGGGGACGAGTTCACACCTCTACAGCCACAGTAGCGATTATGCCAGAAGTGGACGAGGTGGAAATTCACATTGATCCCAAGGATATTGAAATGAGTACAGCTCGTTCTGGTGGCGCTGGTGGACAAAACGTCAACAAAGTCGAAACTGCTGCTGACTTGTTCCACAAACCCACTGGTATCCGAATTTTCTGTACAGAAGAACGTAGCCAGTTGCAGAACAAAGAACGGGCGATGCAAATCCTGCGGGCGAAACTGTACGAAATTAAGTTAAGCGAACAACAAGAAGCTGTAACTTCCATGAGGCGATCGCAAGTCGGGACAGGATCACGATCAGAAAAAATTCGTACCTATAATTATAAAGATAACCGCGTTACCGACCACCGTCTAGGACAGAATTATTCTCTCAATCCTGTCTTAGAAGGCGATTTAGAAACGGTGATTCAATCTTGTATCTCTCAAGACCAGCAAGAACGCCTAGCAGAGTTAGCAACTTCTAGTTCTAACTAATTTTGGCTATTAAACCTAATAGAAAACCGCAGCTATTTCTGTAGCTTTCAATACAGAGAGGCGGTTTTCTAAAGCAGTGTTGAGTGCGTCTGACATTTCATTCAGATAATCGTAATATGCAAACTCGTACTGGAGGATGTAATTTAACTTCTTCCATTCCTGGAGACTTTGGCAGTAATAAATTAATTTTTCCACGTCTGTTTGCCAACGCGCAAAAATCCGATAGCTAAAAAAGCTGCTGCACACGTTACCTTCTACATCCCAATAGGAAATACAGACCTGATGCTTGAGATAACGGATTTTTTTGACTTGCTTAACGTCGCAACCTTTAACTTTCAGAGCTTCTTTAACTTCCGCGTCTGAAATGTTCCATTGATCTGGTTTAATGTGATTAGAGGCTATGAGGTTTCGACCAGGACGGCGATATTTTTTAACCTTGCGTGGACTGCGGAACATGATGCACCCTTGATTTGATTGGCAGCAAACCCCAAAAGCTGAGTTGCGTAATTATTTGCAGGTTTAAATCCGAATTGCTACCTTATAATTATTTTAAATTATCACTAACAATAAAGCTTGTCAAGACCAAACGAAAATGTTATTATCTCTTTACTTTGTAGATAGAGTTGGGTAGCTATATAATCCGTGAAAATTGAAAGCAGAGAAAAACTTGTAGAAATCATCAAACTAGCTCGTGGTTCAATCAGTCAACGATCCTTTGGCAAGGTGTTGGGAGTTTCTGCTACTGCTGTTCAGTTGTGGGAAAAGGGTGTCAACGTGCCAGATACCGAATATTTGGCGAAAATTGGCGCAAGAGCAGGCTATACACTAGAAGAGTTACTCATCTGCTTAAATGGTGAGCCAATACCAGAAGCTTCAGATTTAAGTTTGATTCTCAGACAAATTAAGCATATGCCTCTAAGTCAAGTGGCTCAGATTGTTCAAGCCGCCGCAGAGAGATTGGCCGCTGTGGCTGAAACATCTGAGGATGAGGCGAAGGCTAGTTAATTTGCAGCCTTACCGTTACGAACTTTTCCAGAGCGTTGTCTCTATTTATTTGATGATCTGATTGCAGACAATTTTTTATGTGATACTCGCCAGGACTGGGAGTAATTCGTAATTAAAATATTTTTTCCCATTGGCCTTGATTAATCTATAACATGGAAATTGCTAAAGGTACTTAGGGCAATTCCCAATTCAAAATGGCAGCAGCGACACCTGAAAGTCTGAATAAGTTTGTGAGTTTTTGTCACCAGCACATCAAGGGACAGGAAAGGAAGGAAGCGCAAACGTTTTTAGACCGCTTTTTTCGGGCTTTTGGGCATGAAGGAGCGCTGGAAGCTGGGGCGAGTTACGAGAAAGCGATAAAAAAGAGCAGTAAGACGGGTAAAACGGGTTTTGCTGATTTGGTATGGAAACCCCGCGTGTTGATTGAGATGAAGAAGCGCGGAGAGGATTTGAGTAAGCATTATTCTCAGGCTTTTGATTATTGGACGCGGTTAGTACCAGACCGTCCGCGTTATGTTTTGCTGTGCAATTTTGACGAGTTTTGGATTTTTGACTTTGATATTCAGTTAGATACACCCGTAGATAAAATATCCCTGGAGCAACTGCCAGAAAGGGCGGGAGCCTTTGCGTTTATGGAATCTGGTCACAAAACTCCTGTTTTTAATAATAACCAGGTGGAGGTGACAGAACGGGCGGCGCGTCGTATGGGTGAGTTGCTGCTGGAACTGGAGAAGCGGGGAATTGAGAAGTTGACAGCGCAACGCTTTATTTTGCAATGCGTGCTGGCGATGTTTGCTGAAGATAGGCAACTTTTACCCCGTGATATGTTTATTTCCTGTGTTCAGGATTGCATGGCTGGGGCGAGTTCCTATGATATTTTGGGTGGTTTATTTCGGGAAATGAATCTGCAAGGAAAAACGCGGTCTGGACGTTATCAAGGTGTAGATTATTTCAATGGCGGGTTATTTTCCCAGATTCAGGCGATTGAGTTGACAAGGGAAGAATTAAATTTTTTGGATGTCTCAGCTAAGGAGAATTGGAGTAAGGTACGTCCGGCTATTTTT
This sequence comes from Nodularia sp. (in: cyanobacteria), assembly GCA_035638855.1. Lineage (GTDB taxonomy): Bacteria > Cyanobacteriota > Cyanobacteriia > Cyanobacteriales > Nostocaceae > Nodularia. The sequence goes on along the minus strand of DASQZD010000112.1, from coordinate 5,015 downwards.
GGGAATTTATTTGAAGGGACGGTAGATAAAAAAGAGCGTCACGCCAAGGGTATTCATTACACCTCAGAAGCGGACATTATGAAAATTGTTCGTCCGACTATTAGCCGTTATTGGGAAGATAGAATTGATGAAGCTGGCTCAATTAAAGAACTCTCTCAACTACAATTAGAATTACAAAGTTATCGCGTACTTGACCCGGCTTGTGGTTCTGGTAATTTTCTTTATATAGCGTATCAGGAACTGAAAAGAATTGAAACTTTGCTATTAGAGAAGTTACAACTGCGTCGAAAATCAAAAGATAAGCAAATGCTGATGGGTTTGGTGACTCCTCTGCAATTTTATGGAATGGATACGAATCCCTTTGCGGTGGAATTGGCGCGGGTAACATTGATGATTGGGCGGAAGATTGCCATTGATAATTTACAATTAACTGAGCCTCCCTTACCTTTGGATTCTTTGGATCAAAATATTGTTTGTCAGGATGCGTTATTTAGTGAATGGCCAAAGGCTAATGCTATTATTGGTAATCCGCCATTTTTAGGCGGTAATAAAGTTAGACTAGAATTAGGAGATGAATATATAGAAAAAGTTTTTAATAAATTCTCAACTGTTAAAGACAAAGTAGATTTTTGTACATATTGGTTTATATTAGCCCATGAAAATATTGTTCAAAAAGGTAGAGTTGGTTTAGTTGCGACTAACTCCATTAGTCAAGGACTAGCAAGAAAGGCATCTTTAGATTATATTACCCAAAATAATGGTTATATTCACGAAGCTGTTACAACACAGGTTTGGTCAGGTGAAGCAGCAGTTCATGTAAGTATAGTTAATTGGTGCTATGAACAACCTAATGAATATTACTTAAATGACGAATTAGTTAAACAAATTAATTCTTCTTTAACAACTACAGTAGATATTTCACAAACCAATATAATTCAAGCTAACTCTAATTATGCTTTTAAAGGAGTTCAACCAACTGGAAAAGGGTTTTTAATACTAGAAGAAGAAGTTAATAGTTATATCAAAAAAAATGATGAAAATAAAAATATATTAAAACAATTTTTAGATGCTAAGGATTTAGCCAGAAATCCTCATGGAAACCCTAGTAGATGGATTATTGATTTTAATGATATGACACTAGAAGAAGCAAGTAATTATGAAATTATTTTTTCACACATTCAAGACACCGTTAAAATAGAAAGAGAAAACAATAGAAGAGAAGTAACTAGAATTAACTGGTGGCAATATGGTGAAAAGCGTCCGGGAATGAGAAAAGCAATTAAAAATTTATCTTGTTACTTTGTTGTTCCCAGACATTCTAAATGGTTTATATTTATTCCTGCTGAGAAAAAATGGCTACCAGGAGATTCGACAACAGTTATGGCATCAGATGACTTCTATATTTTAGGAATTATCACATCTAATGTACATCGGGTTTGGGTGAAAGCTCAAAGTTCAACTTTAAAGGGTGATACTCGCTACACTCACAATACCTGCTTTGAAACATTCCCTTTTCCCCAAACACCCGATGCTAAATTAGTCCAACAAATTCGCGCTAAAGCCGAAGAACTCCATCAATATCGTACTCAGCAAATGGAGTCTAAACAGTGGGGAATAACCACACTATATAATAAATTATTTAACGAACCCAGCAGCCAACTTTATAAACTGCATGAACAGTTAGATAAATTGGTAATCCAAGCCTATAACTTTAAAACCAAAGATGATATTTTAGAAAAACTGCTGGCGTTGAATTTAGAATTAGCCGAGAAAGAAAAACAAGATCAAAGCGTCATTGGTCCTTGGACACCAAGTTAAAATATAAGAGAGTGTCACGCAGAGGCGCAAAGACGCAAAGGTAAGGATTTACGATTTTAAAATATCCCAATTAAGCAATGCCTAAATTTTTTCTCTAACCTTAGCGCCCCTCTGCGTTAAAAATTCCATCCTTATGAAAACAGACAGCATCTTTTATCGCCTATTTCAAGAATTCCCTAGTATCTTCTTTGAACTGATTGGTAATTCTCCTGAAGAAGCTAATAGCTATCAATTTTCCTCAGTTGAAGTTAAACAAACGTCCTTTAGACTTGATGGTGTTTTTCTACCTATACAAACAGTAGAAAACCCAATTTATTTCGTGGAAGTGCAATTTCAAGCCGATGATGAAATTTATTCACGACTGTTTGCGGAAGTATGTTTGTATCTCCGACAAAATCAACCCCAAAATGACTGGGGTGCTGGGTACTCTACCCAACGAGGAGCATAGATACAGGAAGTATTAAACATTACTGTGAGTTCTTTACTAGTCAGCGAGTTAGAAGGATTTATCTAGATGAATTAGGTGAATATACGTCGCTACCCATTGGCATTGCTACTATTAAATTAATAATTGCTAACGAAGATCAGGCGAACTGACAAGTCAGCGCTTGCGCTATCGCACAAGCTAGAGAATTGATCGACAGAACCAAACAAGAAATTAACTCACAGCGTCAACAACAGCAATTACTACAATTAATAGAGACAATCTTAGTCTACAAATTACCCCAAATGAGCAGGGAGGAGATAGAAGCCATGTTTGGATTAAGCGAGTTGAAGCAAACCAGATTTTATCAGGAAGCCTTTCAGGAAGGTGAGGAAGAAGGCGAACGCAAAGCTAAATTAGACTCAATACCCCGTTTATTAGTATTTGGTTTGACTGTAGAGCAAATAGCCGAGGCTTTAGATTTGAGTATAGAAGATGTCAGACAGGCTACACAAAAACCTGATAACGACTAATAAAACCTCAGCGTACCTTTGCGTTAACCTTAGCGCCCCTCTGCGTTAAAACGTCCCATCCTCAGAGACTACAAAAAAGCATAATCTGGAGTTAATTTTTGTTAATATTAGAGACGGTGTTAGTAATTCGTCCTTAACTACCCATACCCTACCTGAGAGAAACTTGATGCTGCGACTAGAACATATCAGTAAAATTTATCCTACAGGCGAAGTTCTCAAAGATATCAACTGGGAAGTCAAACCAGGCGAACGCATTGGCTTAGTCGGTGTCAACGGTGCGGGAAAATCCACGCAGCTAAAAATTATCACTGGGGAAATTGAACCCACCGCCGGCGAAATCATTCGTCCCACCAGTTTGCACATAGCGTACCTCAACCAAGAGTTTGAAGTAGATCCAGGCCGCACAGTTAGAGAAGAATTTTGGATCGTCTTTGAAGAAGCCAACCAAGTACAAATGTCGCTGGCGCAAGTACAGCGCGATATGGAAACGGCTACTCCAGAAGAACTGGATAAACTGATTGATAAACTAGATCGTTTACAGCGTCAGTTTGAAGCTTTGGATGGCTATAATTTAGATGCACGCATCGGGAAAATCTTACCAGAAATGGGGTTTGATTCCGAAGATGGCGATCGCCTCGTCAGTGCTTTCTCCGGTGGTTGGCAAATGCGGATGAGTTTAGGTAAAATACTCCTGCAAAAACCCGACTTATTACTACTGGACGAACCGACAAACCACTTAGATTTAGAAACCATTGAGTGGCTAGAGAATTACCTCAAAAATCTGAATACTCCAATGGTGATAGTTTCCCATGACCGGGAATTCCTAGACCGCCTCTGCACCAACATTGTGGAAACTGAACGTGGTGTTTCTGCTAGCTATTTGGGTAACTATTCAGCATACTTAGAACAAAAAGCTGAAAATCAACTAGCACAACTAAGCGCCTACGAACGCCAGCAGAAAGAATTAGAGAAACAGCAAACATTTGTAGACCGATTTCGCGCCAGTGCGACTCGCAGCACCCAGGCGAAAAGCCGGGAAAAACAACTAGAAAAAATCGAGCGCATTGACGCACCTGTGGCGGGGATGAAAACGCTCCACTTCCGCTTTCCTCCAGCGCCCCGCAGTGGCAGAGAAGTAGTAGAGATTAAAGATTTAACTCATGTCTATGATGATAAAATCTTATTCTTGGCCAGCAATCTCTTAATTGAAAGAGGCGATCGCATTGCCTTTCTCGGTCCCAACGGTGCGGGAAAATCTACGCTTTTACGCGTGATTATGGGTCTCGAACCGCCCACAGAAGGCATTGTAAAATTAGGCGATCATAATGTGCTTCCCGGCTACTTTGAGCAAAATCAAGCCGAAGCCTTGGACTTAACGAAAACAGTCATGGAAACCATCCATGATGAAGTCCCAGACTGGACAAACGAAGAAGTCCGCAGACTTTTAGGACGGTTTTTGTTCACAGGTGAGACAGCATTTAAGCCAGTAGGTGCATTGAGTGGAGGCGAAAAAGCTCGTTTAGCATTGGCGAAAATGTTGTTACGTCCAGCCAATCTGCTGATTTTAGATGAGCCGACAAACCACTTAGATATTCCAGCCAAAGAAATGTTGGAAGAATCGTTACAGAACTATGATGGCACAGCCATTGTAGTTTCCCACGACCGCTATTTTATCTCGCAAGTAGCTAACAAAATCGTCGAAATCCGCGACGGTGAATTCCGTGTCTATCTAGGAGATTATCATTACTACCTGGATAAAATTGCTGAAGAAAAGGAACAAGCTAAGTTAGCTGCAATAGCTGCCGAAAAAGCTGCTAAAAAAGCTGCTAAAGCTACTAAATCTTCTGGAAAAGGCAAATGATCAACTGCCTAGTAGTGGCTTTAAAAGGTCACTACTAACTATAGAAAAAGAATTTGACACTCCCCGCGATAAATCGACGGGGATTCTTGGTTCAAAGAAACCACTTAACCTAGAGTCCTTGCGTCGTCCAAACCAGAGGTGGGATTCTCCCCAAGCGTTAATTCGGGTATGCCCTACCCTATTTGCATGAGTGCAAGTCCTGTTTGGTTTGAAACAAATTGTTTCAAAATGCTGATTCGTCTAGCCCCTATAAATCTTTTACCTACTGCTAGGAGGAAACTAGAATAATGCAGTAGAACCGCATAGATGAGGCAGTGCGGTCTTGGGGTTTCCCCAATTAGAGCAACTGCCGTTCAATTATCAAGGTTCAGTGCTTTGT
>DASQZD010000111.1:0-4620 GCA_035638855.1 Nodularia sp. (in: cyanobacteria) | reverse complement strand
TGACTTTGGCTTGCCTGTGGGAGAGTTTCAGGAGGGTTTAGCGGATCTGAAATATGGTACTGATTAGGCTGGAATGGTGGCATCATTCCCGGTACTAAGTCAGGGGTGACAGTTAGTAAGCCAGGGATGCGGCTATCTATTGGAATAGTGGCAGAAGTAGCAGATATGGGATTAGTGCTGGATGCCGAGTTTTGTTTACCTCTTGCCAACTTTTCAGCTACAGCTTGGGCGGCTGCTTTTGTGGTGTCAATCTTAGCCATTGTTGAAAAACTTTCTAGTGTTTAGTAGAGACTGGTATTTAATTTCTAATTGCCTAAATGCCTTGTCAATTTCGCTAAATTCAAGTGCTAATTCCTCATCTAAGTCATATTTTTTCAAGACTTGATTTAGCTCTTTCTCATCCGTCTTTGCATCCTGAATCTGGCTGTTTAAGTCATCCATAAACCTTTTTTGAGATGAGTAGGGATATGGGATAATTGCTGGGTAATTAAAGACACATTCCCAGAAACGGGATTTTACAAGTGTCAGCTAGGGGATGCTGGCAACATCCCTTTTTTACTACTGGTTTAATTCGTACTTAGTTTGGTTTGTTACTGTCTGAATATTTTCTCTAGTAACCAGTTGGCTAGATCAAAGGGAAATAGCACTACATTAACCGCTCTCAGGCGATTAGCTTTTTTGCTAATTCAGCAATGATTTGGTCAACTTCTGCGGGTAAGTCAGTAGCGTCTGTTGTAATCTCTGGACACTTTTGCACCAAGCCAGCCAAGTCTCTAATCGCTCCCAAATATCCCTGCTTTTGGTGTTGCCAGTGCTGATTGATACCCTCTGCTAATTCCGCATCTCTCACAGCCAAGTTATTTAAAATCAGTTGGTTTTTGACAAGGGCGATCGCATCGACGGCGGCGATTTCCTCTGATGCCTGCCTTGCTAATTGGTCAATTAGCGTTAGTTGGGTATTAGGTATTGAGGATTGGGTAGCAGCTGCTAAATGTTGCTGCTGCTGAGGCAAGGAAAGGGCATTCTGTTGGTGTTCTGTGGTTTGCTCAGGCTGTATAGGAGTTTCGATATTTTGGGCTGTTTCTGGTAACTGTGTCTGTTTTGGCTGGAAGTATGGGGCGATCGCTTCTAAATCCAATTCTGAAATCGCCTTTACAGTGTCGAAGTCATCCGGGCGGATATTGCTTAAAGCCAGTCTTAAACTCTGTTCTGTGGTCATATACCTCAGACAAGCATCATTAATGCTTACTGTGTCTGCTGTTGCTGTAACCTTTCTTCGTGTTGCCATGATTTACGCTTCCTTCCCTAATTTTTGAACTTGCTGGAATGCTTGCTGATAGCGGTATCGGTTGAAATCCTGCTGATTTTTTAAGATATATCCTTTTACTCGTTCGCCGCGTCTTAGCTGTGCCATGAGGCGACCAACACGACTCAAAACCCATGCTTGATATGGGGACAAGGGCGACTCCCGATCAAGACTTCCATCATGTATTTTGGGGTAGGCATTGCGGAAAGACTCTATTCGCCAAAACGCTATGTTTTCCCAAGTGCAAAGGGTAGAACGAGCGACACCCAATAAATCAGCTAAATGTGTCTTGGTTGCCGGGAACTCAATAAATAAATCTAAATTCGTGGAATCCTTGCGCCGTCTTGGTTTCATCGCTTCGTACAGATATAAATACAAATCAATTGGTAATTAGCGAAATATCGATAGAGTAAACAGCGCTGCATAGTATCCAATCGCTGAAATCCAGTCTGTGTATAGCTTTGGAATACTCGTAGGACGCTAATTAGTGGTTTGTTGTTGATCGATTGCGCTTATGGTGTTAGCATAACCCTAACCACGTTAATAGCGCAATACACCCATTTACCCTAATGACTTGATTTATCCTTAAAGGGATAATCAAAGGTATGTAAATGTGGTAAATCTGTTGTGACTGAAGAAAAGCAAGTAACTTACAAAATGTTTCTACCTGAATCGATGAGGGCTAGATTCAAGTCCATCTGCGCTCTCAAAGGTGTAAGCATGAACGAGGTTTTGCTTGAGCTAGTAAAAACTTGGATAACAGAAAACGAAGCTAAGTCATCTACAACTGGTAAAGGTAAAGGAGCAGCATGACCGAAGCGCTAGGAGGAACCTACAAAACTGATAAACCAGAGATATCCCCAGAAGCACTCTTAATAGCAGAAAATTTTACTACTGCTATCAATAACTTTAATTGGCGCACTGACTATTTGAAATTCTGTGAAGTTCTAGGTTTTATACCAGATAGCTACGCTGAGGAGAAATACCAACAATTTCGAGAACTGGTCAGCTATCTAGACTGCTTTGATAAAGAAGCGATCGCCAAAATGTTGGAGGCAGGACAATGACTAACGCACAACGACTAGACAATGTTGAAAATGAATTAGAAACTGTAAAACAGCTTCTAGTGTCTACAGCCAGATATGCTGAATCAGCCAACAGTAGGCTTGACCGACTTGTTGAACGCCAAGACTTGACCCAAAGACAGCTTGATGGTTTAGCTGTAACCGTTCTATCTATGAACGAGAAATTTGATAACTTGTCTACAAAAATTGATAATTTTGTTGATACAACTACAGATTTTATCGAGACAACAAAAGCTAGAAATTCTGTATTAGACGGCGTAGTTCTCAGACTAGACGAAAATCAAGCCAGATTAGAGGCAAGTCAAGCATCAACTAACGCTGCTGTAGATAGGTTAGAAAGAATTTTAGAACAACTAATAAAGCGAAATGAATAACAGGAAAACAAGTGTAGAGCCACAAATTATTTGACCATAACGACAAATCATTTGTCATCAATCTAAATCCTTCTGCATCGCCTATTAAATGGATTTCTACAACTTAATATGAGAAATCCTAAAAATTAGATACCCTGACAGTAAAGCTTACAGAGATGAAGAACTTAATTTATAATTTGTCACTGCGGTCAAATAATTCGTCGCTCTACACAAGTATAATCGGATGTAGCTCGTATGATGCTCAGGAGGCAGACATCACAAAACTGAAAATATTATTGTAGCGATTTACTTGAATTTCTCAGAGCGTAACTGGTTTCACAAGCTTATAGATTATCCGATGTTTGGCGACGTAGGTTATCTAAAAGTTTCAAAGGAAGTCCAGCCGCTCTGCTTTGGGAGCCGAAACTGCCCAAGTCCTTTCTAAATAATAAGCCAAAAATCATTGTTTAGCAAAATTAAGATTATGATTTTGGCTTAGTTTTGGGCAGTCAGCTCCCGGATTTATTACTGAGGAGCCGATTGTGAATCAAAAAATTAAAAAATCAACCCAAACTCGAGAATATGGGGTTTTTGCAAATCTCCGCAACCCTGAAAAGCCTCACACGCCTTACTGGGCAGTACTTTCAGGTAGGTTGTGGGAGTTTACTGCTACCTCACTAAAAATAGAAAGATTGAGGCGATCACTGGAATCGGAGTTAAAAATCATTCCCAAATTGAGAATTTTAATGGCTAACAGCCAGGGCAGGAAATTTTTAGCTATTGTAAATTTGAAATTTAAAGGGGGTTTTTTAAACCTTCCAAAGCCTCAAAAACTTTACTGGTTAAGGGTTTTAGGGAGGTTTGGGAGACTTGCTATAACCCTAGCAAAAATAGAGAAATTGGTGCGATCGCCGTCGCCCACCGAAATTATTATTGGTGTTCTGTTTTTGCTAGGCAGCGATCGCTGTCAAAAAATAAAAGTGAAATCAGAACTAAAAAGTTCACCCCTGAACAACCTTTCTCCCTGGATGCTGTTCATGGGTGAACAATTTATTGCCAACGATGAAAACGTTCATAACCCTTGTTGGAAGGGGACTTGGCTTAAGTTGTGGAAATTTAGGTGTAAACCACCAAAGTTGAAACGATCGCTTTTCTGTGGGCTTAAAAGAATTCCCAATTTGGGAATTATTGGTGGCTGGGAGGTGGTAGCATGAGTAGCCGCATAGCCAAATCATCCCACGAGTTACAAAATTGCTCTAATTCCAGCATTGAGAAGTTCGCCGAGAAAATCCGCGCAGAATTTGTTGATGGTTCTGGGATTGACATAGAAACATACAATTTAGCTATAGAAATTGTTCCAGACTTAGAGCTTGACCCATATACGGGGGAAGTTATAGAGACTCCGATCCACGATGCTCTGAATTGGCGTTATACCAGATTTGGACATCAAGCGCAAGAGAATATTTATGCTGCTTTGTTCAAGAATGAAGACGGTAGCTATTGGCAGTCGAAACTGAGCAAGCCCAGGATTGACAATAAAAAAGGTAAACAGAGGAAATACGAAACTCCTAAAGGTGTTGGTTTACGAGCGTATCGGCCTCCAGTAAGTCGTCAAATCAGGAGACAAATTGCTAAAGAATTTGGGGTAGAAGTTCCGCCACCTTTTGAGAATTTTTGGGATTGGTTGGAAGAACATCCAGAAATTCCAATTATCTTTACCGAAGGTGGGAAGAAGGCTTTATGCCTGTTGTCGCATGGTTATATTGCGATCGCACTCTACGGGGTCAATGGTGGCTATCGTAGCAAAGATGACTATGGTTTCCCCGTAAAACCATATTTAATACCAGATGTAGTCAGGTTTGCCAAAGGTGGCAGA
>DASQZD010000110.1:0-25164 GCA_035638855.1 Nodularia sp. (in: cyanobacteria) | reverse complement strand
ACATTCTCAATAATTCATCACCTGAAAATTCAAAACCAAGCTTTAGTGCTATTCGCGCAACATCATCTGCGGTTGGTGCTGCGAGCACCTCGTTTTTAAGTTCAGGTTCAGACTGCATTTTCTTTAAAAATGCTTCGATTTGCTCAAAAGCCATATTTAAAATTTGATCCTCTCTAGCTACTCGTAATATAGAACCCATTTGGGATCTAGTATACTATTAAAATAATAGTACTTTCTATCACTCATGTATTTAAGTAGTTTAATAGATGAAGAGTGGTTAATTATTGAACCATTAGTACCTAAAAAGAAGCTGACTCGTCCACCTACATCCCCCTGCTATAATTCCTCTGCGCGTTACCTCTGCGTTAAAAAAAAGGGTAGACCTTTCAGCCTACCCCACAAAAACTTAAGAGAATATTTCGTTGCTAATTAACCCAACAAAGCCTTAGCCTTAGCTAAAACATTATCAACACTAAAGCCAAACTTCTCCAGACAAACATTACCAGGAGCGGAAGCACCAAAAGTATCGATACTAACAGTGTCGCCTTCACTACCAACATACTTATGCCAGCCGAAACTAGAAGCAGCTTCTACAGACAAACGCTTGGTAACAGCTTTAGGTAGAACAGACTCCCTATAAGCTGCATCTTGCGCGTCAAACAAATTACTCGAAGGCATAGAGACAACACGAACTTTCTTACCTTCGGCTGTCAATTTCTCCCCTGCGGTGACACAAAGGCTTAACTCTGAACCAGTACCAATCAAGATGATATCGGGAGTACCTTGGCAATCTACCACAGTGTAACCACCCTGAGCCACCTTCTCAACCGAAGTACCTGCCAAGTTGGGGACATTTTGACGAGTGAAGGCTAACAGCGAAGGAGCGTTTTCCTTGGACTTGGTAATTGCGACTTTGTACGCGCCTGAGCATTCGTTACCGTCTGCGGGACGAATTACAGTCAGGTTAGGAATAGCACGTAAAGATGCCAGAGTTTCTATTGGTTGGTGGGTAGGACCATCTTCACCTTGTCCAATGGAGTCGTGAGTCATTACCCAAATTGACCCAGCTTGGGACAAAGCAGATAAGCGGATAGCAGCCCGCATATAATCTGTGAAAATCAAGAAGGTAGCACCGTAGGGAATTAATCCCGAACCATGCAGCGCTATACCATTACAGATTGCGCCCATACCGTGTTCCCGCACACCGAAGTGGATGTTGGGGTTTTGGTATTCTCCTTTTTTGAAGTCGCCGTTGCCCTTCAGTTCAGTTAAGTTGGAATGAGTTAAGTCAGCAGAACCACCGATTAACTCAGGTAAAACTGCTGCTAGTTTATTGAGACAGTTTTCTGAGTGTTTGCGGGTTGGGAGTCCTTTGTCTTCGGGGGTGTAGGTAGGTAGCACCTTATCCCAACCGTCGGGCAGTTTAGCACTGAGGTAACGTTCAAATTGCGCCGCTTCTTGGGGATATTTGGCTTTGTAGTCGGCAAATGTCTTGTTCCACTCAGCTTCGTAGCTTGCGCCACGTTCTACTGCTTTGAGTGTGTGGTCGAGAGCATCTTGAGGAACTACGAAAGGCTCGTGTTCCCAGTTGAGTTGTTTACGAGTCAAGGCAATTTCGTCTGCACCCAAAGCAGCACCGTGAATACCAGCAGTGTTTTGCTTGTTGGGTGAACCATAACCAATGGTGGTTGTTACCTTAATCATGGTTGGCTTGTCGGTGACAGCTTTGGCTGCTTCAATTGCTTTGGCAATGGCATCTAAATCGGTGTTACCATCTTCAACGTGCAGGACGTGCCAGCCATAAGCTTCAAAGCGCTTGGAAACATCTTCGGTGAATGCTACATCTGTAGAACCATCGATGGAGATGTGGTTGTCGTCGTACAGAGCAATCAGTTTGCCTAATCCCAAGTGACCTGCGAAGGAAGCCGCTTCACCGGAAATGCCTTCCATATTACAACCATCACCTAGAATTACATAGGTGTAATGGTCAACAATTTTGGCATCTGGTTTGTTGTATTTAGCAGCTAGATGGGCTTCTGCCATTGCTAAACCAACTGCATTAGCAATACCTTGTCCCAAGGGGCCAGTTGTAACTTCTACACCGGGGGTTTCAAAGTTTTCTGGGTGTCCTGGGGTCTTAGACCCCCATTGACGGAATTGCTTGATATCTTCTATGGTGACGCTATCGTAACCTGTCAAAAAAAGCAGGGCGTACAATAACATGGAACCATGACCGGCAGACAAGACAAAGCGATCGCGATTGAACCACTTGGGATTTTTGGGATTAAACCGCATAAAGCGATCCCAGAGGACAAAAGCCATAGGTGCTGCGCCCATTGGCAGTCCTGGATGTCCTGATTTGGCTTTTTCTACGGCATCAACTGCCAAAAAGCGAATCGAGTTAATACAAATTTCTTCGAGGGATTGGGTTGCAACAGCCATAATCTCTTATTCTTAACGACGGGTTAACACTCTTGGAGCTTCTTTTCTAACTGGGGTTGTTCTGCACAGTTAACAGTTAAAGGTTATCAGTTTTCTTCATTCAACTTGGTAATTGATTCACTGATTCAAATTTCCCCATAGTATCTTTATCATCCCATTCCCCATTGTTGATGGACAAGCGGGATCTCCTGAGATTCTAGTGATCTATCAGTCCGATTATTAGGGCATGATGAACGTTTGACTTAGCAATGAACGATATTTGTGATACCTTTTCACAAAATGATCTCAGGAGAACCGAAAAACGGCAGATTTGAGAATTTTAAGCGTACTTCTTAAAGGCTAGTGTGACATTGTGACCACCAAACCCAAAGGAGTTGGATAATGCGATCGCAACTTTTTGAGCGCGGCTGGTATGACTTACGTAATCTAAATCACACTCTGGATCAGGATTTTCTAGATTGATCGTGGGGGGAATTTGGTCATGAGCGATCGCTAAAACTGTGGCGACTGCTTCAATACCTCCCGAACCACCCAAAAGATGTCCTGTCATCGATTTGGTGGAACTGACAGCGATTTTATAGGCGTGATCGCCCAACGCTGTTTTCATCGCCGCAGTTTCCGTGGAATCATTGGCTGGAGTGCTAGTACCATGAGCATTAATGTAGCTCACCATTTCTGGAGTGATACCGCCATCTTTGAGCGCCAGTTGGATGGCTCTAGCAGCACCTGAACCACCAGGAACTGGGGAAGTCATGTGGTAAGCGTCACAGGTCATTCCATAGCCCACCATTTCCGCATAAATGCGAGCGCCACGACTGATAGCGTGTTCTAGCTCTTCTAGTACGAGAATGCCCCCACCTTCTCCCATAACAAACCCATCGCGATCGCGGTCGAAAGGACGACAAGCGTGAGCCGGGTCATCATTGCGAGTGGAAAGCGCTCGTGCTGCGGCAAAACCAGCTAAACCCAAAGGTGTGATTGCTGCCTCACAGCCCCCGGAAATCATCGCCTGAGCATAACCATTTTGAATCAGGCGGAAGGCATCCCCAATGGCATTGGAACCTGCGGCGCAGGCTGTCACAGCACAGGAATTAGGCCCTTTAGCACCGATGTGAATTGCTGTTAATCCAGCCGCCATGTTAGCGATCATCATCGGAATCATGAATGGACTACAGCGATCCGGTCCACGGTTGAGGTAGATTGTTTGCTGATCTTCCAACACCTTCAGTCCACCAATGCCGGAGCCAATCATCACTCCCACCTGTTCGGCATTTAGTTCATTAATGACTAACTTGGCATCCGCAACAGCTTGTTTGGCAGCTGATACCCCAAATTGGGCAAACCGATCCATGCGCTTGGATTCTTTACGATCCATGTAAGCGAGGGGATCGAAGTTTTTGACTTCCCCAGCAATACGACAATCATGGCTAGACGCATCAAAATGTGTGATGTTGCCAATGCCATTGCGTCCGCTTAACAATCCTTCCCAGTATTCATCTGGTGTATTACCAATCGGTGTAATCGCGCCAACACCAGTTACAACAACGCGTTTACATTTATAGTCTGTCATTTCTTAGTTAAAATTGGCTCCAAAGCTGCAAATAAAGGGAGTGGGAACTGGGAAGCAGGTATGGTCAGAATCCCGATAATAGTTAATTAAGAAGATTTTTATCTATATTCCATTATTACCAGTAATTAATACCCAGTACCCAATCCCCAATCCCCAATCCCTGTTTAGGCGGATGCAGCAACTTTATTGTTGATGTAATCCACTGCTTCTTGAACCGTCGTGATTTTTTCGGCGGCTTCATCGGGAATTTCGATATCAAATTCTTCTTCTAATGCCATCACTAATTCAACTGTATCTAGGGAATCAGCCCCCAAATCATTAGCAAAATTAGCTTCTGGTGTAATTTTGTCCTCTTCAACACTGAGTTGATCGATAACAATTTTCTTGACCTTTGTAAAAATGTCTGCTTGACTCATACGATAAACGTCCTTGACCAGTTCTTATTATCCGCTCTTGATGGGCGATGTGTTTTTGAGCATATACATCTTATCGGAAAGAGCGATCGCGCGTATACTACCAAGGGCTTTTCCTGAAGAAAAACTTAACTCTAAAGGACACACTTAGGCTCTGTACCTAAGATAACAGTTCAATTACTCAAAAAGACTTTGGATACCAGGAAACACCAAGCGATCACCTAGCGCTGTTGCAAGTAGTTCGCATCAACTTGTAAATACTTATATTTAGCAAATATTACCAATTTTTTGGGGATTGTCCCAAATGAATATACAACCTCTGTCCAGTGTTCCTTTCCAGGAATGCTAAAACGGTTATTATCAGGGCAAACGTCTTTATCCAAACATACTTTTATGCAAACTCCGACTCTAAAATATGCCTATTACCCCGGCTGTGTGGCTCAAGGAGCTTGCCGGGAACTTTACCAGTCTACTCAAGCCCTGACTCAAGCTTTGGGCATTGAACTAATTGAACTTAAAAAAGCGTCCTGTTGTGGTTCAGGGACATTTAAAGAAGATTCCCAATTATTAGAAGATACTGTCAACGCCCGAAATATAGCTTTAGCAGAAGAATTAAATCTACCCCTACTTACCCATTGCAGCACTTGTCAAGGTGTAATTGGTCATGTCAACGAAAGCCTGAAACAATGTCAAACGGACAATCCTGGCTACGTCGAGCAAGTAAATGGCTTGCTGCAAAAAGAAGGGTGTTCACCTTATCGTGGTAGTAGCGAAGTGAAACATATTCTCTATGCCCTGCTCACAGATTATGGTTTAGAGGAAATTACCAAACGTGTGACTCGTAAGTTAACGGGATTAAAATGTGCAGCTTTTTATGGCTGTTATCTCCTCCGCGCTCAAAAGTATATGCCCTATGATGACCCCTTCCACCCCGAAGGCATGGAAAATATGTTTCGGGCGGTAGGCGCAACACCAATTTATTATCGTGGACGCACCCAATGTTGCGGTTGGCCTCTTTCTAGCTACGCCACTAACCAGTCTTTCCAGATGGCTGGGATGCACATTCAAGATGCCTTAGCTAACGGTGCTGACTGTATAGTTACTCCTTGTCCTTTGTGTCATCTCAATTTAGATTCTCGTCAGCCAGAAGTAGAAAAGGTGATTGAGAAACGGCTAGGTTTACCAATCTTGCATTTACCGCAGTTGATTGCTTTGGCTTTAGGAGTTAACCCCAAAGAACTTGGTTTAGATCGTCACATTGTTTCTACCAAGCCAGTCTTAGAAAAATTAGGGATTAGTCATTAGTTATTGGTCATTAGTCATTGGTGATTGGTGATTGGGAAAAGACTTCCTCCCAGTCCCGGTTTCCCCAGTAGGGGCAGGTTTACAGATATCATTGGCGGGCATCCTTGCCCCACGATATTACTAAACCCGCCTGTACAAGCTTCCCCAATCCTGATTCACTTTTTCCCTAACTGGCGTTGTAATTGCCTGAAGGATTGATACATTTCCGGGAGACGATGATAAATAGCAGATGCTTTGAGATATAGTTTGTGAGGCACTGCTGGCACGCCGGAGACAATTTCTCCTGGTGCAACATCATGATGGATTCCAGCTTGAGCTGATGCGATCGCACCATCACCAATTTTGACTTGATTGGAAACTCCTGATTGTCCCGCTAAGATCACGCGCTTCCCCACTTTCACGCCTCCAGCTAGTCCAGCTTGACCCGCGATCGCACAACCAAAACCAATTTGGCAACCATGTCCTATTTGCACCATGTTATCAATAATTGTATGACTACCTACGCGGGTTTCGCCTACGGCTGGGCGGTCAATAGCACTGTTACAGCCAACTTCTACATGATCTTCTAGAACAGTGTAGCCAGATTGTTCCATTTTTAACCAACCAGTGCGGGTAGGCACAAAACCAAAGCCTTCTGCACCGATTACAGCCCCACTGTGAATTACGCAATCGGTACCGATGCGGGTACGTTCATGGATGGTGCAGTTCGCGTGTAAGGTAGTGCGATCGCCTATTTTGGCATCTGGATAAATTACTACATTGGGATGAATAATTGCACCATTGCCAATTTCCACACCTTGCTGAATTACCGCATGGGGTCCAATGTAAACATCGTTACCAACTTTTGCCGTGGGATGAATTACCGCCGTGGAATGAATTTCTGGGCTGGGACGGTATGGTTGATAAAAAAGTGCGATCGCTTGAGCAAACAACAGACGCGGATCTGGCGTGGCTATCCAGCTAATACCACATTCTTGTGCTTGTGACTGTAATCTTTGGTCTTGAGGCAAGATTAAAGCACTCGCCTTTGTCTGGCTGACAAGAGACGCAAATTTTGCCCCTTCTACGTAACTAAGATCACCAAGTGCAGCTTCATCTAAAGCAGCTAAACCTGTAATTTCTGGGTCTTGATTTTGGCTACTGCTGAAACTATTATCTGTGGCACTTTCAGCAAATTTACTGACAATTTCGCTAAATTTCATGGTGGTATATCCAAAAGTCAACTACAAAAGCAAGATCATTGTCGCTCCCTGAACTCGACTTTATATCAAGAACGAGTGACTTTGAGCAGCACAATTGATTGAGATGGAAGAAATACTCACCAATAAATTTTTGCTCCATACTTAACGCTCTTCCATCACCTAAGAGTATTTAAAAGAGAACATTAATTATTTGCGTATAATAATTACTATTATTTTTAATAGAGATTATACTGATGTCACTATTTCCTTGGTTTCGGATCAACTTTCCCTGAAAATCTGTCTACATAGCAGTAATTGGCTCAATATAGCAGAAAATTCATTTAATAATTGAGTTTTGTGTGTCATGAATATATAATTTTGTCAATTTAAGTTTAGGTTAATAAATCTACCTAAATATATAAAGTTTTTATAAATATGGAAATAAGTCGTAGCTTTTTTAAAATTTTCTGGATTACAGTGATGTTAACGTCAAGTTAGCCCATCTATCTAAAGGCATAAATTTATAGAAATAAGTTTATGCAGAGAAACTAGAAAAGTTCTGTAGCAACTAAAGTGATATAGAATTTGATGAATAGCTTGTACTTATTTTGACATCAGTTTTCAGGGTTTCCAACTACAGGAAAGCATCACTATTTATGAAAGGTCAAAACATTGCAAGTAGTAATACAAGCAATAAATTAACTAAATATCCTCTAGATTTACGCGCACCTTCACAAATGAAGGTAAAAAAAGGATTGTGGTGGCTCAGATTACTGACATTGTTTGTAGTAGACGGCATTCTTTTATCTCTGGCGTGGATCTTAGCTCAAGATAATCCTTTACTCGTATATTCTCTGTGGGATAATCCCGATAATCCCAGTCTTTATATACCGGGGTTAGTCTTGCTCCAAATAGCAGCACTTGCTCTTCAGGGTATGTATAACTCAGGTACAAAGCGTTATGACTACTGGGGAATTATTAAAACATTAAGCTTTACCCATGTTGTGATATTAGTTTTGGGTTTTTTATATCTACCCATTGTGGATATTCCCCGCACTGCTTTTACCTTCGCTTGGTTAATGAGTATAATTTTCGTCTGCGCTGGGAGATTTTTGGTGGACCGGAATCTTGAATATTTGCGCCGACGGAAAGTATTAGGGCGTAATTTTGCTTTTGTGATTTCTGACTCTGAAAATCATGAAGCAGTCATTAACTTAGTCAAAAAAGAAAAAGGTTATGTTATTTCTGGCACTGCAAATGCTAGGGCATTAGACAGGGATTATCGTCAAGAGACTCTAGAGCATCTCATTAAATTGGGCATAACAGAAATTTTTATTGATTGGGACGCTATCAAGAATAGAATGTTTTTGTGTTGGTTATTTCAAGCATCGGGGATAACAGTACATCTTTTACCGATGGACTTAAAACCAATTCACAGAAATGTGGAAATGAAGAAAATAGGAGGGATGACTTGTTTAACCTTTCGTTCTGCAGTCATTACAGGTAAGGATTTTTGGCTCAAACGCAGTTTTGACTTTTGTTTTACAAGTGTATTTCTCATATTTACGTTTCCTGTTTATCTAGCGATCGCTATAGCTATCAAACTAGATTCCCCAGGTCCAGTATTTTACAAACAAACTCGTGTAGGACTAAGTACTAAAGTATTTAAAGTCTGGAAGTTCCGGACTATGAGAACTGATGCAGAAAAACTGCAAAAAGAATTAGAAGCTTTAAACGAAACTAAAGATGGCATTCTCTTTAAAATCAAAGATGATCCTCGTGTCACCCGTATTGGTAAGTTTCTCCGTCGTTACAGCTTAGATGAATTGCCGCAACTGTTTAACGTATTACTAGGAGAAATGAGCTTAGTTGGACCTCGCCCCTTACCTACTAGAGATGTAGAGCATTTTTCGGAACGCCATTTCATTCGGCAAGAAGTTTTACCTGGTGTCACAGGTCTTTGGCAAGTTTCAGGACGCTCAGATATTTTGGACTTTGAGCAAGTATTAAATCTGGATATTCGCTACATTGAAAATTGGTCATTAAAGCTAGATTTTGAAATTTTATTTCGGACAATAGCAGTAGTTTTCAATAAAAAAGGTGCATATTAAATTTGGCAACTTTAAAGAAATTTTCTCAGAAAGAATAGAATCAAATGTAGCTGGAATTAATAGTCATCATTGTCCCCCTTCAGGAAAAATACATAGCCAAAGCTATTGAATCTGTATGACAACCTAGAAGTAATCGTAGTAAATGAAGCTTCTATTTATACTACAACACCAATAGCTAAAAACCTTACTGAAATTCACCAAAAAAGGAGTTTGGAATGGAACCGAGAGGATCTGAATTAGTTAGTCGTTACAAGCGTAACTACCGCATCCCTACTGATGTAGAAATAACCGAAGAAATGATACTTCATCACTGGGATTTAGAAAAAAAATTGACAAAAGACCTTTTGGAATCAACTCCAGAGAGTCGATGGGAAGTATTTGAGCAAGCTTATACCCTTCTGTATAGCGAATTAAAATGGCTAAACCAAATACCAGGAGATACCAAAACTCCAGCCGAAAAATATAAAACTTGGGTAAAAAGCATAGGTTCTAAACCAAAGACAATTTATGAAATTGGTTCTGGAAAAGGAGAAATGATATCATATTTAGCTCAATGCGAATTTGAATGTAAAGGAACGGAAATCACTAGGGAACGCGGAGAAAAACATATCAATAAGTCATCATCTAACTTATCCTGGGGTATATCTGATGGCGTAAATTTAGAGCAATTTGAACCTACTAATTCTTATGATGTAGTCTTATCAAACCAAGTAATTGAACATTTCCATCCTGATGATGTACAAACACATTTTCAGCGTGCTTACAGTATCCTGAATGAAAATGGACGCTACATTTTTAGTACACCTCATTGCCATACAGGTCCTCACGATGTTTCCTTTGTATTCAAATATGATGATTCTCAAGGTATGCACCTCAAAGAATATACATACCATGAATTCATTGAGCCGTTAACTGTAGCTGGATTTAAAAATATATCTTGTGCTATTCCTTTCGGCATTAACAAACTGCTATTAAAATTGGGAATTACAAAACAAGAACAGCTAACAAAAATTGGTGTTTTTTACTTCAATTTGATGCTAATTATCGAAAAAATTCTGTTTTTAATTCCTAGTAAAAAAATTCGTCGTCCCTTAGCTAGATTGTTAAGAAAAATTTATTTATTTGCGGACAATATTTTTTTAATTGCTCAGAAATAAAACTAAAGGAGAGATACTTAAAAAACAGATAATGACACAACAAAAGCTACTTAAAAATTCTCTATCACTATTAGTAAATAGGTTAACTCAAGGAATTTCTAGCTTTGTCCTCACCACCGTTATAGCCCGTAATTTAGGAGCTTATGAGTTAGGACAATACATACTCGCAATCAGCTATTACTATATCTTTGTAACTTTTATGGGGCAAGGATTAAAAACCTTATTTACGCGAGAACTAGCACGGGAATCCGAAACAACAGCAGTTTATCTGATCAGTGGTATTTTTTTGCAGTTGATTTTAAGTATCATCGGCTATGTGCTATTAGTCTGTGTAGTGTTTGTACTCCCCTATAGTCCTGACACCTCAATGGTTTGCTACATCATGGGATTAGCAGTCATCCCCTTTGCGCTTTCCAATATTACAGAAGCAATTTTCCAGGCGCAAGAAAATATGCATTTGATTGCCATCACTACCGTACCAATTTACATCCTACGTTTAGCAGTAATGATATGGCTCATAAACCTTAAATATTCAGTGAATCATATTGCTGGAATTATGGTGATTTCCGAAATATTAATTCTGCTCATACAATGGTTTATCCTGGTACACACTATTAAACCAGTGTGGCAGATTAATAAAGATTTTATGCTGAAATCTCTATATTCTGTCCGCACATTTTTTGCTATTAATGCCTCTGGGATAGTTGCTGCTAAAATGGATATTCTTTTGATCTCCCTCTTAGGAAGTGAGTTTTTGGTTGGTCTATATGGCATGATTGGACAATTAATGCAACCCTTTGTGATTGTTTCTGATAGTGTTTCTCTCGCAGCTTTTCCAGCTATGTCAAAATCAGTAGCAGTAGGCAAAGAACAGCAAAGAGAAGAAACAGAAAATGTTCTAGAAATTTTACTTTGTATGTCATTACCCTTCATACTAGGGATACTTTTTTTTGGAGATGATTTATTAATATTTGTATATAACGATCCTAAATTTCTTCAGGCAACTTTACCTTTAAAAATTACTGTATTATCACTACTGGCATCACCTTTTCTCCGCACCTTTGGCTATTTATTAGTAGCTAATGGTTTTGAAAAATATAATCTCTTAGAAGTAGTTTTAACAACTGTTATAGGAGGTTTATCAGGTGTAGTGTTGATTTCCCAATTTAAATTAATTGGTGCAGCTTTCATAGGGATAGTCATGGCTTGTGTTGGCTGCTCATTACTTAGCTACGCTGTTTACACTCGTCTATTTTCTTTGCGTTTATGGCGAATTATGGGTCGTCCATTCCTAATTAGCAGTGTCATGTCAATTGTATTTTTTATCCTCCAAAAAATTAATCTAAATTTTATATTCACTTTGCTGATATCAGTTAGTTCTTATGGTGTTTTAGTTTGTTTACTGGGGATTATTTCTTTTGGAGATTTTCGGGCTGTATGGCAAAAATTTTTCAGCAGAAGGTGATGATAACGAATATCCTCAGATTTTTATAATGTTTATGAATTGAGATAAACTTTCTCAAGTTCTCTATATCTTAAATACTTTTACCATGAAACCTGACGTATCTGTAATTATTCCGGCATATAATACTGAGAATTATATTTCTAAAGCAATAGATTCTGCCTTGAATCAAACTCTAAGTAATATTGAAATAATTGTGGTTGATGATGCCTCCAGTGATCAAACATTAGAAATGGTGAGAAAGTTTAATGATCAGCGATTGAAGATATTAGTTAATCAAAAAAATCTAGGTATCAGTGCTACCCGTAATCGCGCTCTCAGAGCAGCAGAAGGCAAATGGGTTGCTGTTCTTGATTCCGATGATTGGTATGCACCAGAGCGATTGGAAAAACTTCTGCAAGTAGCATACTCAGAAAACGCTGATATGGTTGCTGATAACTTATATTTCATAGAAGATGGACAAGATTATCCTTGGGGTACATTAATTAGTGAAAGTGGTGAGTCTATTAACCAAATAAAACTAATTGAGCCAGTCTATTTTGTAGAAACAGACGTATATGGGAAACAGAGTTTACATCTTGGTTTATCGAAGCCTATATTTAACCGAGATTTTTTAATTCGCAATAGTATTGAATACGATGAAATACTCACCATAAATGAAGACTTCTGGTTGGATTTACAGTGTTTAGTCTATGGAGCAAAATTTATCTTTTTACCAGAGTCATATTATTTCTATCGATCTCGTTCAGGTTCTTTAATATATTCAAGTCCCAAGAAAACTCTAGAATTATCTTGCAATAAAACTAGGGAATTTATGGCAAAAGAGGATACAGTTAATCGCAATCCTAATTTAGCTAAGGCTTTATTTAAAAAACTTACAATTTGTCAACAATATCTAGCTTATTATCGTGTTATTGAGCCAATCAAAAAAAAGCAATACTTACAATTTTTGATTCAATTATTACAGAATCCATATTTTTTTGTCCATCTTATTTTTAACATTCCAGGTATAATTAGCCGGAGAATTAAATACTATATTTTGGGTGATCAATCTGCATTTACACTTGCTCATTTAAAAGGAAAAAATCAAAGTAGACATAAAAAATAGTGATTTACCACTTTTGCCTACTTTAAAACAGAATCTGTCGCCATGTCTAAAATTAAGAGGTAAAAATATGAAGCCGATTAAAGTTGCTCTGTTGCATTTTTGCTTTGAAGATTACACTATTGAGTTAGCTAATAGTTTAGTAAATTATGTTGATTTAACCCTAATTCAACAAGAAAAAAGTTCCAAAGCCTGTAAAGATGTCCTTGATTCGCGCATTCCCGTACTGACATTTAAAAAACCAGATATGCGCTATCCCAGCAACATCCTAGCTATGGGTGAAATGATGGGATTGATTAAAAAAGTAGCCCCAGATGTACTGCACGTACAAGAAACTAACGATATTTGGTATTTATCAACGCTTTTGTTGAACAAGATGCCACCTTTAGTTACGACTATTCACGATCTTTTTTCCCACCCAGGTGATAACCAGAAAGTATTTGCGGCTGATTACACTCGACCTATTGCTTTTTACCGTTCGCAACAACTGATTGTTCACACTCAGATACATAAAAAAACGTTGAATGAAAAATTTCGCATACCTAATCATAAAATTAATGTTCTGCCACATGGTGAACTTGGTAGTTTGTATAAACGCCGTAGTCAAAGCAATAATACACATCAGGAACCATATACGTTGCTATTTTTTGGGCGAATTTGGCCATACAAAGGATTAAAATATTTGCTTGAAGCTATGCCATTAATTGCCCAACAGATACCAGAAGTCAAGCTGATTATTGCTGGACGAGGAGAAAATATGGATCAATACTTTCCTGATGGTTATGATCCACAACGCTATGAAATTTTTAATAATTTTATTCCTAATGAAGATGTCATTAGTTTATTTGAACGTTCTACCATTACAGTTTTGCCATATATTGAAGCTTCTCAAAGTGGTGTAGCTGCTCTTTCTTATGGCATGGGAACGCCAGTTGTTGCTTCAGATATAGGGGGATTAAGTGAGATAGTTCGACATCAAGAAGATGGGCTATTAGTTCCACCGCGCGATGTTAAAGCTCTAGCTGATGCCATCATTTGTCTTTTAAAAGACCATCAATTATATAAGAAGATCCAGAATGCAACTTTTACTCGCTGTCTGGAAGACTTAAATTGGTCGCATATTGCCGAACAAACAGTAGAACGAGTCTATTCCCCGCTTTTAAAATCTCCGTATACATCCCCAGCAAAACCATGATTAAACGTCTAGAATGCGCTGAAAAAGTATTCGCAGTTGTATCGCTCCTCCACTACTCAGGCGGACCTTTAGTTGTGTTGTTGGCAGGGGGTGTGAGTGAAGGAGAAGCATCTACAGGAGATTTTAATGCTATTCCAGTTCGCATATTATATCTATTAAATTATTTCATTAGTTTTCTGCTAATAACTGCTCGCTGGAAGAAGGTTATATATTTAATTAGTAAAGATAAATTTATCGGAATTTTAATAGCTATAGCTGTTATGTCTGTCTTTTGGTCTTATGATCCAAATATTACCATATCTCGCGTCATTGCATTAATAGGAACAACATTATTTGGAGTTTATTTAGCTAGCCGTTATACTTTAAAACAGCAGATTCAGTTACTAGGTTGGACGTTTGGTTTAGCAATATTACTCAGTTTATTATTCATTGTAGCTCTACCAAAATACGGAATTATGGGTGGTGTACACGCAGGAGCTTGGCGAGGAATTTATCCTCATAAAAATTCCTGTGGACCGATGATGATGTTAAGCTCAATTATATTTCTTTTCCTGGCTATTAGTGAAAAGAAAAAACGCCTGCGTTTATGGTTAGGATTGGCATTATCAGTATTTATTTTGTTAATGACGAGATCAACTTCAGCACTTTTAAATCTAATCAATCTGTTAAATGTATTTTTTGTATTTCGGGCATTGCGCTTGCGAATTGACTGGAAAGTTCCCATTTTATGCCTGATTATCACAGTATCTAGCAGCTTATTTATTATCATCAAAACAGATCCGGAACTGATACTAGGAGCTTTTGGAAAAAGTTCTAACTTAAGTGGTCGTGATGAAATCTGGGCAGCTGTATTAGACATAATTTGGAAACGTCCCTGGCTAGGCTATGGATATGGTGCATTCTGGCTAGGAGAAAATAGCGAAGCTATAAATATTTGGTATGCAGTAGGTTGGAAAGTTCCTTATGCACACAATGGATGGTTAGAAATGTGGTTAGATTTGGGATTTCTTGCATTAATTATTTCCGCTTTTGGATTTATGTTTAGCTTCCTACGATCTGTATACTTGGTGTGCATTACGACAACTACAGAAATGTTTTGGCCGGGAATTTATATTGTCTATATGTTTCTTGCTAATATCAGTGAATCATTATTAATGGTACAAAATGGGTTTTCTTGGGTACTTTATGTAACAATCTGCTTATCTATCTTACTTCCACCTGAAAAGCCAGTAAAAACGTAATTAAATCCTTTAAATATATGAGTGAAATACACATACTAATGCTAGGAGCTAGTTTACAACAAAATGGCGGTATTGCTACTGTTGAAAATCTGATAATTAAGCATATTCCTGCTGATATTAAAATTACACATATTACCACTCATGATGAGGGTTCTATTATTCACAGAATAATAGTCTTTACTATGGCTATTGCTAAATTTTTAGGAAATATTTGCAGGCAAAAAATAGATGCTGTACATATTCATCTTTCCGATGGCGGTAGCCTGTTACGCAAAGCTATTATAGTAATTCTAGTTTTTCCATTTGGTAAGCCCGTAATTATGCACGCACATGGGGCAGAATTTCATGTAACTTATCAAAAGCTTCCGCAATGGCTACAAAAAGGTTTCAGTTGGATATTTCGCCGTTGTCAAGGCTTCATTGTCCTCTCAGAAACCTGGAAAAATTACTATGTTGAGAATCTAGGCTTAAATAAAAAACAAGTTTTTGTTCTACCTAACCCCACTGAACTACCTACTCAAATTCCTCAAAGAAAAAATTCTTCTCAAGTTAAGTTAGTTTTTTGTGGTCGAGTCGGTGAACGCAAAGGCGCATTCGATTTGATTACCGCATTTGCTCAACTCCCAGATCAACAAAAAAAATCTGCTCAATTAATCTTAGCAGGAGATGGAGAAATAGAAAAAGGACGACAGTTAGCAGCGAATTTGGAAATTGCCGAACAAGTAACTTTTCTGGGTTGGATTAATTCACAACAACGGGACAAAATTTTATCACAAGCAGATGTATTTATTTTACCTTCTTATAATGAAGGGTTGCCAATGGCAATCTTAGAAGCTATGGGTTGGGGTTTACCGATAATTGCTACCCCAGTCGGCGGTATTCCTGAGTTAGTGATTCATAATCAAAATGGTTTGTTAGTCACCCCAGGCAATATTCAAGAATTATCAGCAGCGATGGATTTTTTGATTACAGATGAAAATTTACGACTTTCTTTAGGCACTGTTGCTAGGAATAATGTTGAACCTTATGATATCAATAATTATTGTTGTCGCTTAGTTGATCTATATAATTCATTATTACGAGTTAATCAAATTTAATTAAAATGGAGGTAGATGATGAGAGTTAATATATGCGGCATAGAAATTGATAAATATAGTTTTGATGAGGTTTTGGAAAAAATCGTTAACCATTGTCTATCAAAAGGTTTACCAGAATATGTTGTTACTCCTAACGCCATGCATATTGTGGGATTACAGAAAGATGCTGATTTCCTTGATATTTATCGCCGGGCTTTTTTAATGGTTCCCGATGGAGTATCTTTGCTGTGGGCGGCTAAATTTCTGCAAACTCCTTTAAATGGTAGGGTTAATGGTACAGATTTATTTGAAGAACTCTGTGCGATCGCATCTGAAAAAGGGTTGAAAGTATTTTTACTAGGAGGCCGTCCAGGAGCAGCCGAAAAAGCCCAGGAAGTACTGCAAGCCAGACATCCTAATTTAGCAATTGTGGGTACTTACTGCCCTGAATATGGCTTTGAGAACAAACCGGAAGAATTAGAGTTGATTAACTCTAAAATTAAAGCTGTGGCTCCCGATCTGCTATTTGTGGGATTGGGCGCACCTAAACAAGAAAAATGGATAGCTAGTAATTATTTATCTCTAAAAGTTCCAGTGAGTCTTGGTATTGGTGTCAGTTTTGAACTGGTTGCGGATATGGTGAGCAGAGCGCCTGTTTGGATGCAAAATGCAGGTTTAGAGTGGCTATTTCGCCTGATAGTTGAACCTCAACGTTTATGGAAGCGTTATGTTTTGGGTAATCCTACATTTATTTGGTTGGTACTCAAGCAACGTTTGGGAATGTTTAGATCATTTAAGAGTAAGGGAGTAAGGAATTGAAAGTTAGTATTGGGATGCTCGCCTACAACGAGTTTGAAGAGATTGCTACTACTTTGCATTCTCTATTTCAGCAAAGTATATTCCAAGACGCTAACCCCAACATAGAAATTGAAATTGTTGTAGTTCCTAACGGCTGTACCGACGATACAGCCACCATTGCTCGGACTATGTTACAAGAGTGGGAAAAGTCCGTCAGCAACCTCTCTATTTCCTGGCAGATTTGTGAAGTGGAAGAAGCCGGGAAGGCAAATGCTTGGAACCTTTACGTTCACGAGTTCTCCCATCCCGATGCTAACTATCTGTTTTTAATGGATGCAGATATTCAATTTCTTGAGCCGCAAACTCTCTACTCGATGATTCAAACTCTAGAAAAAACTCCTGATGCTTGGGTATCTGTAGACAAACTAGTTAAGGATGTGGCTTTAAAACCGAAAAAAAACCTGATGGAGAAGTTGTCAGTAGCGGTTTCTGGGGTATCGGCAGGTAAATCCACTTGGATATGTGGACAACTATACTGTAGTCGCTCCGAGATTCTACGGAAAATTTGGATGCCCACAGGCATTTTAGTGGAAGATGGATTTCTTTGGACTATGATTGTTACAGACGGTTTAATTTCCCCAGAGGTTCTTAATCGCGTTGTTCTGGCTGATTCTGCCGCTCATGTTTTTGAGGCTTACACTCAAATTCATAGCCTATTAAGCCATGAGTTGCGTCAAGTGGTTGGGAATACAATCAACTACTTTGTTTACACCAACTTAGAGGAAGCTAACAATTGCCCGCTAGATGCTGGTTCGTTAATCAAGTTGAGAAATGAGCAAGATCCACGTTGGTTGGATAAGTTAATTACCGCAAGTGTCAAAAAAAGCGGTTGGTGGGCTATTCCCAAGTGGTTAGTACTGCGGCGATTACAAAGCCTCCGCAACAGACCTTTACGAAAAGCAATCTGGTTATTCCCAGTCTTGATCATTGCTTTTTTTCTAGACTTGGTACTTTGCTTACAAGCTAATTATCAGTTACATAGATGGGAAAGTAGTAGTTATCAGCAAAAACAACCAATGGACAAATCTATAGAAGTTACAACCTAGATAGTGAGGAGCCAATGAAAAAACAAAAGTTATTTACTAGAAGACGTACCCTTTTCTTAGGCTTAGGAACTTTAGCGGGTATCGGTACTTTAGCACCAGGGAAATTAATCAATGCTTTTGATCAAAATCTAGTTCTTCCTGATCTAAACAGAAGCTTTAGGGTATTGGGAAACATCCCTTTAAAACAACGTGCGGCTCGTAAAGGATTAATTTATGGCGCAGATTGCGGTAATTTAAATTTGCAGTCGGCTCCAGTGCTACAGAAGGCTGTAGTTAGAGAGTGCGCCATGCTAGTATTAGGATTTTTGAAGTGGGATATGCTACGTCCAACTGCCGATAGTTTTGATTTTACTAGAGGTGATTGGTATGCAAATTTTGCTCAAAAAAACCGAATGCTTTTGCGTGGGCATACTTTAGTATGGCATGATGCTTTACCACAGTGGTTTGAGAACACAGTTAACGAGCAAAATGCTGAGGAGTTTTTGCAACAACACATTCAACAAGTTGTAGGCCATTATGCTGGAAAAATGCACTCTTGGGATGTGGTAAATGAAGCAATTAATGTTCAAGATGGGCTACCCAATGGTTTGAGAAAAACCCCTTGGTTGAGCTTTTTAGGAGAAGATTATATTGAAAAAGCTTTTCGACTTGCTGCTCAGGTTGACCCCAGAGCTTTGCTGGTTTATAACGACTATGGACTAGAATATGACACTCCTGAACAGGAGGCAAAGAGGAATGCAGTTTTACAGTTACTAGAGCGTTTGAAATCTAAGGGTACACCAGTTCACGCTTTTGGTATGCAATCTCATCTGTCAGGAGATGAAACGCGCTTTAATCCTGACAAGTTACGTAGTTTTTTGAGGGATGTTGCTAGTCTAGGGCTGAAAATAATGATTACAGAACTGGATGTAATAGATAAAAATTTACCTCTCGACATAGCTGTGCGCGATCGCATTGTCGCCAGTGTATATGAAGATTATCTTTCGGTTGTTTTGGATGAAAAAGCTGTGATTGCTGTGCTTAATTGGGGATTGAGCGATCGCTATACATGGCTGTCAACATTTCATCCCCGTTCTGATCAAGCGCCAGTCCGTCCTCTACCCCTAGATGATCAAATGCAGCGCAAATTAGCTTGGAATGCCATGTCCCGTGCTTTTGATAATGCTCCCAGACGCTAACAGGCTCATAAATTGTCTAACTAGTATGGTATTAGACATCTTGAAAAAATAATGTAGAGACCTAGCAGTGCTAGGTCTCTAAAAGGTTTCTGGATAATGCATCTTTCATTTCTGTAAGTGTCTATTTATAATTTAAATAGTATATAATACTATTATTCTGTGCCAATAGTATTGCTACTAAAAATTTGCTGATTCTTTTGACAAATTTTGTGTAATAGTTGAAAAAATTTGTATTAAGTATAATTTAATCTAAAATTGAAAAATTAATTTTGAATATTTTCAGTATCAAAAATAAAGGTTTAAACTTTTATTAAAAAAATATGGAATCTAGAGAATCTATTGATTTAGACTTGAGTCGTTACATAACGATCTTGAAAAGGCGATGGCTAGTTGTTATTACTATTTTTGTAAGTACAGTTGCTCTCAGTGCTTTAGCAACAAAATTTATAAAACCATCCTATGAAGCTGAAGGTAAAATCCTCTTTAGGATGCCTACTTTTAAAGTAGTAGGTACTAATGTTTTACCTAATAACAATGAGGGCGATCAAGGCGGATATTTGAGGAGCTTACTATCAACTCAGAATCCTATAAGCACACAGATAGAAATTATTAGTTCTCCAGCTTTGCTACAGCAAGCTATAGATGACCTGCAACTAAAAAATAACCAAGGTGAACTCCTGAGATTTGACGCAATACGACCGCAACTAACACTAAAAATTATTGGTGGTACAGATGTGGTGCGGGTTAGCTATAAAAGCCGTAATCCTGAAGAAGCTGCGGCGATCGTTAACAAAATCATGGAACTTTATTTAAAAAATGAGGTGTTGACAAATACTGGTGAGGCCGAAAAAACTCGTAAATTTATGGACAGACAACTGCCCAATGCTGAAGCTACCATGCGAAGAGCAGAAGTGGCGCTACGGATGTTTAAACAGAAAAATAATATTGCAGATTTAGGAGAAGAAACAAAGACAGGTGTGGCGATTATTGGCGATTTAGATAAAGAGATTAATACTGTTCAGGCTCAATTAGCTGATGTCAATGCCCAAAGGAATGAACTACGTCAAAAGTTAGAGTTAAATTCCCAAGAGGCGATCGTTGTGAGTACCCTGAGTCAGTCGCCTGCTGTGCAGGGAGTTTTGGGACAGCTGCAAGATGTGGAGCGACAGCTAGCCAATGAAGGCAGTCGTTTTCAGGATAACAACCCTATAATTCTTAGTCTAGAAGCCAGAAAAGCTAACTTAATAATACTGCTACAACAGCAAATTGAGCAGACTCTAGGAAAACAAACGCAAATTCCCCAAAGACTGTTCCAGATTGGTGGACTTAGACAAGAGCTCATCCAAAATTTTTTGCAACTAGAAGTGCAGCGCTTTGGCTTAGATCAAAGGCTAGTATCTTTGAATAATTCCCGTTCTGCTTATGAACAACGGATGAAAACTATACCTCAATTAGAACAAACCCAAGGGGAGCTAGAACGGAAAATTGATGTCGCCCAATCTACACATCAAACTCTACTGAGGAAAGTTCAAGAATTACAATTGGCAGAAAATGTAACGACACCCAACGCCAGGATTCTTGCTAAGTCAATAGTTCCTGAACAAACTGGATCACGTAAGAAACTGATTGTTTTAGTTTTAGGAGTGATGTTTGGCATATTTTTAGCTACTGCTAGTGTTTTGTTGTTTGAGATGATAGATAAATCTCTCAAAACACTGAAGGAAGTAAGACAAGTATTCGGATATAAATTATTAGGTGTTATTCCCCTGTCTAAGCAGAAAATTTTCTTCCGAAAGCGGAACACAAAATTAAACGCTCCTGAAATCGCTGTTAGAGATAAGCCAGACTCCCTGACTAGCGAAATTTACTGGATGATTCAAGCTAACTTGAAATTCCTGAGTTCTGAGCAAGTGCTGCAAACTATAGTGGTAAGTAGTACAGTTCCTCAAGAAGGTAAGTCTACGGTTGCAGCGAATTTAGCAGCGGCGATCGCTCAACTAGGACGGAAAGTTTTACTAATTGACGCAGATATGCGATTTCCTAATCAGGATTATCTCTGGCAATTAAACAATGCTACAGGTTTGAGTGAAGTTCTTCTAGGTCAGAAAAAATTTCAAACTACTGTAGAGACGGTCATGGATAATCTTGACGTTTTAACTGCTGGAGCTAGACCTCCCAATCCACTGGCTTTGCTTGACTCCCAGCGCATGGCCTCATTAATTGAGGATGTTTCATCTCAGTATGAGATTATAATGATAGATACTCCATCTTTACTGGTAGCTGCTGATGCTCTCAGTTTAAGCCCAATTTCTGATGGCATTTTGTTAGTAGCTAGACCTAGCGTAATTGATTACAATAGTGCGGCTGCTACTCAAGAGATGTTAGAGAAAACTCCTCACAATGTTTTAGGTTTGGTGGTAAATGGAATCATTGATCAAAATGAATGTAGTGGTTATTTTTACCATGATCAAAAATAGTTTATCCTGGAAAATTTAACTATTGGTAAACAAACATTCTCTAAGCCAGCCTATGCAAACTTTTAATCATCTGCACAGGCTTAAGTTTTTAACTAAAATCGGTAGTTCCCATTGCATTACCAGCTAAATATGAAGTCGTCCAAGCACTTTGGAAGTTAAAACCACCGGTAATGCCATCAATATCTAAAATTTCTCCGGCAAAGTAAAGACCAGGAATTAATTTACTCTCCATTGTCTGAAAGTTGATTTCTTTGAGATGGACACCGCCACAGGTGACAAATTCCTCTTTAAAAACTCCCTTTCCTTGGATTAAATATTCTCCCTGAGTTAATTCTTGCACTAGCTGATTTAATTTTTTGTTGGGTAGTTCTGCCCAACGGTCTTCTGTGGTAATACCTGCACGGTCTACAATATATTGCCAGAGGCGGTGGGGTAGGTCAACGCCGCGATGCAAGGCGATCGCCTTTTGTCCCCATTCTGACTTCACGGCTAAGACTTTTTGCCGGACTTGTTCTTGGTTGAAATCAGGCAACCAATTGACTAATAATGTAGCTTGATAGCGGTTTTCGTGGAGAAATCTCGCACCCCAAGCCGAAAGTTTGAGGACAGCCGGGCCACTCATTCCCCAGTGGGTAATTAACAATGGTCCAGTTTGTTCTAGTAGGGGTTTTCCTGTCCCAGCTAACCGTAACTGCACAGGGTTGATACTCACGCCAGCCAATGACCTGAGATTGGGATCGGGAATATTAAAGGTAAACAAAGAAGGTACAGGGGGTTCAATGTGATGACCAAACTCCCTAGCAATTTTATAACCCGCTGGGTTGCTTCCTGTTGCCAATAGTAGGCGATCGCACTTTTTCGTTTCTCCCGATTTCAACAGAATTTCAAATCCTGCTTCTGGGTTAACTTTTGTCACAGCCACTACTGGTGTCCCCAGGCGTAATTCTACCCCAAATTTGGCTGTAGCTTTAATTAGACATTCCACAATGGTTTCGGAATTATCTGTAATCGGAAACATCCGCCCATCGGCTTCTGTTTTCAGATGTACACCTTGTTCTGTAAACCAATCGACTGTATCTTGAGCTTGAAAGCGGGTAAAAGCACCCCGCAAAGCTTTTCCACCTCTGGGGTAATTTTGGACTAATCTGGCTGGTTCAAAGCAAGCGTGAGTGACATTACAACGTCCTCCACCGGAAATGAGGACTTTCGCTAGTGGTTGACGACTAGCTTCGATTAACGTGACTTGGGCGTGAGGATTGACTTTAGCACAAGCGATCGCGCCAAAAAATCCAGCCGCCCCACCCCCAATAACGACAATGTTTAACGGCAACAAATTAAAAAACGTCTCTATATATAGCACCTATTACTAGGCTAGCCCTTATTTTCACAGTTCTAGCGGTTCAAATAAATCTTTTGTCGCGCCGCAAACTGGACACACCCAATCCTCTGGAATATCTTCAAAGAATGTTCCTGGGGCTATACCGCTATCAGGATCGCCTATTTCGGGGTCATATTCGTAGCCGCAAACAGTACATAAATACTTTTCCATAGTTCTGTCATTTATTAAGACTACAAGCGCCACCAGGTTCTCTGGACATAGCTAATAATCCCGATGGCGATCGCCCCTAGTAACAATAGTCCAATAACTCCACCTGGAATAAACGTCAAAATGCCAAAACCTCTCAGTACCCATATGGCTAGTCCAATACCAAGCAGAACGCCAAAAATTTGGGTTAATATCCGATTCAAAGAAGATTGAGTCACTTAATTTCTCTCTCAAATCAAGATTACTATTCTATCTGTTGCAAATGGGATTTTGATCCAGAAGTAGTACACTAACTTATGGTTTTAATAAAAAGTGATAACAAATACACTTTTTATAGTATAATCTCGGAATAACTTCCTGAAAACGATTGCTTTGGTTTGTATAAAACTAGAAGTAAAATTTACTTGGTTGGACTCGATCCTATCTCATGGTTCGCAGTTTCAGCCATGACAGGTGGAGAAGTTGAGGAG
The DNA here is from genome assembly GCA_035638855.1 of Nodularia sp. (in: cyanobacteria). GTDB lineage: Bacteria > Cyanobacteriota > Cyanobacteriia > Cyanobacteriales > Nostocaceae > Nodularia. Next base: position 1,331 of record DASQZD010000110.1, on the reverse strand, counting down.
TAACTAAATTAATATGTCTGCGTCTCATATCTCAGACTCGATTATTAAAGGTTTGAAAATGCCTTGGAGTCAGGACTCGCAATCGTCGCTGATGCAGGGTGAAATTTTGGTGGAAACGCAATCGCATACAGCTTGGGGTGGCGCTGTTATCGCCTGTATGTATTTACCTCTATTGCGATCGCAAGTATGGCAGCAATTAACTGATTACCCTCGTTGGGTACAATATTTTCCTGATGTCACCAAAAGCGAGGTTTTATTCCCAGGTGAAGTTAAACGACTGTATCAAGTAGCACAAAAAAGCTTTTTATTTTTTACGGCTCAAGTCGAAATCTATCTTGATGTCGTAGAATTACTAGGGCAACAAATTCAATTTCGGATGAAAAAAGGGTCTTTTCTGGATTTTACAGCCATTTTAGATTTAAAAGATTTTGGCAATGGCACATTATTGGCATATCAAGTCCAAGCTACGCCTAATATCCTCATCCCTTCTATTTTCATTCAACAAGCCATGAATTTGGAATTGCCTGCAAATATGCGTAAAATGCGACAAGTTTTATGTAAGGTTCAATAAAGGCGATGTTACAGGCAAAAAGAATTTTAGAATTTTGGTTTGGTCATCCAGATGCACCTGATTATGGTAAACCCAAGGCTGATTGGTTTGGCGAAAACGCCGAATTTGATCAGGAAATCCGCAATCAGTTCTTCTCCGATTACCAAAAAGCAGCAGGAGGATATTTAGACGACTGGATTGATTCAGCCGAAACCTGTTTAGCACTGATTCTACTATTCGATCAGTTTCCCCGAAATATGTTTCGGGGTACGCCTGAAGCCTTTGCAACTGACTGGGAAGCACTTTCAGCCGCCCAGCACGCAGTTGTACAAGGCTATGACTGCCAATTTTTGCCTGTGCAACGCTGGTTTATTTATTTACCTTTTGAACACAGTGAAAACCTTACCCATCAGCATCAGTGTGTCAAGCTATTTCAGCAACTGAGTCATGATCCTGATAGTGCGAAAGCAATTGAAAACTCATTTATTCATCAAGAAATAATTGAGCGTTTTGGGCGTTTTCCTCATCGCAATATCATTTTAGGACGTAATTCTACTGCATCGGAAAAGGCATTTTTACAACAGCCAAGTTCATGGTTTTAGGCTTAGTATAGCAATCTACCACCCCACCCCCAGCCCCTCTCCTCGCTTGCGGCTATCCATTACCCGGATCTTTCTTAATAATCAAACAAGATACTTAACATAAGCAGAAAAAGCTTGCTAAGTATAGTGTGGAGAGAACAGAATCGGGTAATGGAATCATGGAAAAGTGGGCAGCCAAG
>DASQZD010000109.1:0-3536 GCA_035638855.1 Nodularia sp. (in: cyanobacteria) | reverse complement strand
CACAATTCCTTGTCCAGGTATAGCTTGCACTTGAATTGCACCAATCCAATCCAAATCACCAGCCGCCTGCACAATTGCCTTACCGATGGGATGTTCTGAATAAGATTCCACACTAGCGGCGGCTTTTAATACATCTGTTTGGGTGTATTCACTAGTTGAAATTACCTGGAATACCTGCACCTGTCCTGTTGTCAGAGTACCAGTTTTATCAAATGCGATCGCTCGGACTTTGGCAATCTTCTCTAACTGCGCCCCATTCTTAAACAAAATCCCTTGTCTTGCACCGTTAGCGATTCCTGAAAGCAGCGTGGGCATAATTGCAGCCATCAGCGCACAGGGAGAAGCCACCACCAGGAAAGTAAGGGCGCGATAAATCGTCGTTTCCCAATCCCAACCCCAGAGAAATGGCGGCAAAGTTGCTAGTAATATCCCGGCTACTACAATGACTTTGGCATATCCTTTTTCAAAACGCTCAATAAAATCTTGCGAAGGTGGTGCTTCTGTCTGTGCCTGTTCTACCAAACGAATCACACGCTGAATCAAACTACTTTGGGCTGGTTTGTGTACCTTAATCTGCAATGCACCATAGCCATTGAGTGTACCGGCAAAGACTTCTGCAGCAACTGTCTTCTCTACAGGTAAAGACTCGCCTGTGATTGCAGCTTGATTGAGAGTACTGTAACCAGATAAAATTATCCCATCAGTAGGAATTAGCTCTCCAGGTTTGACGACAATTTCATCACCGACTTTTAGCTGACTGATAGGAATTTCCTCTTCCTTTCCCTGAAGTAAAACCCTTGCTGTATCTGGTGTCAGGCTCATCAAACTCCTGATACTCCGCTCAGTTCGTTGCATGGCGTAGCCTTCTAGTGCGCCACTGATGGCAAAGATAAGAATCAAAATTGCCCCATCAATAATTAGATGATATTCTCTTCGCCATAAGCCAAGGCTAGCAGCACCAATAGCCGCCACAATCATCAGTAAATCTACATCGAGTTCTTTTTCTTTGAAGAGAGTAGTCAATCCTTCCCGCGCACTTTCGTAACCACCAATTACATAAGCGGCGGGTAGCAGCAGCAACGCCAATCCCAACCAACCCAGATGCAAGGCGAACCATCCGAGAAATAACAGTAAGCCACACAAAAGGGCTGCTACGGTATCTGCGTGTTCTCTGGTGAATTGTCCCAAACGTTGGGGGTAGAGCATGAGAGGTGAATTAATAAGGACTCTCTTACGCTAAACCTTGACATTGATGTTAATGTCAAGGATATGGGAATTAAGAATGAAGAGTAAAATCCTTTTATACTGTTGCATTAGGAAGAAAATCTATGCTAAAGCGAATTTATATTGATAACTTTCGTGGGTTGGTAAATTTTGAGATAAATTTTGACTCGATTAATCTGTTTCTTGGTGCTAATGGTTCAGGAAAATCAACTGTTTTTGAGTCATTAAGAAAAATTCAAGTCTTTTTAACTATTCATTGTGACGCAGGAGAAGTTTTTAAATCTTCTGACTGCACACGCTGGCAGGCTTTAGAAATTCAGCGTTTTGAGTTAGAAATTTCTGGCAATGGTGGCGATTATAAATATGAACTTGCTATTGAACATCATATTAAACATAATTGTCATGTTAAATATGAGCGTCTGTATTTCAATAATAATCTTTTATTAAATATTGAGAATGGCAAGGGTCAGTTTGCTAAAGATGATAATTCATATATGTCTGATTTTCCATTCCCTACCTCCCATTCTGCAATATTATTACTAATAGAAAGTGGCAATACAAAACTGAAATGGTTCCAAAAGCGAATGGAACGATTAATCATTGTACAAATTATTCCTAGCTTCATGACCAATGGGAGTAAAAAAGAAGAGTTACAACTGAATTGGAAAATGGAAAATTTTGCTTCTTGGTATCGGTATATTACTCAAAACGAAGCTAAAACAGCAGAGTTAATTAATGTGCTAAAAACATTGTTGCCTGGCTTTTTAGGCTTTAGATGGGAATATTTAACCGAAGAGTTTGTAACTCTAAAATTGCAGTTTGCAGATGAGGAAGATAAGACAAAAATTATTGATTATGGTTTAAGTGAATTATCTGATGGACAAAAAGCGCTTTTTGCTCTTTATACTTTCCTGTATTGTACTCAATCTGAAGATTATACATTATGTATAGATGAGCCAGAAAATTTTTTAGCCCTGCCAGAAATTCAGCCCTGGCTAATTAAACTATACGATTTTTGCAGTGAAGAAAAATTACAAGCTTTGCTGATTTCGCATCATCCTGAACTAATTAATTATCTTTTAGCATCACCTATAGGTTATTGGTTTGAGCGTCAAATCAATAAACCTGTGAAGGTGAAAAAGATTAGTAATGAGTTGGCTGATAATACTGGATTACCCGTTTCAGAATTGATTGCGCGGGGATGGCTGTATGAGCCAGCGTAGAGTACAGATTTTTGTCTTGTGTGAGGATAGGCAACAGGAGGTTTTTGCTCGTCATTTTCTAAAAATACGAGGCTTTAATGGAACAATCAGATTTTTGATTTGCCCAGATGGAAGGCAATCCGCAGAACAGTATGTGCGATTGTGTTATCCAAAGGAAGTGAAAGCATACCGCAGCAAGGCAAGCTACTTATCTATTGGGCTGGTTGTAGTGATTGATGCAGACAAAAAAACGGTAGATGAAAGGTTAAAACAATTAGATGATGCACTGATAGAAGATTCACAGCAGATTCGCCAGCCTGATGAAGCCATAGCAATATTCGTGCCAAAAAGAAATATTGAAACTTGGATACATTATTTACGAAGACAGGCTGTTGATGAAGAAACAGAATATTCAAAATTTCCTAAAAATGAGTCAGCTTGTAAACCATCTGTAGAAAACTTGGTAAATCAGTGTTACCAAGGTTTGAATGAAGATGCACCGCCATCTCTTCAGGCGGCTTGTGAAGAGTTACAAAGAATTTTGCCCTTGGTGGAGTAAATCATGAACGCTGGTTGCTTAACTATTAAAGAACTTACCGATGCAGTGGGCGGCGGTTTAACTCCGCGCATGGTAAGACATTATCATCAATTGGGACTGTTACCGCAGCCAGTGCGATCGCCTAGCAATTACCGTCTCTATACCAAAAAAGATGTCCTCCGCTTGCAACGGATTGTCGCACTCAAACAGCAAGGGTTTCAGCTAAACCATATCCGCAATATTTTGGAGGTAGAACCAGAGGTTGACACAACTGTTAACTTGATGGGACAACTCCAGCAGCAATATCGGGCGGTAATGCAACAAATTTCTCAACTGCGACAAACCGCATCAGCATTAGAAGGATTATTAGGGCGCGATCGCCATTGTCAAATTATGCAGGCGGAAGTTTTGGCGCAACTCAAGTTACTGGATGTCGAAACTCAAGCTGGATTGGGGGGATTGGAAAATCTCTGGAGTGGTTTGGATGCAGAAATTCATACCCACTCGGAAGCTTTTTCAGAATCGCTACAACGCTTATTACCTGATTTATCTAACCGTTCGGAAATTGAACA
>DASQZD010000108.1:0-26843 GCA_035638855.1 Nodularia sp. (in: cyanobacteria) | reverse complement strand
CTAGTCAGAAATCGACATCTAGCTAAATCAATTAGTGATGCTGGTTGGTACACTTTCCGCCAGTGGTTAGAATATTTTGGTCATAAGTATGGCAAAGTAACTATTGCTGTTCCTCCCCATAACACGAGCCAAAACTGTTCTCACTGTGGTGAGAAAGTTAAGAAATCTCTGTCTACGAGAACTCATGTTTGCCCACATTGCGGATATGTAGAAGACAGAGATATCAATGCTGCAATCAATATTTTGAAACTAGGACTCCGTACGGTAGGGCATACCGGAACTTACGCTACAGGAGATTTGCCCTCTTGGGCGGTTGGCGCAAGCCTGTCGTCTAACGGCGAGTCTGTGAATGTAGAATCTCCGTGCCTTTAGCCCGGAGAGTGTCAACTTAAAAGTGCTGGATGCTGGAGCATAGAAATCTCCAACCAAAAATATAGAGACGTTGTATGCAACGTCTCTACAATGGCAACAGCATATTTAAATTAGGTCAATGTTTCATGTAAAATCCCACACCTGTTGGTTGTGGGACTCGCTCAGTAAAAATTTAAGGTTTTGCACCTATAGGGTAGTCAGATAAAATTACAATTGATCTAATTGCCTTTTTAGGGCTTCTAACTCAGAATCAACCACCTCCGGCGCTGGATTAGATTTGGTCGCGGTGTTGGGTGTAGTGCTTTCTTGTTCCGGTGGTAGTAGGACTTGGTTGGGTGGAGTCGCAGGTGCTAGTAGCGTAGCCTTCATCGCCGCCAATTCATCATCAACATCACTACCTCCTTCCAACTGAGCAAATTGGCTTTCTAAATCATTACCTACTAACTCTGCACCTGCTTGGGCGCGGGCTTCTTGCATCAGTACTTTTTCTTCCATGCGCTCAAATGCGGACATGGCGCTGTTGCTATTCATCCCCCGCACCATACCTTCAAGTTGCTCTTGGGCTTTGGCTGAGGTAATCCGAGCTTTGAGCATTTCTTTTTTGGTCTTGGCTTCAGAAATCTTGCTTTCTAGCTGGATTAAGTTGCGCTTGAGGGTTTCACATTGAGTGGTTTGCTGATCGAGGCTAGTTTTCAGCGCCACTGCGGTATCGCTATAACTTTTTTTACGTTCTAGGGCTTGTCGTGCTAGGTTTTCATCGCCTTTTTGTAGCGCTAACTGAGCATTACGTTGCCACTTGTTGAGTTCATTTTGTCCCTCATTATACTGTTTCTCAGTGCGTTTTTGGGCTGCGATCGCCTGAGCAACACCCTGACGCAACTGTACCAAGTCTTCCTGCATTTCCAGGATGGCTTGCTCTAGCATTTTTTCCGGATCTTCAGCTTTATTAACCAAGTCGTTGAGGTTAGAACTGACTACACGTCTAATTCGATCAAATAATCCCATAATTGTGTTTTTCCTTGTAGAGTTTACGCGCTTTGTGGGAAAGTTCGCTTTTTTACTATTTAATAGCTTCCTATTTCAATGTAATCTTTCCGGTTGGGTTCAGTACCTCCCGACACATATTATTTTTTAAGATATATCCTAATTTTGATCATTGCCCAATCTTCACGAGTCTTGACTTTTTGGCAACTGTGGTGGTGAGGCATTTTCACCTGCATTTAACATCTGTCCTTTCATCGCTGCTAGTTCAGTATCAATGTCGCCAGCCGATTCTAGGGAGTCAAATTGTTTTTGCAGGTCGTCAGTACCGAGTTGTGCGATCGCTTCTGATTGGGCTTCGATTTGCAAAACTTTATCTTCCATGCGCTCAAAGGCATTGAGACTACTGGTAGCAGAACTAGTATCAAGCAGATCCTGGAGTCGAACCGAAGCCTCGGCCGAACGAGCGCGAGCGATGTACATATCTTTTTTGGTTTTGGCTTCGCCCATTTTGAACTCAAGCGATCGCATATCCTTTTTCAGTCTACCCACCACATCATTTTGCTGCTCTATTTGACTAAATAGAGCCGTAGCAGTTCCTTGGTAAGCTTTGCGTTTAGTTAAAGCTTCCCGTGCTAAAACTTCATTTCCTTGTTGTAGTGCCAATTGAGCGCGGCGATACCATTCTTCTGAACTTGATTTTGCCGCCATCGCTTGCCGTTCAGTGCGTTTTTGAGTAGCGATCGCTTGTGCTACCCCTTGTCGTAAGCGCACCAAATTTTCCTGCATTTCCAGTACAGCTTGTTGCAGAATTTTTTCGGGATCTTCCGCATTGCCGAGCAGACTATTGATGTTAGCGCGAATTATCCGTAGGATACGCTTGATAAATTCCATATCGGCTCTCCATTGATTTTCGGGAAAAATTACTTTTATTGGGGAAACACGCCAGTTGATCCCATTGGCCTCATGGTTGAGAAAAAGACCGGACTGGCTTCCCAAGACAGCATTTTTCGCCTTTTGCCAGTCAACAAGCAGGGTGTTGATAATGTTTTCCTGATCCTATCCTAAACTTTTCCCACTCATTGCGGCTGAATCCTCGCTTTGATACCCTTGGACTGTAGCTGTTGTAACCTTTGTTTTGCTTCCTCTGGCGTTTTGACAGCAGCCAGATAAATCAAAGTTTGTCCAGGCGATAAATAAGCATCAGGAATTACTTTTTGGGCATTAGAGAGCGCGCGATCGCCTTGATTATCCATCACTATATGATAAAACCCATCTGCTCCTGGTTTGAGTTCTGCATTGCCATTGGGTGGATTTGTCGTTGTTGTCGATAAAGGTTTTATGACTTCTGCTTGAGAAGTTGGGGGTACATCGACAGGAATTACAGGCTGTAACTGTGGTAATGATTCCCTAACTGGAGGAATCACTGGTGGTTGAGTAATAATCGGCGTAGGTGTAGGTTGAACTTTCGGTTGTAAACCAACTATATCAGTCGGGTTTCTCACCTCTGGAAATTCTTTCGCTGCTAAATTAGGATACTTAAGTATCGGTGTCAATTCTGCTTGACTTTGACCTTGGCTATTACCGCCCATTTCCTCAGTATTTTCTCCCGTTTTCGGCGATGATTCAGTTTCAAACAACCTACTGAGGTTAAACCCAGACCAGCCTTGAGAATTAGGATTAAACACTACGTAACCCAGGGAGAGACTCGCCATTAATAGCAGTAAAATCGAGCCAATCCCCAGAGGTGATAGCAAACTATCATGGGAATTATTGGGCTTTTCTATCGACTGTTCTTCATCTGTTAAACTTCGCAGCAGTGCTTCACTCGATTCCAAGTAATCATCTGGTTGTGAGGGATGATCATTTGCTAGAGCCAGATATTGATTTTGTTCAACATCAACCACCGCAGGTACAATACTACTCCCAGAATTTATGGCAGACTGGGGAATTTCTGTTTTGATAGACTCGGAATGAGAGACTAAGTTGAAATCATCAAGTTTGGCGTTACTTTCTGCTGGGTTCTCTTCCGGAGTCTGATTCAGTACAAATGCAGAGCTATTCTCTGTCTGATTGTTTCCAAGCGTTGGTGTAATTTTGGCCTCTGTCGCCCGATAATCCGGCAAATCTGGGGATTGACTGCTGATGTAATCTTCCTTACGGGATTGATGCTGTATCCTAACTCCCATTCTTGTCCGGCGGAATCGAGCTAACTCTTGATCTATAGGTACTTCTAAAGTCGCCAACGCTGCCGCTAATTGTGGCTTCAAGCCAGATGTTTTCGATGATTTCGCTTTGGAATCGATTAGGGGATTTTCACTCATGACATCTTTGCCTCAAACCTAGACTACTGGATTAACTTGAGATACATTAAGCGCAATCATAGCGAAAATTGTTTAATACATAGCTCACATTCAGCAATCTCAAAAATGTCCTTGAAATCAGTTAATGATATTTTAGGCATTCTGGAACAACAGGCTAAATGGCAAGAACACCCATTTCAGCGCTTGCTTCAGTTATGGCCAGATATTGTCGGAAAAGTGGCTGCTAACCATACGCGACCATTATCAATTCAGCGTGATGTTTTGCAGGTAGCAACTTCTAGCGCTGCTTGGGCGCAGAACATGACATTTGGACGAACAACACTGCTTTTAAAGTTAAATCAAAAATTGTCTGAGCCTTTGGTCGATATTCGTTTTTCTACTAAAGATTGGCAGTCTCTTCCAGATTACTTACAACCCAAAACCGTGACCCCAGAGGAGCATCCCAGTTATTTGGGTGATGTTATTCGTTCCCGTAGTCAGGTTACACCCACTATTAACAGCCCGAATAGTGCTTTTGAATCTTGGGCTAAAACAATGCAAGCGCGATCGCATAACTTACCCCTTTGTCCTCAATGCCAATCTCCCACCCCACCCGGTGAACTCCAGCGTTGGCAAGTCTGTTGTGTTTGTGCTGCCAAGCAGTTTTAGCATTTCCCAGTCTGCTAGGTAAAGGGAGCAGAAAGCAGAGGGGAGTTGTCAATACTCCTCCTATCTACTTAGTAAGTAGCTTGCTTGGCACAATTAAATATAAAACCTCGCTTCCATTCCTCTCCCCTACCAGGTGAGAGGCTTTGACTCCCCCTTCCCTAGCAGGGAAGGGGGTTGGGGGGTTAGGTTTAGATTATATTTTTTAACGCCCACTTATTTACCTCACACCTTTTCAAATGTAGAAATAGAGAATCCTACACAGCAAGCTGCTCATGCCCCACTCCCCTACCAGGAGGTTCTCCCCACGCACTTTTTTGGTGAAACACTTCTTCAAGACGGGGTCCCATTTGAGGAACTTTTTTCACCAGCAGTAATAAATTTTCAAGTTTGTGGAAATCTAAACTTTCAACTTTATCCTTGATCCCCAGTAAGTTTTACTTAAAATTGAAGGTGTATCCACTACAGCGATCATTTACATATATAACAAGAATATAAAAACATCATAAAGTTTATTTATGACTGGGGATCGCTGAAACCTATGTACAATAATGACTTTTTGGTGATATTACCTCTTTAGATATAGGAGCAGAATATAAGTATGTAAATCACCTATAAACTGCATTAAAGATGTACCCAAATGAAACCTATTAAATTCTTCACATCTGCCTGTCGTTATTGTCGTCATTACCAGCCAGAGGGTCGCCGAGGCGGAATGTGCCAGCAGCTAGGAAGTCCAGTACAAGCTGCTTGGAAAGCTTGCTCTTTGGCGCTTCCACCTTTTGCACCTTCTTGGGAAACTCTGGAAGACGCTTGGGATTTACCAGATGCAACAAGATTTTTAGGTTCTTCATCAACTGTGGCTACAGATGCAGACAATAGTATTATGGTCTCTGTCGAGGAAATAGCTCACTACAGCTCACAAGAAGCTGAGATTGCCGTAGTGCGAATTTAGTTGTCTGGTGATAAACTCAAATTGTGGAAAATTAAGATAAATCTTTAATATTTCTAAGTGCTGTGAATTTTAACATCTGCAAAAATCGCACCTGGTTCTCAGGTGCGATTTTGATCATTTTAAGGTAGCCAAGGAAAGGTACGAAAATTTGGGGGACGTTTCTCTAGAAAGGCTTGTTTTCCCTCAGAACCCTCTTCTGTCATGTAATACAGTAGAGTGGCGTTCCCAGCGAGTTCTTGTAAACCAGCTTGTCCGTCACAATCAGCGTTGAATGCTGCTTTCAGACAGCGAATTGCAATGGGACTTTTTTCTAAAATTTCTTGCGCCCATTGAATACCTTCGGCTTCTAGCTGTTCAACTGGGACAATAGAATTAACTAAACCCATATCTAGAGCTTGTTGGGCATTATATTGGCGGCAGAGAAACCAAATTTCTCGCGCTTTTTTTTGTCCCACAACACGGGCGAGATAACTTGCACCAAAACCACCATCAAAACTGCCTACTTTGGGGCCAGTCTGTCCGAAAATAGCATTATCGGCGGCAATGGTGAGGTCACAAATCAGGTGCAGGACGTGTCCACCACCAATAGCATACCCAGCTACTAAAGCAATGACCACTTTTGGCATAGAACGAATCAAGCGTTGTAAGTCCAGCACGTTTAACCGGGGAATTCCCGCATCGTCAACATAACCCGCCTGTCCGCGGACACTTTGATCTCCACCAGAACAAAAAGCATATTTACCATCAGTGTGGGGGCCTGCGCCAGTAAATAGAACTACGCCAATGTTCGTATCTTCACGAGCATCACAGAAAGCATCGTAGAGTTCAAAGACAGTTTTAGGACGAAATGCATTGCGTTTATGGGGACGGTTAATAGTGATTTTGGCAATGCCGTCGGTTTTCTCATATATGATGTCTTCGTAGTTTTTGGGACTTTGCCAGTTGATTTGCGTCATGGATAATTGCACTATTTTGCTTGAAAATTTGATCACAGCTTGAGGACAAGCGGCTAACCGCAGGGTACACAGATAAATCCGTATCTTACTAAACCGGAAAACGTTATATTACTGCAATATCCTGCAAAAGTGCGATCGCATCACAAAAGTCCCAATCATTGTCAGTAAACCCGCCGCACTTATAGCTTTCAATATTTACCATTGCTAAGTTAGAAACTAAACTTTTGCTTGATTGACATCTTGACTCCAGCCTCTTATATCTTTGCTGGCTATATCTGCTTAATAGGAATCTCAATCAAAAATTCTGTTCCCTTTCCAGGCTCAGAAACACACTCAATTTTTCCCCTATGGCTATCTACGATAATCTGATAACTAATAGATAATCCTAAACCAGTACCTTTGCCTACAGGTTTAGTCGTAAAAAACGGTTCAAACAATCTATTTTTAACTTTCTCACTTATTCCAGTAGCATTATCTTTAATGCTGATAATTACGTTTTCTTTATTTTTAACTTGAGTATGGATAATAATTGAACTAAAATGCGGTTGAATTTCTTGATTATCCTGTCTTTTTTTTTGCTGTAAAGCCTCTATAGCGTTAGTAATAAGATTCATAAATACCTGATTTAATCCTCCTGCATAACATTCAACAAGAGGCAAATTTCCATAGTCTTTAATAACTTCAATTTCCGGCTGTTCATGCTGACCTTTAAGACGAGACTGCAAAATTAACAGCGTACTATCAATCCCTTCATGAATATTAACAGGTTTCATTTCTGCTTCATCAAGACGCGAAAAATTGCGTAAACTTAAGACAATATTACGGATACGCACAGTACCAACGGACATTGAGGATAATATTTTGGGCAGATCATCAGTAATAAAATCTAAATCTATCTCCTCAATCAAAATATTTATGTCTGGATTGTCATCAGTATATGTTTGCTGATATTGGTTAATCAAAGTTAGTAATTTTTCTGTGTATTTACTGACGTGCATTAAGTTGCCATGAATAAAATTAACAGGATTATTAATCTCATGAGCAACACCAGCGACTAAGTGAGCAAGTGAAGACATCTTTGCCGTTTGAATCAGTTGTACTTGAGTCTGTTGTAATTCTTGCAGTGTTTGTTTTAGTTGAATATTTTTCTGTTTTAATTTTTCCGTTCTGGCCGCAACTTCTATTTCTAACCTCGAATTGGTTTCTTCTAATGCGGCTTGAGAATTTTTTTTAGCTATTAAATATTTTGGCAATAAAATTAATACCAAAAGCCATGCTGGAATCAGCATTATTAAACTTATAATAGAGCCACCAATAGCCCAAATCATTCTTTGGCGATATTCCGCCACCTTGCCTTGCAACCCAAGTGAAATATTCCGGTTTCTTTGAGCAACACCATCGGCATAAATCTGTTTTTGAGTTTTATATTCGCGGCTGGATAATAATAGTTGTGCGGTTTGTTTTTGATTTTTTCTAACTAAATCAAAAGATTGATATTCCATTGCCACTAACTGCTGGTTAGCAGCATCAATTTTTTTTGACTGATCATCTTTATAAGTTTCAGGAGCAAGTTTAATAGATTCTTTAATCGCCATATCAAGTTGAGTTTCAAATTGACGATATCGGTTTTCCCAAATAATATTGCCTGTAGCTGCATTCATCTGCGCTGACATGGTTAATACTTCATCCAAGTAAGCAATTTTATCACTTAGTGTTTGTAGTTTAAATTCTTCTCTAGTGATATTGTTGAAGTTATGATATGCTTGCCAGTTGAGCCAAACTTGAGGAATAAATAATAATAATGTCAGCGATACTGTTACACGTACTAGCTGAGAAGGAGTAAATTTGAGATGATTAAATAAATGCATTTTTCTATCTTTATATATAGTATATTCAGATATAGCAATCCTATATAAGTTGTAAATATTGAGCTTTTAAATTTTCCATGTAAAAATACTACAATTTTATGTAATTGCAGCTAAAAATTATTTTATGGAAAAAACAGAAAAGCAAAAAATGCTGTCAGGTGAGTTATATCTGGCAGAGGATTCTGAATTATTGTCAGAACAAAAACGAGCCAGTCGTTTCTTGCAAATATACAACACCACAACAGAAGAACAGGAGACACAACGCAAAAAAATTTTGCAAGAATTATTCGGACAAGTAGGAAATAAAGTCACCATTGTGCCACCCTTTCATTGTGACTATGGCAGCAATATTTATGCTGGCAATGGATTATATATGAATTATGGTTGTGTAATTTTAGACTCTAATTTAGTCACATTTGGTGAAAATGTCTTGTGCGCTCCTTACGTGCAGATTTATGCAGCTTACCATCCCACAGAGCCGGAAATTCGTCTTTCTGGTAAAGAACTTGCTGCTCCCGTTAAAATTGGCAATAATGTTTGGATTGGTGGCAGCGCAATCATTTGTCCAGGAGTGATAATTGGCGACAACACTATCATTGGTGCTGGTAGCGTAGTTGTTAAAGATATTCCTGCAAATGTTGTTGCTGCTGGCAATCCTTGCCGGATAATTCGGCATTTATAAGTTGCTAATTTTTAGAATTTATAACCTCTAGCAAGCCAATAATGCCAATCGGCGATCGCTTCTTGAGTTTCAGAATCAGTATTAATTGCTACTAAGTCTGATAGCTTGGCAGTAAACACGTCTTCATCCTGGCCATTGGGATCAACCACTTCCACATACATATCTTTTAAACATTCATCGTCTGGTGCCATTCCCAGCACCTCAACTTTTTTGTCCTCAACGGCGGATGTCTTACGTGATTTCTTCTTCAGCGTAGCCAAAAATGGCACATTCAGGCTATCGTCGAGGTAGTAGTACCAACCCATTGCCCTGTCTTCTTTATCTTCAGCATCGACAATTATCTCAGTTGTAATGCGATGCTCTCTATTTTCGTCGCGTTCAACACTAGGCATAAGATCAAAACTTATGTATGATGCACCTTAATCAGGTATAGCCTAGCCTTTTGGCGATCGCCTGTCAATTTCCTATTTGCTGTTTTACCCAATCACGGAAAAAGCGAATCATAGGTATTTCCCCAATTTTTAAACTTTCTTGCAAAAAACGGGGAATTTCAGTTGTTAAAGGTAAATTAGCAAAAGTCGGCGAAACATCACAAGGAACATATACACCCTCACCCAACTGGTAAATCTGCATCACAGGTTCGTCATAACGCCAAACCTCTGGAACACCCAAAGCCACATATATTGGGAGTCTGTCAATCGAAGCGCTGGTATAGTCTACCTCAATTACTAAATCAGGCGGTGGGTCTTGGCTTAAATCCAAATTCTGCTTATGTCGCATCACAGGTTCATTCTGGATGTAAAAACTCGAATCGGGTTCCACACCCCGGCTTAAATCTTGGCGTTTACAAGTCACAGAACCAGTGCTTTTCAAATTGAGATTGAGTTCCTCAGCCAAAGCAAAAACTAAGTGTTCCAGCAGTCTATTATTATGCTCATGGGGCATTAAAGGAGTCATAATTTCCAGTGTTCCATGGTCATAAGCCAGTCGCGTCGCTCGATTATCCCCCATTTCTGCGAGGATGGTTTCAAAGGTATGCCAACTGATGTTTGACAGTATGGCGCGTTGGAAATGAGTGGGTGCAGTCATCACCATAGGACTTATCCTCCGGTTTTCTACCAACATATCAAAAAACTGAGCAGGCGAGCCTAACTTTATTTACGCCGAGAATTCCGTATAATTTGGTTGGCGGCATTAATCCCTGAATTAGCAGCACCCTCCATAAAACCTTGCCACTCATAAAATGAGTTAGTGTGTTCACCTGCAAAATACAAATTATCTACTGGTGTTCCTTCATTCCCGGCAATGGTTGTAAAATAGCCCGGTTGGTTGCAAGTGTAACTACCTTTAGTGAGTGGATTCAATAACCAATTTTCTAAATGTGCTAAATACTCATTACCCTTAATTCGTACTGCTGAATTTTCTGCCCCAGGAAAGATAAAATTCAGGTTTTTGAGAAAATTAGCAGTTTGTTGGCGGATATTTTTAGGGTTGAGTTTTGCACCTAAATTTCCACCAGTGTAATTTGTCAACACAGCCTGAATGTTAGTAGCTTTACTAGAGTTAGTTTCCCAAGTACCTTGAATAAAAGGTAAATCAGAATAAGCAGAACCATTACTGTTCAATGTAGACCAAGGGCGACTATTAAAGCCTACCATCAGTTTTGAATTGGTTCCATAAACTAAATTGTTAATAGCCGCCAGTTTCCACTGCGGCAGTTGTAATCCTTGTAAATCCACTTCTCTTAAAGTTGAAAAAGGAAGAGCAAACACAACAGCATCAAATTTTTCAGTGGGACTATTATTAAAGATTAATTCAATTTTGCCTGAGCTATCTTTCCTAGCTGCAATTAGCTTTTTACCATATTTAATTTGTCCTGAAAGCCGAGTTGTCAAATTTTCAACAATCTGCTGATTACCCCCAATAACGTGATAACGTTCATCACTAAACACGCCAAATGGGCGAAATTTTGAACGCTTATCTGCATGAATAAACAGCAGCAAATTCATACAACTTTGCTGATCCAATTCTCGGCCATATTCACTAATATATGCAGATTTTAGCACATTTTTAATTAGATTTCCCGCACCACGGCTACTTAAATAATCTTGGAGATTAGTAAAGTCTAAAATTCTTTCCGCCTCAGTGAATTTGTTAGCATATGGCTCTTTTATTTTCCTTAAATCATTTCTCATAACATCAACAAAATTGCGAAATTCACCTACTACTGCTGATTCGGTATAACGCTGATTACTAAAGTAGTAAAATACTTCCCCTCGTTCTTTCGATAAATCTTCTAGTTCTAGCTTAAACTCCTTCACATATCCCAACATTGTCTTATGCAGATTGTCAATAAACTCTCCGCCTCGTTCAGCAACTTGACCAGGAAAGACACCACCCAGTGAGTAGCAACGTCCTCCTGTACGTTCACTGGCTTCGTAAATAGTCGCTTTAATTCCTTTTTGCTGGAGTTCGTAACCACAAGCCAGTCCCGCTAAACCAGCCCCGACAATCGCTATTTTGGCATCTATAGATGGGGGTGCAGCCAAAGTGCGGTGAACATAGCCAGACCCTACACCAATGGTTCCACCTACTAAAGTCAGTTTCCCCAAATCGGCCAGAAACTCCCGCCTTTTGGTTTTACGAACTGAGATCATTTCTTCAATCGCAGAAATTCGTTCCCACCCTTCGCTAGTCGAGATATTGTGCTGTTGACAATAACGAACAATGCGAATCGTATGTGCTAATTTTCTAAAAAGTTGTGAATGACTCATGAGTTAGTACAGCCTTCGTTTAATTCTTTGTGGTAAATTTTGTGATCGACTGTACTTACTATATTATTAGTGTATGTAATTAGTCTAAAATTAAATGTATATAAATTTAAATTTTCATAGTTTCTTTACATCAGACACTTGTTTGGGGTTCAGCCGCCAGTGTTTTAGCAGCAACAAAAATGGGCGCACAAACTTCTTTACCTGATAAATTAAAGTTTGATTATTTCTTGGAAGAAAGGAGAGTCGCGAGACAAAAGAAAGTAATTTTCCCAATGACTAATGAATAATGACTATTTACCAATATCCTCATTCCATAATTCCGGATTAGTTTCAATAAATTCGCTCATCATTTGTTCGCATTCATCAAGATTTAGATCAATGACTTCTACACCGTGGGATACCATAAACTCTTTAGCACCGGGAAAGGTTCTCGACTCTCCGGCGATGACTTTTTTAATCCCAAATTGTACCACTGCACCAGCACACAAATAGCACGGCATTAAGGTAGAGTAAAGTGTTGTACCTCTATAGCTACCGACTCGCCCAGCATTGCGGAGACAATCTATTTCGGCGTGGGTGACGGGATCATCATCTTGCACACGTTTGTTGTGTCCTCTACCGAGAATTTTGCCATCCTTGACGAGAATAGAACCGATGGGTATCCCACCTTCTTTTTTACCTTGTTTTGCCTGTGCGATCGCTGCTTCCATAAATTCATCCATTTGTTAATTCTCCTATACAGCGATTTTTAGCTAAATGAACTACATCTTTATATCTCACGCAAAGGCGCAAAGGCGCAAAGGAAGAAAGAAATACAGATATGAGCGCGTGGTCTAATTATATGAAAATTGCTGTAATTCCAGTGCTTCATCCATACTTTTATCTAATCCTTTTGTTCGCCCCAGATACGGTTAAGGGTGTTTTGGATCTTTTTCTCAAAGCGGGTGATTAGTTCGCGGTTGGCGTTAACAAGGGTTTGCTCGGCTTCGATTTCTGCGACTATCGCCTGTTGAGTTTCGAGAGATGGAAGAGGGATAGAGAAGTTTCGTAATGTCGAGAGGGAAACGGTTTTTTGAGCGACTCCAGTTGCTGCATCATCTGCTTGTCGGAGGATGAAACTGGAACTAAGCAAATAATATAAATAACGAGTGTTTATCTTTAATGATGGACGAATTAGCCCAATGTGTCTTTGAAAGCAGAATTTAATATCTGAATCTATCAAAACAGGAATACCGTAAGATCCTGTCACTGTATAAAGAATATCTCCCTTTTGTGGTCTTCTTTGTGTTTTCAAATCAGCGTAATATTCTTCCGGAACAAAGAATGTTTTTGTAAAATCAATTTGTTTTTTATCGTCAATATTTGAGATGGTTATGAAGGGTATACCGTTTTCTGCTTTTGGCGGTGGCATATGATCACCGTCGCTAATACTTTCGGTGACATCGCATAACTTGACTATTTCCCAATCAGGATCGATCGCAATATGAGGACGGTAGTTGTCGATGACTGCACGAGCGCCGTTAATGACTTTTTGGTAGCTTTCGATCTCTGCTACGATTTCCTGCTGAATTGCGATCGGGGGTAGTGGGATTTTGCACTCATATACAGTCGTTTGCGAAATTGATGGTTGACCACCAACTTTAGCGAATTGGTTTAAACGCAATTGAGTCAAAGCTTGTGCTAAATAATTTTGATCAATTTCTTGTTTATATTCGGTTATATACAAGGCATTATCAGTTATCCATGCTTTAGGTTCGGTAATGTGAACAGCCCCACAGTAAGCTCCGACACGCCCAATAACGATATTTGGATCTTCTAAAAAATACTCTGAATGAGTTCCGACCTTTCCATTTCCTCCATAAACGGGATATGAGCCTTCTTTCATATTTGCTTGTGTTAATCCTTGACCACTTGAAAGTTTAAACACATCTGCAAGCTGAACTAATGGGAAAAAATTGTTTAGGATAATTGCCTCCCGATACCTCTCACCACTAAGGTTATATTCTCCATTCTCCGCAATCTTTACTTTAGGAACAATCAACCCATGCGTAAACAGAATATTATCAGTTGATACTTGATTGCGAACAGCTTGCAGATATTCCGCTAACTCGATTTTTACCAGTGTAAGCTGCTCCCCAGAAACCTCTCGCCGTTGCGCTCCCAAACCAAAACCATCATTCTCAACCTTAAAAAACGCCACCGTATCAGACTTTTTCGCTAAAGACTTATCCAAAATCAAGATCGAAGTCTTCACACCCGAATAGGGATTAAACACCCCCGCAGGTAGCGAAACCACCGCCACAAGCGAGTTCTCGACCAGCATTTTTCGCAAATCCTTATAAGCCGTCTGACTCTGAAAAATGATCCCTTCCGGCACAATAATCCCCGCCCGACCATTAGGCGAGAGATGTTCCGCCATGTAATCGACAAAAAGCACCTCACTCCGTTTTGCCTTAATCGAAAAACGTTTATGAGGCTTAATCCCACCCTTCGGCGACATAAACGGCGGATTGGCAAGAATCACATCTGCAAACTCATTCCACTTATCCTCAGAAGTCAGCGTGTCATACTCGGCAATTTGCGGACTTTTAAACCCATGCAAATAGAGATTTACCAACGACAACCGCACCATATCGGGCGAAATATCATAACCCTTAAAATTTGTCGCCATCCGTCCCTTCTCATCGGGCGTAAGGCTACTATTGCCCTGACTATCCAGATTTGACCGCAAAATATGCTTGTATGCCGAAATCAAAAAACCCGCCGTACCACAAGCCGGATCGAGAATCACCTCACCCTTTTTCGGCTGAATAATCTCCACAATAAAATCGATAATATGGCGCGGTGTGCGAAACTGTCCCGCATCCCCCTGGGAACCCAACACAGAGAGCAAATATTCAAACGCATCCCCCAACCGCTCGGAATGATCGTATTTAAACTCATCGATCACCTTCAGAAAACTTTTTAGCGTCTCAGGATCGCGATAGGGCAAATAAGCATTTTTGAAAATGTCCCGAAATAAGGCAGGAATTCCCTCATTTTGCGGCATTGTGCTAATGCCTTCACTATAGAGACTCAGCAACTCATGACCGCCCACGCTCGGACTCATCAACATCGACCAGCCAAACTTGGCAAATGACTCCGCGAAAAAAGTGCGATCGCCGCCTAACTCCTCCACCTCAGCATCCATATCATCCATGAATTTGTAGATGAGTGCGATCGTGATCTGCTCCACCTGAGACTTAGGATCGGGAACCTTCCCCACAAGAATGTCACGGGCGGTATCGATGCGGCGTTTGGTTTCGGTGTCGAGCATTTTTTGAATTATGAATTATGAATTGTCAATTACGAGGCGGGTGAAGTCGGTTGCGGAAATAATGATCGTGTCTAGGAGTTTTTGAGCTTCGGTGAAGTCTTTGTCTCCTGTAATAAAAAATTTTGCTTTCCCTGCGATCGCACAAGCCAGAAATTTGGCATCTTTTTGGTCGCGAGGAAAATCGATCTCTAGATCCACATCAATGCAGTTTGTCAGTAAATCGAACACCATTAACCATTTTTCGATAATTTCTGGAGGTAGCTTAAACTTGGGGCGACTGATCACCGCTTTATATTCTGCCAAAATCGCATCTGACACTAACCACTCAAGTCGATCTTGTTCAGCAACAAACAAAATGACCTGTTCAGGCGTGCGATCTTTGAGAATTGCTGACACCAAAATATTAGTATCAATGACAATTTTCATAGCCCTTGGCGATAAGATGCAACTTCAGCCAGGATTTCTGCCTCAGATATGGCTTGCGCCTGTGGAATCGCTTGAGTAGCTTTAAAAAGCTGACGCAAATCCAAAGGCAAATCCTTCTTTTTACTGTTAGCTTTCAAGACAATCACCCTCACCTCACACCCCTCAAACTCTGTCCTTAAAAACTCAGGGATCTCGATTTTGCCATTTGCTACCGTCGTCTGAAATTCTTCAGCAAGCATAACTTAATTCCTCGATAAACCGAATCAGGACTTACGCAATAACTCTCTCAAACCCTTATTCCTCTGTGTTCTCTGCGCCTCTGTGGTTCGTTATTCCGTAATTTGTGCGTAAGTCCTATAAATAAACAACATACCCAGTAACTCCTATCATAATTCCCAATTCGTAATTCGTAATTCATGCCACAAACCGATCTAACTCCATATAGTTTTTAACGTAATCTGGAATCAGATCGCGGTAAGACTTAGGCACAGCCTTAAAATTATCCATCGACAAAACCGCATTTGTCGCTAATTCTTGGTATCTCTTAGTTTCAATAATTTGCCGAATCTGACTATTAGTGACATAAGCCTTAAAGTAATTCTTAATCTCAGGAATTGCCTCCTCTGGCTGATATGCAGCCACAAAATTAGAAAACTCTTCTTCTAGTAACTCATCCTTTGACTTAAAGCGCGGAATTAAACCAAAGATTTTTTCTAATATCTCTCGCAAACTCAAACGGCGATCAACCGCCGCCGCCTTCCGTAACTTGTCCAACGTATAAAATTGCTCAGGATCGTCAAATATTTCCCGATTAACATAATCAATCACCAGATCCCATTTCCCCGCCTCAACTGCCTCAGCAATCACCCGATTCTCGCGGATCTTCTCCTCAAATTTTTCATAATACAAGCGATCGATCTTCATTCCCTCAAAGCCGATCCTCTCCTCTTTAATGCTCTCCAGAATATCCGCCCCTAAATGTTCATAGGTTGCCATCCCCTTTGTCCCATCGTCGCCATTATCGCCATTACCCTCACTTTTCGGCTTAGGTAGTGCTAACACCTCATCATATTTAAACTCTTGATCAAAATATTCACAATTAGCAAAAAAATCAAACAACTTATAGGCGGTCTTGTGCGGTTGTTTAACCCCGTCCTTAATATCATCATCAAACAACTGTTCCAAAAAATTATGCTTGCGAGTCCCCCGCCCTTTAATCTGAATAAAATCAGTCGGTGAAAAGATCGGACGGAATAAACCCAGATTGAGCAAGTCCGCACAATCATAACCAGTAGTCATCATCCCAACGGTGACGCAAACACGAGCCTTGCTAGTTCTGTAGGTTGGCAAGAAATTAGCACAACCAAGCAAATTGTTACTCAGATGGTTGAAATTATTCGTAAACTGCTGCGCGTCCTTAACTCCTGATGTCACCTGTACCGCAAAATCCGATTGATACTTATTCGGAAACATCCGATCCGCCATCTCATTCAGAATTTGCACCAGTTTTACTGCATGGTTTTGACTCACCGCAAAAATGATCGATTTGCCAATCTCGCCACTAATCGGATCGCGCAAAGCATTCTCTAGAAAAATCTTGCAAAAAAGCTGATTTGTCCCCTCAGCAAAAAAACTTTTCTCAAATTTACGCTGTTTAAAAGTTTCTTGGCGATCGCCCCCATCATCATCTTTAAACTCAACAATAAAACCATCCTTAGACAAAAGCTGAGTCGTTACCTCACTTCTTGCATCTACCACCGTCGGATGAATCAAAAAGCCATCCTTCACCCCGTCATTTAACCCATAGGAAAACGTCGGTAAACTATCCGCACAGCCAAAAATGCGATATGTATCCAACATCATCCGCCGCTCAGATTCTCGCGGATCTTTCGTCGTGGGCTTTGTCTTGTCAAACTGCTTGAGATAGTCGCGCGGTGTTGCTGTCAGTCCTAACTTGTACCCAATAAAATACTCAAAAACTGCCCGTGAGTTACCACCTATTGATCGGTGTGCTTCATCGGAAATTACCAAATCAAAATCTGTCGGTGAAAAGCGATCGCGATACTTGTTATTTACCAGTAATGACTGCACCGTAGTCACCACAATATCGGCACGCCGCCAATCGTCCCGATTATCCTTATAAATTACGGTCTTATAGTCATTTTTCAGCAACAAATCAAAAGCCTTTTTTGCCTGATCCTCAAGTTCAAGGCGATCGACCAAAAATAAAACACGTTGAGCATTTCCAGTCCGCAAAAATAACTTAATCACCGCCGCCGAAGTCAGAGTTTTTCCCGTCCCCGTCGCCATCTGAAACAAAAATCGCTTTTTTCCCTGACTAACCGCTTCTTGCAAAGCCTTAATTGCATTCCTTTGATAAGGTCTTAAAAATCGCAGTTTATTTTTTTGAATAAAATTTGGTCGCTCCGCCTGATTCTTCCACCCTGCTTGATCTTGATAGTCTGGTAGCTGTGTCAGTACTACATAGTTATCTGCGATCGCCTCATCCACAAGACGCTGAGGCTCTGGAATTGTTTTCTGATAACCCATCACCGAGTTAGGCGTAGGAAAATTTGTAATAACGTCGGGATTACCCTGCTCTAAATCCCAGAAATAATGCAAATCCCCATTAGACAAAATCACAAAGCGGCAATTCTGAGACTTGGCATAATCCCGCGCTTGCTCCTTACCAAATAAAGGGTGAATCCCCCCCGCCTTAGCTTCCAGCACAATAAACGGAAATCCGCGATCGTTCAGCAACAAAAAATCAATAAAACCTGTTTTCGTTTTTTCAAAGTTCTCACCGAACTCATCTAAATCTGACGATACAAGCTGCACATTAGGCTCAAGACATATATTCGCTGCTTGTCCCCCTTCCTCAAAAAAACGCCAGCCAGCCGCCTCAAGTAATTTATTAATCTTAATTCTGGCGGTAGCTTCATTATTTGCCATCCAGATCCTCAAAAAAAGTTTTATAACAACATATTTTAGTGAGATTAGAAGTAAAATCTCGCCAAATCCCACGATAAAACTAGTTTAGTATTTTTTATAAACTTTAAGATAAGGGACTTCCAAGAAATAAATTATCCAAGTACCTTTGAGCCTTTGGGTGGTACATCATAGCCCCCTCCTCGCTTGCGGGGCTACGGTGTACACACATCCTGATCCAGAAAGGGTTTCCCGCCCTAAAAACAAGGTTTAAGCCCAAATCCGGTTCCCCTCCTCGCTTGCCTACGGTGTACACACATCCTGATCCAGCAAGGGTTCCCCGCCCTAAAAACAAGATTTAAGCCCAAATCCGGTTCCCCTCCTCGCTTGCGGGGTGGGGTCTTATGACACAAACGAGAATTTACCGACTTGTGTGTACACCGTAGCCTCGCTTGCGGGGAGGGGCTAGGGGTGGGGTCTTATGACACAAATGAGAATTTACCGACTTGTGTGTACACCGTAGCGCTTGCGGTGAACCAGCGCTGTAGGCGGGTTTCCCACCGTAGGCGACTGGTGAACCCGAAGGGGGAGGGGGTTGGGGGTGGGGTTCTTTTATCTCACTTTAAGGATAAAGACCTCTATCAGCAAGCGCCTGTGCAACTCTACCTACGCCCAAAGTATAAGCTGCTAATCGTAGAGGAATTTGCCTGATCTTTGATTGCTGAATAACGTGTTGATAAGCTTGCACCATTAACTTTTCCATTTCATGATTCACCCGTTCTTCATCCCAAAAGAGATAAGAAAGACCCTGCACCCACTCTAAATAACTGACAACTACACCCCCAGCATTAGCTAAAATATCTGGTAGCACTGTCACACCACGCGCTTCTAGAAATTGGTTAGCTTCCAAAGTCACTGGCCCATTAGCAGCTTCTGCAATAATTGTGGCTTGTACCTGACTGACATTTTCCTTGGTAATTTGGTTCTCCAAAGCTGCTGGAATCAAAACATCGCAAGGTAAAGTTAATAAGTCTGCATTACTAATGGGTGTTGTTTGCGGAAAACCTACAATACTTTTACCATTTTCCGCAGCGTAGGCTTTTAATGCCGGAATATCAAGACCATCTGGGGAAAAAATACCCCCTGTACCTGTGGAGACAGCTAAAATCTTCGCTCCCGCTTGGTGTAACAATTCTGCTGCTGCACCCCCGACATTACCGAAACCCTGAATGACTACTCGCACTCCTGCGAGGGATTTACCTTGTGTGGCTAATGCTTCACGGACAATAATCATTACACCTCTTCCCGTTGCCATTTCCCTTCCCAAGGAACCACCAATTGAAAGGGGTTTACCTGTAACCACTCCGGGGACAGCGTGACCAACGTTGACAGAATAAGTATCCATCATCCAAGCCATCTCACGGGCAGAAGTACCCATATCTGGGGCAGGTATATCTACGGAAGGGCCAATGTCTTTAATTAATTCGCTGATATAGCGACGACTGATTCTTTCTAATTCGCCAACACTATAACTTTTAGGATTTATGGCTATACCTCCCTTCGCACCGCCATAAGGTATGCCTAATAATGCACATTTCCAAGTCATCAGCATGGCTAAGGCTGAAACTTCGCGTAATGTCACGGCTGGATGGTAACGAATTCCTCCCTTATAGGGGCCTAAAATATCCGAGTGCTGCACCCGATGTCCGGCCAGAACCTGAATTTCGCCATTATCTAGCTTCACTGGTATGGAAACGGTGACTACTTTGCGGGGATTACTGAGAATTGCCAATACACCTTGATCTAGCTTTAATTCTTTACCTGCTGCATCTAAGTAACTACACGCTTGATCAAATGGGCAAATGTGCGCTGGAGTAGCAGCTTCCAACGGTAAGGGAGATGTTAAAACCATAAACTTTTCTCCTAGTCGCGGTGTCTTCGCGTACCGGATATGTATGCACTTATCTTATCCTAGACTGGAGAAGAAATGGTGATTTTGTAGTTTTTGTTACAATTTGATTTTTCAACGCAGAGGGGCGCAGAGTTCGCGCAAAGAAAGGTACACGGAGTTTTAGATTTCAGTGGTGAAGTTGCCATGTAGACCATAGGGGATATGATGTTGGAGATGTAGTTTGGCTACTGCGCCTTTATTAAAATCGCTGGCATCTAATATTACTAAGTCTGAGCGATGATGTGCAGCGTCATATACTAAGGCTAACACCCAGCCATCATCTTCTTTTTTTGCATCTGGGCGGGGGACAAATATCGGCTCACTAATGAAACCACGGGGCGCAGCGCTCCAAAGTTGTTTTTCGCCAGACTTTAAATCGATTTTTAGTAATGCTTGCAGGGGAGCGTTACCTGTTTCTCCATGAGCGGCCGCTATGTATAAATATTGGTAATCTCGTCCGACCAGTTCAGGATTTATACTGGGAAATTCACAACAGCGACTTTCAATCATCTGTTGTCTGACTGTCCCATCTTCAAGATTAAGATGAAAGCGCCACAGTTGACCAGGTGATATTGCTTCAAAATTGACTTGGCGAAAATCGCTTGCTGGCTCGACTTCTGGGAGTGTTTCGTAACAAATGGAGTCAATGACAATTTCATCACCCACTTCAAAAGCATTTGCGTGGTGGAACACAAAACCAGCCTGCATTTCGAGAATTTTTACCCCTGTTTGAGCGTGACGCGGAATTACTATAATTTGCGTGGGTTGATTTGGCTGAAATTTTATACATTCTCCAGCAGCACGTATTCCCAAAGCAAAAGGTATGGGGTTAAAGGTAACGGGATTTTGAAAGAAAATACAGTAATTGGGAGTAATGACAAAATCGTGAATGAAACAGAAACCCGGAACACTATGAGCGTGTTTTCTCACAACTTTGCCTTCTGGGTTGAGTTCAAATATCGTAATTGTGGTGGATAGTCCGGGTTTAATGGAGAAATTTACCAGACAAGGTGCGCCACCATCTTGGTTACAACTAGGGTCAAAGCGTGGATGTGCGCTAAAAGCTTCACCTTCTGATAGCACACCATCGAAATATTCTTTACCTAAAGTTTCCAATGTCTGGGGGTCAAGTTGATGGGGTTCTGCTGCTTCCCAAAGTGCTAAAAGTTTACCACCCCAATAGATAACGTTAGTATTGGCAATATTTTTAATTTTGAAGTCGAAAATATTCGCTAACCAACCGCCGGGTTTTTGCGTACCAAAGACTCCTCTGTACAGGATTTTTCCGGCTTGTTGTTCTGCTAAGTAGCCTTCTGTGCGGATAAAGCGGTTACCGAAATGGGCGCGACCGTTCGCAAAGCTGATGCGGCTAATCATTCCATCGCCATCGAAGGGGTGATGAATCAATTGTCCATTTATATCGAGTAAACCGGGACCATTTCTAAATAATGTCCCTTGTAGTTCTGGGGGAATTTGTCCTTCAACATCATCAATCCAATAATCATATTCTTGGGTTAGGGATTTATATCCTCTTTGCCAATCTTCACGAGTATAGGATTTTGCTGGGTTTGGGTGTTTTTCTGTTTTTAAGGTCTGCATCTGTTTATCTGGTTGTTAAATTATTTGGTATGGCTTCTGGAAAATATGGATTAGGTTCGCGCGGCGCTAGCCTCTTTCTTTGGGAGAAGGGTGCAAAGGTAGAAAGGAAAACGAACCACAGAGTACACTGAGTCATGAGAGTTTGAGAGGCTTCCCCTGGGAGCGCTTACGCCGAAGTCCGAACGGTTTTTTGCTTAAGTCCTTATAGAAAACGCTAATTATTACGGTTTTTTTGATTTGATGGCTTCTGAGTCTGATTCTGTGAGCATCAATTCGGTCATTAAATTCGGTAAAAATGCTTCTTCTTCATTGCTTACTGAAGCTGGTTGTAATGTTGGTAAATCTATTTGCGGGTCGTTAGTGGGTAACCAACGAATGAAGGGCAGAGGTAATAGTGTGCTGAGGTTAGTAATAATTACTAATAGCCACAGTAGTTCAAAGTTTGTATCGGTGATACCTAGCCAGTGCATAATGATGGCTCCAAATTCATAGGAAACCATTCCGGCTAAGTTAGAAACGGACATAAGTAACGCAAATAATGTGGCTTCTACTCCTGGGGGACATAATCTCGCTGCTAGTACCAAGACTGGCATATAGGCGATTTGTCCCATGACGGTGAGGATGAGGCTATCACCTAAACTAAACCAGTGGTCATCTATACCTAAAGCTCGGTTGGTATGAGTCACCAGCAGCAGCATTGTCATTCCCAAGGCTGAGGAAAGGACTGTACTCCAAGCAAAAATGGCACGAAATGAGACACTTTTGAGGAAGCGTTGAAAAATCCAAATTCCTATCAAGGAAGCACCACTTGTGACTAGTCTTACCCGTCCTAAAAATTCTGGTTGGAAATGTAGTTCGTTGGTGCTGAAGAAGAAGAAGGCTGCATCTGCTGTGGGGGTGGCTAACCAGACAAATACAAAGGCTGTGGGTAGCCAAATGGCTTTTTGGGTGACTGCTTGGCGGAGTTGCTTAATTTGATGCTTGGTGCTGAGAGGATTTTGAGTATCTGTGGCGTTTTTGCTGATTGGAGTTTCGGCGATTAACCAAGCTACTGCGGAAACGATGAGGGGAAATAAGGCGGTAATCCAAAATATGGTGCGGGTGGTGAAATGTTCTAGCAGCATTCCGCTAAAGTAAGCGGTGACTAATCCTCCTAATGCGGAAGCACCCCAGCACAAAGATTGTAATGAACCTGCTGCTGCTTGTGATTCTACTTTGGCTCTTTCGACAACTAATGAGTCAACTATGACATCACTGACTGCGACGGAAAGTGAACCAAGGGCGATCGCTAGGGTTGCTGCCCAGCTACTATGAACTATGGTGGCTAAACTTACCCAAGAAATGGCTCCTAATATCCCAGATAGGATCAAATATGGTCGGCGACGGTAGCCGAATATAGGTAAGCCATCGGAAATAAAGCCAAACACTGGTTTGATAATCCAAGGTAAGGCGACAATTCCAAATAGTGCTGACACTTGAGCCGGACTCAGTAGCAGTTCATCTTTGAGAAAAAAGCTGACAGCTAAACGCGCCAACCCTAAAATTCCTTGGACAAAGTATACGGTCAGAATTGCAATTAACTCGGCGCTGGGTTCATGACCGAAGAAAATTTTTTCCTTTACTGAGTCTTTTACTTTGGTCAAGCCAGGGAGGTCAATCAGCATTTGATAAATATTTTTGAAGTTTTATTTACTTTCTTATCATATCCGTTTCTCAGAATCTAGGTTTTGGTGATGGCGATCGCAGCATTTTGACCCCCAAAGCCAAAGCTGAAACATAATACCTTCTGCACTTCACTTTCACGCGCCGCCAACACCAGATTCAAATCAAATTCTGGTGTTTGTAATCCTACACAAGGTGGTAATATTTTTTGCTGCATGGCTAAAAGCGAAAATGCTACACCTAAAGCTCCCGATGCTCCTAATGTATGACCTGTAGCGCCTTTGGTGGAACTTATTGCGACTTTATGGGGAAATGTCTTCTGTATAATTTTACTCTCTACTCTGTCATTTAGGAGAGTGGCTGTACCATGAGCGTGAATGTAATCTATATCGGCTGGGGTGAGGGAACTGCGTTTTAAACATTGCTGAATAGCTGCGATCGCACTTTTACCATTTGGTTCTGGTTTGTTAGCATGATATGCGTCTCCTGTCAATCCAAAGCCAAGAATCTTACCATAAATTTTAGCTTGACGCTGCTGTGCTAATTCTGCCGATTCCAATACAAACACTGCCGCACCTTCACCTAATACCAAACCTTCCCGGTGCAAATCAAAGGGATAAGCCCCTGTTTTTGCCAAAGCGCCCATTTGTTGAAACCCTGACAAGGTGAGGGGTGTAATGGGGGCTTCTACAGCACCTGCGATCGCACGTTGACATTGCCCAGTTTCGATTAATAAAGCAGCTTGAGCGATCGCCCAAATACCAGTAGCACAAGCAGCCATCGGTGCTAAAACTATACCAGATGCACCGATTTGTCGAGCTGCTGCGATCGCATTAGTATGAGGTAAAAAATCCAACCAATTCTCTAAGACTACATCCCCGCTATTTAAAGCAGTTTGGGAGGTATAGTTACCGTACATTTGACGCGCCAGCAACTCCCAAGCAGACTGGTGACTGCGACTTGATCCAATAACCACAGCACAATCAGGTAAAGGTAAAACTAATCCAGCGTCTGTCAATGCAGCAGCGACAACCAGCTGGGTCAAACTTTTTAATTCAGTAGGTTGTGTCCCAATCAACCCCAGAGGGTATGCTTTCAGTTCTGCAAATGGTTTATACCACTGAATACCAGATTTACCTGCGATTAACTTTTGCCAGCTATCCTCTAAGTTTGTGCCTAAAGCTGATACTAAACCGATACCAGTGATAACGACCATTTCGGGATTGGGAATAAGGGGTAATGGGGACTGGGAACTGGGATGGAGAATTTTCTTCCCCCTTACTCCCGACTCCCCACTCCCTACTCCCTCTTACTCAGGAGTTTTGAGATTTTCAGCGCCTTGAGTGACTTTAGCCGATTCAATGCGATCGCCTTGCTTAATTTTATTAACTACATCAAAGCCTTCAGTAACATTACCGAACACAGCGTAGCTACCATCCAGGAAAGCATGATCCGCGAGGGCAAAGTAAAACTGTGAGGAAGCTGAATCAGGCGCTTGCGATCGCGCCATAGCTACCGCGCCCAGTTTATGCTGTAACTGAGGTGGCTTAGTCACACGAGCCGATTCCAAAGTCTTGCCATAAATTGGGTCTTTTTCGCCTTGTGGCTTAATTTCTAAAGGTATACGGCGTTCAGTCCCAGTTTTGGGATCAATATAACCACCAGTTCCCAGTCTATTGGCTGGAAAATTTGTGTCTTTGCTTTGAGGATCGCCCCCTTGAGCTACAAAAGGTTGGGGATCGCGGACAACTCGATGGAAAGCTAATCCATCGTACACACCTTTTTGGACTAAATCGACGAAGTTACCAGCTGTAATTGGGGCATTGGTGCCGTCTACCTCGATAGTAATCGGCGAACCGTTAACCGTCATCACCACAGTAGCGTTACCTTCGAGCCGTGGTAAATCTTTCATTCCAGGAAAACTCTCATTTATGGTTTCAGATACGGATGTTGCTTCACTAGTTGTCGTAGTTTGTGTCTCACCTGCTGTTGAGGTAGGAGAAGCGGGATCAGAAGTCACATCCTGTCCGGAACATCCTCCCAACGTCAAAGCACCGACGATCAAAAATACAACTAGAAATTGTGAAATTTTTAACCGCATAGTTCAGTTACTGATTCAACTAGAGTATCTTATCTTTTTAGGGTATCGGAGATTGGGTATTAGGGATTGGGTATTGGGAAGAGAATTTTTTTCTCCACCTGCGCCCCTACTCCCTACTCCCTTACAATCCTTCCAGGGGTACTCCCAAAAAGCGCGCTAATTCTGCGCCTGTAGTTTCTAAATCTGCTAAAGATAACGGTTGACCTACCCGTGTGAGGGGTATGTCTCGGCGACCCTTGACGCGTAGGTAAAGGGCGCGACGGGGATTGAGACCTTCTTTGATGTCTATTCGTATAGACTGCACGTCTTGAGTATAGCTGTCGATTTCAATGCGACGGTTTTTGCCGGGAAATCCCCAACGAAAAATTTTTATCCGCCCAGTTTCCTGATTGAAATCGTTGTAACCGCCGCCTACATCCCATAAAACAACTAGCCATAGATATGAGGCTAAAAGCAACCCCGCAGTGCCGTATAACCCCATAACTAGCCCTTGGGGTACGAATATCAGTTGAGTTGCATCGGTCACTAAGAGGAAATTTACTTTTGTGTAACTAGATATCCCAGCCAAAAAGAAGCCTGTGGCTCCTAATGTCACGATAGTTGCCCACCAGTAGTTACTAAACCGACGAGAACCCAGAACATCTTGATGGAGGATACTTGAGGGTTTGCGATCGCCATTAGACGAATCGCCTTTGTTAATTGTTGTTGATGCCGTCATTGAACTACCTTGGCCTGTGAGTTCTTCCCTATCCAAGTCTGCCATTTCCGGAGCTTTTCGTGCAAGTTCAGGAACTAAACCTTTGAGATTTCTGAGAAAACTTGTGTCAGATTGTTAAAATTCTGATATTAATAATAAGTAATGAGTTTGTGTTTAATAGCTAATTTACAGAAGTCCATTGGGCGAAAACCCAACCTAATGTGATAAGTTAAGAATCATTAAGTTACCAGAGGCTGATAATGAGCTAATGGTACGTGTAATGGCATAACTCTGAGAAGTTCCGATCATCAAGACGGTAAACTCTCAGATTCTCAGATGCTTTCAGGCGGCTGAGATTGTCAAAAAAAACGTTAATTCCTCGTTGCAGGCGCATGAAGTCGGCAATTTTACCGACTGTGCTGCTTCAAAAACGTTGCAATTTTAGTAAAAGAGGATTTTAGTTCAATGACCATCGCAGTTGGACGCGCCCCTAGTACAAGAGGGTGGTTTGACGTATTAGACGACTGGTTAAAGCGCGATCGCTTCGTATTCGTAGGCTGGTCAGGGATATTATTATTTCCCTGCGCTTACCTAGCACTAGGCGGT
>DASQZD010000107.1:0-107499 GCA_035638855.1 Nodularia sp. (in: cyanobacteria) | reverse complement strand
GGTACTTTATCTGCACAACTGAGTTCTTTTAGTGTCAGGTCTTCTTCAGCAGTTAGTATTATTCTTAACGCACTAGGCATCAGCTATCACTTAATTTTTGCACTCTATCTATCTTACGTTTTTTTTGGTTGACCTACTTATCAGAATAAATGCAACCCCTTAAAAAATATGCTTCAGCATATTGAGGATTTATTTCGATTACTTTGGAAAAATCTTCAGATGCTTCTTTATACTTTTTATTTTCTAGTTTTTCCAAGCCTCGGTTCAAAAAATCTTCATCGCTTTTGAATATATCGATAAATCCTAAAACTCCTCCTGTTATTCCCTTGCTTGCATAACTAACGACTGAACCTAGCCCAGATGCTACACTTTCAACTATAGAACTTATACTTCTTGCTGTACTTTTAATTGAAGATTCTCCTGTTGCACCAACTAAAACTCCTCCAGCTATAGCTATAGGTATAGCAATCGGTCCAGCCAAACCCAAAGCACCTATGGCATACAATGCTCCAACTCCACCAGCTAAAGCCCCTACTTTGTTTTTTCCAGTAAAATCATTTAATACACATTCTTCTGCAAGATCGACGGCAAGATTGGCAGCAGTATCGAAAATTACTTCTTCTAAACTCATCTATTCCTCCAATTGATTGCTATGTAAGCTCAAATAAATTTTGAGAATATGTGTTTACTTTTTGAGTATGATTGGTATATTTTTTATTGTACATTTGTAAAAACTCGGAATTAGTTAAACATCTATTGATAAATCCAATTTAATAAATCTTGCTTGAATTAAGTATAAACTCGGTTTAAATTAGCAAAAACAATAATAACTTATCTGAATACTTCGGCATCTACAGAGGACAGTAACAAGCGGTCAATTAATGGCTACCTTTCCTCCAGTAAATATACTTGAACAGTGATACGCACAGTTGCAAGAGTTAGCTCAAGCTGAAAATAGCTAAATTGCCTTAAATATCAAAAGTTAATGTCTCACGCCAAGACGCATTCGCCGGAGGCGTTCCCGCAGGGTAGGCGCAAAGAATTGGCGTGAAACTCTGCACTTATTCAGCAGGTTTGTTACTAGCTCGATTAGCACGCGCCTCGGCTGAAGCCATAACTTCATCGAAATTCTCTAGGATTTCACCAGGGAAGTTTTCCAAAACTCTGGTGGAAATAGCCACGCGACCTTTACCTTCATCTAAATCAATAATTACAGCTTTAATTGTTTGACCAATTTGAAAGACTTTTTCGAGAGAGTCAATGAATTTTTGGCTGACTTGCTTAATATGTAGCAAGGCACTGAGACCATCTAAATTTACAAATACTCCAAAAGGTTTAATGCCAGTAATTTTACCTTCTACGAGCTGATTTAATTGTAATAAGCTGAAGCTGCTAGAACGAGTTGCCAAGCGCTGAGAAAGTATCAGCTTGTTGGTATTACGATTAATTTCTAAAAAAGCCACAGTCAAACTTTGACCTTTAAGCGCTTCTAGATTATCACGCTCTGCTAAATGCGATCGCGGAATAAATCCTCGCAAGGAAAGCAAATCAACGGTAACACCACCTTTATTCACACCTGTTACCCTGACTTGCACCGTCTGGCCAGCTTCGTTCATTTGGACCAGTCGTTCCCAGATTTGCTGAATTTCCAACTGCTTGCGCGAAAGGGTGACTTGACCTTCTGCATCCTGATCTCGGATGATCACAAACTCCAGTTCTTCTTGCAATGGTAGCACCTCCGATAAATCGGTAACTGCTCTCAAAGAAGCCTCTTCACGGGGGAGAAAAGCGGATGACTTACCACCAATATCTACATATGCTCCACCGGGGTCAAGTTGAAATACTTTCCCACGTACAACTTGTCCTTTTTGAAACTGGTAGTCGTGTACTTCTAATGCTTTGGCAAAATCGTCCATAGTGAAAGACGAATTAGCTGGTTGAGAAAGTTTCGATTCGGAGTTCATGACGATTGAGGATAAATTATTATTTGATATGATGCCACTGGAGTTTTACTAAACGCCTCACAAATTCCTACCTAGTAAGAGTGTTAGGTAATTATGGCTTGATTATTTGGTAGGCAAAAAACCTAAAATAGCTTGAATAGCCCCCAATCTGGGAACTTTACACTATTTTTCTCTTTAGTACAGCACGGCACAAATAGGAAAACCATAAGAAATCAATGAAAAGCCTATAGAGTCAGATTTTGGACTTCCGCCGATTTGTACTAGGCTCCTAACACACTGCCAAAAAGTTGTTTCACCTGCTCCCAAGCATCAGCTGCGGCTTTAGGATTATAGCTGGCGCGATGGTCACAAAAAAATCCGTGGTTAGCTCTATCGTAGCGAAACACACGATGAGGAATTTGGTATTTTTCTAATTCTGCGGCAATTTGATCTACCTGTTCGCTGGGGATACTGACATCTTCCATCCCAAAGAAAGTATATATGGGTCCTTTTATATCTGGCGTACGGGTAATAGTGGGTGCGCCACTTCCTGGTGTGCGTGTAGTAATGCCAGCACCGTAGAAGGAAGCAGTGGCTGTGATGTCTGGTAGAGTTGCAGCAAGATAAGCTACATGACCACCAAAACAAAAGCCAATACAGCCAAAGGTATGTGGTTTCACTTGGGGTAGAGTTTTGAGATAGTCGATGGCTGATTGAATATCACTCAATAGCTCTGATGCTTGAGTTTGCGTCCAAGCATATTCTCTACCAATTTCCATATCTTCAGGGGTGTAGCCTGTTTCAAAACCAGGGGCTTGACGTTGAAAAAGTGCCGGAGCGATCGCAATATATCCTTGTTGAGCAATTCGTTCTGTAACTTCCCGAATGTGAATATTGACACCAAAAATTTCCTGTAATACCACAACTCCTGGATAAGAACCAGGTGCTTGTGGTTGCGCCAAATAAGCCGATATTTGAAGATTATCTTGCGAAATCTTCACAGTTGTGGTATCTATTACTTGCTCTGTCATAAAAATTTTTACTAGTGTTATGTCATCAGGTATGTGATTATTGGATATAACTATGCCAGTAACTCAAGCTATTGACCATCAAAGTTATTAATTAGAAAAAATGAAAAATTTCTCCCTAAAAAATTGCATCTGTATATAAGATATCTAATATCTGATAAATGCACCTACTTATTTGCGTCTACTAATATCAATAGGTTTGGTAATGATTCAATTCCGTATTCAGCCAGACAGTGAAATTCCTGCTTCCAACCAGCTATTTAATCAAATTCGGTTTGCGATCGCTTGTCGGCAATATCCACCTGGATACAAATTGCCCAGCACAAGGGCATTAGCCATGCAAACTGGGTTACACCGCAATACCATTAGCAAAGTTTACCGCCAGTTGGAAGAAGATGGGTTTGTGGAAAGTCTAGCTGGTTCAGGAATTTATGTACGTACTCAAGGGCATGAAGGCGGTAGCAAGCAGAAGCCCTCTATCGTCAAAAAACAAACCGAAGATGCCTATAAACTGGTGCAAAAAGCACTTGATGAGATGCTTTCTCAAGGCTATTCACTCAATCAAGCGCGGGAGCTATTTTTAGGTGAAATTGACTGGCGTTTACGTTGTAGCGCCCAAGTGCTGGTTGCAGTTCCCGCTCATGACATGGGTGCGGGTGAATTGATGGTGTATGAATTAGAAATGTCTCTAAACATACCTGTACAGTTGGTAGCGATGGAAGAATTAACTGCTGTGCTAGATAAAACTAACTCAGCAACGGTGGTAACAAGTCGTTATTTCATTAGCGATGTGGAAGCGATCGCAGCACCGAAATCTGTACGTGTAATTCCTCTAGATATCTATGACTACAGCAAAGAACTCGACCTCCTCAAAACCTTGCCAAAGCAGAATTGTGTCGGCATAGTTAGTCTCAGTTCGGGAATAGCCCGTGCCGCAGAAGTAATTCTTCATGGTTTACGTGGAGATGAATTATTGATCATGACTGCACAACCAAAAGACGCGTACAAACTTCAAGCGATCGTCAAGCGGGCGGAAGTAATTATCAGCGATCAAGCCAGTTTTCCCACTGTACACGCAGCAGTACAAGCATCACTGGAAGACATCATTCGTCCACCTAAACTCATTAAGGTAGAAAATTACATTGGGGCTAATTCGATTAATTTGTTAAAACGCGAACTGGGTTTGGGCTAGGAATTTCCCAAAAATTAATTATCCAAATAAACCAACCACAACACACATAAAACACTGTGGAATCAGCAAGAGAAAGGTTTATATTGATCAAATTCTCCCTTCTCCTTAATAAAGAGAGGGGTTGGGGGTGAGGTTTGTGTATTTTTTTAAATTAAGTTAACCCGCTTGTGGTTCCGGTGCATTAACCTGCAAAAACTCTCGCACTAGCCGTAGGTAATTTGGCGCATCTTCCAACATGGGGAAATGTGATGTCTTGGGAATCATGACAAACTCAATGTTCTCACTCTTTGCAGCCGCTTGACGACCCATTTCGGCAGGAATAATCTGGTCATACTCACCAGCTACCAGCAAAGTCGGTACTGTCAGCTTGGCAAACTCGTGGGGCATTAATTCTGCTTGGGCTTGACTAACTGAGGTATAAATGGTACCCAAGGCTGCATTATAGTCGGCTTCGAGAAAATCTTGCAAAAAAGCCTGACGTTCCGAACTTGGAATGGGGCTATGCAAAAATCTCGCCATAAATATTCTGTCAACCAACGGTATTTTACTTAGCCACTTGGGACGAAATTTGACTACATATCCACCAAATTTATGAAAAGCAGTAAAGGCTTTTTCGTCGTACTCAAAAATACCGCTACAAGTTAATATCCCTCGTTCTACTCGTTGGGGATAACTGTTGATAAATAATGTAGCAATAGATGCACCCATTGAATGAGCATTAATATAAATGCGCTGGAGTTGCAATTCATCTAGGAAAGCGGCTAAATCCTCTGCATACTCTTCTAATTCATAGGTTAACTCTTTAATAGCTTCTGATTTTTGTGGGGTTGACTGGGACTCAACAACAGATGCACTGGCTGCGGCTATGTTAGGTTTTCCAGAAGAACGCCCAAAACCCCGCAAATCGTAGAGTAAACAATCAAATTGCTCTACTAAAGCATCAGCCGTACTTTTCCAGTACCTAGCTGAACCAGCCCAACCATGAATAAAAATCATAACTGGCTTAACCAAAGAACCAGATGGTTTTTTTACCCATTCATAATAATGCTCAACACCACGGACACAAATATAAGGCATTTTTCTCAAGTCAAAAATCAAAAGTGAGCCAGTGAGGTCTTCTTCCAAAGGGAGAAGCTAGCCCCAAGGGGGTTTCCCCGATCAGCGACTGGCAAACACCTCCGGGGTCAAAACTCAAAACTCAATGACTAATGACTACTAAGCTGATTCTGGCTTAGGTAGGGAGGACGGATGCACTATCAATTCAGCTGTTGAGCGCTTCTCTACCATTTCCTTAGTAACCATGCAGCGACTAACATCTTTACGGGATGGTAATTCGTACATGACATCAAGCATCAATTCTTCCACGATACCCCGCAATGCTCTAGCGCCTGTTTTCCGACGGTAGGCTTCTTGAGCGATCGCCCGCAAAGCATCCGGTTTAAAATCTAATTCGACGTTATCCATATTCAGCAGCTTTTGGTACTGTTTCACCAAAGCACTGCGTGGTTGGGTCAAAATCGCCATTAGCGCTTCTTCATCCAACGGCTCAACCACCGCTACCATTGGTACCCGTCCAATAAATTCCGGAATCATGCCAAACTTCACTAGGTCATCTGGTTCTAGATAGCGCAGAGTGTCAGCCGTCCGCTTTTCTTTGGACTGAAGGTCTCCGGGCTGTACAAAACCCATTGACTTTTTGCCTGATCTCTGCTCTACTACCTTATCTAAACCCACGAAAGCACCGCCACAGACAAACAGAATATTACTGGTATCAATTTGGATACAGTCTTGATAAGGATGCTTACGTCCTCCTTGAGGTGGCACATTAGCGATTGTCCCTTCTAACATTTTCAGCAAAGCTTGCTGCACCCCTTCACCGGAAACATCGCGTGTAATGGAAGGGTTTTCACTCTTGCGAGCTACTTTGTCTATTTCGTCAATATAGATAATTCCGCGCTGGGCTTCCTCTACATCCAAATCTGCTACTTGTAACAGTCGCAGCAGGATATTTTCCACATCTTCACCGACATACCCTGCTTCTGTCAGTGTAGTGGCATCGGCCACAGCAAAGGGTACATCCAAGATTGTGGCTAAGGTTTGGGCCAAGAGGGTTTTACCGCAACCAGTCGGGCCAATTAACAAAATATTGGACTTTTGCAGTTCTACAGCATCGTCTGCCTCATTTTTGCCTTTGGACTGAATGACGGCTAGTCGCTTGTAGTGATTATAAACCGCTACTGACAATACTTTTTTGGCTTCGTCTTGACCGATAACGTGTTCATCCAGATAATTTTTAATCTCTCTGGGCTTAGGAATTTGGTTAAGTGAGAGATTAGAAGATCGCGCACGACGTTTTTGAGGTGGTTCTGACCTTGGTGCTGGTTGTGACGCAGCAGTATTCGTGTCGAGTAGCTCTTCATCTAGGATTTCATTACACAAGTCAACGCATTCATCGCAGATGTAGACTCCCGGCCCCGCGATTAATTTACGCACCTGCTCTTGAGACTTGCCACAAAATGAACATTTTAAATGGGAGTCGTACTTAGACATACCAGCCTCTTATTTCAGAATGGTGACGTTTTCGCCTACGGTGGGAATATTTTGTCTGGAAATGACTTGATCAATCAAACCGTAGTTTTTTGCCTCTTCTGCGGACATGAAAAAGTCACGTTCAGTATCTGCCTCAAGTCGGTCCAGGGGTTGACCAGTATGATGCCCTAGTAACTGATTCAACTTAGCCTTAACGTAAAGAATTTCTCTAGCTTGAATCTCAATATCAATGGCTTGACCTTGAGCGCCACCAAGTGGTTGGTGAATCATGATGCGAGAGTCAGGTAGAGACATTCGTTTACCAGCAGAACCTGCGGCTAACAGAAATGCTCCCATGCTTGCGGCTAATCCAAAACATATGGTAACAACATCAGGACGGATTTGCTGCATTGTATCATAAATTGCCATCCCTGCGTAGACGGAACCGCCAGGAGAATTGATATAGATTTGAATATCTTTTTCTGAGTCTTCCGCGTCTAGAAACAGCAATTGAGCCACAATAGAATTGGCAACAGCATCATCTATGGGAGTACCCAAGAAGATAATTCGCTCTCGCAGCAGGCGGGAGTAAATGTCAAATGCTCTTTCTCCCATGCCAGACTGCTCTACTACCATCGGTACAATGTTGGTAGGTGCGCTCATCTGGGAGCTAAATTTGATTCTACTTAAACTATTCAGGGGGTCATTTCCCGACTGGGATAAAAGCATATAAGAACAATTGAGAATTAAGTTAGGACAGGTTTGGTAGCAGTTATTGCTGCCTTTTCAACGGATGCAATTTTATTTGAGCTATTTATTCACCATTATGCCTTATATATATAGCTCTCGGTAAAGCAGATCTAGCTAAAGCGATCGCATCTGCTCTATTTGTGCAATATTTCCTCTGAATGTGCTGTAAAGACGCGATTAATTAAGTCTCTAAAAGAAAGTGCCGAGTCGGAAAATTTTTTACTCAGCACTTTCTTATACGCGATTCATCGCGTTTCAGCACAGATGATATTTATTCTGCACTAGCTGCGGCGCTTTCTTCCTGGGTCTGAGGTTCAGTTGTCTGTGACTCTGCTGCTGTTTCTTCTGCGGGAGTCAGAGAACCTTCGGGGACAAGTTCGACAGATGAATGTTCTAGCAGCCAATCGATGATTTTTTCAGTTAACAGTTCGTTTTCCACCACTGAGCGCATTCTATCAGCGTCAATGTCTTGGTCTGCGTACTGCTCCATCAATTCAGCAACTCTGGCTGCAACTTCTTCCGGTGTAACTTCGATAGACTCACGTTTGCTGACTTCCAATAATCCCAAAGAGCGTTTGAGGCGTTCAATGGCCTCATCGCGCGATCGCTCCCGCAATTGAGGAATAATATCTTCAGTAAACAGCTTTCTCACATCCAAACCTTGCTGAGAAAGGCGCATCGCTGTTTGGGTGAGCATCGCGTCTATTTCTTTGTCAATCAAGGTTTCTGGTAAATCCACTTCCACGTACTTCAGCAGTTCTGCTAACAAAGCTTCCTGCTGGTTCGACT
The DNA here is from genome assembly GCA_035638855.1 of Nodularia sp. (in: cyanobacteria). Taxonomy (GTDB): domain Bacteria; phylum Cyanobacteriota; class Cyanobacteriia; order Cyanobacteriales; family Nostocaceae; genus Nodularia. The sequence continues at coordinate 99,268 of DASQZD010000107.1, read as the reverse complement.
TGGTTTTTTCCTCAGCCTCTTTTTGGTGGCGTTCTGCTAAAGAAGCACGCAGTTCCTCCAAGGTATCAAAATCGCTAACTTCCTGAGCGAAGTCATCGTTCACTTCCGGGAGTTCTTTTTCTTTGAGTTCTTTGAGTGTGACTGTGAAAATTGCTGCTTTTCCAGCTAACTCTTCGTTGGCATAAGGATCTGGAAACTGAGCCGGAATTTCTCTAGTTTCTTCAGGATTCATCCCCACCATGCCAGATACAAAGCCGGGAATAAACTTGTCTTCTTCCAATTCTAGTTTAAAGTCTGTGGCTTCTGCTCCAGGAATGGGTTTTGGCTCGGTTGTTTCGTCTTCGCCTTCACCTTTTGCCAGTACACCTTTAAAATCAACTACCGCTACATCACCAATTTGGGCTGCACGTCCTTCTACAGGAATCAGCGTCGCTAATTCTTGCCTTTCCTTTTCTATGACTTCATCAACTCGATTGGTGTCGTGTTTGATTTCCTCGGCTTTGGCTGATAAACCAGTGTACTGGACTAGATTGACTTCTGGTTGCACATCTACGGCCGCTAAAAAAGTCAGGGGTTTTCCTGGTTCATAATTACTAATCAATTCCTCAAAAGAAGTCCGCAGTTGTGGTTGTCCAATTGCCGAAATTTCTTCTTGTTTAATTGCTTTTTCTACACCATCTTGAACTATTTCTTCCAGCGCTGCTGCTTTGATTCGAGCTACTCCAAGGCGCTGTAGCAATATCGGCCGAGGTACCTTGCCTTTACGAAACCCAGGAATAGTTGTAGTACTAGCTAAGTTTTTAATTACCTGTTCGTAAGTTTTCTTGGTAATTTCTGGCGTAATCTCGATTTCCAGACCAATTTGGCTGGCGGGAAGTTTTTCCTGGGTAACTTTCATGCTTTGTCTCTATGTTTATTTCTGGTTTTTTTGGCTCCAAGTACGCACAAGACGCGATTTCCCGCTTCTGTGGGTTGATTTCTCTTGGTTTAGGAATGGGAGTGACCCACAAGTTATCTGTCAAAATCCAATATTATATGGATGAGTGCCTTCAGTAGATATCCAGTTTATCGTCAATGGCAAAGCCCTTGACAATTAACCGCAATAACTTTACCTGATTGAAACTCCAAGTTATTACAATAAGTTAAGCAGTCTTGAATGCTAAATTCAAAGGTCTAACACCGTGATATCCTGGTTCTCAACTAGCATCTTCTGCTACAAATCCTTCAGCTGTTGGGTTTGTCTATCTTGTGGGAGTCAGATTGACTGTTACCAAAACACGAAGCTACACTTTTGACTGTGCTGGTTTCAGTCCATCTGGATCATAGTACATCGATTGTTATTGGCAACCCACTTTAGCATCTCAATATTTGTTTGGTTGAAAATTTGGAGAATTACACCATCATACTTAAGTGTATGGACTTCATTTTTCTACTGGACATGAGGTTGTTGTATAATATTTATAATTATATGCTTTTCCTAAATAGGTGCAGCATTTTAGCAGGGATACTAGCAAAAATCAACATTGTTTAACTTAATGTTAGATGGAAAATAAACGTACTATATTCAGAAAACTCGCATAGAATTAAAAAAAATTTTATTAAAAATCTGCGATCGCTATTTAGATAAGTAAGTATAAATTGTAAACGGTTCAGAGAATTACTAACCTCTTAAAGGAGAAAGCCAGTTTGTCGAAATCCTATCGTGTCGCTATTTTGGGAGCCACAGGTGCTGTTGGCACAGAGTTACTGGAATTACTAGCAAGCCGTAATTTTCCGGTGGCACAGTTGAAGCTATTGGCATCAGAACGGAGTGTAGGGCGATCGCTCCGGTTTAAAGGCGAAGATTTACCAGTAGAATTAGTCAGCGATCGCACCCTAGAAAATGTAGACTTGGTTCTAGCTAGTGCTGGTGGTTCCACATCCAAGAAGTGGGCAGCAATTGCCGTAGAAAAAGGTGCTGTAGTCATAGATAATTCCAGCGCCTTTCGGATGAACCCCGAAGTTCCCTTAGTCGTACCAGAGGTAAATCCCTTAGCGGCTGCTAACCACAATGGTATTATTGCCAACCCTAACTGCACCACAATCTTGATGAGCGTGGCAATTTGGCCTCTCCACCAAATTAGTCCCATCAAACGTATTGTAGTTTCCACCTATCAATCAGCGAGTGGCGCAGGTGCAAAAGCAATGGCAGAAGTCCAAACCCAAGCCAGCGCCATCTTACAAGGACAACAGCCAATAGCCGAAGTCTTGCCTTATCCCTTGGCGTTTAACTTATTCCCACATAACTCTCCCTTAAACGATTTGGGTTACTGTGAAGAAGAAATGAAAATGGTCAACGAAACCCGCAAAATTTTTGGCGACCAAGAAATTAGAATTACGGCTACTTGTATACGGGTTCCCGTACTCCGCGCCCATTCCGAAGCAATTAATCTAGAATTTGCTCATCCATTTAATGCAGATACAGCTAGAGAAATTTTAAGTCGCTCTCCTGGAGTAAAATTAATAGAAGATTGGGAAAATAATTACTTTCCCATGCCGATGGAAGCCACCGGTCAGGACGAAGTTTTAGTGGGGAGAATTCGTCAAGATATCTCTCACCCATGCGGCTTGGAACTTTGGCTTTCTGGTGACCAAATCCGTAAAGGTGCGGCACTGAATGCAGTACAAATTGCCGAGTTATTGGTAGAAAAAAATCTACTCAAACCAGCAAAAGCATACGTCTCAAGTGAGAAATAATAACCAATTGAATTTCAGGTATTTTTCGCTAGTAAGATATATAAAAAACAATATCTGTGAAGTACCCTTGAAACAAATTCAGCAATAGGTTATTAAAGTAGAAAACCACCGAGATATCAAAAACCAAGAGGCTAATTAGGAGTAAAAACAGGGTGGGAGAATTTGGCAGAGTTTTAACCGCTATGATTACGCCGTTTAAAGCAGACGGTAGTGTTAACTATGATGTAGCGGCAGAACTAGCAGCACATCTAGCTAACAACGGTACAGATACATTAGTAATATGTGGAACAACAGGTGAATCACCTACCCTAACTTGGGACGAGGAATACCAGTTGTTTGTGGAAGTATTACAAGCCGTGGATGGAAAAGCCAAGGTAATCGCAGGATGTGGTTCTAATTCCACCAAAGAAGCGATCGCCGCTACCCAAAAAGCTGCTAGAATAGGGGTACATGGTTCATTACAAGTTGTACCCTATTACAACAAACCGCCACAAGCAGGACTCTACCAACACTTTCAAGCCATCGCCCAAGCTTGCCCAGAACTACCATTACTGTTATACAATGTCCCTGGACGTACCGGACAAAACCTCAGTCCAGAAACTGTGGCACGGTTAGCGGAAATTAACAATATTGTTGGCATCAAAGAAGCGACTGGAAATTTAGACCAAGCGAGTGAAATTCGCCGCTTGACACCAAAAGAATTTCAGATTTACTCTGGAGATGATTCCTTAACCTTGCCCTTGTTAGCAATTGGGGCAACAGGAGTTGTAAGTGTAGCTTCTCATCTGGTAGGTAATCAACTACAGCAGATGATTCAAGCTTTTAGTGCGGGAAAAATCGCCACGGCTACCGAAATTCATTTACAACTATTTCCGTTGTTTAAAGCTTTATTTTTAACTACAAATCCGATTCCAGTTAAACAAGCGCTGAAACTTCAAGGTTGGGAGGTCGGTTCAACTCGTCTACCGCTATGCGAAGTTGACTCAGATATTAGTGATAAGTTAAAGGTGGTGCTGGATAAACTTGATTTAACTTAGATGCCAAGTTGTTGAATACTTACTAATTTGTACTTAAAGTTTCCATGCTGAGACTGTAACCAATACCTAATTTTGTAGTTGAGTAAGGTATGGGATTTAAGGAACCACAGATAAGATAATTCTGTATTTGATTAAGATCAGAAGAGTTATATATGTGAAATTGTTTTATTCAAGGAATAACTAAGAATCTCGATCATAATGTAGCTGCTTTCAAATAAAAGTGAGTATTTTCTTTACAAACAAGATAGGTAAATTTGAATTTATTAAAGCTGAAAAACCAACAACCATCCAAGGACAAAATGGTAAATAACGAACCTAAATCCGCCCTTAAAATTATTCCGTTGGGCGGTTTGCACGAAATTGGCAAAAATACCTGCGTTTTTGAGTACGAAGACGAAATTATTCTTTTAGATGCGGGATTAGCCTTTCCGACCAAAGGAATGCTAGGTGTAAATATTGTCCTGCCAGATACAACCTATCTACGGGAAAATCGCCATAAGATTAAAGGCATGATCGTCACCCACGGTCACGAAGACCACATTGGCGGTATCGCTTTTCACCTGAAGCAATTTGACATCCCTGTAATTCATGGCCCCAGGCTGGCAATGGCTATGCTAGAGGGTAAATTGGAAGAAGCAGGAGTGCGCGATCGCACTGAGTTAAGATCAGTTAAACCCCGTGATGTAGTGCGGATTGGTCAACATTTCTTTGTAGAATATATCCGCAATACCCACTCAATTGCCGATAGTTTTACAGTGGCTATTCATACGCCTTTAGGTGTAGTCATCCACACCGGAGACTTTAAAATTGACCATACACCTGTAGATGGCGAACGCTTTGACTTACAAAGACTCGCAGAACACGGTGAACAAGGTGTACTGTGCTTATTGAGTGATTCAACTAACGCCGAAATACCAGGATTTACCCCTTCGGAACGGTCAGTTTACCCCAACTTAGACCGGGAATTTGGTAAAGCTACTGGACGCTTATTTGTCACTACCTTTTCTTCCAGTGTGCATCGCATCAACATGATTTTGCAGTTGGCGCAGAAGCATAACCGCGCAGTGTCGGTTGTGGGTCGTTCCATGCTGAATTTGATTGCTCATGCCCGCAATCTGGGTTACATCAAGTGTGATGATAGTATCTTCCATCCATTGCACGAAGTACGTAATATGCCAGATGAGAAAGTCTTAATTTTGACTACTGGCTCCCAGGGTGAAACAATGGCAGCCATGACCCGGATTGCCAACAAAGAACACTCCCAAATCAAAATTCGCCCAGGAGATACCGTACTATTCTCTGCCAACCCGATTCCTGGCAATACTATCGCTGTGGTTAACACCATCGATAAATTGATGATTCAGGGTGCAAACGTGGTCTATGGGAAGGACAAAGGCATTCACGTCTCTGGTCACGGCTGTCAGGAAGAACAAAAACTGATGATCGCCTTAACTCGTCCCAAGTTCTTTGTGCCATTTCACGGCGAACATCGAATGCTAGTGAAACACTCGGAAACGGCTCAGAGTATGGGTGTTCCTGCCGAAAATATGGTAATTATCGAAAATGGCAACATTGTAGAATTAACTGAAGATTCTATCCGGATTGCTGGTAAGGTAGCATCTGGCATTGAACTTGTGGATACTACCAGTTCTGGCATGGTCAGTGCTACAGTTTTGGAAGAACGACAACGGATGTCAGAAGAAGGCATTGTTACCATCGCTGCTGCTATTGATTGGAATGGCAAATTGATGGCTAAACCAGAAACTCATCTGCGCGGTGTAGTTACCAATGTAGAGCGATCGCTTGTGCAAAAATGGGTACAACAGCGCATTGAAGAAATGCTGACTGTGCGTTGGTCAGAATTTGCCCAGCTTCGTGAAGGCGAAAAACCAGAAGTAGACTGGGGTGGATTGCAAGGAATGTTAGAGCGCGAATTACAACGCTCCATCCGTCGAGAATTGCAATGTCAACCCACTGTAACTTTATTAATGCAAATTGCTGAAGAACCACCTGCAAAAGTTTCCGATGGTAGAAGACGGCGGACTCGCACTACAGCGCAAGTAGCATCTTAATCAAGGTGCTGAGTTAAGTTTGTGGTGGGTTACGGACTACCGTCCTCACCCCGACTATTGAAATGAGAATTTATTACCCTGGTTTGTTTAATAAATCGGGGTTTTTGACTTTGATCAATTATTTAGTTTTGACTTTTACTATATGGAACCGATTCGTATTTATTACTTTTCCGATATTCTCTGCATTTGGGCTTATATTGCTCAAATTCGGCTAGATGAGTTAAAAACAACCTTTCAAGACAAGATTACTATAGAACAGCACTTTGTCCCCGTCTTTGGTGCTGCTCGTGAAAAACTGGAGAAACGATGGCGAGAGCGGGGAGGACTGCAAGGATACAGTGATCATGTTCAAGAGGTTGCCAAAAACTTTGATCACATCACCCTTCATCCTGATATTTGGACTAAGGTTACACCAGCTTCATCGACATCTTGTCATTTGTTTCTCCATGCAATTCAATTAGTAGAAGCAAAGAATTTGGTTGAGCCAGATCAGCAGGTATTTGAAAAAGCAACTAGGGCATTTCGAGAAGCGTTTTTTACCCGACTAGCAAACGTTTCTGAGCGTAAGGTGCAATTTGAAATTGCGGAGGAGTTAAAACTTCCGATTGCTGCTATCCAAGCTCAAATTGATAGTGGTGAGGCTTATGCTCAACTATCCCAGGATTTTGAATTGCTCAAAGAGCATACGGTTACGGTCAGCCCTACCCTGATTTTTAATGAAGGACGGCAGAGACTCAATGGTAATGTGGGCTACCGGGTAATTGAAGCAAATATCCGTGAGTTATTACACAATCCTCCTGGGGAACAATCTTGGTGCTAGCGCCAACTCAAATATTTATACTTACTCAAAATCTCCATAGAATTTGGTTATATTAAGTTTTGTAAAGATTAGATTGGAACCTGTCATTGGACAGATGACTTTACTAAAATATAAAGTGTGTGAAGTAATTAATAATATAATCTTATTACACTACCGATACGGCGAAATTGCGATTAACTTGATGTAGTAATAAATTTGATTCTGACATCAGTGGCTACTGTAACTCAGTCAGGAAAGGATTTTCCGGTAAAGGTAATTGCCACGTTGTAGACATTCATCAGCAAGATGAATACCCTCATTAATATAGAGGCTTAATCATGAAGGTATCTGACAATACCACAAAAAGGTTTTTTCTGGCAAGCTGGGTATCGATTAATCAAACAGAGACTAGTAAAGCTCCTGTAACTCAGCTACACCATTCGGCTACTCAGTCTAACGGTGATCTTCTCCAACCCCTGCGGCTGAGGATAGAAAATATTCAAATTAATAATCGTCAGCTAGCTCACCGGTTGTGTAAACTAATTCCTGCTCAATGTCCCTTTGAGCGCGATGTCAAATTATTCGGCAAAACACTGTTTCACATTCCGCCTATGTGTAAACTCAATCCCTTGTTTGAAGAAGTGGTTGGTTTACGCTTCCGAGCGCTGTGCTACCTTGCGGATAAATGTGGTGAAGATGTATCACACTACTGCTAATACTGAGTAGAAGCGATCAATAGCGTCTGTACAAGAAAGTTAGGGGTTAATTAATTAACTCCTAACTTTTTTAATTTGTAATTTAATTTGTAATGTTTCTGGCTTGCCATTTTTGGATGGCTTCTTGAGCGTCTTCGTAAACTGCTGTCACCTCTGGGACTAAAGTAGCCGTTGCAATTGCTGCGCCAATATTGCCTTTGTCAGCTCGACTTTTAGCCAGTGCCAAAATTTTTTCACTCCATTCATTAATGGATTTTTCAGCGCTATCAAATCCTGGTTGACCTGGTGGTACTCTTCTAGCGACTTCAATGGCACGATTATATGTTGATGCTTGTCCAGGTATAATGAGGGACTGAGCTGCATCTAACACAGTTTGATTACCCACATATTGTTGAGCTTCTAAATGCCATTGACTAATTGCTGCTTGTGCTTGAATATAAAGGGTTTGGTCTGGGGAAATCAATTGAGCCGCAGCAATGGCATTTGTATATTGTTTTTCCTTGGCACGACCTTCTGCTAAATCTAGAATCATGCGAGTCCAAATTTTAATATTGTCCTGAGCTTGTTCGTAGAGTGGTTCATCTGGTTTAATTTTACTAGCAGTGGCGATCGCCTGGCTCAGATCACTAGCTTGAGTTTGTCTCAGAGACATTTTCGCTAGGTCTAAGAGTGCTTGACTCCGCTTTTTAGACTCAGAATTAGAAGCGATTTGAGCGCTCGATTGGTTTTTTGGGGAAGAAGTAATTGGTGATGTCTCGGCGGGAGTTTCAGCTTGTAACTGCGGGGTAGTAGTAATGGGTGATGGGCGTGATATTCCTTTACCTTGTAAAAATATGGACTGATTGCGGAGAATAACTAGAGAAATTAAAGCCACTATCAACATAGTTCCGCCACCCCACAATAAAAACTGTTTCCACAATGGGGTATCTGTCTTATTCTCAGGCAAGGGAGAAGCATCAGGTTGAGACACATTGGGGATAAATCTCCCCCCTGTAGCTATTTGCGCCTTGAGCGGGTTGTGTTGGTTGAGGTACTGCTCTTTAGCCAAGCTAGAGAGTTGTTGTTCTTCTAATTTACCAATCGCTGGCATGAAGTTTGGTAAATTTAGCGATGGGGATTTACCTCCCAGGGTAGTTTCCACACCTTGGGCTGCTCCCCAAATACTCGCGTTTTGGTTTTTGGCAAAATTGTTGGGGGTTGTTGCGCCAATAGAAGGGGCTGTGAGTGGAATTGCAAAGGTTTCATCTGGAAAAATCACTGCTCCGACTCCACTGGGTTCTCTGGTGCTGGGAACTAGTTCCTTATGGCTTTGCACCTCCAACTGCGGCAATATTGCTTGTGGGTGAGATGGAAATATTGTGACAGGGTTTTGTGTCGGTCGCCAGTAGTGTTGACATAATTCTGGGGTGAGAACACCTAAATAGCTGTCTAAATCAGTCAAGCTACTGGCATTACCAGAACGCAAAGCTTCTAATAGTGCGGCTGTGAAGAATCCGTGACCTAGTTCGCTACTTTCATGGGAGAATTCATCAGATTGGCAAGAAAGAATTGTGGCAATTTCTAATTCTTTCGCCAGTTTTATGGTTTCTCGTCCCACAGGATTATCTGCTTGAGTGCCAAAAGCACGGTTGATATCAAGCAGTAGCAGTGTATTCATCCCAGCCAATTGTAGACTTTGCATTAGCGATCGCACTTCTATGCCAGTCTCTTCTACCAATTCGGGATTTCCTTCCACTGGCATTAAGTAATCTTGGCCGTTGTAACTGACCCCATAACCACTAAAGAATAACCAGAGATGGTCTTGTGGTTGCCAAAAACCTGCTGTCAACTCCTCCAGCAATACCAGAATATTTTGCTTGGTGGGATAGGTGGATCTATCCCCAATTGGTGGGGAAGCTGCTGTCATCAATAAACAATTTTGCTGTACCAAACCTCCTTCTTGAACCAAAAAATTATTTAGTACCTCGGCATCTGCTTGAGCGCAACGTAAGGGTTGAAATAACTGATATTGATTGATGCCAATTGTGATTGCCCAGTAATTTGCCATCCCGCTCTTTGTAGGTTGTTGTTTTTTTGCCTAAAATTGCGGTTGGCTTTGCTGAAAAAACAAAGCTAACCTATGTCTTATGGTCTTCGGAGAATATTATCGAGTTACTGAGTTATAAGCAGTTTTTATGACAGTAAACTTAGATAATCATGCTTAGTAAAATTCCCATTAGAAAACATCACTAAGGAGTTATCAGGTTATGACCAGGAATATTGCTCATCAACGATCATTGATCATTCCCTTTCCATTTATTGGCCAAATTGCCAAAAAGATCCGGATATTTCCGTTAATTGTTTTACTTTTTTCGCCCATTTCTTTGTGGATATTAACAGAAGCGATCGCCCCCCAAGTAGTTCGCGCTTATACTGCGCGAGTTGACCTGAAGATTGACCGCATGGCAGATGAAAGCTATGAAAGCATACTACGGAGAGCCGAAGCGGTTTCTAGGGCAGCTGCTCAACGTAGCTTTGACAAAGATATATTAGCTACAGATGTTTCAGTAATCGTCACCGTGGAAAGTTATGGCGCGATCGCACCAGTTTTGGCTTTAGAAGTTAGTCGCCAGCAATGGCGCACCCGCCCCGACCCCCAAAGTTGGGCAACTTACTTCAAAACAGCGCGATCGCTCCTCTTGTTTGACACAAAACCCGCAATTTCCAATGCAAACCAACCAACCACGATGATTCCCCCAGCTGCCAAGTAGGGAGAAGTTTTTTCCTAGTACCCAATCCCTAGTACCCAATCCCCAATCCCCATCTATAAAGTCGAACTGATCGCTTAGAATAGGAAGGTTGTCAAGAATTACGATATCCGCTACTATGGCTGTACCTAAGAAGAAAACATCAAAATCCAAACGAGATAAACGTCGAGCCACCTGGAGACATAAAGCTGTTGTTGAAGCTCAAAAGGCTCTATCTCTGGGCAAGTCAATTTTGACTGGACGTTCTACCTTTGTCTATCCCACCACTGAAGAAGAGGAAACCGAATCATAATTCCCTTGTTAGAAAAAGCCCCCTGCCAGATTTCTCACTACTGTATAAGCGCTTTTTCTTGGGTTTTATGATGGCATTATCAATCATCGGTAGTCCGCAAAAGCTCATCGGGTTGATAAAAAATGGGTAATGAGTAATTGGGGAAACCCGTTACCCATTACCTATTAATAATTTTTAACTATTTTTCAGCAAATTATGCCAGGAAAATTTTTTCATAAACCAAACGAGGAAGAGCAAAAACGCGTTCCTCCGGGTCAACACTTAGCGAAGGGTTTCCCTGTGTTAACCTACGGTGAAACTCCCCAAATCAGCACAGAAGAATGGGAATTTCGGGTTTGGGGTGTGGCAAAACCTGCTATCTTGAGTTGGTCAGACTTGATGGCATTACCGCAGCACGAATTCACATCTGACTTTCATTGTGTCACTCACTGGTCAAAACTGGATGTCAAATGGACTGGCATTAAGGTGACAGATTTTATGAGTCTAATTGAAGTCTATCCCCAAGCGGTTCATGTTATGGAACACTGCAATGGTGGCTATACTACTAATATTTCTATAGAAGACTTTCTACGAGAAGACAATTTTTTTGCTATTAAACTATTTAGCGAAGCGTTAACAACAGAACACGGTGGACCATTGCGCCTAGTTGTACCTCATCTCTACGCCTGGAAAAGTGCCAAATGGATTAATGGTTTGGAGTTTCTCAGTAAGAAAGAACTAGGTTTTTGGGAGCTTAATGGCTACCACAGCCGTGGTGAACCTTGGAAGCAGGAGCGTTACAGCAGTGGTTTTGGACATTAGCCGATAATTTTCTTTAAGGCTGATAATTTGTCTTTATAGGGCGCATATCGCCAGTTTAAATCTAGCCAAAAGTAATTTTTTAACACACTTTTGTAATGGGAAAAGGTGTCAAAACTGGCTTTACCATGATAGCTACCAATTCCACTATCACCTACACCACCAAAGGGTAAAGATGAGACACCAACTTGCATAACTGTGTCGTTGATACAAACTCCACCTGATGAGGTTGACTGTAACACTTGTTTTTGCAGGTTTTTATTTTGAGTAAATAAGTATAAAGCTAAGGGTTTTGGTTTAGAGTTAATTAAGGCGATCGCTTCTGTGATATCTGTATATTCAATTATCGGCAAGATGGGACCAAAGATTTCCTCTTGCATCACAGCATCTGTTAAGGAAACATGATCTAGTAAGGTAGGAGCAATATAACGTTCTTCAGGGTTGGTTTCTCCGCCAATAATAATTTGGCCATCTTTGATGAGGTTAGCCAATCTATCAAATTGTTTTTGACTAATAATCCTAGCATAATCTGGACTAGTTGCCGGATTATCTCCATAAAATTCTTTGAGGCATTTTTTCATACCATCCACCAAATCTTTTTTGATTTTTTGATCAACTAAAAGATAATCAGGCGCAATACAAGTTTGTCCAGCATTGATAAATTTGCCCCAAACAATGCGTTTGACAGTGTATTCTAAATTAATTTCAGTATCGATAATACAAGGACTTTTACCGCCTAATTCTAAAGTCACTGGTGTGAGATGTTTAGCAGCTGCTTCCATGACAATTTTACCAATAGCTGTACCACCAGTAAAAAAGATATGGTCAAATTTTTCCGCTAGGAGTTTTTGACTGGTTTCTACAGCTCCTTCTACGACAGCAATATAATCTGGGTTAAAATGTTTGCCAATTATTTGCGCTACTAAACTGGAAGTATGGGGTGCAATTTCTGAAGGTTTGAGAATTGTACAATTTCCTGCGGCGATCGCACCTATTAATGGTGAGATAATTAGCTGTAAGGGATAATTCCAAGGACCGATAATTAAAACAACTCCTAGTGGTTCTGGATAAATTTTGGCTGAGTATGGAAAAAACTTCCAGGAAACTGCGGCTTTTTTCGGCTTTGTCCAATTCTTGAGATTTTTGATAGCGTCATCGATATCATTGACTACACCAATTTCTGTAGCGTAAGTCTCAAATACTGGTTTCTGTAAATCTGCTTGTAGTGCTTCAATGATTGCTGGTGTATTCTCAACTATTGCTTGTTTGAGAATTTTGAGTTGTTCGAGTCGAAATGTAATATCTTTTATTTTTCCAGTCTGAAAAAATTCACGCTGCTTGCCGATAATTGCAGTCACATCTGATAATTTATTAGTAATCATATTTTCTATTTTGTTATTTCTTTTAGCACTAGTGTAAGTATAACAAAATTTTTATATATTAATTTATTACTATAGTCATCCTATTTGATTTATGAATTTATCGAACCGCCAAGTCGCCTAAAGCCTTCGGCATAGCTTCGCTTACCGCGCAGCGTCTCCCCTTGGGAGAAGGTCGCCAAGTGATGAAGTAAAGAGGTTCAGAAATGATTTAGGACTGCTATAGATAATAGATAATGTAAATATAAATTATTTATTATCTAACTTTGGACTTTGAGAAATCATAATTTATCCAGAAGCGTTTATTTACTGTTTGATGGGTAAATTAATAATGAAAACACTACCTTTACCTAACTCAGAATTTACTAGTATATTACCTTGATGCGCCTCGACAATGCGACGAGAAAGATACAATCCTAAGCCACTACCAGAACTTTTATGACTTCCTTGACGAAATCGTTCAAATAACGTTTCTATTTCTTCAGGCGGAATACCCATTCCTGTATCTGCTACTTCTATATTAATATATTCACCGTTATTGTTATGACTTTCAATGACATTGTTAAACCGGATATTTACTGATCCAGATTCAGTAAATTTGATGGCATTACCGATTAAATTTGTAAATAAACGATGCAGTTCTAAGCGATCGCCCATGATGATAGCTGTGGTTGAATCTTCAGACAAGTCCAGTTTGATAGATAGCGCTTTGTCTTGTGCTAAAGGTGTCAGTTCCGCAATTACCTCTTTTAGCAACTGAATTAAATCAACTTCTTGGAATACCAGGGTTTTGCGACCAGCCTCAAAGCGGTAAACTTCTAATAAAGTATTCACCATCGATAGTAGGTTAAGATTACTGCGAGCCATGATGGTGATCATTTCTTCCATTTGCGGTGATAAACTTCCCAAAGCACCCTGTGCAAATAGCATTAACATTCGATCAGCCGCTACTAAAGGTGTGCGTAAATCGTGGGTGAGGCGAGAAACAAAATCTTGGCGCTGACGAGCGATTTCATCACGTTCATCTATACTACGCTTCAACCGTAAGAGCGATCGCACCCTTGCCAATAATTCATCGACTGTGACAGGTTTGCGGATAAAATCATCAGCACCCAAGTCTAGCCCTTTAGCGACATTGGGCGTATCGTGGGCTGTAATCAGCAGAATGGGGATATAGGGCTGAAACTTCGTATCTGCACGAATGCGTCTGGTGACTTCGTAACCATCCATTCCCGGCATCATCAAATCCAATAATATCAAGTCACAAGGTGATGCTTCCAGTTGTGCTAAGGCGTTGACCCCATTTTCTGCGGTGCTAATAATGTAGCCTTCTCCCTCCAAAATCGTTTTGATCAAAAACACATTATCAGGAAAGTCATCGACAACCAGAATTTTGTCAAAGCGAGAAGATGGGGAAGTCATGGGGTACTGAGGTTTAGGCGAGTCTGTGATCTTGTGGCAATGATATTATGCTTGTGTATAAGTTGTATCGTCAAGATTTTGGCGAACTGACAAGCGATCGCGCCAAGGTGATGGGATAAACGCAGTCCTAAATCCAGCTTAAATATACCAATTTATGGGAAGAATTAATTAACCATAGATAAACACAGATGTAGATAAGGTAACTCTCAACTAAATAGACATCTCCACTCATTCTCTAGTAGTTAAATCATCTAAAACTTGCTGAAATTCTGCTGGAGAAGGAATTGCGATCGCTCTTTTCAGCAGCCTTTTTAGTACAGAAGCATCTTCTATACAATTGACAACAGACAAAATAGAATCTGGTACTTGTCCAAACCGAGTTTCGAGAATGTCAATCACATTATCTCGACCCATTTGGATAACTCCTTGTTCAATCCCTTGTTCAATCCCTTGTTCAATTCCTTCTTGTTTTGCTAATCGTTCAATACTTGTTACGTACCGCATTCTACTAGCCTCCTCGTAACTTCTCAATTCTGTTTGAAAACTCAGCGCTAATTCTTCTGGTAATAACATCACCCAATCAATAAAGCGAAATAATTCCAGAACCTCTTCCCGACTGTAACCCCGTTGAAATAGCTGTCTGACTAAGCGTAACTTCCACTGTAACCGACTTTCTGGGTTTCGGTGTGTCGCTTTAGTCTTGAGATGCGCCATTACTATTATCCCAAAAGGGTTGGTAGTTTGTTCTAAAACTTCCCACATTTGTTCATAGTCTAAAAGTTTGGCGATAGGAAACTCTAAACTTACCCGACACCCCCCTAATTGATAGCTGTAGCTGGAAGGTCGCCAATTTGACTGTTCATCGGCTAAAACAGCCAAGCTAATCACTGGCTTTTTATGACGGTCAAACAAGCGGTAATTATAGGTATACATCCGTTCAGGAAATTTGCTGTCATATTGACCTTGAACTTCTACATGAACTAATACCCAAGCTTCTTGACCATTAAGTAACCAAACTTTTGCTACTTTATCCACCCAACGCCGACCAATTTCAGCATCAGGTTCTAGTTGTTGTAATTCTGTATCCAGAAATTCGTATGGACGTGTCCAGTCAATAGCAGCATCGGCTAGGGGAAAAAAGAATTCTAGAAATCTGGGAAAGTATAACTCAATAACTCCTTTCCAGGGACTATCGTAATCAGTATATTGTTCTGTCATTATCTAAGGGACTTCCAAGAAGGAAATTATCGGAATAAACGTAGACCGAAGGGCTTGCCGAAGGCTACCACACCAGACGCAGAGTACACAGAGTTATGAGAGTTTGAGTGGTCACTGAGCTTGTCGAAGTGAGGTTTTTGAAGTTTCTAAAACAAAAAGTATCTTTGCGCCATTGGTAAAACTGTTGCGGGTTCACAAGTTAGCAGTTCACCATCAGCCCTGACTTGATAGGTTTCTGGATCTACTTCAATGTGTGGTAAAGCATCATTTAGCTTCATATCTCGTTTACTGATTTGACGTGTCCCGGAAACAGCGACAGCAGATTTTTGTAATCCCAACTGGCTGGGAATTTCTCTTTCTAAAGCCGCTTGGGAAACAAAAGTTAAAGATGTGGCGTGACGCGCCCCGCCAAAACTGCCAAACATCGGTCTTGTATGCACAGGCTGAGGTGTGGGAATACTAGCGTTAGCATCGCCCATTTGTGACCAAGCAATCATTCCTCCTTTAATGACTATTTCTGGTTTCACACCAAAAAACGCTGGTCGCCACAAACATAAATCTGCAAGTTTACCCGCTTCCACTGAACCTACATACTGGGCAATTCCGTGAGTAATTGCTGGATTAATTGTGTATTTAGCAACATATCGTTTGGCTCGATTATTATCTGCAAGTCCATCTCCGGGAAGGCTTCCGCGTTGCACCTTCATTTTATGAGATGTCTGCCAAGTGCGAATTATCACCTCACCGACTCTTCCCATTGCTTGGGAATCAGAAGCAATCATACTAAACGCGCCTAAGTCATGCAAAATATCTTCCGCAGCTATCGTTTCCCGGCGAATGCGTGACTCAGCAAAGGCGACATCTTCGGGAATGCTGGAATCGAGGTGATGACACACCATCAACATATCTAGATGTTCCTCTAGGGTGTTGATGGTGTAAGGGCGTGTGGGGTTGGTGGAAGATGGTAAAACATTGGCTTGTCCGCAAACTTTAATAATGTCTGGTGCGTGTCCACCGCCTGCGCCTTCGGTGTGGTAAGTATGAATAGCACGATGCTTGAAAGCCGCAATGGTATCTTCCACAAATCCCGCTTCATTGAGAGTATCGGTATGAATTGCCACTTGTACATCATATTCATCCGCAACACTCAGACAAGTATCAATTGTAGCGGGGGTAGTTCCCCAGTCTTCGTGCAGCTTTAAGCCCATTGCACCTGCGGCTACTTGTTCTACAAGTCCTTGGGGTTGGCTGGTGTTACCTTTACCCATAAATCCTAAGTTAACGGGGAAAGCATCAGCAGCTTGTAACATCCGGTGCATATTCCAAGGGCCGGGAGTGCAGGTTGTAGCATTGGTTCCTGTAGCGGGGCCAGTACCACCACCAATCATAGTAGTAATCCCAGAGGCGATCGCCACTTCAATTTGTTGGGGACAAATAAAATGAATATGGGTATCAATACCGCCAGCAGTGAGAATCATTCCTTCCCCGGCTAAGGCTTCGGTTCCAGGGCCAATAATAATATCTATATTGTCTTGAATATAGGGATTTCCGGCTTTACCTATTTTGAAAATTTTGCCGTCTTTAATGCCAATATCGGCTTTGACAACACCCCACCAATCGAGAATTAAGGCGTTAGTAATGACTAAATCTACTGCGCCATCGGCGTTAGATATGGGGGATTGTCCCATTCCGTCTCTGATGACTTTACCTCCACCAAATTTAACTTCGTCACCGTAGGTTGTGAAGTCTTGTTCTACTTCGATAAATAGTTCTGTGTCTGCTAATCGGATGCGATCGCCTACTGTGGGACCGTAGGTTTCTGCGTAGGCGCGGCGAGAGATTTTGTAAGGCATAATAAGGATAAGATTTTAACCTTTGCGTTTAAATCTTCCCATTAACCTTCCCATTAAAACCATAAACTTCACGACTACCCACCAAAGGAACTAAAGTAACTTCCTTCTCATCCCCTGGTTCAAACCTAACTGCTGTTCCTGCGGGAATATCAAGACGCATTCCCCGCGCTTGTTCTCTATCAAAACTCAATGCTGCATTCACTTCATAAAAGTGAAAATGTGACCCGACTTGAATCGGGCGATCGCCTGTATTTCCCACCAGTAACTTAATAACAGAACGACCAGCATTTAACTCAATTTCACCATCTGGCGTAATAATTTCCCCTGGAATCATCTCTCTTTCTTCCTTTGCGCCTACCCTGCGGGAACGTTTTCAACGAATGCGTGAGAATTATCTAATCGGATTATGCACAGTTACCAACTTAGTTCCATCAGGAAAAGTTGCTTCTACCTGCACATCATGCACCATTTCCGGGATACCTTCCATCACATCATCCCGTGATAAAAGAGTAGTCCCATAACTCATCAATTCTGCGACAGTTTGTCCATCTCTCGCACCTTCCAAAATAGCCGCCGAAATATAGGCGATCGCCTCTGGATAATTCAACTTCAAACCCCGATTTTTCCGCCTCTCAGCCAACAAAGCCGCCGTAAAAATCAATAATTTATCTTTTTCCTGCGGTGTCAATTGCATTCTTTCCTTCCTCTGTGTTCTCTGCGCCTCTGCGGTTCGTTCAAACCTGCCATACTCTGGGTACACAGCCACCACGATGTAAAAAATTCACTCGCAGCAACTCCCAGACAACCGTAAACCAGTTTCTCACCTCAGAGGTAGAAGCACCACGATATCGACACAAAAATCCATTTTGTAACCGAGTCATACCCACTTCCCCAGAACCATCCCATAAACTGCGGGCTTTTGCCAACATTTCCCCAGAAACATCACTTCCCACCCAAACCAGACTACCTGCTATTGGTTGTCCAGCCAAGCCGTGTGGACTGTGAAAAACTGCTTCGCTACCTGGTAAGTATTGGCGATCAATCCACAATGGTACGCCTTGCTGCCAAATTTCCGTATGCGATCGCCATTCTCCCTCTAAAAACTTCTCGCCTCTAGCCGTCCGACCAAATCTGGTAATTTCCCAGCCTAACCAACAGCCTCCGGGTGCTAATTCTACCCGTAAATCTTGGCGATAAATTGCCCCGTTAAAGACAATTGTTTCTTGGGGTAGCCATTCTAAACAAGCACCTGCATCAACTTGGATATCAATATTTTGCCTAGCTTGCAGTCCTTCACTCCGGTATATTTTACTAGCTGCGGCTGTAGTAATTAAAGCTTGTGCATTGGCTTGGAGGTGGATATTAGAGGATAGGCGATCGCCTCCCACTACACCCCCAGCCGTGTGTAACATCACACTATGACAAACCTTTGCACCCTCTGGATAAAACGGCCGTTGTACCTTTAGGGGTGCTTGATTGTGACTGTAAATTAACTGGGTGCTATTTAGGTGATCGGCATAAACTAAATTAAGTTTACCATGCCAACTTTTATCTATTGGACTGTTAACAATCATTGATAACTTGATAAAGTTTGTCTCACTTTAACTTTATCATTCAAGATATAAAGATTATTAAATCTGTAGAGACGTTATGGATAACGCTTCTAAAGATTATGAACTTGATAGTTACTGATTTTTTTGTTCTAACCAAGCGACCAAATCAGCAAGTTCAGAAAAATCAAATAATGCTTCGCCTAAATCTTCTAAATCATCAGCACATAAATTTCTTACCTGTGTCATTAAGGAATCATTGACATCACCAAAACGACGTTTCAGAAGACGACTAATCATTTTGAATGCTTCTTTTTGAACGATATCTTGATAAATTACAGATTCTTTCATAATATCCTCCCGTAAAAATTGATGAACCAAATCCTTTTCAAACCGCAAACCTGCAAGAACTTCTACACAAGCTGCAATATTTTGTTGCTGTTCCCTATCCGGAATTGTAGCGATTTTTTGAGCTACTTGGGATAATAAAGTTTGAGGTGAATCAGTTCGGGTTAAAGTAGCTAATGGTAATAATGCGGGCTTATTTAAAAATATCTTTGAATCTTGCTCCCAAAGACGCACAACCTCAAATTTATGAATAGTAGTATTATCTCGATACTCTTCCGTAAAAGCTACTTCGTTATCAGTTTCCTGCAAAAATATTAACACCTGAGTCACAGGACATTTATACTGACGCTTTAACCTGACAGAATAATCAAGCATTCGGAAATTAAGAGGCGTTTTAGATTTAGGTAAAGTCTGAAATTCAATATGCAGAATTTGGTTTGCTGTTTGCAGAAAGGTTACAGAATCAGCACGAATAGGTTCAAGGGTTAATTCTGTTTTCAATACTTCAATTTGTGGCGCTTCTACCCCCAGCAACCAACGCACAAAATCAGCAGGATACTGTTCAGCCAAATATTTACAAGCGTTGTCGTAACTCAAATTTTTCTCCGGATATTACTTACTCACACCGCCAAATCTTAATTGTTTTATCAGCGCTACCACTAATAATAGTCTTACCATCTGGAGTGAAAGCGATAGATTTTATAACATTTGAATGTCCTGAAAGAGTATTGATTAATTCTTTTGTACCTAAATGCCACAATTCAATTATGCCGTCTCCACTACTACTAATAGCTAAAGTTTGTCCATCAGGACTAAAGGCAATTGATTGAATCCCACTTGTATATCCTGAAAATGTGTGGATTATTTTCCCAGTAGATAGATGCCAAAGATGAGTAGTTTGGTCATCACTGCCACTAGCTAAAGTTTTACCATCAGGACTAATTGCAATATTTCTAACTCCTTCTGAATGTCCTCTTAGAGTAAGAACAGCTAATCCTGTTTTTATATCCCATAATTTGATAGTATTGTCCATACTACCGCTAATTAATGTCTGACCATTAGGAGTAAATACAACAGACATAACAGAATTTTCATGATCTGTTAGGGTAAAAATTAACTCTTCAGTTTTCACATTCCATATCTTAATCGTCTTATCTGTACTAGCACTGGCTAATTTTTGACTATCAGGACTCAACACCACCGAAGTAACAACTTCTGAATGACCTCTAAAAGTTGTTCCAGTTCGAGAGTACC
Organism: Nodularia sp. (in: cyanobacteria); assembly: GCA_035638855.1. GTDB lineage: Bacteria > Cyanobacteriota > Cyanobacteriia > Cyanobacteriales > Nostocaceae > Nodularia. Next base: position 79,047 of record DASQZD010000107.1, on the reverse strand, counting down.
AAAGCATAATTGTTTTATCAGTACTACCACTCGCAAGAATTAGACCATCATTACTAAAATTTATTGACCTTATGGTATTTGAATGACCGTTGAAAGTCGCAACAACTTCACCATTATCTAAATTCCAAAGGTTAATTTTATTATCTCCCCCTCCACTGGCTAAAGTTTTACCTTCGGGGTTTATAGCTACAACATAAATAACACCCGTATGTCCAGTTAGAGTGTTTACACATCGCCAATTCTGTTTTTTCCTACTTTCAAAATCTGCTAATAGTTTCAAATCTTTGTTATATATTTCTCGATAATCTTTACAAATAGAACTTAGCTGTTCATTAATCTTGTTAGTCCAGTCTAAAGGAATATCAGCCTCTATATTAAATAACTGCGGTTCATAATTTGGATCAATATTTAAATAATACCAATCTGCCAAAAAGGCCGCTAATAACTTATGCAAAGTCACAATAGTCTGTCTAATTACTCGAAAGCTTTGCTTTTCATCAATTCCAGCTTCATCCAATTGCCTTTTTACTTCTTCCCAGTTCCAAGGTTCAAAAGATAAAGATATTGGTTTTTGCAGTCCCCAAAACCGCACATTAAAATAAACTTCATGGTCTGTAATATCCGTATAAATAATGGCAGTTGGTACAGCAGATAAAATCGTTTCTAGTTGCTTAACTTCTGCATCAAAAACAGAACGTTCAAAATATTTACCATAAAATTCTACTGGGCATAAATCATCCTGAAGCGGATAATGCTTTTCTAAAAATATTTTTAATTGATTGCGAATTTCTTTATTGAGACTGTCACGAAATGATATAGGAAAATCTTCGCTAATATCTGGAGGTGGGACTAACATCAATAAGCGTGGTTTCTCTTGTCCCTCAATAAATATTCTTTGTACCTCATCCCGACTTAAAACGCCTGGCCATTTCTGCTGGTCAAAAATTGCCTGAATTTCTTGCTTTTTGATTTCAATTTCTTGGGATGTCTTTTCTCTAATTAAATCTAAATATAAAGCACTTATTTTACGTCTGTCGTCTAATTCCTCCTGTTTTAATTGCAAAGCCCTTTCTTCTCTTTCTGCCTTAGCTGCGGCAATGTGGATATCTGTTTTTAACCGAAATTCTTGAATTTGTATTCATTCTTTCTCCCTAACTTCTCGACGGTTATAATAATCTATTTCTGCCTGACGTATTCGCCAATCTTGTCTAACACTTTCAATTTTTGCAGGTAAATGACCTTTATTTTCTTTACTAAATTTTTTATCAATAAAAGCAGAAACGATTTTGTCACCAGCTTGCACAACAAAGGCAGTAACAGCACCAATAATATTAAATGCCATAAGTGTTTAATCTGAATACCAATGAAGTAATGTAAATTATAGCACACTACATTTTTTAATCTGCTGAGTTACACCTGATCAATTCTTCTCTCTGCGCCCCTGCGGTTCGATTTCCACAAAAAAACAGCCACCTCCATTAAGAAGCAGCTGTTTTTCAATTTATGTGACTATGGAGTATTAGTAATCGAAGTCACCGCCACCCATACCACCACCGCCAGCAGGAGCAGCATCTTTAGGCTCAGGCTTGTCAACGATGATACATTCGGTTGTCAACACCATACCAGCGATAGAAGCAGCGTTTTGCAGAGCAGAACGAGTTACCTTAGCAGGGTCAACAATACCAGCTTCTAACAAATCAACGAATTCGTTGGTTGCAGCGTTGTAGCCGATGTTGAAATCTTTCTCTTTCACACGTTCAGCAATTACAGCACCGTTCTGACCAGCGTTTTCAGCAATCCGCTTCAGAGGCGCAGGTAAAGCGCGAACGACAATCAAAGCACCAATCAACTCTTCATCTTTGAGATTAGCTTTTGCCCAAGTTTCTAATTCAGGAGCAAGGTGAGCTAGAGTTGTACCACCGCCGGGAACAATCCCTTCTTCTACAGCAGCTTTGGTAGCGTTGATCGCGTCTTCTAGGCGTAGCTTCTTATCTTTCATTTCGGTTTCAGTGGCTGCACCCACTTTCACCACAGCTACACCACCAGAGAGTTTAGCCAGACGTTCTTGCAGCTTCTCTTTGTCGTAAGAAGATTCGGTTTCTTCCATCTGACGACGGATTTGTTCGCAACGAGCTTTCACAGGAGCTTCGTTACCTTCAGCAACAATTGTTGTTGTGTCCTTGGTAATGGTGACACGGCGAGCTTTACCCAGGCTTTCCAGCTTGGTATTTTCTAGCTTCAAACCAGCGTCTTCGGTAACCAATTGACCACCAGTTAGAACCGCAATATCTTCTAGCATCGCTTTACGGCGATCGCCAAAACCAGGAGCTTTTACAGCCGCAACATTGAGTACACCACGCAAGCGGTTAACTACCAAAGTCGCTAAAGCTTCTTTTTCAATATCTTCGGCGATAATCACCAAAGGACGACCAGAACGAGCTACTTGCTCTAAAACTGGTACGAGGTCTTGTACTAAAGCAATCTTCTTATCGGTGATCAGCAGGTAAGGCTCATCAAAAACCGTTTCCATCCGTTCAGCATCGGTAGCGAAATAAGGAGAGATATAGCCTTTCTCAAAGCGCATACCTTCGGTTATTTCTAGCTCGGTGGTCATAGATTTCCCTTCTTCTAGGGAAATTACGCCTTCCTTGCCTACCTTGTCCATTGCTAGGGCAATCATCTGACCGACTTCTTCGTCGTTACCAGCTGAAATTGCAGCAACTTGGGCAATGGATTTAGAATCTTCTACTGGACGAGCGTGTTCAGCAATTTTCTCTACCAAGAAGGCGGAAGCTTTATCAATACCGCGCTTCAAAGAAATTGCATTAGCGCCTGCTGCAACGTTGCGTAAGCCTTCTTTAACCATCGCGTGAGCCAAAACGGTGGCAGTTGTGGTACCATCGCCAGCAGCGTCATTGGTCTTGGAAGCAGCTTGACGAATCAAAGCTACGCCAGTGTTTTCAATATGGTCTTCTAATTCGATTTCTTTGGCGATGGTGACACCATCATTGACGATTTGGGGTGCGCCAAATTTCTTTTCTAGGACTACGTTACGACCTTTAGGTCCAAGGGTAACAGCTACGGCTTCAGCCAAGATGTCAATGCCTCTTTCCAGGGCGCGACGGGCGTTTTCGTTGTATATAATGCGTTTTGCCATATTTGTCTCTATTCAGGGAGTAAGTCAATTTGATTTTGAATTGGGCGTTGGGCGTTGGGCGTTGGGCGTTTTTCTTCCCCACTCCCTAGTCCCTATTCCCCATTACATGACGACTGCTAAGATGTCTTTTTCAGAAAGCAGTACGTATTCTTCTGTGCCGAGCTTGATGTCAGTGCCAGCGTACTTGGAGTACAACACTTTATCGCCGGTTTTAATGTCTAATTCTTGACGGGTACCGTCATCGTTACGCTTGCCAGGTCCAAGAGCGACGACTTCGCCTACTTGGGGTTTTTCCTGAGCATTGTCAGGTAAAAACAGTCCACCTGCGGTCTTTTCTTCCGGGGCGCTCACTTTTACGAAAACGCGATCGCCTAGGGGTTTAACTGTTGAAACGCTTAAAGTTACAGATGCCATAAATATTTATTTTTTTTCTTTTCTCTTAGAGTTAGCACTCTCAACTCCTGAGTGCTAATTTACCTAAAAGCAGCATACAATAGCAACGAGGAAGTGAGTACGGGTTCCCGCACTAGGCGATCGCCCAATTACTTAAGTATAAATACTCAAATATTTTGATCTGTCAGGTTTTGCTCGGTAAGTTACGAATATTTTTATATCGCTAAATTTATTTTCAAAGCCAGGAAATTGTTATAGAACTGTAATCAGGGTGCTGTTCGATGAGTAAGATTACAGTGATCCAGTGCCGTGATCAAATCCCCAAAACCACTCAGCCTCTGGACGACAAAGCCTTAAGTAATTGTCTAGAAACTTTAGGACTGGCAAAAATTCAGCGACACATTTTGATCTTTGCTGACGAGACAGTTGCTAACTTCTGTGCCAAACAAGTTAGTCTGGGATCTTGGGAATCACTAAAAAACGGCAAATTCAAGATTTAACACTTGATCAGCCCCAAGACAGTCTCCCATTTGCATCATTAGGATTAAAGCCAATTGCTTGCGAGTTTGTGGTTCTAGACCGATAATGGTGTTCTACCCAGATGGTGCCTGGTATTGCCTTTGCAAAACCAGAAGTTATTGAGCAAATCATCCCAGAACACTTGATAGGCATCATGATGGTAAAAGAATATGCATTTTTAACCCATCTTTTGCCGAAAATCTCCCTACTTGCTTGTAAACCTTTGATAAAGGCTAAACATCCCCAGGATATGATAAAGCAGTAAGCATCTGAAAGCGCGGGTTGTTTTGAAGTTAGGGTCATCTTAAGCCAATACGTACCTCATGAATCGGAAAGATGATATTTAATCAGTGTTTTTTCACCCGCCCCTTTCAAAGCGATATATAATAGCGCATTATAAATACTACTGCTCTACGTATCCTTACCAGAAGTTTGCCAATGAGTTGGAAGTCTCATAGAAAGTGTTAACCACTTTTGAAACTTCCTCCAAGCAAAGGCAAGTTAAGTAGGACAAAGGACAACATCTCAATGATCCACCATAAAGGATAACCATTCAAGACCTTGATGGACCGAAGCGCGACAAGTGCCACTCCTATGAAAGAACCCAGCATGAAAGATCATAAAAGACTGCTACTGATTGATGACGACCCTAACCTCATCTTGCTGGTGAAGGATTATCTGGAATTTAGAGGCTATGAAGTCAACACTGCCGAAAATGGACGAGAAGCTCTGGAAATTCTTGAACAAGATATTCCAGATATGATCATCTGTGACGTAATGATGCCGGAAATGGACGGATATACTTTTGTAGAACAAGTCCGGCAAAATGAACGCACCGGCTGGATTCCTGTCCTTTTCCTATCAGCAAAAGGACAAAGTGCAGACCGAGTTAAAGGTCTGAACAAAGGGGCTGACGTATATATGGTCAAGCCCTTTGAACCAGAAGAACTCGTAGCACAAGTAGAATCTTCACTTAAGCAAACTACCCGTTGGAAAGAACACCAAGCCAAAGGAGGAGAAAACGGTTCCCGCATTCAGGTTCCTTTTGATGTCCAGTTAACCCCAACCGAACTGAAAGTAGTACAGTTTGTGGCTAGGGGTTTAGCTAATCGGGAAATTGCTGAAGAATTAAACGTTAGTCAGCGTACAGTTGAAAGCCATGTGTCCAATATGTTGGGCAAAACCAATCTCCACAACCGCACTGAACTAGCACGGTGGGCGATTGAAAATCAAATGGCTTAAACCCTTAGCTAATTTGGTGAAGTTGTGAGTTTTGAGTTAGAACACAATAGCCCAAAACTCAAGCTGGTTATGGCATTTTGACTTCAGTTTGATAGCTAATAAGTTATGGATTATGAAGCTAAATATGGATTTTTTAATTCAAGCTTCATAATTCATAATTCATAATACAGTCCTCAACTGCGATGTTCCAACCCGGATATCACCTAAAATTATCATTACATCACCCCACGCAAATCTCCCGTCTGGGCAACTGGAAAGGAAATATAGCTCATAGGGGTTTATAAATCTTTACATAACGAAAATTTAAGCTTCACCGGAGACGTATAGTTAAATTCGGTCGATGTCTCACATAATCTTTTGAAACCTTTACCACCTGATTATAAAATTAACCTGAAACCATTGCAGTAGTGTTAAAAAGATATGTAGCTTGGGTTAAGCCAAGCACAAACCAACAAAGTCCCGGAAATGTTGGTTTGACGCAAGGAAACCCAACCTACCATCACTTAAGTGCTTTTGATTTTGCCTCTTACCTGACTACGGAAATAATTTCAAGTAGCTAAAACATACGGTTTAATACTTTCTCGAATCGCTTTACCGTTTGTTTGTTCAGCTACCTTAAGTTCATAATTCTTTTGAAGATTCATCCAAAGTTCAGCACCAGTGCCAAAATAATAACCTAACCTTAAAGCTGTATCGGCTGTTATCTCTCTTTGTCCATTAATGATTTCAGTAATTCTATTTTTTGGGACATTGAGTTTACCAGCTAATTCATTAGCAGTTATGCCCAGTTGATTAATTTCATCAGCGAGAATTTCTCCAGGGTGAATAGGTGGACGTGCCATATAATTCTCCTTTAGTGATAATCTACAATTTCAATGTTGAAGGGTGTAGGAGAATCATCAGGCCAATTAAAACAAATTCGCCATTAGTCATACAATGCTACATTACTAAAATTCGGCGCTTTGGGGTGTGCGGGGGAAGGGTATGACATCGCGGATATTTCCCATACCTGTCATAAATTGCACGAGTCTTTCAAAACCTAAGCCGAAACCAGCATGGGGAACACTACCATAACGGCGTAAATCCATATACCACCACAAGTCTTCTGGTTGCATTCCTTGGGCTAAAATGCGGCGTTCTAAAACTTCTAGGCGTTCTTCTCTTTGGGAACCGCCAATAATTTCGCCAATTTTAGGAGCGAGAATATCCATTGCGCGCACGGTTTTTTCATCATCGTTCACACGCATATAAAAGGCTTTGATTTGGGCGGGGTAATCTGTGACAATTACGGGTTTCTTAAACAGTTGTTCGGCTAGATAGCGTTCGTGTTCTGATTGTAAATCTAAGCCCCAATTGACTGGATATTCAAATTTGACATCAGCTTTTTCTAATAATTTGACGGCTTCTGTATAAGTTAAGCGCTCAAATTGATTATTAATAATATTGTCGGCTGTTTCTAAGACGGTTTTATCAATGCGCTGGTTGAAAAATTCCATGTCTTCCGGGCATTTTTCCAACACATATTTAAAAACGTGTTTGAGAAATGCTTCGGCTAAATCCATATTTCCATCTAGGTCACAAAATGCCATTTCTGGCTCGACCATCCAAAATTCGGCGAGGTGACGGGAGGTGTTAGAATTTTCAGCGCGGAAGGTGGGGGCGAAGGTGTAGACGTTAGAAAAGGCCATGGCCATGACTTCTGCTTCTAACTGTCCGCTAACTGTTAAATATGTGGGTTTACCAAAAAAGTCTTGGGTGTAATCTATTCCTTGACTTTCTGTGCGGGGAATGTTTTTTAAATCTAAGCTAGTAACGCTGAATAATTCTCCTGCGCCTTCGCAGTCGTTAGCTGTAATTATGGGTGTATGTACCCATAAAAAGCCTCTTTCTTGGAAAAATTGGTGTATGGCCGCAGAACAGGCGTTTCTGACGCGGAATACTGCACCAAAGGAATTAGTGCGCGATCGCAAATGTCCAATTGTGCGTAAAAATTCAAAGGAGTGGCGTTTCTTTTGCAGAGGATAAGTTTCGGGATCAGCTTCACCGTAGACTTTTACGGCTTGGGCTTGTAACTCAATGCGCTGTCCCTTACCTTGAGAAGCTACCAGTACCCCACTGACTTCTACAGCCGCACCTGTATTCAGCTTTTTGATGATTTCTTCGTAGTCTGGCAAATCCTGATTGATTACGGCTTGCAAATTAGCTAGTGATGAACCGTCGTTGACTTCTATAAAAGCAAATCCTTTTAACTCGCGTTTGGTTCTTACCCAGCCTTGAACCACGAGAGAATTATCAGGTTCACCACTCCGCAATACTTCTGCAATTCGTTGGTTTAACATCTTATATAACTGGTATTTTGTCAACTTAGATCAGACAGATATTAAATAATCTTAACATTTAATTTAATCCTGCCAATCTGGGGATTAGCCAGCACAGGATTTTAATATCCAGCCTATGATAACGCCCATACCACCAAAGCGGACGGCTTGCCAGAAAGGTTTTTTGAGACTACGCCAGGAAAATAACTGGCTTTCTAAGTTAATTTCTAAAGCTTCTAACTGCTGTTTAATCTCTTGTAATTCCGCTTTGATTTGTGGTGTCTGGTGTTTATTTTGTTGTAATTCGTGGCGTTGCTGTTGCCATTGTGCCTTTTTTTCGCGATCGCTCTGAACTTGATTGTAACGTTCCTTTAAGGAAACAAGCGATCGCTCGACATCCTCTAGTTCTTGCTCAAAATCCGGTTCCTGATTTGACCCTGACGGCTGTGATTGTTTAGGCGGCTTCATTTTCAAGTAGTAAACTATGATTAAATGCTAGTTAATACTCAGAATTTTAACCTTGATTTAGCTCTTCCTTGTACAGACGCGATTTATCGCTTCTCTATCCAGTACTCACCACTTACAATCATGTCTCAACCTACCCAGCTTCCTAAAACCAGTCAACTCAATGAAGTTAGCACCCTAGAACTAGCCCAAGCTTTAATGGAAAGGCTAAGTATCTCACCTAAAGATTGGCATCGCCTCAAGTCTAACCGCAATTCTCGCGCTAGTGAACAAGCCGCCGCAGCTGTTTTGTATCTTGTCCAAAATCAGCCCCAAGAAGCCATTGTTAGATTAGAACAAGCCGTTGGTTGGTTAGATAAATCAATTTCTGCGCCTCCCTGTGAGAGTCACGGGAATAAGGGAGTAGGGAGTAGGGGGGAAGAAAATTCTCCATCTGAGTCCCCAGTCTCCAATCCCTAGCGTCTCAAAGACAAACGGGGGCGATTTTCCATTTCTTTACAAAGCCTCAATTCGGTGCCTTTGCGATTCCACTCTACTTGATCAAAAATTTGGTGCAGAAGACATAAACCACGACCATTTTCTGACTCATCGGGTGGTAAATAATCTGTTGGTTCTTCATCATTCGTTGATGCGGGAATAAAACCTTGTCCTTGGTCTGATATTACCCACCAATACTGATTATCTATTAAGGAAAACCGGACTACAACTGTTTTACTAGGATCAAGATTATTACCGTGTTTGGCTGCATTTACTAAGGCTTCTTGGAGTCCTAGCCTGAGTTCTGCTTGTAGTTTGGCGGGAATTTCCGCCAACAGTAAATCTAAAATTGGGCATAGATAAAGAGTTGAGGCGAAACTAATCGTACCCCAATTACGTCCAACTGGACGAAGGGAAATGGTAATCACTAGAGAAACCCCGTAGCTTTCAGTTAGCTAGACATCAGTTTGCTATTACAGGCACCCTGATAAAAATGGAGGTGGTCATGCTGCCTTCAAACTTGCGTCTTGAGATACTAAATTTTGAAAATGCTAGGGAGCATTAACTCTATTTATCAAGTGAGATTGCTGATACATAAAACGGCTATAAAAGAACTGCTAATGCAGTTACCAAGTAAAAGCACTGTAATTTTTGGCAAGAGATCAGAGGATGGTCTGGGGATTGCCGATTTTTGCTTTAGACAATCTTGTTCATGTTGTTTAGAGTTGATGCAACTTTAATCTTTGTCACAAAATCGTTTTTATTTTGACCTTAATTCAATTTTAGCATTCTTAGTATGCACAAGACTAGGAATTTTCATTTTGAATTTTTATCAAAGACTCAGTGTTCCTCTAAAAATGCGATCGCACAAGAAAAGCCACAGCTTCCACATGGGCTGTTTGAGGAAAGAAATCAGCAGGTTGCACCCGTGTAACGGTGTATTGCCCACCTTGGCATAACAATTTCAGGTCGCGGGCAAGTGTGGCTACTTTACAACTGACGTAAACTATGCTTAAAGGTTTCGATTGCAATAAAGAATCGATCACAGCGCGATCGCATCCTTTCCTGGGCGGGTCGAGTAATACTACATCTGGGATGATTTCCATTTCTGGCAGCAACTTCTCTACTGCTCCTACTTGGAATGTGACATTATTAATGTCATTGTGCTGGGCGTTCAAAATTGCCTGCTGTACAGCTTCTGGTTGTAATTCTATTCCTATGGCTTGGCGGACTTGTTTGGCTAAAGGCAATGTTAAAGTGCCAATACCACAATAAGCATCAACTAGCAACTCTTCACCTTGAAGATTCAGTTCAGACTGAATTACCTGTAATAGTGATTCTGCGGCTTCTGTATAAACCTGGAAAAAGGTATCTGGAAGGATTTGAAATTCTAAATCAGCGAATTTTTCTCGCAGGTAGGGAACGCCAGCAATACAACGAGTTTGAGAACCAAAAATGGCATTTGTGCGATCGCTATTTCGATTTAACGACACACCCATCAATTGGGGATAGCGCTTTAACCATTCCTGTGCTTGGTTTTCAATTCCTGGTAAATTCCAATCCTTGACAACCAAAGTCAACAACATTTCCCCAGTTCGCCGTCCAATGCGTAAACCCAAATGGCGGATTTGTCCTTGGTGTTTGCGTTCATCGTAAATTCGCCATCCGCGCTGTTGGATGTCTTGCTTGACTTCAGCTAACAAAGGATTTAATCGTGAATCTTGAACAGGACATTGATTCAAATTCACTAATTGATGGCTACCCTTTTGGTAGTAACCAGCCTGGACTTGACCTGTGGCGGAAATTCCGAGAGGATAAGTAGATTTATTACGATAGCTCAAAGGTGCATCTGTAGTGAGCATGGAATCAACTGGGGGATTGACAAAACCGCCAATACGTTGTAGAGCTTGGACAACTTGATTATGCTTCGCTACAAGCTGATATTCATAATTAATATGTTGCCACTGACAACCCCCACACTTATCAGCCACAATGCAACTCGGTCGCACTCGATGAGGAGATGCTTCTAATAGCTCATGCAGTTTGCCGTGAGCATAAGTAGGTTTAACGTGTACTAAGCGTACTATAGCGCGATCGCCTGGAACAGTATCGGGGACAAAAACCACACATTCCTCACAGCGTCCCACACCTTCACCTGTATTACTCAGGTCAGCGATCGTAATTTCAATTAAATCACCCTGTTGTTTAGTCATTAGTTATTAGTCATTGGTAATTGATCATTGTAAAAATTTCCCCCCTACTCCCCACATCTTCCCAATTTTCCTTTCTTTGTGTACCTCAGACTCGCTAAACTAGCAGATAATATTTCGTGTGATTGCATATAGTTATGACTGTCATTAGCCAAGTTATTCTCCAAGCCGACGACCAACTGCGTTATCCCAGCAGTGGCGAACTCAAAAGCATCAAAGAATATTTGCAAACCGGTGTACAACGGACGCGCATTGCTGCGACCTTAGCTGAGAACGAAAAAAAGATTGTTCAAGAAGCAACTAAAAAGCTTTGGCAAAAACGTCCTGACTTTATCGCACCCGGCGGTAATGCTTACGGTGAACGTCAGCGTTCACTATGTATCCGTGACTTTGGCTGGTACTTGCGCCTCATTACCTATGGCGTACTTGCTGGCGATAAAGAACCAATCGAAAAAATTGGTTTAATTGGTGTGCGAGAAATGTACAATTCTTTAGGTGTTCCTGTTCCAGGCATGGTAGAAGCTATCAGTGCCTTGAAAACAGCCTCTATTGACTTACTAAGTGCGGAAGATGCAGCCGCAGCAGCACCATACTTTGATTACATCATTCAAGCGATGTCCTAATCAAGCTGGTGTTGGGTTTGGGATTGTAATTCCAATCTACTTAAGTGAATGTAAGGTATTAGCTCCATAAGATTTCTCATTTGATCATAACCTCCCCACATTTGGTAATGACTTTGGCAAAATCTCTGTCAGGTTATCAACCAGATGTGGGGAAATTTTAAAAGATCGTCGTGAATCATAGAGTAGTTAATAAGAGTAACGAACCACAGAGGCACAGAGGACACAGAGTCAAGAGGGTTTGAGAGGTTTTTTGGCGTTAAGTGGTGGAGTGTTTTTTTATAGCAACGGACAAGGTGCTGAGGACATAAAGAAATTCCAAAACCAATTTACAGCAAGCATTTCAGGTTTAACTTTTAACTTTTGCTATATTTGGCAGTCCCTGATATTTCAGCAGGAAATATCCAAAAAAGTATGAATTGGATGGCGAAAACTGCACATATAGGGTAACTAAATCGATACAATGAACCTCTGTACTCTTGGTGCATTATTTCCATGACCGCCACCTCCTCTACTCCCTTTTCCCCGCAAGAAATCGCCGCCGAAGGTTTAAAACCAGAAGAATATGCAGAAATTGTCAAACGCTTAGGGCGACATCCCAACAAAGCTGAACTGGGAATGTTTGGGGTGATGTGGTCTGAACATTGCTGTTATAAAAATTCCCGCCCTTTACTCAAACAGTTTCCCACTACAGGCCCCCGCATCCTCGTTGGCCCTGGGGAAAATGCTGGAGTTGTAGACTTAGGCGACGGACGACAATTAGCATTTAAAATTGAATCTCATAACCACCCCTCAGCCGTTGAACCTTTCCAAGGCGCAGCTACTGGTGTCGGCGGAATTCTCAGAGATATTTTTACAATGGGGGCGCGTCCCATTGCTTTATTAAATTCTTTACGTTTCGGTGACTTAGATGATCCCAAAACCCAAAGGTTGTTTACCGGTGTTGTAGCGGGAATCTCCCATTATGGTAATTGCGTTGGGGTTCCCACAGTCGGCGGTGAAGTTTACTTTGATAAAGCTTACTCCGGAAATCCCTTAGTCAACGTGATGGCGCTGGGATTGATGGAAACGCCAGAAATTGTTAAATCTGGGGCTTCTGGTTTCGGTAATCCAGTGCTGTATGTCGGTTCTACCACCGGACGCGATGGTATGGGAGGAGCAAGTTTTGCTAGTACGGAATTAAGCGAACAGTCACTAGATAACCGTCCAGCCGTGCAAGTAGGTGACCCTTTTATAGAAAAGTCTTTAATAGAAGCTTGTTTAGAAGCGTTTAAAACTGGTGCAGTTGTCGCCGCCCAGGATATGGGTGCTGCTGGTATCACCTGTTCGACATCAGAAATGGCTGCTAAAGGTGGTGTGGGGATTGAATTTGATTTAGATAAAATTCCCGTGCGGGAAACAGGGATGGTTCCCTATGAATACCTGCTTTCAGAATCTCAAGAAAGAATGCTGTTTGTTGCCCACAAGGGTCGGGAACAAGAGCTAATTCATATTTTTGAACGTTGGGGACTTCATGCTGTGGTTGCGGGTACGGTGATTGCTGAACCCATTGTGCGGATTTTCTTCCAGGGTAAAATAGCCGCAGAAATTCCGGCTGAGGCGTTGGCGGAAAATACCCCACTTTATGAACGGGAATTGTTGGCGGAACCACCAGAGTATGCCCGTGAAGCTTGGAAATGGTCACCTGATTCTTTGCCTGCTTGCACAACGGCGGGGATTGAAATTCAAGGAAAACTGCAATCTTGGGATGATATTCTGTTAACTTTGCTCGATACGCCGACAATCGCTTCTAAAAGTTGGGTGTATCGTCAGTATGACCATCAGGTTCAGAATAATACTGTGATTTTGCCAGGTGGGGCTGATGCGGCTGTTGTGCGGTTACGTCCCCTGGAAAAAATGAATAATGAAAAATCAGAAGCCGGAAGTTTTACAACAGGTGTGGCGGCGACTGTAGACTGTAATCCTCGTTATGTTTATCTTGACCCTTATGAGGGTGCGAAGGCGGTGGTAGCAGAAGCTGCTCGCAATCTTAGCTGTGTCGGTGCTGAACCTCTGGCGGTGACGGATAATCTCAATTTTGGTAGTCCAGAAAAACCCATCGGTTATTGGCAATTGGCTGAGGCTTGTCGGGGTTTGTCTGAAGGTTGTTTGGAATTGGCTACACCAGTTACAGGCGGGAATGTCTCTCTGTACAATGAAACTTTTGATTCTGAAGGTAATCCTCAACCAATTTATCCGACTCCGGTTGTGGGGATGGTGGGATTGATTCCCGATTTAACCAAAATTTGTGGTCAAGGTTGGCAAGCCACAGGTGATCTAATTTATCTTTTGGGTTTACCTCTGACATCCCCCATTAGTTTGGGTGCATCTGAGTATTTAGCCACTATCCACAATACTGTGGCTGGTAAGCCTCCACGGGTAGATTTTGATTTGGAACGTCGGGTGCAGCAAGTTTGTCGTGACGGTATTCGTGCGGGTTGGATACGTTCTGCCCATGATTCTGCTGAGGGTGGAGTGGTTGTTGCTTTGGCTGAATCTTGCCTTTCTGGGAAGTTAGGCGCGGAAATTCAGATAGAAATCTCTGAAAACCAGTTAAATCGTCTGGATGAGGTGCTGTTTGGTGAGGGTGGGGCGAGAATTTTAGTTTCGGTAACATCGGCGGAACAAAAAAATTGGGAATCCTACTTACAGGAGCATCTGGGGGAAAGTTGGCAAAAGCTGGGTACAGTGGGAAATTTAGGCAATTCTGAAGCAAGTTTGGCAATTTTAACTTCTGATAACCAAACCTTAATAAAAGTTAGTATGGAACAGATGAGCGATCGCTATTTCCACGCGATTTCCAATCGTCTTGCTAACACAACGAATACTCCCAATTAATTTTTTCCATCCCCGATACCGAGATAATTAACCTCTATGAGCATAATTACGGTAATGTTTTAATAGATGGTTAACGATTCGTTAAGAATTTGACGACTATCCAGCGACATATCCCTAGTGACCAAATATTTACTAATTCGTAGTTTGTCATTCGTAATTAATTCCAGATCAGAATGTCGCACAACTCACTCAATTTATTGAGGGGGTATAAATTACGAATTATCAATTACGGATTATTCTGAGTTGACACCCAAACCAGGAGCAAAACTAGCATGATTCCCATCGATTCCGTCACTATGGCTGCGCCAAGCAAGCTATCAGATGAATACCCCAATCAGGAGACAAACCCAATTAATAGTCATGAACATCGACCAGACAAGCCAGAAGAAGCTTGTGGTGTTTTTGGCATCTACGCACCAGAAGCAGATGTTGCAAAAATGACCTACTTTGGATTGTATGCCCTCCAACATCGGGGTCAAGAATCAGCTGGAATTGCCACGTTTGAGGGTGCAAAAGTACACCTGCACAAAGACATGGGCTTAGTGTCTCAAGTCTTTAATGAAGCGGTTTTGGAGCATTTGCCGGGAAATATCGCTGTTGGTCACACTCGTTATTCCACCACTGGTTCGAGCCGCAAAGATAATGCCCAGCCTGCTGTGGTGGAAACTCGACTAGGTTCATTGGCTCTAGCACACAATGGTAATTTAGTCAATACTCTACAATTACGCGAAGAGTTAGTTAATACCAATGTGAGTTTAGTCACAACCACAGACTCAGAAATGATTGCGTTTGCGATCGCAGAAGCTGTCAATGCTGGTGCAGATTGGCTAGAAGGTTCTATTCAAGCGTTTCATCGTTGTCAAGGCGCTTTTAGTTTAGTGATTGGGACTCCTGATGGCGTGATGGGTGTTCGTGATCCCAATGGTATCCGCCCCTTAGTCATTGGGACTTTACCCGGTAATCCAATTCGTTACGTCTTGGCTTCGGAAACTTGTGGTTTAGATATCATTGGAGCCGAATACTTACGAGACGTGGAACCAGGCGAGTTAGTTTGGATTACTGAAGCAGGTTTGGCTTCCTACCATTGGAGTCAAAAACCTGAGCGCAAGTTGTGTATCTTTGAGATGATTTACTTTGCTCGTCCTGATAGCATCATGCACAACGAAAGTTTGTACACCTATCGCATGAGATTAGGGCGACGTATAGCAGCAGAATCGGCTGTAGATGCTGATATTGTTTTTGGTGTTCCTGATTCGGGAATCCCTGCGGCTATTGGATTTTCCCAAGCTTCTGGTGTACCTTACGCGGAAGGATTGATTAAAAATCGCTATGTGGGGCGAACTTTTATTCAGCCTACACAATCGATGCGCGAAACCGGGATTCGGATGAAACTTAATCCCCTCAAAGATGTGTTGCTGGGTAAACGCGTGATTATTGTGGATGATTCCATTGTTCGGGGTACAACGAGCCGGAAACTGGTTAAAGCCTTGCGTGAAGCAGGTGCGACAGAAGTACACATGAGAATTTCTTCTCCCCCAGTGACACATCCCTGTTTTTACGGTATTGATACTGATACCCAGGATCAGCTGATTGCTGCTACCAAGTCTGTGGCAGAAATTGCCGAGCAGTTGGGTGTAGATAGCCTTGCTTATCTCAGTTGGGAGGGTATGCTACAAGAAACCCAGGAAGATACCAATAGTTTCTGTTCGGCTTGCTTTACTGGCGATTATCCTGTAACTATTCCTGAGCAAGTGAAGCGTTCTAAGCTGATTTTAGAAAAAGTTGTGGTTTAGAGAAAACCTCACCCCAACCCTCTCCTTACTAAGGAGAGGGAGCCGGAATATTGTTTATTTTAAGCTACAAATACGAGGATGCCTTGATTTCGTAGCTCTCAAGTATGCTGCATAAACTCAACTTTGGGTAACAAAGGATCTGTAACAACTCCTACACCGCTAAAACCCCAACGTTTGAGCAAGTTTCCCAACTGTGTACCGGGAATAGATTCTACAGCGAAGCGGTTGGCTAATTCACCTGCATGGGTGTTGAGATAGCTTAAAGCATCAAAGTTTTCCCGAAACAGCAATAGATAACCGGAAGTTTCAGGATTGGGATGAGCTAGGAGATAACGACCGTCAGCTTGCGATCGCACTATATAATAAATTTCAGAAAACATACTCAATTAAGAATCCAAACGAATCCTGGGATCGGCGACCTTCAACAGCAAATCTGCCATTAAATTGCCTGTATTCAGCAATACAGCACTCATTACGAGGCTAGCCATGACTAAATACTGGTCTTTTGCCATTACCGCCTGCAAAGTCAATCTCCCTAAACCAGGCCAGTTAAAGAATTGTTCAGCAATAAATGCACCACCTAGTAAACCCGCTAATTCAAAGCCTAACAAAGTAATGAGGGGATTTATGGCATTGCGGAGGGCGTGAACGTAAATCACGCGATTTTCTGGTAGTCCCTTAGCACGAGCTGTTTGGATATAATCTTGACGCAGAACATCCAATAATTCACCGCGAGTGATTCTCTGCAAACCAGCAAAGCTAGTGATACTTAAGGCAATAGTTGGTAAAATCATGTGCCAGCCGATATCAATAATTTTACCAAACCAAGAAAATTCGGCATGATTGATGCTTGTCATCCCACCCACGGGGAATAAAGGTGAGGTGATTTGAGCAAATATGAGCAGGAATAAGGCAGTGATAAAACTGGGAAATCCTTGTCCTGTGTAGCTAATAACTTGTAAAATCCGGTCAGTGGCTTGATTTTGTTTGACAGCAGCGAGAATTCCCAAGGGAATGGCGATCGCCCAGGTGCAAAATAAGGATGCGATCGCTAAAAGTAACGTTGCTGGTATCCTTTCCCACAACAAAGAAGCAACTGAACGTTGGTAAACAAAACTCGTGCCAAAATCTCCCTGTGTGAAAATGCGCCATAACCACAGACCAAACTGTTCTGTCCAAGATTTAGTCAGACCAAACTGTTCCCTTAACTCCTCAATTCGTTCTGGCGAAATTTTCGGATTTTGCCGCAGGGTATCTACATAATCCCCCGGAGATAGTTTCATGATAAAAAACGACAGCGCCGTTGCCAATAACAAAGTGAACAGTGCTTGGAATATCCGTTTTACCACATAAAAAAATGTTTCATTCGTGACTAGCCCTATAAGCCAATCTCGACTTGTCTCCAAGGAAATTTTCGTAGAAGTCATAGCAGTTTAATCATTGGTCATTGGTCATTTGCTCAGGATATAAGAGAAGTATCCATAATTAGTATTCAATTAGGGAAATAATCGGCACATCTGGTAAATTTTTCCGTCCTTGTAAATCCCGTAGCTCGATAATAAACCCAAATCCTACAAGTTCGCAGCCAAACTTCTGCACCAACTTTGCCGTCGCATTGGCTGTACCACCTGTAGCAATCAAATCATCCACAATTAAAACACGGCTATTTGAATGCAAAGCGTCTTGATGCATTTCCAGACAGTCTGTACCATACTCTAATTCATATTCAATTGAGTGAACTGCTGCTGGCAACTTTCCCTGTTTACGGACGGGAATAAAACCTGCTCCTAATTTGTAAGCTAAAGGAGGTCCAAAAATGAACCCACGGGACTCCATCCCCACAACATAATCCGCCTGTAATCCAGACTCAATACATTTTTCCGTAAAAAAGTCAATAGTGTAGCGTAATCCTTCTGGATCACGAAGTAAAGTAGTTATATCCCGAAATAAAATTCCGGGTTTGGGAAAATCTGGGATATCGCGAATTAGAGACTTTAAATCCATAAATATGAGGAAGTGGGGAGTAGGGAGTGGGGAGCAGGGAGCAGGGGAGAAGTTTTTTCGTAGTACCCAATCTCCAGTCCCTGATACCTGAAAAATCCTACACTATAATGTCATACCCTGGGAATTTAGGCTCTAATTTAACAATCCATTGACGATAGCTAGAATCTACACCAATCTAAAGATAAGCTGGTATTTACAACCCACAGAGGTTAACAGATGCTGTAAAAACTTAAATTTCAGTATACTTAACTATTTGAGTAGAACAAGTAATTAATGTATATATCAGGTAGTATTGCTACTGGCACAAGTTTAATTTTCTTGTTTAGGTACTTATCTTAAATTAGTTGTACTAGTTTTATTTAGTCTGTTTAGAACTGCACAAGGTATTTTATAGAATGAATGTTTCAGCCAGCTTAACGCCATTGAATAGTCCAACCCCTCCATCATTGCCGATGATTCTGGATACTTTACCAGACCCTGCGATCGCCGCACAGGGTTGTCCCGCTAGAACCCGGCTGCAAGTTGATCTAATTTTACTGGCGATTGAAGCTTTAGAACTTGGTGGTTCTGAAGCTATTCTGGCTTTTGCGGACGAGTTGGAATTGAAAGGAATTATTAAAAACCGGGTAAATTTATGGCAAATGCGTAGCTCTAACCCCATGCGAAGAGCGCATATCCGCCGTCCCTTAACTATCATGGAGGCAAAAGCTTTAGTAGTAATTGCTAGCTACATAGCCCGGCGTTTAACCGTTGTCATTCGCCAGATGTTGTTGACATATCAGCAAATGAGTGAAAAGCAGATCCCGTTGGCGCAAAATTTGCGCCTATCTAATTATCTAGAGCGATTTCGAGTTCATTTCAAAAGTCGGATGAATTCTCGACGTTCTGGTGTACTGGCATTAAGTTCTGATGAAAAATTAGATGAGCTAGCAATGAATTTGTTGGGACAATTACTATTTTGTACTGGCACAGCTGGAATGCAGCGTTTCTGGATTAGTCTTTTTGACGGGGAAGTAGAATGAATATCCAACGTAAGTACAGTCTACCTAATTGTACGCTGCTGTTAGAGGGTTTAAGTGATGCGGCCAAAGCTGCACACTACCAAGAAATGCGTCCAGAACTATCAATATTGGTCAACGCCGAATGCTATATAAATGGCTATAATCAGCCTCTAGTGGGAGGGCGGGAATTTTTTGAAAGCTTAGTCAGGGCGGTGAGTGGTTATGCTCAAGAATTTTTGAGTAATGTGTCAAACCCACAAGCGCACAATCAAAACTCAGAATTAGTGGAGTTACAAAAAATTAGCACTAACCAACACAGGTTAATTGTTCATTCTGAAATAGCTTCAAACGGTTTTGAGTCGAACCCTAACTATAACAAACCGCCGATTCAAATGGATTTGAACACGGTGCAATTATTTGATCTAGTCGAAGCTGTAGATCAGTTTTTTGCTGACACCCAAACCTTACCAGAGTTGTCACTAGAATTACAGCCAGTTGCTAGACGTTACGGCGGCACTAGTCAAGCTCTACTCAAGCAGGCATTACCCGCAGGTATAGGCGTTTCCAGCGTAGCAGTTGCCGCGATCGCTTTTAGCTTAATTCCCGCCCCCAAAATCCTCCCACCAGAACCAAAGGTACAGGAAGAGACTAGCTCTAGAGTACCTAGCACCAATTCTGCTGCACCAAAGACGACAACACCCCCAGATGTAGCCACTTCTGTACCAATTCCCATAAATGTAGCGACTCCCACACCAACTCCCATAGATGTAGCGACTCCCACAACGGAGACAGCACCTAAAATTACAGATTTAGAAGCACTCTTAAATACAGTTACAGAAATTACTGATCGAGAGCAACTACGTGTTCTGAATAGCCAAGTTTATGAAAAAATTAATCCAGCTTGGAGTGGTCGCTTAGGATTAAAACAAGATTTAGTCTATCGTGTGGGTGTAACTGCTGATGGTGCGATCGTCGGTTACAAAGCAGTGAATGAAGGAGCAAATGAAGAAATAGAATTAACTCCTCTGCCCAAGCTTCTTTATAATCGTGCTAATAGTTCTCCTATAGCCAATGAACCAATAGCCCAATTTAGAGTAGTTTTTACAAACACAGGTGTCTTGCAAGTTAGCCCTTGGTGGGGATATAGGTAATTGGGTGTTGGGGACTGAGGACTGGGTATTGAGATGGAGAATTTTCTTCCCCCCTGCTCCCTACTCCCTGCTCCCTACTCCCTACTCCCCCTAGTTGGCGATTTGCCTCATATAATTGCCCCAAAGTTGAGCTGCTTGGCCGCTGCTGCCCGATGTGGGGGAATTATTGTCATTACCTAGCCAAATGCCAGTTACAAGCCGCCGATTGGGGATAGAGCCAATAAACCAGAGATCAACGTTTTTATCAGTTGTGCCGGTTTTACCACCTTCCCCCTGTCCAATAGCCGCAGCGCGACCAGTACCGCTAGTCACTACCTGGCGCATCATCCCCATCATTTCGTCAGCTACGCCGGGGGGTAAAACTCGTTTGTTGGCATCTCGATTTTCGTCAAAGGAATAGACAACACGGCAGGTTGTGAAGTCATCGCGATTTTGACAATCACTACTGTCAAGAATCCGGCTAATTGCATGGGGTGGATTCCATACACCACGATTAGTAATAGCGCCAAAAGCGCCGGTCATTTCTAAAACATTGACTACACTTTGACCCAGGACTAAGCCGGGAACTGCTTCGAGTGATGACTTGACTCCTAAACGTTTGGCCGTGGACACGACTTTATCTAGCCCCACTTCTCTAGCAATTCGCAGAGCAATGGGATTTTCTGACAGAGCAAATCCAGTGATCATACTTAAGGAACCTCCCCCACCACTTCTACATGGTCTGTAGGTAAAACCTTGCCAAGGTAGCGCAGCACAGGAATAAGTTTTGGAGGCTGGTATCCCCCTGTCAAGAGCGGCGGCGTAAGCGAAAACTTTGAAGGTGGAACCTGGTTGTCTTTGGGCTTGGACAGCACGGTTAAACTGGCTTTGTCTAAAATCAGTCCCGCCTACCATAGACAAAATACTCCCGGTTCTAGTGTCCAGGGTGACGATCGCTCCTTGAGAAAAACGAAAAGTTGATCCAGCGTTGTTGACTGAATTACGTAAGGCCTTTTCCGCTAGAGTTTGAATTCCTGGATCGATCTGGGTTTCGATTATATAATTACCTTCTCTTGCAGCTCCTACCCCCAAAATTGATTCGAGTTCCTGGAAGACATAACTGTAAAAGTAAGGAGCAATGGTGCTGGCTTGCTGTTCGCAAACTTTGGGGCTAATTTGCACTGGAGAGCGTCTGGCTCGATTGGCTTCTTCTGCTGAGATTTTTCCCCTGTCCAACATTCGCCTAATCACGCGATTGCGGTATTCAACTGCTTGTAGCCGATTTGGGCTATTTCCACAAAAATTGAAAGCGTTGGGAGCAGGTAAAATTCCCACTAATGTTGCAGCTTCCGAGAGCGTTAATTCTTTGGCTGGCTTTTCAAAATAATAACGAGCCGCATCCTCAAAGCCGGATGTATCCACGCCCAAAAATATTCGATTTAAGTAAGTCAGCAAGATTTTATCTTTACTGTAAAAAGTTTCTAGCTTGAAAGATACAACAGCCTCCCGCAGTTTGCGTCCCAAGGAGTCCTGAGCGCCAACATAGTCCCGGAACAAACTTCGGGCTACTTGCTGGGTAACGGTGCTGGCTCCTTGCTGCACATCTCCACTGCGAGTATTGATCAGTACGGCTCGCAAAATCCCCAACGGATCAATGCCAAAGTGCCAATTGTAACGGCTATCTTCTGAGGAAACCACGGCTGCGGGCAAATAAGGTCCAAAATCTTCCAAGCGCTGCATATCCACGTGGGAGGTAGTGCGAGGCTCACGCAGGGGGGTCGAGCCATCACGGGCATAAATCACGATGGGCGCGCTAGTAGCAGTGGGTAGAGGTCTGACGGAAAATTTTAGCCATTCCACGCCGATGATTAAGCCCACTAAGGCGCTGACACCACCAATACCGTAAGCAGCCCAAGTTGCTGCTTTAATATGCAACGGCGGTGGATCGACATATTGCAACCGCACTGAAGCTGCAAGTTCTGGTGGTCCTAAAGTAAAAATATCCCCGTGACGCAGTTCTAAGGTGTTAACGCGGCGTTTTCCACGATAAATACCGTTAGTGGAGTTTTCATCTTTGATCACAAAAACAGGGGTACGTTGAGCCGAATCCCGCGACAGTGACAGGTGAATTTGGCTGACAACTGGGTTGCGAATGACTATATCACAGGATTTGGAACTACGACCGAGGATGTAGCGATCGCCTAACAACGGATAGACCTCCGCCTTATCCGCCCCCGCATCCTGCACCCATATCTCTGGTACTTTGGCATTAGGCTTGAGCGCCAACTTAGAAAAGTCAACCCTCGCTTGAATTGTCTGTACGGCTTGAGTCAGTTGACCAAGTAAAGTTTGTGGCTTGTGAGGAGGTAGGGGGGAACTCATCGGCTATTTACATCACAATTGTTGGCAAAGAATCGGGCGAATGACCATCTGGATACAGATATTCCACTATTTTACTCATAAGCCAAAGATAAATTGGCTCTACGGAATTTTTACCGATTCAATCTTACACCAAGACAATATCCACTCAGAAAACCTACCCTATTGGGTTTGTGACTTTTCAACTCAGACAACAATTTGATTCTCTAGTCTGTTATCCTGATTTTAGCTAATATTTTTGCTCAAACAATAAGGGTTATTACTTTTACGTTGGTGCTGCTAAAAACCAATTCTTAATTTACACTCAATTTAAAGTTTACATCAAAAAAATTGCATACCTTTTTCCCCTCATTTATACATCTTCATTTAGACAGATTTTATCAAATCAGTTGTTTGATTTAATTGGCGGAGTGTTCAGTCTCCGTTGAGGTAAATTGCAGAAATGTTGGGAAAATATCTGACCCTGATTGGTACAGCTTTGACTTTGGCTCTTACTACCAATGTTGCTGTTGCCGAATCAAGTAAATCCTCGGTAATTAAATCCGATAGTTTATCTACGAATGCGCCAGAGGAAATCAAGCTCTCACCAGAAGGTATGAAAATTCTGTGTGAGCGATCGCCTCTTAATTCCCGTTGCCCTGGAGGCACAGCACTCATAGCTCCTACCTCAGATGCTGTTCCAGTACCACCTAGTGATGGTAACACCACAATTGAGAACCCCACTACGCCAGAAACTTTAACGCCGCCAGTATCTGAGCCCAATAATACTTCAACTCCAGAGCCAGAACCTTTGATGCAAAATAATTTGGAGTTTCAGACCCCACCCAAACCCCAATAAATTAGTAAAATACAGTGTGCCAAAAACTCTAATTACGACTAGTTAAAATCTAGGGTATAAATCTCATTTTGATAATCCCACGACTGTGAAAATTGGGTTATGCTCATTCTCCAAAAAAGTCGTGGGATTATTAAGTTTGAAGGTTAGCTTGACCTATCACCCGAACTTGGTGTTTTTTGGAAAGAAGCAATTAACAGACAAACAATACCAATACTAATAAATGAATCTGCCAAATTAAATACAGCAAAATTAATCAAGCGAAAATCCAGAAAATCAACGACATAGCCTAAAGCGAACCGATCAATACCATTGCCCAAGGCTCCACCTAAAATTAAACCATAGCCCAACTGATCCCAATGATTTAACTCCTGACCAAACCAAGCCAATGCTATCAATACCAGACTCACGCCCAACGATAGCCAGCGTAACCACTCTACTTTGCCTCGGAATAGACTAAAAGCCGCACCAGTATTAGTGACATAGGTAAAATGAAACACATCGGGTATGAGTGGTAGTGTCTGTCCCAAGCTAAAGGTTTGCACTACCCAGTATTTTGTCAATTGATCTAAGAAAAAAGCGATGAAAGCAGCAATCCAAAAAAGATGATTTTTAAAACGCATGGAACTAGGTAGTAGGGAGTACGGAGTCAAAGCTAGTACAGCACAGTGTAAATAGAAATAGTATTTAAAAGATTAACAGCAGTAAAGAATAAAAGCCTTGTTAGTTTTGAGATTTTTGTCATTGCAGACGCATATAATTAGGCTGCATAAGCTGGCTTGGTTCCTATAGCCCCTGGCTTCGAGCCTGCGGGCGTTAATGTGCGGCCTTACTTGAGCCTGGCCGCACTAGCCCAGCCATAACTAATAAAACATTAAGTGACGTAATATATATGCTATGACAGTAACAGCGCACACTACAGCTAGTTGACCGGGTAGCGCAAACCAAGAGTATCTCAGAATTGCTTGCATTAAAGCCAGATTTTCCGTACCTTTCCACTGGAACATATAACTGATGATCAAATAAGTTACACCGCAGAGGTGGACAGTTAACAAGCCAGTTATACAACTAAAAGCCAGGGTTTCCAGCCTAGGTCTAGCTTTAAAGGCCAAAGATCCACAAATCCACGCTCCAGGAATAAAGCCTAGCAGATAGCCAAACTGAGATAGCTTGACATAACCAATACCGCCACCATCAGCAAATATAGGTAGTAAGGTTAAACCCATAACTAAATAGGCGATTTGCGATAGCGCGCCAGCATTTTTCCCTCCTAAACAACCTACTAACAATACTGCACCAACTTGACAAGTGACACCCAGAGAAAAAGTTTGAATTCCTTGCTTACTCCAACTCCAAGGCCAGGCGATACCATAGGCTTCCAGGAAGGTCCCGCCCATTGTCAGGAGTAAGCCAACCATAGACCATAGTAATTGAATAGTTCCCACATTTCCAACGCTTCCAGCCATTTTACTTGCACAAATGCTCAAACAATGTTTAAAAAGATTATTTTCTGTGTTTGAGGCTCAAATTAGAGCATATGTTTATACATATTGGTTATACGTAACTAATGCTCATTGTTCATTATGACAAGTGAATCATATTTTTAGTTGATTGTGTACATAGCACTCAGGGTTAATCTCCCTAGGTCTCTTTGTTGTCTAAAGTAATAGTTTAATAAAGACAAAAGATCAACAGACAACGAAATACAGCCATCAGAAAAAGGATGGGTGTTACTCTTTTTACATTTAACATCAGTGCATAACAAGTTTCTCAGGCTTAAACACCCACAGATTTAATATTTTCCCCTAGTAGGCATTTAGAAAAAATCCATATTTTTATTTATATATAAATAACTAAAAGTACAGATAAGCCCGAAATTTTAAACCTAATAGTAATCTGCTTTGATTTTTGTAGCTTGCGTGGCGTAGCCATACTTACTTGCGTAGGTGCGGAGTGCTGAGTGGGAAAAAGCCATTTTGAGTTTTACTGATTTGTTAAGCGCAAAGCGCAGGCTACGCCAACAACAGAAATCAAATATGAGTCCTATATACTTCTTTGTATTATTTCGTAGTTGTTTCATAAATCAAATATGATTCCTATATTACTCTAACGATTGCTGATAATAAGCGATGGCAAATGGTCAATATTTATAAATTAAAAGCGAAAAATCCTATCAATCAGCATTTGATAAATAAGTTATACACACGACATAATGTGTGCTTGGCAGGAAAGAAAAGACAATAATTACTAGATTTAAAGGTTTTTTAGTTTATTTTGTATAATTGGCATATTAAAAATATTATAAACAATCTAAAATTTTACAAGCAAATCAAAATATTATTCATTGTGATTAATCGAAAAAATAACTAATCTATATTGTGTGACCGACGGTAATTAAAACTTGTTTGTTTGCCAGAGATTGCATAAGTTACTTAATGGGAAAAACCATCAATCTCAATACGCTAATAGCTAATAAATAGCTTTGGCAATAGGACAAGAAAAAATAGATTCATGAAGCTGGTTGAATTTTGTCTACTTAATGTTCCAGCTCTAATGAAATTTTTATCCGAAAAATAGGAGACTTAGTTCTGATGGCAGATTCGATTGTTTTGATTGAAGATTCGATTAATGACGGTGGCGAAAAGACTGCTACTGACAATAATCAATTGATTGATTTGCTTCGGCAATCACCTTTTGGAGTCTTGCTAGATATTGAAGGTGTAACCCCAGAAAGTTTAATCAGTTCTTTTGCCAGCGCTTTTGGCGACTCCGACTCCAGTATTGATCCTAGTGTGTTTGGCGAAGGTAGCGTTGTAGGTACTAATCCCTTTGCTGGCTTTGGTGACCCGACGGCTGTAGGTAGCCCGTTGACTGGTGGTGTCAACCCCTGGGCTAGTATTCCCGGTTTTTCTACTAGCAGTGAGTCCGCCGGTGGAGGCATACCTAGCTTCGGTGGTGGTGAGTCCGCCGGTGGAGGCATACCTAGCTTCGGTGGCGGTGAGTCCGCCGGTGGAGGCATACCTAGCTTCGGTGGCGGTGAGTCCGCCGGTGGGGGCATACCTAGCTTCGGTGGTGGTGAGTCCTCTGGTGGGGGCATACCTAGCTTTGGTGGTGGTGAGTCCTCTGGTGGGGGCATACCTAGCTTTGGTGGTGGTGAGTCCTCTGGTGGGGGCATACCTAGCTTCGGTGGCGGTGAGTCCGCCGGTGGGGGCATACCTAGCTTCGGTGGTGGTGAGTCCTCTGGTGGAGGCATACCTAGCTTTGGTGGCGGCTCTGGTGGCTTTGGTGGCGGCTCTGGTGACTTTGGTGGCGGCTCTGGTGACTTTGGTGGCGGCAGTTTCGGTTAACAGTAATTTTTTAACTGATGGCGGTAACACGTTTACTGATCACGTCTAGAACCCGTTGATTCTTTAAATTTTTGTGGAATACCCCAACTTTCTAGCAGAAGTTGGGGTATTTCGTATTACAATTTTCGCGATTGAACCGAAGCTTTGCCGGGGGAGTCTGTTGGAGATTGGAGACAAAAAAAGAGAAAGTTGAGTATTAATACTTAACTTTCTCTTTGTAAGGCTAGTTTTATGGGAATTAAACGGAAGTTACTAATGCAGCCATCGACCAGCGATTAACTACTTTGCCGAGAACAGACATTTCCTGCATTAAGCGATCAAATTTCTCAGGGGTGAGGGACTGGGGTCCGTCAGATAACGCTCTGGCTGGATTGGGGTGAACTTCAATCATTAAGGCATCTGTTCCAGCTGCGATCGCAGCTAATGCCATGGCTGGAACATACTCAGAATTACCAGTGCCATGACTAGGGTCAATCATAATTGGTAAATGGGTGAGCGATCGCAATACTGGAAGTACCGATAAATCTAAGGTGTTGCGGGCATATTTAGCATCAAAGGTTCTAATCCCTCGTTCACAAAGAATCACATTGGAATTTCCTGATGCCACAATGTATTCTGCCGCCATCAACCACTCATCAATTGTGGCAGACATCCCGCGCTTAAGTACCACTGGTTTCTCTTGAGCGCCTACCTTTTTCAGCAGCGAGAAATTGTGCATATTCCGCGCTCCTATCTGGATGATGTCAGCTACTTTCGACACTGCGGGTAAATCGGCTGCATCCATGAGTTCTGTGATAATGCCCAAACCTGTAGCTGCACGGGCTGCTGCTAACAAATCTAATGCACTTTCACCATACCCCTGAAATGCATAGGGTGAAGTCCGAGGTTTGTAAGCTCCTCCACGCAAGAATTTGGCTCCGGCTGCCTTCACACGCTTGGCTGTTTCCACTATCATGGCTTCATTCTCCACCGAACATGGCCCAGCTACCACGACGATGGGATGATGCTCTCCGAAAGGGACACAACCGTTAGGCGTAGATACAATCACCTCGCTGGCTTCTCCATGTCGAAATTCCCGGCTCACCCGCTTGAAAGGTTGCTGCACTCGTAATACTTGTTGAATCCAAGGGCTTAATTCTTGAACTTGCAATGTATCGATGATCGATGTGTCACCAATGATTCCCAGAATAGCTTTCTGCTTGCCGATGCTTTTTTCTACTGTGACTCCCCAACCTTCTGTTAATTCTTGACAAATTTGTGTGATTTCGCTATCAGGTGTACCATTTTTGAGTACTACAATCATTTTGGTTTCCTATAGTTAAATTGACAAAAGCGCGGAGAATGGAATAACTAACCGTTTTTGCCTCTTACCCATTCCCCACTCCCCACTCCCCACTCCCCACTCCCCATTCCCCATTCCCCATTCCCCAAACAATTGTTATTGCAAAAATTCAGCAAGTTGTTCTAATTTTGTCCAAGCTGCGCCGCTGTGCAGAATTTCTTGAGCTAGTACAAGGTTTTTCATGCAATTGTCTAAAACATCTGTTTCCCCATCAACGGTTTGACTAACTTGCAGTGCTAGGGCTGTATTCAAAGCGACTACATTTTGTTGGGGTTTGGTGCCTTTACCTTGGAGAACTGCTTGCAAAATTTCGGCATTTTCTTGGACATCTCCGCCGGCTAAAGCCGCCGTGGGTGCAAAACCCAATCCCAGTTGTTGGGGATTGAGGATGAGATGACGTACTTTTTTGTCTTGGAGTACTGCTAAGTCTGTGACATCTGCTAATCCGGCTTCATCTAATTTTTCTCGCCCGTAAAGTGCGATCGCTTGCTGACATCCCAATTCCGATAATGCAAGGGCGATCGCTTCTAATAAATGTGGGTCGTTAACACCAATAATTTGCCCTGTGGGTCGCATGGGATTAACTAAAGGCCCCAGCAGGTTAAAAATAGTCCGCACTTTTAAAGTTTTGCGTAAAGCCGCAACGGCTTTAAGTGCTGGATGCCAACCTGGGGCAAACAAAAAGGTGATTCCAACTTCACCAACAGCCGCCTGTACTTTCTCGGAACTAGCGTTAAGATTTATACCCAAAGCTTCCAAGACATCAGCAGAACCAGTTTTACTAGAGGCAGAACGATTACCATGTTTGGCAACTTTTACCCCTGCGGCTGCCGCGACAAAAGCAACAGCCGTGGAGATATTAAAGGTTGAAGCCCCATCTCCTCCAGTTCCACAGGTATCAATGAGGGGAGTGGGGAGTAGGGAGTGATCAGTGGGGGAAGAAGATTGGGATTGTAAGACGCTAGCCATACCAACCAATTCGGCTGCGGTTATGCCTTTGGCTTGAATGGCGGTTAAAATCGCGCCTGATATGACGGGGGGAATGGCATCAATGAGCCAACCTTTCATCAGATAAGCAGATTGGGTGACAGTTAAGGATTGGCGATCAAGTAACTGTTGCAATAAGGCTGGCCAATTGTAGGAATCAGGGGAGGGGATGCTTTGTCCAGGTGGAGTTTGAGTTATGGTTGTCATTTCGATTTGCTGGAAATGTCAGGGAATAAGTAAAAAATCGATTAATCAGCGTTAGGGGACGGGTGGGGACACCCATCCCACAAGTAAATTTTTGAGATTTTGTGAGATTTTTTGATTTGTCATTGCCGGAGGTAGGGGAGCAAGGGAGAGTTAGAAATTACTTAACAACCTTTCTTCTTCTCCCCTGCACCCTGCCCCCTGCCCCCCTGCTTCTTCAGTCAGTCTTTTAACTCAGGAATTTTGCTACTGTTTGCACATCCTTGTCGCCTCTACCAGAGCAATTAATTATCAGGCGGGGACTACCATCTAGTTGGGGACAGAGGGTTTCTAAATAGGCGATCGCATGAGATGTTTCCAATGCTGGAATAATTCCTTCTAATTGAGAAAGTCTTTGAAAAGCATCTAAAGCTTGTTGGTCAGTAACGCTGTAATATTCAGCCCGACCAAGATCCTTTAAATAACTATGTTCAGGACCAACACCCGGATAATCGAGTCCCGCACTAATAGAATGTGCTTCCACAACTTGCCCATCATCATCTTGGAGTAAATAACTCATCGCTCCATGCAGAACTCCCACTTTTCCTTGTGTTAAAGTGGCTGCGTGCTTATCAGTATTTACACCCTCACCGGCGGCTTCAACTCCGATCAGGCGTACAGTCGGTTCATCCACAAATTCATCAAATAATCCCATTGCATTAGAACCGCCACCCACACAAGCCAGGAGAATATCCGGTAATCCTCCCCACTTTTCCTGACTCTGAAGGCGAGTTTCTTTACCGATGACCGCGTGGAAATCACGCACCATCATCGGGTAAGGATGAGGACCAGCGACAGAACCGAGAATGTAATGGGTTGTTTCCACATTTGTCACCCAATCCCGAATGGCTTCTGAGGTGGCATCTTTGAGGGTTCCGGTTCCGGCTTCTACAGGACGCACTTCTGCCCCCATTAGCTTCATGCGGAACACATTCAGGGCTTGGCGTTCCATGTCGTGGATACCCATGTAAATGACACACTTCAAGCCAAATCGCGCACATACTGTAGCAGTAGCTACACCATGTTGACCTGCGCCTGTTTCGGCTATGATGCGCTGTTTGCCCATGCGTTTGGCTAGTAATCCCTGAGCTAAGGCGTTATTAATTTTGTGTGCGCCTGTATGATTTAAGTCTTCACGTTTTAAGTAAATTTGCGCTCCTGTGCCATCGGGTCTAGCGTAGTGTGTGGTCAGGCGTTCGGCAAAATATAAGGGGCTGGGTCTTCCGACATAATCCCGGAGTAAGTTTTGCAGTTCTGCTTGGAAGCCTAAGTCATGGCGATATTGGTGATATGCTGTTTCTAATTCACTCAATGCCGGCATTAAGGTTTCGGGGACGTATTTACCGCCGAATTTGCCAAATCTTCCTAATGGGTCGGGTCTTAATGTTGAAGTGTTGATGTTTTTTATGTTTACCATTGGTGACAAGTGTTTTAATTGATTATTGAACCGCAGAGGCGCAGAGGACGCAGAGAGAAGAGTTGGAATTATTAGACATTTGGTGAAAATTAAATATCCGTGATTACAGAACCTTTGTGGAGACGTTCGATGGAACGTCTCTACTTTCTTTTTCACCAGATTTGTATTACTTAGCAGAAGCAAGTTTTTGCAGAGATATGGGGGTAATTGCGGCTTTGAGTTCACGGCAAAGTTTTTCTACAGCTTGCAGTCCTTCAGATGGGCTACCCTCTGCTAACCTTTTGACAAAGGCACTACCGACAATTACCGCATCTGCACCCCATTCTCTGATTTGTTGTGCTTGTTCTGGTGTGGAAATACCAAAGCCTACGCCTATGGGTTTATCGGTGATGTTTCGCATATCTGTGAGTAAATGCTGTACGCGGCTTTGCATTTGCACTCGCATTCCTGTAACACCTGTAACACTGACGAGGTAGATGAATCCTTGAGATTGACGTGCGATCGCAACTATCCTATCCTGAGAACTAGTAGGAGCTACCAGCAAAATTACCTCAATCCCAAAAGCAGCAGCAGCTTGGATTAATTGCGCCGCCTCTTCTAAGGGTAAATCTGGTACTACCAACCCTCGCACCCCAGCCGCCACAATATCTGCTAAAAATGCTTGAATACCCCGGTGCAGAATAGGATTGTAATAAGTAAATAAAATTAATGGTGCTTTGAGTTGAGGACTGACATCGCGCAACATTTCCAACACTTGCTCTAATTTAATTTTTTTTTGCAAAGCGCGAGTTGCGGCTGCTTGAATCACAGGGCCATCTGCTAAAGGGTCAGAGTAGGGAACACCCAGCTCAATGAAATCTGCACCATTGCGATCTAAAATACGTAAAGCCTCAGCAGTGGTTGTTAAATCGGGGTCGCCAGCAGTGATAAACGGAATCAAAGCACACTGTTTACTCAGGCGTAAAGATTGAAAACAATCAGAAATAGTAGCCATCTGTGATCATTCACCTCAAAATGGGTAATTAGTTCTTGTCTATTCGTGGTTAGATCATGCAAAACTCAAGATACTACGCACAGCTTCTTCTACATTGGTTTGTTTAACTAAAGATTCGCCCACTAAAACTGCACGCACACCAGCCTCAGCCACAAAAGATAAATCAGCAGGTGTATATAGTCCTGATTCACTGACGGCCGTGATATTCAAACTTTGTAATTGTTGCTGACGTTGTTTTAAAAGTTGCTGGGTTATTTGTAAATCGACCGTAAAATCCTCTAGGTTACGATTGTTAATTCCTAGTAAACGCAAGTCGTCCAGCTTTAGCACCCGATCTAATTCAGCCAATGTATGAACTTCCACCAGTGCATTCATCCCCAAATCGTGAATCACGCGCAAAAAGTCCTGGAGTTCGGTATCTGAGAGAATGGCAGCAATTAATAAGACAGCATCTGCACCTGCTGTCCGTGCTAAATAAATTTGGTAGGGGTCGATGATGAACTCCTTGCACAGTAAAGGTAGTGCTACAGCAGCGCGCACAGCCCGGAGATTGTCAAAACTGCCTTGAAAGAACTTTTCATCAGTAAGGATGGATAGACAGGCTGCACCACCCCGCTCATAAGCTTGTGCGATCGCTACTGGGTCAAAATCCGCCCGAATTATCCCCCGACTAGGTGAAGCCTTTTTGACTTCAGCGATTAAACTCGGTTGACAGGGGTTGTGTTGTAAAGCACTTAGGAAATTTCGCACAATTGGCGCAGTATTTAACTGTTGTTGCAAAGCAGTTAAAGGTAATTGTTGCTGCATTTGTGCAACTTCGTGCCTTTTATGCAACACAATTTCTTCAAGAATGTGACGATGAGTGACAACTGGAATATTCATAAATTCCTAAATCGGGAGTAGAGAATTTTGGATTTTGGATTTTGGATTGAAATAAAAATTTCCTAATCTAAAATCGCCAATCTAAAATCTAAAATTGTTTGACTATGGTCTTTTGAGTAAATGCAAGCATCACATTTCTAATAATTGCCAAACCCACCTCTCCAGAAAGAGTCATGATTGATTCTGGATGAAACTGAACCGCAGCAATGGGAAGAGTTCGATGCTCAATACCCATAATTACGTTGTCATCAGAAATCGCCGTTACCTTCAGTTCTTCCGGTAAATGTTCCTGTAAAGCAAACAAAGAATGATATCTACCCACAGCAAAGGATTTTGGTAAATCTTTGAATTTCACAGAATTTGTATCAGTCACAAAAATCCGCGAAGATTTACCATGTTGGGGATAGTTGAGAACTCCTAATTTGCCGCCAAAAGCTTCTACAATACCTTGCAGTCCTAGACAAACTCCGAAAATCGGGATTTGGCGACTGATACAGGCGGCGACAGTTTCGGAAACTCGAAAATCATTCGGTCTACCAGGGCCAGGAGACAAGACAACTAAATCAGGGCGTTCTGTATCCAATCGCGATTCTGCAAAGCCATGACGTAGTGTGGTCACACTAGCACCAGTTTGGCGAATGTAATTAGCTAATGTGTGAACGAATGAATCTTCATAGTCAATTAATAAGATGCGTTTCCCAGGTTCCACATTAGGGATACATTTGCTCAAATTTATGGAACTGCATTCCTCGGCTTTTTCGTCGGTTTGTCTAGCCCGTCGAATCGTTTCAAATAAAGCCGCAGCTTTGGTAATTGTTTCTTGTTCTTCTGCTTTTGGAACTGAATCATAAAGGACAGTAGCACCAACCCGCACTTCCGCAATCGAATCTTGTAACCGAATTGTCCGCAGAATTAATCCAGTATTTAAATTTCCATTGAAATTCAAGTAACCAACTGCGCCACCATACCAACGTCGAGCGCTACGTTCATGCTGTTCAATAAATTGAATTGCGGCTCTTTTTGGTGCGCCTGTAACTGTAACCGCCCAAGTGTGAGTTAAAAAGGCATCTAAAGCATCAAATTCTGGTCTGAGTATGCCTTCAACATGATCCACGGTATGAATCAGGTGGCTATATAATTCAATTTGACGACGACCAATGACTTGGACTGAGCCGGGTTCACAAATTCGAGATTTATCATTACGATCTACATCTGTACACATTGTCAACTCAGCTTCATCTTTGTGTGAGTTGAGTAAATGACGAATTTGATCAGCATCATCAAGGGCATCTTGTCCACGGGTAATAGTACCACTAATAGGACAGGTTTCTATGCGTCTACCTTCAACCCGAACAAACATTTCTGGAGATGCGCCAATTATATATTCTCCACCTAAATTAAAAATGAATCCATAAGGGCTGGGATTAATTTGTTTTAAAGTGGTAAACAGTTTACTAGGAGACGCTTCACAGGGTTCAAAAAAGTTTTGACCAGGAACCACTTCAAATAAGTCGCCTCTGCGGAAGTAATCAAGTGCCAACTCCACTTGTTTAGCATACTCCCCCTGATCATGATCAGAACTTTGATTTGGGGTCAGGCGTTGACCTCGATAATCAATAGATTCACCGTTGCGAGGAAGATTATTAGTGATACCGTGGGCTGTTTCAAATTCATATTGCAGCCGAAATGCCTGTTGGAGATAATAATCAACAACTATCAGTTCATCAGGTAGGTAAAGTACTAAATCTCGCTGATCTGTGGGACGTTTTAGGCTTTGAGTAACTGGCTCAAATTGGAAAACTAAGTCATAACCAAATGCGCCATACAATCCTAAATGCTCATCTTCTTGACTAGAGAAAATATGTAGAATTTCGCGGACAACTGTAAATGCTGAAGGTTGCTTACTACGTTCTTCTTCAACAAAAGATTGGTTCGTGGATTGAATAAATCCAGAGATATGCTTGTTTGTTTGTTTGATGTTTTGAAGTTCTTTTGATTGACAAAGGCTTTCTAAAAGTAATGGTAAAAGTATTTGCCCTCTTTCATTCAAAGCTGTCAGAGTAAAAGCATTTTCTCTTGTTGTTAATTCTAGTGGTGGATTAACAAATCCGATTGCCCATCTTTTGTATCTTCCGGGATATTCATAGCTGCTAGCAAGCAAGCCTCCACGCTGGGAATTGAGGTAGAACAGAATCTCTTCTAAGGCGGTGTCCATCTTCACTTCTGTGAAGGAACGAGAGACAAGCACACCACCAAGAGTTGTATAGGAATGGGAATCAAAAATCATGGGTAATTTCTCTGGAATGGTTATTAGTCAAAAGCCATTCATTCAGGATACTAGCTGAATTGCAAATCAAGACAAAATTGACAATTTATGCATTGTCTTTTCCCCTGATATATTCCAAAATAAATCTGGAATATATCTGATGGCAATTAAGGTTTTCTACTTCTTGATTAAGGTTAATAAATATTAAGGTTATGTTGCATGATGATTTTTTAGATATCAATATCAATTTATTTGTTTTTAGAGAATTTAACTGACATGATTATTCTCAAATTCCCCTCCGGTGCAAGCGGGGAGGGGTTAGGGGTGGGGTTCTTCGATTAATTATTGCTATTTTCCCTCAGATGTCTGAGGATTAATTGGCAAACATCAATGGCTTGGATTGATGAAGCGTCAAGTAAGTTAGTTTGTTGAGTAATGAATAAGGGACCTTCATTAGGAGAAGGCGGAATACAACCGTGAGATCCACGTACTAGGTCAGCATCTAAGGGAATCACATCCATCAAGTAGCGAAAACCTAGTTGTTTTTTTAATAATTTGAGAGCGATTTTTACCTGGGGAAATTTAATTTGTGGGTCGAGGAAAAGTTCTACAGGGTCGTAACCTGGTTTACGGTGAATATCTACTGTTCTGGCAAAATCAGGGGCGCGGTTATCATCGAGCCAGTAATAATAAGTAAACCAAGTATCTGATTGAGCTACGGCTACCAAATCTCCTGCTCTAGAATGATTCAAATGTACATCTGACTTGTTGGTATCATCTAATATATAAGCAATTCCTTCAGTTTCTTCGAGAAGCGATCGCACCTTGGGAATATAAAATGGATCATTAACATAAACATGAGCAATCTGATGATCAGCAACTGCAAAGGCTTTACTCGCACCAGCATCTAAAATTTCTCTTCCTAGTTCTTCGCGCACACTCAACAAGCCTTTTTCCCGTAGCATCCGATTTAAGTGGATGGGTTTGGTGACTGATGTAATTCCATATTCTGACAAAACTATAACTTGAGCGCCACGATTTTCGTAGTATTGAATCAAATCACCACAAACTGCATCAATTTCTTGTAAATCATCTGCGACTTTGTTGACATCAGCACCATATTTTTGTAGACAGTAGTCGAGATGTGGTAGATAAACGAGTGTTAGGGTGGGATGACAATGTTTTTCTGTCCACTTGGCTGATTCTGCAATCCATTGGGTAGACCGAATTGATGTGTTAGGACCCCAAAAGTTGAACAGAGGAAATTGACCTAAGTCTTTTTGGAGTGGTAAACGCAATTCTCCCGGTTGCGTATATATGTCAGGAATTTTTCTCCCATCGGCTGGATACATCGGTCGGGGAGTGATGGCATAATCTACTGAAGAGTACATATTATACCACCAAAACAAGTTGGCGCAGGTAAAGCTGGGATCTACTTCTTTGGCTATTTCCCAAATTTTGGGCGCTTGCATGAGTTTGTTGGACTGTCGCCAAAATTTAATTTCACACTCATCTCGGAAGTACCAACCATTACCGACTATTCCATGCTCGTTAGGTAATTTTCCGGTGAGATAGGTTGCTTGTGCTGTACAGGTAACGGCGGGTAATACGGGGGCGATGGTTGCTATTTTTCCTTGTTTTGACCAATGGGAAAGGAAGGGGGTATGTTTACTTATTAAGTTGGGTGTTAATCCTACTATGTTGAGAATTACAGTTTTTTTCATACGATTTTACAAACCGCCAAGTTGCCAAGTACGCCAAGAGAGCAGAAATACAGCACTTTACCAGTAAATGAAGTACACATTTTAATCCTAGAAATCTTGTGGGGTGGGCATCTTGCCCGCCTAGTACCGAATTAGTTAGGTACTAATTGTTTGGTTAATAGTTTGCTTTGTACCCATTCGTACTCGCGCTGAATTGAGGCGAGTAAGTCTAATTTCATTTGTTGGGGGAGTACTTCCCAGGTGTAGGTTTCAATTTCTAGGTGAGTGCAAGTGTGGTTATCATGCAGTAAATTTAGTACGGTAGTAATGTCGTCTTGAGTAGACTGCAACAGATGATAATCTCGGATAAAAATGGGTACGTGGAAATGAATCCGCCACTCGCAAGCGTTGGTATTTGCTAAGTGTGGTAAGGCGATTTCTAAGTCGGAATAGTGAATTAGTCTATTATTTTTTTCGCGAGCAATTACTTGATGTAAATAAGTAGATTCAGCGAAAGGACGTAATCGTTCTCCTACGAGGCGACGTTGTTCGCTATCCTCTGACAAATTCACCTGCAAAGCAGCACTAATCTGAATTTTGCCAATCTGAATACCCGCAGCTTGAAATTGCTGGAAAACTGAAATGGGATTTTCATACTCAACTGCAAAATGGCAGGTGTCATAACAAATACGCACATGATCTAGTAAGTAATTTTCAGCCACTGTTTGTGAAATTCCCAGATGCTTTACCAAATAAGCGCCACCAATGGGTAATAAATGCTTCTGGAAATAATTCACAACCTCAGTAGCATTTTCAATTAATCCATCCGGTTCTGGTTCCAAATCTAGATGCAGTAGTTTCCCGTGCTGATTACGGATATCTACCATTTGAGCGACTACTTGGGCTATGTGGAGACTAGCACTATCCATCACTGATGCTTGGACAATTTGATTGCCTTCATACCAAGGCTTGTAAGATAAAGGCAGAGTAGAAATACTACCCTCTGTATCAGTGGGTAATAATGCTGCCAAAATCTCTGTCAGTTGCAACGTATATTCCAACCGTTCTGGCTGAGTCCAATTCGGTGTATAAACTTGGTCTTTCACTACTTCCCGATGGAATTTGCCATAAGGAAAACCATTCAAAGTAAACACATATAAATCTTCTTCAGTTAACCAAGACTGAAACTCAGTTAAAACTTCTGGTTGCAGCAATTCCCTAGCTGCTACTGCGGCTAAACGTAACCCAATACCAAAAGATTTCCCTGGTACAACTCTAGCTTTCAAAGGTGGAATATACTGCTTTAAATTAGCAAATACTTTGTCCCATTCTTCCCCAGGGTGAATATTAGTACAATAGGTTAAATCAAAATTATTATTAGTTCCTAACTTCATTTACTTATCCAGAAAATTGAGTAAAAATCAGAACAAAAAAACATATAGTCTTTCCTAGTCTGCTGTCGAATAATTCTTGTAGTACCTATTGATACGGGAATCGCCATAACACACATCTAATCTTTATCGGCGTTTATCGGCGATTAATAATTGACTTTTAAAAAACTCCTCTAACTGCAAAATTGCTTGTTTGTATAAAGACAAATCAACCTTGTGAACTTCAATACCCTTGCCAATACCTTGCAGCAGTGTCAAAGTCAACTCTCCACCCAAGTGTTCCCGGAACTCAGTCAAACCACGGAATAAACACCGACTATGTTCTTGATGTGATAATTGTTCAGCTAGTTCTGGCACATACAAAGTAAAACCCAGTGCATCAAGTGTATTGAGGATTTTTTGCAAATCTGACAAACACAGCATTCCTAAAAGATAGGAATAAATGCTATCCAAAGCAATACCAATCGCTACAGCTTCCCCATGACGTAAACTATAGTCGGTTAAATGCTCTAGTTTATGAGCCGCCCAATGTCCAAAATCTAGGGGACGGGATGAACCCATTTCAAAAGCATCACCACTATTAGCAATATGTTCTAGATGTAATTGAGCGCAATGATAAATTAGCTGTTGCATACTCTCCATTTCTCGATGGACGAGTGCGGCACTTTGGGTGTGAATAAAATCAAAAAAATCAACATCTTTAATTAGTGCTACCTTCACCGCTTCTGCAACTCCAGAACGCCAGTCACGCTCATCCAAAGTTGTTAAGAAATCACAGTCATTAATCACCGCATAAGGTGGCGCAAATGTGCCAAGAAAATTCTTTTTACCAAAGGCATTAATGCCGTTTTTTACCCCGACACCGGAATCATTTTGTGCTAATACGGTCGTGGGAATCCGAATTAAGCGAATTCCCCGATGCGCCGTTGCAGCTGCATATCCTACCAAATCTAACACAGCACCACCGCCGATAGCCAACAAGTAGGAGTGGCGACATAAACCTGCTGCATTTACGGTCTGATGAATTTGCTCTACCAAACTGAGATCGTTTTTGGCAGCTTCGCCACCGGGAACTATAATTGGTTCCACAGCGAGATTTAGTGTTTCTGCATAAAACTTGGCGTACGCTTTTAATTGCTGAAGTAATGCAGGTTGAAATTGTAATAATCCTGCATCTAGAACTGCTACTACTTTCTTTGGCTTTTTCTCTCCATCGCCTGTAATTACTTGGGCTAAGGTGGGATTTGTTAAATCAAATAATTTTTGGGTGAAGTACACTTCATAGTTGAAGCTAACGGAGACACGTTGATTGATTGATAGCTGAGAAAATTCGGTTTTTTGGCGAAAATTTATTACCATTGTTTTGTTAATACTTCTATAAATGAAGCCCGATTTAGAGCTTGAAGCAATACATTAGCAGACTGAGAACCAGCTACTTTGACTTTGTTATTGAAGATGAAAAATGGTACACTATTAATACCATTTAACCGAGCAAATGTAGATTCAGCTATAACTGCCTCAATAGCATTATTATCAGTTAATTTTAGTCGTAAGTTTTTCTCATCCATTTGGTGATTTGTCCCGATGGCAAGAATGACTTCAAGATCACCTATATTCAAACCATCTTCAAAGTAAGCTTGATAAATGGATTCTACTATGTCATTTCTGATTTTTTCTGGTGCGAGCGCAATCAGTTTATGAGAAAGCTGAGTATTAACAGCTAAACGGATTTTGTCAAAATTTAGCACAACTCCGGCTACCTCACCAGCCTGTCGAGTATAATCAAACATCTGCTGAACTTCTGCTGAACTAATTCCTTTTCTTTTTTGCATAAAGCTACGAAATTCATATCCCTCTGGAGGAACAGTATTATCGAGTAAAAAAGGATGCCAGCGAATATTTACCGCGTCTCCTTCCCATTGTGCCAGTGCATCAAAAAGGTGCTTTTTTCCGATTCTGCACCAAGGACAAACAGTATCGTGAAAGATGTCAACCAGCATGGTTTTTGTTAATTAGAATTGGGTATTGCTAATTGAAAATATGAATTTTGGCACGCACCAGGCGCAGAGACGCAGAGAGTAAGAGTTGAGAATATTGATTCTGTGAATTTCATGTTTACAGCATCAATAATTTATCGGTGTGCATCTGTGTTTATCTGTGGTTGAAAATCTCTTTGATTCTCTTGTGAAGAAAAACTTTGTAAAGAACGTACCAAATAGTTATTTTTTGCGCCCATAAATTTTTGAGCATTTTTAAATTCTTGGATTAATGCAGTTCGGTCTTTTTTTGCCACCAGCATTGCCAAGCGGTTGTAGGTATTAGCTAAAGAGTTAATTGCCTGACATCGCTCTTCTGTAGCCAGGATGATATCAACACATAAATTAGGGTTTTGGGCAAACAAACGCTGGACAATTTCAATTTCTTGACGATAGCTAGGTGTTGACATAGATAAACTACGTTCTATATCGATTTCGGATTCTGTTAAGAAAACACCAAGACTAAATCTGGAAAAGTGCTGCGTTGCTTGAACAATTACCATCATTTGGTCATGTTCTTCAGGAGTGCAGGTTATAAGTTCTCCACCCTGATTTTTAATTAAGTTTAATAACCATTGAAATGAATCATCGTTCCTACCTGGACATACCACGACTTTTTGTCCCAAGAACGAATTAATATTTGGACCAAACATCGGATGTAGTCCCATTACGGGGCCTGAATGATGTTCAAGCATTGCTTGAGTAGACTGAGTTTTGATACTCGTAATATCGCACAATGCCGTATTTGGTGACAAATATTGAGATGCACGCTTAATAACCTCAACGGTTTGTGCAATGGGAACACTAACTAAGACTAATTCTACCTGATTTAATAGTTTATCTGCATATATCCAATCCTCCTGTTCGAGAATACTAACGTTGTGTCCTACAGCCGAAAGTTGCTCTTTAAATAATTTTCCCATCCTGCCAAGTCCACCGATAATAGTAATGTTTCTGGTTCTGGCATGATTTAGTGTTTGATTGCTTTTTTTTAGTTTATCTGGGATCATATTTTAAAGTTTCCAGCAGTGATTTTTTAGAATTCAATTTGGGGAGAATATCCAAAGTTGATTCTGGCTCTGATGTTACATCAGAGAATAGCTGTTCATAGCGGTGCAGGGCTTGGTCAAAGGAATAGTTTTCTACGGCAAATTTTCTGCCATTTTCACCTAGCTGTGTGGCTAAAGTCGGATTTTCATATAATTTCAGCACTGCATTTGCCAAAGCATCAGGTGATTCTGGATGTACAACTATGCCTCCGCCACTGAGTTGAATTACTTCAGCAGCAGTGCCAGTATTGGGGACTGAACCTACTATTGGGCTACCACTGGCTAACAGCAATGGTATTTTTGAAGGCATATTAAAGGAAATTACATTGCGTTTTTGTACAATTAACCCGACATCGGCTGCTGCTAACATTTGCGGTAATTTTTCTCGTGGTTGCAAGGGTAATAACAATACGTTATCTGCGCCAGAACTCAGGCAATATTTTTGCAATCTTTTTAATGCCTTTGATTCGCCGACGATTACAAAGACAATTTCTGTAATTTGACGCAACAGAACTGCGGTTTCTACTACTGTTTCTAGTCCTTGTGTCAGTGCAATGTTGCCTGAATAAAGTACGAAAAATTTACCATTTAGTTGATGTTCTAATCTCCAAGGGCTATTTTTATTGACTAAAGGGCGGATAAAATTTACGTTGACCCAATTGGGAATGCAAACTATTTTTTTATTAGGCACTCCTTTGTTAACTAAATTTTCTCTAAATCCTTCACTAATGATGCTAATAGTGTGTGCATTCCGATAGGAAAATTTTTCGAGAACTGTTAGCGCTCGAATCATCCACTTGCTTTTAATCAGCCCGATACATGAGGCGGCTTCTGGAAGAATATCTTGCAGATTCAGCACGACTGGGCAATTGTATAGCCAACCGAGTAAGCTTGCAGGTAAAGAAACCAGTAGCGGTGGTACTGTTAAGAGAATCACGTCTGGTCGCTGGCCTTTCAGGGCTTGTGACAAACTCGTAAAAATAAAGCTTAATTCTAATAGTAACCGATCAAAAAGGTTCGGTTTGGACTTAATTCGCAGATAACTGCGCTGAATGGTGACACCATTTTTTTGTTCGGTTAAGTAACATTTGCCTTGATATTCATCGTAAATTTGGCGCTGAGGATAATTGGGCATTCCTGTAATTACCCGGACTTCATGACCTTGCTCTACTAGTCCTTCTGCTAGTTCAGTCATTAAAGGCGCAATTCCAATTGGCTCTGGATAATAGTTGTAAGAATAAATTAAAATATGCATGAGATGTTAATGTCTTGGCGGCACTCTGATAATGTTGGCTTTGTTGAAATAATTGATAGACTTCTGGCAAAATTTCCGCAGATGAAGATATTTCTGCTAGAGGTCTAATATATAGAAATCATAATGATCAGATGAGTTTGATTAGTTTTAAGTTACTGCAAAGATTTGTCCTAGTTTGATGGAAATAGGCAGCAGGCTTAAGGCTATTAGCCCGGATGTCCAACCCGCAAATCCCGCAACGATACTAGTATCTAAAATGATTAGTGAAAGTATGCCCGCTTTAACTGCGAAGCGAATCTGTTCTGGGGTAGGTTCGCGTACAGCTTTGATAAAAGGTAACAATACCTGAATTGTGAAGAATATCAGAAATGGTAATGCTGTGAAGATTTGATAGTTTGTGAATAGTCCCAGCCCTAAAAGTCCGATGATGACTATGACTATTAGTAATAGTGCTATTACCCCGGTACTGACTTTGGCTCCATGTACTTCGCCTCGACTCAGGAGGGTGATGGCAGCAATGTAAACTATGGGAATCAAGGCTAAAAACCAATATTCTCCTACCATTGCAGGTACTACACTCACGCCTAACAATAAGTTACCTCCACGACAAATTCCCATATTGATGGGGCCGAAAATCGGATCATGTTTCCCGAAAGCATCATAAAATAAGGCGGCTAGGGCAATGCTCAGAGCTAGAATGGCGCTCAACGAAGAGACTTGAGAAGCTGCTACTATACCTATGCTCAATAGCCAACTTCCTAGTAAGGTTGCTCCTCTAAGAGATGCTTTACCACTGGGTATAGGCCGTTCTGGTCGTTCTTGAGTGTCTAGTGCGGTATCAAATACATCATTAAATACGATGCCTCCGCCATATAAGCCGGTGGTGGCGATTAGTAACCATGCTAGGGGGATTAAATTTATGTCCGATCCGGTAGCTTGATTGGTGATGATAATATACTGTGAAGCGGCGAAGCCAGCTAGGATATCTGCCCAAGCTGTGACAATGTTAGCTGGGCGCATTAATTGTAGATATGCCCAAAGGCGATGGGACGTTAATATTGCGGTGTTCATCTTTATAGTTCGTGATTCGTAATTACAGCGATTTTTAGCGAAATGAACTAGATATTTATATCTCACGCAAAGGCGCAAAGGCGCAAAGGAAGAAAGAAAGAAGGAACTTGGGCGTACTCTGATGCATTTTTACTCAATTAGTGCGTATTCACGGCTGGTTTCTATTAGTGGTTCTTGTCCGCGCAGTACGGAGTTATCGTTGAACTTCTGTCTCTGATCTATGGGTTGGGGATTTAGCCAATCGGATTCTTTTATTTGTCCACTTTGGCTGTAAGCTGAAAGCGCGTTTTGGTAACAAACTGCTCTGACATCGGCGGCGGGAATTCCCCGTTCTAGCATTAATTGGGCTGTCTTGGGTACGGCTAGTGGATCGCTGACTCCCCAATCTGCACTACTGTCTACGATGATGCGATCGCACCCATAATGACGGACAATTTCTACCATGCGGGCATTCCCCATTTTTGTGTGGGGGTAAATTGTAAATGCTGCCCAAAAACCCCGTTCTAAGACTTCTTCCACTGTCTCTTCATTGTTATGATCTACAATTACTTGTGATGGATCTAAACCATGTTCAATACAGACATCCATGCTGCGACTTGTACCTGCTTTTTTGTCGCGGTGGGGTGTATGAATCATTACCAACATATTGAGTTCTTTGGCTAGTTCAAGCTGGAGGCGGAAGTATTTATCTTCGGCTGGGGTCA
Source organism: Nodularia sp. (in: cyanobacteria) (assembly GCA_035638855.1). Taxonomy (GTDB): domain Bacteria; phylum Cyanobacteriota; class Cyanobacteriia; order Cyanobacteriales; family Nostocaceae; genus Nodularia. The sequence continues at coordinate 34,940 of DASQZD010000107.1, read as the reverse complement.
TGTCATCGTAGCCAATTTCACCGATCGCAACTACACCTTCTTTGCAAGCATACAAGGGCAATAGTTCCATGACTTGTTCTGCTAGGGCTTCGTTATTGGCTTCTTTGGAGTTTAACCCTATTGTGCAGTAATGCTTGATGCCAAATTGAGCCGCCCGGAATCTCTCCCAACCTACTAAGCTGCTGAAATAATCCTGGAATGAACCAATGTTGGTGCGGGGTTGTCCTAACCAAAAGGCTGGTTCAATGACTGCGACTATACCTGATTCGCGCATTCTTTGATAATCGTCGGTTGTGCGCGAACTCATGTGAATGTGGGGATCAATAAACATCTTTTTATTAGTGTTAATACGTGAATATATGATTTGTGTAGTTATCTTTTGTTCTGTAATTACAAGTTACGAATTATTGGCAAATTGCTCTACTAATTGCCAAAGTTCGACGGGGACTGCACGGTTAGCGCTGTGGCGTTCGTGGGCATATTCAATTAACATCCTTGCTAAATCGGGGTTAGCACGAATATCAAGACCCTGAATTAAATGTAGAGGACTGCCGACAAATAAGGCTTTTAGCACCATTTGATTCCATGCCAGTGTGTTAAGATACTGGGCTGGGTAGGGGTTTCGTAAGGCGATCGCATTGAAAACTGCAATCATATTGCTACGAACTCCCTCAGCAGCGCGTTTTTGTAGTTGTTCTGGGTAAGGTAACAGAGGTAAAGCTTGATACAGTGCTACTAATTCTCCGATCTCGGCAGTTGTGAATACTTGCTCTAGCGCCTGTAAATATTTTTCTCTATGATCTTGTGGGAGAGCCAATACTAATAATGTGCGCGCGGCTTGATCGACACTCCAATGACTCGGACACCAACCCACTTGCATGACTGAGGCGGCTTTTAAGTCTTTTGGGTCAAGATTTAGCTGCTGTTTACCTACATAACGGGATACCGCACTGAAGGACGTAAAAAACTCCCGTCCAAGATCACCGCCTCTAATCTGCTCTCTTTTTTCATCTAGCCAGGTGAGAGCTTCTTGAGTAATTTCTTGTGAAACCCAGTGACGGAGTAAGCTAGTAATACTGGTTTTCTTCAAATGAATTACAGCAGACATAATTACTATTTCAATAATTTTTATTCTTGCCCTGATTCAATTTTGATTTTAAAATTTTCAATCAAATCAGGGAAAAATTATGGTTGCGAAGCCATTAAACAGAAGTCATTTCCGGTTTCTTCTCTAAACTAATGAGTGTTGTTTTCTGCCTATTTTTTCGCAACTTGACAACAGTAGCCCCAATACCGAATATTCCCAGACCTAATATGGAAGCAGGCTCAGGTACTTTAGCCGCCCGTTCTACTGATAAGACTTGAATACGACCTTGGAAGAAATCGCCGACATAAACTTTGCCATCGTCGTAGTGTAAGCCAGCAGTCCAGTTAAACTTACCTGGTTCGAGGTCGATGGGTGTACCATAGGGAGTTGTTCCGCCTAAAGCCGGAGGTGTGGGTGGTGGTACAACTTCACCAGAGGCTGTCAGGGTTGGTCCACCAAAGGTAGTTAAGAAGTTACCTTCTTTGTCGAAGACTTGAACACGGCTATTTTGAGAATCGGCGACATAAATATTCTCGTATTCATCCACATCAATGCCGATTGGTTCTTTAAATTGTCCGGGTTCAGAGCCAGTAGAGCCAAAGGCAAAGAGAAAATTACCATTGGGGTCAAGAACCTGAACGCGTCCGTTGTACTGGTCGTTAATATAAATTCTGCCAGTTGTGTCGGAGATAATTAAACCTCCTGGCCCCAAAAATTGACCGGGTTCACTGCCAGGACTGCCAATAGTTCTAATTTGTTCGCCTTCTGGATTATATACTTTTACAATGTCAGCACTAAAATCACTCACATATAAGTTACCAGCTGCATCGAAGTCCATTCCTCCAGGGCCAAAGAATAATCTACCTTCTACAGGACCGCCAAAGGAAGCATAGGATGTTTTATAGTTTCCTTCGGCATCAAATACATTAATCCGGCTGTTGAAAACATCACCTACGTGCATATCTCCGGTGATGGGGTTGAATCTAATGTCGGCTGGTTCGTCGAACTGTCCAGGCCCTGAGCCTGTGCTACCAATGCCTTTAATATAGTTGCCTTGGCTATCGAACACATCAACACGGTCAATACCCCGACCATTACTGACGAAGATATTCTGAGTAGAGTCCTGTACTCCTATGCCCTGGGGAACAGCGAGCGTTCCAGGAACACCTGGAAAATCACCATCGGTAAAGGTAGCAGGTCTACCAATACTCGTTTCGTATTTTAAACTTAAAGCTTCGGCTGTACTTATTGCTGCTAGTGTCATCAATCCAGCACCAGCAAGTGCGATTGAGAGTTGTTTCACTAATGCCATCTAAGTTAATCTCCTGGTGAATGGGTAGAGACGCGATGAATCTCGCGTCTCTAGAAATGTGGGGTCTAGGAAGAAGGGAATGACCAATAACTAATGACTAAATTTGCGTTTGCGTTTCACTAAAGAAGTTGTGGTGAATGCTGCTGCTATAAGACCTAAGACTGTGGTGGGTTCGGGAACCTTTTGAAGATTGTCTTTGGGATTGTAGCTGAGGACTTGTCCGACACCGGGGCGATCGCCTTTGTTGGTAATATAGATAGTGCCATCAGGGCCAACTTCTAAAGAGGTCGCAGATTCTAGTCCTTCACCAGCACTAATCAGAGTTGTGCGAGTTCCATCAGGGGCTACTTGGAATAATGAAGCGGCGAAATCACTCTGCCATGCTGGTTTATCGGCATATTGTAAAACTAACAAGTTGCCATCTTGATCAAATTCCAAGTCTCCGATTTGTGTAAAGCCATCTGCATAGACTGTTGGTACACCATCATCCCCGATGCGATAAACACGCGACCCACCTTCTGGATAAGGAAAGCCAGAAAAGTCACTGACATATTGAGCGCCATCAGGCCCAATGACTACACCTGTGGGTACTGGTTGTAAGGGAATTTCGCTGATTGGTGCATTAGGATCTACGCCTGGAGGTGGCTCCTGTCCCGGTGGAAGTGCTGGGAACACAGCATTCTCAAATGGGCGGCTAAAAAATGGCACGACATCAGTAATACCACTACCATCAAGTGCCACACTAATTAAGGTGTTGGCTCCGGCATCAGCTACGTAAGCTGTATCTCCCTGAATGGCTAGAGCATAAGGGTTGGAGATCACATCGCCCTGATCAGGATTATTCAGGAGTTCAAACTGTGCTAAATCGCCAAGACTGCTGAGTGAACCTGTGTTCAGGTCAATTTTGTAGAGATGTCCGAAGGTGTTATTGTTGAAAACTGTGTCCCGGTTGGCGGGGTTGCCAGCAAAGCCATATGCAAGGTAAGCGTTACCTTGAGAATCAAACTGGATGTCTTGAGGTCCCGCCCCTTCAATACCACTGTCTTTTAATGCCAGAGACGGTAACTCTGTGATTATCCGTTCTTGCTTACCATTTTGAATTTTGGTGATGGAGGCAGTATTACCAGAACATAAGTCGGCAAATTGTACACTAGGTGATTTGACACATCCTCCGTCTCCCCCTATTCCTGTCTCTGTGACATAGATGCTACCGTCAGGGGCAACACTTACACCTCTGGCATTATCGAGACCGTCAGCGATGACTGAAAATGTGGCTGCTTCGGCTGCTTTTGGTGCAGAAACAACGGTAAGGCAGCAGCCTATAAAGGTTATAGCAAATGACTTGAGTTTCATACCTTTGAAGATGATAGTTGGTAGATTGGGGAAATTTGAACGATTTTAAAGACAAGGAATGCCTTGCTCTAGGGATATGTAGGACACTGGTATTGATTTGAAACTTTTTATCTGAGCGCTCAGGCTTGATGAAGGGGTTTGAGGCGGCTATTCTTGCGTAACCAAACACAGCCCAAAGCGCTAAGAGTTAATACACCTAATGCAGAGTTAGGTTCAGGAACAGACTGGATATTGTCAATGCGGATAATTTGTCCTTCTCCTGGGCGATCGCCTCGATTGGCGATGTAAATGCTACCATCAAGACCAATGGTCAAGGCAGTAGGCGATTCTAATCCGTTACCACTCAAAATATTTGTGCGATCGCCATCGGCAGCTATTTTGATCAAAGCACCATCTTGATTACCTTTCCAGGCTGACTCATTGGCATACTGCAAAGCGTACAAATTACCATCTTGATCAAATTCCAAGTCCATGAGTTGGGTAAAACCCTCTGCATAGATTGTGGGTATACCATCATCACCAACGCGATAGATGTTTGCTCCTCCTTCTGGAAAGGGGAAACCTGTATATTCACTAATATAGTAGGCTCCGTCTAGTCCTTTAGCTACACCTGTTGGTACTGATTGAATGCTAACCTCTAATGGTGGTGCTTTCGTTTGAGTTGAAACTTGTTCCAGTTCATTCGATGGGGTAAGGGAAGGTGGGAAGACTGGATTGGTTAATGGTTTTTGGGGAAGTACGGCGATCGCCTGCAAATTTGATCCATCTGTATTAACACTTAATAAGTCGTTAGCAGCAGAATCAACCGTCACAAGTTGATTACCATCTATTAAAATTTTTAAGGGATTGCTATTGAGATCATCGCCATCAGGATTGTTAAGAAGTTCATAGTTGGTGATATCTGCAATACTCTTCCAGGAATTGGTCTCAAAATTCGGAACAATGATTGTTCCCAGGTCAGTTTCACCCAACCCATCTCGATAGATGGGATTAGTCCCATACCCCACCAGTACATAAGGCTGACCGCTAGCATCAAATTGAATATCGCGGGGGCCAGCAGCTCTTTTGCCATCTGGTAATGCTAAAGAAGGTAATTCTGTTAGTACAGGCTTGATTTGACCGTTTTCAATGACGCTGACTACACCATTAGTACCATAGCATAAAGAATCGCCTTCACCGCTTGCTGGTGGAACGCAAGCACCATTTCCTCCTGTCCCACTTTCTGTAATATAAAGTTTACCGTCGTTGCTAAAGCTGAGACCACCTGGATTATTCAGATTATCTGCAATTACTGTAAAGGATGCTGCTTCTGCTGCTTTCATTCCCGAAAAGGCAGTAACATAAACACTCAGCAAGGTAATAGTAAGTTGCTTGATTTTCATCAGTTATGGGTCTTTACAAATGTTTTGTAATGTTTTTAAACGCAGAGGGGCGCTGAGGTTTATTATTTTTTATGCGCTAAGAATTGGTTTATGGCTCTGAGGGTAGATGATGGAAGAATTAATTAACCACAGATAAACACCGATGAAGGTTGGGAGGGGCTATAAGAATTGTTAGTTACTAGTAACTAGTGAGTTTTGAGTTTTTGGTACATAGCTCATTCCTAAATCAAAGGATTTCATGTTTCCAGCTTTGGCTTCTAATATCCTTTTGATGTTCATGCTTTCAGCCCCAAAGTCTTCAATTTGCAGTTTTCCGTGGGCGAGAACTTGCTCTGTTTTCCAGAATGTGATGCGATGTAAGATGAACCCAGAAGCATCAGGATCACCGAAAGCATAAGCTGTGGGTATGAGTAGAGCGACGGAACGCTGATAAAATCCGTAGTCTGGATAAAAGTTTTCTTGTTCGAGCAAGTTGTATTTGCTCAAAGTATGTAAGCGCAGAGAAATTTTGAGCTTTTGGTCGTATTCATCTCTGAACTCACCTGATTGGGAAGTAATTTCGCCAGATGGTCTGACTAAGTGCGCCCACTCATCCATATTTTGCAAGTCTGACAAATACTTGACTCCAATATCAATTGGGGAATCAACATAGATAGTATCAGTCTCGATAAAGTAGCGACCTTTAGCTGCTGTGCTGCGACCAGCTTGGCGTTCTAAAATGGCTTTGAGAGAACGAGTTTCGGAAGTATGTACAGTGTGAATCCCCTGCATAATCATGGGAGTCTGTCGGTTGGGATCGACAAAGCTCAACCAGTGGAAGTACACACCTTTTTCATCTGTTTCTGGATCAATGTAGCTCGGAGGAAACAGTAAAACTGGATAAACTTGGAAGTATTGATTATACTCAAATCCGCAGTGCCATTCAATGCCATAGAAAAGCGGGTTTTCTAGCTTTTTAACATGATAGTAGAGATTTTTATGATAACCTGATGCAGTTCCCAGCCAGGTATCTTCGTCAATTTGTTCGATCATCCGGCTAAAAAGCGTCCAATCGTCTAAGTTTTTTAAACTGCAAAGATACTCAAAGGCGCTCTCTGGTGAAGTTGCGATATAAGTTGATGTCGCAAATGTGTTTTTTTCCATGATTTAATCCGGAAATTAATAGTTAGTAATTAGGCAGCAATTTCTTGAAGCTGATTTTTTTTGGCATTGCTAATGCGCTCTTCAGCCAATTGTTTAGACGCATCGTTTGTGGTGATATTTTGCTGTTTAGCGATGTCGAATATTGCTAGCAGGGTGTCATAAATGTTATGCACTTGTTGGAATGCTTTTTCTTCGTTATAGCCAATCATTTCGTTGTAAACATTAATCAGACCTCCGGCATTAATTACATAATCTGGGCAATAAGTGATGCCTTTTTGGGTCAGCATTTGACTATGTATTTGCTCATCTGCTAACTGATTATTAGCAGCGCCGGCAATAATTCCAGCTTTGATCAGAGGAATTGTTTCACTATTCAGCATTCCTCCTAAAGCGCAAGGTGCAAAAATATCGACATCAAGAGAGTAAATTTCCTCTGGGCTGACAACAGTCGCACCGAAAAGTTGTCTAACTTCCTCTGTTTTGGCTGGGTCTACATCACTGACATAGAGTTTCACCCCATGCTCATGTAAGTGTTGACAGAGATTTTTGCCAACATTTCCCAAGCCTTGAACTGCAACTTTTAATCCCTGAATTTCTTGGCTTTGCCAATGAGATTTTACAGCCGCTTTGATGCCTAAAAATACTCCGAGGGCTGTGACAGGAGCAGGACCACCAGACTTTTCTGATACACCAACGACATATTTAGTTTCTTGACGAATTAACCGGACATCTTCAGGAGTAATATTGACATCTTGTCCTGTAATAAAACGTCCATTTAGACTTTCGACAAAACGTCCATAAGCTCTGAGAAGTTCTTCTGTTTTTTGGGCAGGGTTAGCAATAATAACTGCTTTTCCACCACCAGCCGGAATATTAGCACAGGCGGCTTTATAGGTCATACCCCGACTGAGACGCAGCGCATCTTTTAAAGCAGCTTCTTCACTAACATAAGGGAAGAGTCTGGTCGCCCCCATTGCTGGTCCGAGAGTCCGATCATGGATAGCAATAATCGCCTTGATATCGGGATTTTTGCCATGACAGAATAAAACCTGTTCATGACCCATTTCTCTCACAGTTTCAAATAGCAACATTTGCCTTTTCCAACATTAATTTTCGGATAATTTCAAGTAATTAAATGCCAATCAAACCCCTACCCAGAGTAATTATTCCTGATCCCACTTCCTTCTAATAAATCTCGTGACGTAGCCTAATTTTTGCGAAAACTCTTTATTTCTTTATTTCTTTTCTTCTCTTCCTTCGTGTACTTCTCCCAAAGGGAGAGGCTAGCGCCAACGTGGTTAATTCCTCTTAAATAAAAACGTAATCAAAGTTAACCATCAAACTGATGGAAATGAAGCAGGTTTAACAGAACCATTAACCTGATTTGATGTGACTCCTTGTGCAGCCAAACTCTTATTTCGTCCGCCAGAGGGTGCGGGTTGGTCAGCATCAATGATTACATCAATTAGAAAGGGAACATTTGCAGCGATCGCTTGCTTTAAAGCAGCTTCGAGATCCGATTCGCGCACCACTCCAATGGCTTCTGCACCCATACCGCGAGCAATCATCGCAAAATTGGTTTCAGGCATTTCTGCATCTGCACCTTTTAAGCCCAACATTTTCATGCCTTGATGGCACATATTGTAACGAGCATCATTAAGTACAATCCACACCGCCGGAATATTATATTTTACAGCAGTGCTGATTTCGTTATTCATCAGCATCGCCCCATCGCCGACAATAGCTACAGCTTTACCATTTCGGGCTATTGCAGCACCTAATACTCCTGTAGCTGTGTGACCCATAGCCCCTACTCCGGTGCTAACTCGATAACGATTGGTTTGAGCAAATCGCAGGAAATGAGTTGACCAAGTAAAGGAGTTACCGCACTCCGCCATAACTACCGCATCGCTACCTTCAACGATGATTTTTTGAATTGCAGCCATTAATACTTCTGGTCGCACTGGATAGTCTACATCTGCAAGGGGTGCGATCGCTTGGTGTTCTGGATGAGGTAGGCAGATATCTCCAGCAGGGGGCGGATTGTCTGGCCATTGCTGCAACAGTTCGAGCATATAAGCTTTGATATCAGACTGGATAGGGAATGTTTCCGCGTCTGAATAGGCTACCCCTGGAACTTCTGGGTCAATGTCTACATGGACAAAGCCTCCAGAGGGAACCATTGCTTTACTCCAAAAGGATGTGGGTTCGCCAAGGCGGGTTCCTAATACGAGTGTGTGTAAAGGAGGATGCTCTTCCATATAAGTGAGGACCGAAGCATGACCGCCCAAACCTGTGACACCGACAAACTGGGGATGATCTTCGGGAAAGATTCCTTTAGCACGGGGTGAACACATGACTGCTGCTCCCGTTTTTTCGGCGAATTCCCGAATCTCCTTGGCTGCGTGACGAGCGCCAAAACCGACCCAGATGGCAAAGTTTCCGGCTGACAGTAATTCTACAGATTTAGCGATCGCCTCCCCTTGAGAGGTCATCGGAAAACTCGGTACATCTAGTTGTGGCAGAGAGATTTCATCAACTAAGCTGGTTTGTATAGCAGTGGGAATACTTAAATGAACTACAAAACCTCCTGGTTGCGCTAAACCCAAGGCAATTTTGCGAAAAATTTGTGGAAGTTGCGCCGCCGATTCAATGGTGATTGCATAGTTGAACAGCGCCCCAGGAGTAAAAATTCCGCCACTGGGTAAGGTGTAACTGCTGGTTTCCTGAATTGCCCAGCGTCCCCGTTGCGGGGCGGAAGTGCAGGCGGAGAGCAAAATCACCTTTGCACCTTCTCCACGGGCTGCAAACAACCCGGTGAGGGCGTTGGTAATGCCTGGACCGGCTGTGGTAAAAACCACCGTGGGGCGATCGCTAGCAAAATACGCCTCGGAAGCCGCAAAAGCCGCCCCGGCTTCATGGCGGAAGTTCAACACTTCTATATTGCTATTGGATAAAGCATTCCAAAGGCTAGCCATTGCGCCACCAGCTACCCCAAAAGCATAGCCGACTCCCAAACTTTCTAACATTTGAGCGATCGCCTCAGCAACCGAGAGCTTAGGCGGTTCATTCACTAAAAAAGGTTGAATTTCGGTTTTTTGCTCTAATTTATCCAACTGAGAACCGTTGGACGAAGATTCTACATAGTTCTTTGGTGGTAAATCCTTGTATAGCTCAGTAGACCTTGGAGGCGAGTTTGAATCAGTATAATTTTGACTCATGAATTTAACGTAATTCCAGAAACTTGTATGAAGGCTGCTTTCTCTGCACATTCACATGGGAGCATCTAATACAAACGTCTCTGTTTTTTACAGTTATGACCGGATTTGATCAATAGTAAAGACGGTTGAATACAGCCAATTGATGCTTGTGAGCGCAGTCACATTTTTTTTTGTAAAACGTACACAATCAACGATGTGCTTGTGTGAATCATCATAGAGTTCATGAAAACATATTTACAATCACTATTCTTTTGATAGAAGTGTCAAATTTTTCGCTGTGATAGCCGCATCAGGAGATTCATATTTTTTGACTTTTAAGTGCATAAATATCGCCAACTACTGTCAAGCCTTACGGGCATAGCTGCCCTTAGATATGTAGCCGGGAGTTTAGCCCCTATCAACTCATTTGCTTCCAGGCTTTGAGCCATTAACACTCTCTTCAAGCATATAATTACGGCTATATTTAGCAATCAATGTTATTTTGATATCCCTGCTTTTTTTTTGCTATTGTCTAATCAAAATAGAGAGAATACTCTTTTGATATTGAGTAAATTAAACCAATATTTTTATGTATATTAGTTCCTAATATAACATTAACAACGAAAAATATTTTTTATTGACAGCAAATACCTTTACAAGTTATTTTTCTGACTTTGTTAGAGATATATAGTTTAATTATTTCTTACCTCTTTAGGCAGATGAATCAAGATAATTCAGAAATTTGATCCAAAAAATTGTCTTTTTTAAAACAAATAATCTAGTGCTAAGTTATTTTTCTTTAATCAGATGTATTTCTCAAGGCAGATGACTCACCAAGCTATAATATAGTTAAATCTTTAACAATACAAAAAAATTAAGAAAAATTACAATCTAAAGATTATGAACAAAAGCTTGTTATTTATGCCGAAAAAAATTCGTGCTTATGGACTGTACAAATAAGAGATTTTATGAATTAATAGAATTATGATTTTAAAAATATATGTCTGTATCTTCACATGACTAATTTGAAAACTATGCAACTGATTTTAGACATAGCTCATCTAGGGAAAATTCAACTTTAAACCTGAGAATTTTCCCAAGTCAAATCATTCCTTTTGGTCTGTGAAGTAGGCGATCGCGCATTAGTTGTAAATTCAGGTAAAATTTCATTTATGAATTCAGATTACTCTGATCAGCGCCGCACTTTTTAAGCTAATAGGTCAAAGATAGGGTTGGCTACGAAGTATATCATAGTCCCGTCCTTCCTTGCGGCGTGGGGTTTGGGGGTGGGGTTATTTATTCTAGCTCACGCAACCGAGAACCGCTATATATGTGCAACACAGATTTCAATTTTCTACAATAAACCAGATAGAAAAAGCTGGGCTTATAGGAAAATGCAACTACTTTTTAGGTTGATTTATCTAAATTTACTTTGTTTATTAGTAGCTATAGCATTTCCTAGTCTCCGGAAGTACAGATTTATCTGTTTTAATGTGTCGTCAATTAATTCTTTCTGTAGCTCATTGATCTGAAAACCGCTATATTAAACAATAAACTATATCCATTTTTTTAACTAAATTTATAATGTTTTTTAGCAGGTAATTCAGAAATAAATATAGGGATAGAGATGGCTAATTTTTAGTTTATTTATGGCTCTAGTGCTGACTTATAGCAAGGAGAGAGTAAAATCATGAATTATAGTGAAGCTACGCTATTTTTATCTAATTCTCAATCGCAAGTACAGCCAGAAATAGATTTAAAGTTTGCTTATTTCTTGATAAATCAATCTGTAAATGTGGCTTTCTGTTTAGGAGAAAATGGGCAGTTTATTTACGTCAATGATGCCACTTGCCAAATGACCGAGTATTCCCGTGAGGAATTACTCTCCATGACACTAGATGAGATAGATATTGACTTTTTTTTACATAATTGGTCAGATATCAAATCACAAAATGCCTCTACCTTTAAATCTCGCTATCGCGCCAAGGGAGGGCGCATATTATTGGTAGAAATATCTATCATGTTTATAGAAAATAAAAGTAAAAACTTTGGCTGTGCCGTTGTCAGAGACAAAAGTGATGAAATAAGAGAATTAAGTGTACAAACATGGATGGATGAATTAAGGAACGCCAAAAACTATTTTCAACAAGAATTTTCGCAACTAAGTACAAAAGAGGCTGAACTGGGAATATCCCTATCCATATTTAATTCTACCCTCGAATCGACTGCTGTCGGCATTGTTGCAGTTAACTTTGAAGGAGATATTCTGAGCTTAAATCAGAAGTTTATCGATATGTGGCAGATTCCCGAATCGCTGATACTCTCTCAGAAATCTCCTCGATGCAAAGCCTTTTTTGAAAGTAAAGTTAAAGATCCAGAAGCCTTTTGTCATCTGATTTGGGAAGTTTCTAGCCAATGTGATTTCGAGAGCTACTATATTCTGGAATTAAAGGATGGAAGGACATTTGCACACTACTCTAAACCTCACTACATGGCTGATAAAATTGTCGGTAGGGTGTGGAGTATTTGGGACATTACTGAATCCCAAAAAACAGAGGAAGCACTCAGGCTTAATGAAACTAGATTTGAGACATTAGCAGAAATAACAGAAGCGAACATTTTTTTAATTCAAGACACACAGCTTTGCTACATAAATCCGGCGGTGGAAAAATTCACTGGCTATAAAAAAGAGGAACTGCTCAATAACTTTGATCTTCGCCAACTAATTAGGAGTCGAGAAAGTAGACAGGTACGTAACCAAAACACAGTAGCGAAACTGGAATACCAGGAAATGAATCTTTTAACAAAAGACGGCACAGAACGCTGGCTAGCTTGCGCGGTTGCGAAACTCGATGGAATGCTAGATTTCCGAGGAAAACCAGTGGAAATGATTACAGGTATTGATATTACAGATTACAAAAATGTAGAATCAGACCTTAACCAAGCTTTAGAACAAGCAAAACAACTCAGCGAACTCAGAGCGCGGTTTCTGGCTATGGTCTGTCATCAATTTCGGACTCCATTGAATATTGTTTCATTCTCTAATAGCTTACTTAAACAACAAGTAGATAAACATACAAAGCAGAAAATACAACCATTGCTAGAACATATTGAAAAAGCCATTGAACAAATCAGCCAAATGTTGGATGATACTTTGTTCTTTGCGAAAGCAGAAACAGCCAAAATAAGTTTTGATCCTCAACCCCTTGATTTAGTCCAGTTATGTAATAATTTAGTGGCACAAATGCACATGAGCATCAGCCAAAGACCAATCAATTTCATTAGTCAATTTGACAGCTTAACAGCCTGTGTTGATCCCAAATTGCTAGAGCCTATTTTAAAGAATTTGCTCGAAAATGCCATTAAATATTCTCCTGCTGACATGATGGTTGATTTGACACTGGCTTGCAAAAATGGTCAGTTAATTTTCCAGGTCAAAGACCAAGGAATTGGTATTCCCCAAAGAGATCAGCAAAGCCTATTTGAACCATTTTATCGCGGGAGTAATGTTGATAATATCCGCGGTACTGGACTGGGGTTATCGATTATCAAAACTCTTGTAGATTTAAATGGGGGTCAAGTTGCTGTAGAAAGTGAGGTGGGTGTAGGCACTACGTTTACTGTCATGCTGCCATTAATTAAAGCAGAATCTCTCGTTTTACAGTGATAAATTAAGCATAGTTATTAATTAACCACTGAACATTTGTAAATATCGGCAATCAACAATTAATCTTGTCCGTTTCCTGCCACAATTTAGGGTGCTAGAAAATGAAGTACGAATCTGCGAAAAAAATTCTGATCATTGAAGATGATACCGTTACCCGTAATCTTTATGTCAAGGGTCTTCAAGCTAAAGGTTTTGAGACTATGAGTGCTGAAAATGGTTTGACTGGTATCCAACAAGCACAAGAGCATATACCTGATTTAGTGGTTTGCGATATTACAATGCCTGATATAGATGGTTATAGTGTTTTAACTATACTGCGTCAAGATCCTGTTACAGCAATTATTCCCTTTATTTTTATCACTGGTAGCTGCACTAGAGAATTTCTTCGCAAAGGTATGGAGTTAGGTGCAGATGATTATGTGACTAAACCCTCTACACTAGACGAATTACTCAGAGCAATTACTACCCAGTTGCAAAGACAAGCTATGCTCCGAAGCTGGTGCGCTACTAAATTTCAGGAAGCTCAAAAATCAGCATCCGCAGATAAGACTTCAGCTTTGAATCAACCTAATTCAATATTTCCCTGTATTCCGCAATTGAAAAAAGTTTTTGACTTTATCGAAGCTCATTATCACGAAGGAATTACCCTATGTGATGTAGCTGAAGCTGTTGGTTACTCACCTGCTTATTTAACTAACCAAGTAGGAAAGCAGACAGGGGAAACTATAAATAGTTGGATTGTTAAACGCCGAATGCAAGGAGCGCGTTTTTTACTGCAAAATGCTCACCAAACAGTCGAGCAAATTTCTAGAGCATTGGGTTATCAAGATGTTTCTCATTTTTCCCGCCAGTTTCGTCAACATCATGGTTTACCGCCTCATGCTTGGCGCAAAGCACATCAGGTCGGTTATTACAAAACCAAGGTCAGCAGTTAAATCATTAAATAATTAAATCAATACATCTCGAAAATCTTGTGTTGAGATCAGAAAGAGAATTTGACAATCTCCCGCCACAGCTTACACCTTGGCGGGAAATTTTTGCTGCATATTAACGTGCTTGTTGGTGATTCTACTACCGAGTTTTACTAAAAATATGTATCAATTTTATTGAGATCATAGAGTTTTTATGTAGCAAATTGATCAAAAAAAATCTACTTTTTTGCTTTTGTTAACCTTTTGTTTACCTTGTGGTGTATCTTCTAGGGGTATTCTTATTCACTGTACATAAATAAATTCCAGAAAAATTGACAGCGATGCTCGTGTCAAAGAGCAAGCCTCAAACATTTCCGGTAGTACTGCTAGAACTGTCGATATTGGTGCGAGTCATGTTGCCATGACCGATAAAGCAAGGTCTTTTTGATCTGAATCCGTAGTCGTTTCGCAAAGTGAACATATTTTTCATGGTTCTCAATCGCAAAGTCCTTTTAGCAATCGCCACTCTACCGATGATGTTGGTAGCAACAGCGTGTACACCTAGCCCAGAAGCTGGTAATAATGCTAGCCCAGAAGCTGGTAATAATGCTAGCCCGCAAACTGGTAATAATGCTAGTAGTGGGCAGAAGATCACCATTAGTGGCGCTGGAGCGACCTTTCCTGCACCTCTTTTTCAACGCTGGTTTGATGCTTATAATCGCCAAGTTGACCCCAATGTACAGGTGAGCTATCAGTCCATCGGAAGTGGGGCAGGTTTGGAGCAGTACATCAATAATACGGTAGACTTTGGAGCCAGTGAAGCACCCATTACTGACTCTGCCGATCGCCTGAAGTCCTTCAAAGCAACTCACCCTTACGAGCCGATCCAAATTCCTATGACTGGAGGCTTTTTATCCTTCTCCTACAACTTGCCAGGAGTTAAAGATAAAGAACTCAAACTGTCCCGCAAAACTTATTGTGGCATTGTGAATGGTAAAATTACTCGCTGGAGTGATGCAGCGATCGCAGCTGATAACCCCGGTTTAAAAATTCCCGACTTAGCCTTGACCTTTGCCCACCGTTCTGATGGCAGTGGTACGACCTTTGTATTCACCAACCATCTTAAAACTGTCTGCCCAGACTGGAAGTCTGGCGCGGGAACTTCAGTAGACTGGCCTGTGGGAGTTGGCGGTCAAGGTAACGAAGGAGTAGCCGCCGCCATTCAGCAGAACGAAGGAGCCATTGGTTATCTATCCTATTCCTATGCAGCCCTGAACAAAATTAGTTCCGCCGTAATTGAAAACAAAGCCGGAACTTTTATCGCCCCATCCCCCGAAGCCGCAGGCAAAGCTCTACTAGATGAGCCAGTACCCGATAACTTCGCTCTCCTAGTCCCCGACCCCGCAGGTAAGGATTCCTATCCCATAGTCGGTCTAGCTTGGGTGATGATCTATCGCGAGTATAAAGACGATGCCAAATGGCAAGCCATGCGTAAGGTGTTTGAATGGTCTTTAGGCCCAGAAGGCAAAAAGGTGGCAGAGGAACTTCTTTATGTTCCCATTCCTGATGCTCTAGCAGAACGAATTAAAAAAGAATTTGACACCGTGAACGCCAAGTAAAGAACCGAGATGATTGGGAGTGTCCTTGATGATCAAACACTCCCAAAATTGAGCCAAGATACTTGAGTTAGGACATGACCAGAAGAGGCAGGGGAGCAGGGAGCAAGGGAGAAGGATTTTTAATTCCCCAGCCAATAGGGATACAAGCCTCTGCATTGATGTATGCCAAACATCAAAATATTTATTTCCAGACGCGCAAGTGCGAGAAATAATGCGTCCATTTCCCAAGTCCCCTGCCCCTTGTCCTCTTGCTTGACCATTTAAGAATATTATGGAAGGAAAAAAACGTCATGACATCGGCTGATAAATCAAATCGATTAACCCGCCATAGCCTCGAAAAACAAACTAGTCCGGCTAGGGTTCTCGATGTCGGTTTTTGGGGACTAACCCTGCTACTAGCCATCAGTGCCGGAGCAGTTTTACTCTGGGTAATCATACAGACCACCATAGCAGCGACACCAGCGATTCAAGAATTTGGTCTCGGTTTTTTATGGGGTACAACCTGGAATCCTGTCACCAACGTCTATGGAGTACTGCCTCAGATATATGGAACCTTGGTAACAGCCTTTATTGCCCTGTTAATTGCCGTCCCTCTGGGCATCGGCGTAGCGATATTTTTAACCGAAGGATTTGCTCCTAAGTGGGTGACAACTCCCATCGCCTTTGCCATTGAGCTAATCGTGGCTATTCCCAGTGTGGTTTTAGGGATTTGGGGTATTTTCATTCTCATTCCGGTTATGAAACCCATTTTCAAGTGGATCAATACCTACTTGGGCTGGATTCCCGTTTTTGGTGGCGATTCCGCTTCCGGTAATAGCCTGCTAATTGTGGGCTTGGTACTGGCAATTATGATTGTGCCTATTATTATCTCTATTACCCGTAGCACCTTTGAAGTTTTACCCACATATCTCCGCAATGGTTCCTTAGCTTTGGGCGCAACCCGTTGGGAAACGATTCTGCGAGTGCTGATTCCGGCTGGCTTGTCTGGGATTGTTAGTTCTGTGATGTTGGCTCTGGGTAGGGCGATGGGAGAAACTATGGTGGCCGCCATGCTAATTGGTAACGCCAACCGCATTAATATCTCATGGCTTCAGCCCGGCTCGACGATTACAGGTTTGATTGCTTCCCAGTTCGGAGAAGCTGGACGCACCCAAGTTGCAGCTCTGATGTACGCTGGCGTAGTGCTAATGATCTTATCGCTGGTGGTGAACATTTTAGCTGAGATGATTATTCGTCGATTCCAGAATATTGAGTAAAGTTTCCGTTGACTCAGCTTTTATTAAAATTGGATGCAAAATTAAGTTTACGAAAGATCAATTATGGATAATTCAAGTAATCAGCCTGACTTTGGGTATGCAGGCAATAATTTCGATATCAGTGAAAAGTCTATGGCTCCCCATCGCCGTATTACTGGACAGGTGTTGACGATTTTAACTATGGTCTTTGCTGCGGCGGTAGTTATCCCTCTTATTTGGGTTCTGGTGAGCGTGTTTCAAAAGGGTGTTAGTTCCCTGGTATTTCCAGATATATTTACTAAGCTTCCCCCACCTCCTGGTTTATCTGAGGGGGGCTTTGGTCATGCCATTATTGGAACTTTAATGACACTGGGAATTGGTACAATGATTTCAGTTCCCTTTGGTGTAATTGCTGCCATTTACCTGGCTGAGTTTGGTCGGGGGACTAAGTTAGCTTACTTGGTTAAATTTTCTTGCAACGTCCTCACCGGAGTCCCGGCTATTCTGTGTGGTTTATTTGCCTATTCCATTGTGGTTACGCCTTTAAAGTCGTTTTCGGCTTTTTCTGGTGGGGTAGCCTTGGCTGTGTTAATGCTGCCTATTATTATTCGGTCTACGGAAGAGGCTTTGTTGCTAGTGCCTAATGAGTTACGTTTGGCAGCAACGGGTCTAGGGGCGACCAGATTTGAAACCGTTGTCCAGATTGTGTTACCAGCCGCGCTGACTTCAATTGTTACGGGTGTCGTTTTATCGGTTGCCCGTGCATCTGGGGAAGCAGCTCCTTTGCTGTTCACCTCCTTCAACAATAATTTCTGGGCTACGAATGTTTGGGAACCTGTGGCAACTCTGCCAGTATTGATTTACTTTTTCTCGATTATTCCCTATAAGGCTTCCCAGAGTTTGGCTTGGGCTGCTGCCTTAATATTATTGGCAATTGTGCTGTTGTTTAGTATTTTGTCTCGGTACTTGAGTCGGCGAAAGAGGTTTTAGCATCAATTTTGGTGGAAGAAACTCATCTAGGTTCTATTTAAATTGGAGAGATTATGGGACAAAAAATGAGTAGTGCGGCCGTAGATACTAAGCATATTTTTCAAGTCAACAACCTATCGGTTTACTATGGTGCTGCGATCGCTCTTCGGGATGTAACAATTGATATCCTCAAAGATAAAATTACCGCTTTCATTGGTCCTTCGGGTTGTGGTAAAAGCACTCTTTTACGTTGCTTCAATCGCACTAATGACTTGATTCCAGGTGCTAAGGTCAAGGGACAGCTAAATTATCGAGGCCAAAACTTTTATGCGCCTGGGGTTGACCCGGTGGTAGTACGTCGTCGGGTTGGGATGGTGTTTCAGCAGCCGAACCCTTTCCCGAAGACTATTTATGACAACGTAGCCTATGGCTTGCGGGTGAATGGTATTAAGGGCAATATGGATGAGATTGTGGAAAATTCCCTCCGCCGTGCAGCCCTCTGGGATGAGGTAAAAGA
Organism: Nodularia sp. (in: cyanobacteria); assembly: GCA_035638855.1. GTDB lineage: Bacteria > Cyanobacteriota > Cyanobacteriia > Cyanobacteriales > Nostocaceae > Nodularia. The sequence goes on along the minus strand of DASQZD010000107.1, from coordinate 16,545 downwards.
CAATCTCCAGAAGTTGGGGACTTCCCTTTCTGGGGGACAACAGCAGCGTTTGTGTATTGCTCGCGCTATTGCGGTTCAGCCGGATGTGATTCTTATGGATGAGCCTTGCTCTGCGCTTGATCCTATCTCGACGATGCGGATTGAGGAGTTGATGCTTGATCTCAAACAGCAATACACGATTGTGATTGTTACCCATAATATGCAGCAGGCTTCTAGGGTGGCGGATTATACGGCTTTCTTTAATGCTGAAGCGATGGAAGGAGGTAAACGGGTGGGTTATCTGGTAGAGGTAAATAGCACGGACAAGATTTTTGCAAGTCCCCAGAATCAAAGCACTCGCGATTATGTGAGTGGTCGTTTTGGCTAAAGCTAGTACAGCCAGATGTAAAATCCGCCAAATCTAACACTAAACTATATAAATTATGGCTACTCAGACTAGGACAGTGAATGAGACTCAAATCGCTTTACGGACAGAAAATCTGAATGTTTACTACGGCCAGTTTTTAGCTTTGCAAAATATTTGGCTGGACATTCCGAAAAATCAGGTGACATCCTTTATTGGACCTTCTGGCTGTGGTAAAAGTACATTGTTGCGATGTTACAACCGTCTCAATGACTTGATTAATTCCTTTCGAGCCGAAGGGAAAGTTTATTTTTACAATAATAATTTGTATGCACCAAATATTGATCCTGTAGAGGTGCGCCGGAGAATTGGGATGGTATTTCAAAGACCAAACCCGTTTCCGAAATCAATTTATGACAATATTACTTTTGGAGCTAAAATCAACGGTTATAAAGGTAATTTAGATGAATTGGTAGAACAAAGTCTGCGACAAGCTGCTTTGTGGGACGAAGTGAAAGATAAACTACAGCAAAGTGGTACATCTTTATCTGGGGGACAACAGCAACGCTTGTGTATTGCTAGAGCGATCGCAGTACAACCGGAAATTATACTCATGGATGAACCTTGTTCAGCCCTAGACCCTGTTTCGACTTTGCGGGTGGAAGAACTGATTCACGAACTGAAAGAGAAATATACTATCGTGATCGTTACCCACAATATGCAACAAGCAGCGCGGGTGTCTGATCAGACAGCATTTTTCAACGTCAAGGTTTCCGGAGATGGTCGCAGTGGTTATCTGGTGGAATACAATGCCACAGAACTCATTTTCAATGATCCTCAGCAAGAAGAAACTCGAGATTATGTCAGTGGCAGATTTGGTTGAGCGCACAGATTGATGACTGTTTTCACTCCCCACCCGGCAAAATTGTGAAGGGGGGAATTTTTTTGATATTTTAGGTCTTTTGTTTCTGGCGACGCTTCACAGGGTTCATCCAGTCTTCTAAAAAGGAAAAAAATCGGGACGACACCAAGGTGAGAACCAAGTAAACTATCGCCACTGCGGTATAAATTTCAAAAGCCCGATAAGTTTCAGCGACAATTAATTGACCACGGCGTAACAGTTCCTCAAAGCCAATGACTGCCACAAGACTGGTATCTTTGAGCAGGCTAATAAATTCATTGCCCAATGGCGGAATCATCCGCCGCAGCGCTTGGGGAAAGATAATGTAGTACATGGTTTGCGCTCCACTCATGCCTAAAGAGTCGGCTGCTTCTGTTTGCCCTGGCTCGATGGATTGAATGCCACCACGGACAATTTCGCCAATGTAAGCGGCAGCATTGAGGCTAAGAGCGATCACCGCAGCTATTAAACGGTCAAAGCGCAGAGGTATACCAAAGCTTTGAGCAAAAGCTGGTAAGCCGAAGTAAATCATAAAAATTTGCACTAGTAGCGGCGTACCACGAAAAAAATCAATGTAAGCGCGTGTTGCCCAGCGTAGGGGCATAATTGGCGACAGGCGGGCAATTCCAACGAAGGAGCCACCAATCATGCCTAATAAAACTGAGAAGGCTGTAATTTGCAGTGTTACCGTCGCACCCATGATTAAATCAGGTATGGCTTTGAATATGATCTCTAGACTTTGGGACATGGAAGCAGGGATGAGGGAAACATGGGAACACGACTCGTAATTTTACCAATACCCCACAGGCTTATTGGGCAGGGATAGTCTTTGGTAGTTCTGGGGGTTCTGCGTTGAACCATTTTTTATAGATTTGAGCGTAAGTTCCGTTGCCCATAATCTGGGTCAAACCATTGTTAATGGCTTTGAAGTGCGGTGAGTTTTGGGGTAGGGCAATGCCATAGAATTCTTCGGTGATCAGTTGACCTACTATTTTTAAACCTTTGACTTTACTAGTGTTGATGGCATCTAGAGTTATGGGAGCATCGTGGACTACAGCATCTACATTGCCATTTACCAGTTCTTGCAAAGCTAACGGAGCGGAGTCAAATTCTCGCACTTTTGCACCTTTGACGCTTTTGGCTGTTTTAGCACCTGTTGTCCCAATTTGAGCAGCGATTTTCTGGTTTTGGAGAGTTTCTAAGGATGTGATGGTGGTATTATCTTGGCGGACAGCGATCGCTAATCCGGCTTTAAAATAAGGTTGGGAAAAAGCCACTGTCTGGCTACGCTCTGGTGTGATCGTAATGCCACTGATAGCAGCATCAATGGTATTCGCCTGGAGTGCTGGAATAATTCCATCGAAGGGCAAGCTTTCAAACTCAACTGTGAATCCGGCTGATTGTCCCACTGCTTTGATCAAGTCGATATCAAAACCTACTAACTCCCCCCCAGTTCCCTTGGATTCAAAGGGCGGAGATGAAGGTTCAGTGGCTATTTTGAGAGTTTTTACTGTGGCGGTGGTTTCGGTTCCAGGGTTGGTTGCAGCTGTATTGCGATCGCCTCCAGTACAAGCAGATAAAATTAATGCTGCGCTCAATCCTGTCAAGAATTGCTTCCGGAAAAGCGATCGCCTTATTTTTGGCTCGAACATGATCTTTAATTTCCCAGGTAAATTTAATTGCTGAATTTCAACCAAGATAAATATAATACATTAATCTAAAATCCATAATTATATTACATGGGAAACCAACAATTTCAACCAGCAATTAGTTTTGCAAATATTGAAAAAAGTTTCGGCTCTTTGAAAGTCTTAAAAGGCATCACTGGGAAAATTAACCGAGGCGAAGTGGTTGCAATTATTGGCTCTTCTGGTTGTGGCAAAAGTACTCTGTTACGTTGTCTCAATCGCCTAGAAACTATTAATAGTGGCAGTTTAATTGTTAACGGCATCGATTTATCTGCTCCTGATTTCAATCATCAACAATTGCGACAACTCCGGTCACAAGTAGGCATGGTTTTCCAGCAGTTCAATTTATTTCCCCATCTGAGTGTGCTGGAAAATCTGACGATCGCACCGCGTCAGGTACTGGGAAAAAAACTCAAGGAATGCAATGAAATAGCTGGGGTTTATCTCGACAAGGTTGGCTTATTTGACAAAGCAGGTGCTTATCCTGAACAACTTTCAGGCGGTCAGAAGCAACGAGTCGCCATCGCCCGCAGTTTATGTATGAATCCCCAAATTATGTTGTTTGACGAACCTACCAGCGCTCTCGATCCGGAACTCGTTGGCGAGGTTTTGCAAGTCATGCAGCAATTAGCGGTTGAGGGGATGACAATGGTGGTGGTAACTCATGAAATCCAATTTGCGCGGGAAGTCGGAAATCGGGTGATTTTTTTGGATCAAGGTGTTGTAGCTGAACAAGGTGCAGCTGATCAAGTTCTCAGCCATCCCCAAAGCGATCGCCTGCGTATTTTCCTCAGTCGCATTAGGGCATAAACTTGGGAATTGCTATCTGTGTGGGAGGAAGTTACAAGCCTGCCCAAACTGTTAGGGGTTTTCCTACTTGTTTATATAGTAGGCTGGAAAGTATGACGGCGTTGTTGTTGGCGGTGAGAGAGGTATTCGGCTCGGCCAGAAATTCGTAGTAGCCGTTGTACCAACCATTATCGGATTGCAGATTTGTTTGGACAAAATCAGATAGTTTACGAGTGTAGTCGGTGTTGTATAGTACGTGCCAGCCAATGGCGGCTTTGCTACTGATAAATCGTAAGTTCTGATGTTGTTCGCGGGTATCTGTAATTGCTGCCCAAGGTTTTCCATTCACAAATAAGGTGTTGTAAACGAAGTACGGTGAACGGTCTAAGTTGTCTTCTGTGACGGCTGTTAATTGTTTGGTGGCTCGATAACGGGCTTCTTGGGCTGCTAATATGCGATCGGCGAAAACTTTTGGTAAAGATTGAAATCCGGTTTCAATCCCATCTAATATATAGGGTTCGCTGAGGACGTAGTTATTAGCGCCTGATGTGTCATGGTCGCGTTTATCGTAGGGTATGCCTTGGCCGTAAAGATTAGCATAGGCGGTATTGGCTTGATATTCTAAAGCTTTATTGACATTTAAGCCCCAGAGTTTGAGACCGTAGGCGGCATAGTTTTCGTAGCCTAAGCGTCCTTCATGGTTATATTGTTCTTTTCCTTTGACGACGCTAGTACCATACATTTGACCTTTACTGGTGAGGCGTTTAACTTGCCAAGATTTCCAAACTTTTTCAGTTGGCGATCGCCACTGGGGATATTTTGCCCCGACTATTTTTAACCAAAGAGCCATCCGCCCTATATCAATGGCTGACCAGCCAATTTCTTCGCGTTTCTCTAGTTGACCATAGTTAACGGGTACGAGAGTTTTCGAGTTATAGACTTTGTTGGGAAGTTCTTTCTTATATAAAGGCATAGTTGCTAAAGTCTGCAACATTATCCCCATTTTTTTGTCAAATTCCGACGCAGATACAATATTCAGTTCCTTGGCGCTGACCAAAGCCGCCATTCCAGCTGCTTGATCCCAGATCGTTACCGCCGGAAAGCCATCAACGGAATTGACTAAACCTGTTTCATCGTTCCAGTTGCGTTCAAAATATGACCAAGCTCGACGAGCGATCGCCATTTCTGCTGGAGTTAGTTCTCCCACATTAGGCGCGACATAGGGTGTAGCAGAAATTTTAACTTCGTTGGGTTTAATGGGATCGCCTGGTAAAACTAAAGATTCCGCATCCAGTTTAGCAAGTTTGTTTGTATCAAATTTTGTTGCTGTCACGGTAGAAGTCGGTTGAGTCCCAGATGTTTCTGGTGTCTTTACAGAAACCGTTTGTGTCCGAATTAACCCAGACAAAGAATTTAGTCCAGCGATGGCGATCGCAGCTGTGACTACTCCTCCCACAGCAGATAATATAGACAACTTGTTTGGTGGTGGTTCAAAATCAGAGGTCATTTTTGTATCAGTCCTTGTTGTGTTACTCAATATAAGATTGTACAGTCAATAACAATTTCATCCTGCTCTGCAAGCAAATATAAAGTTATACAAACTCGTGCGAAAAAAGAGGAAAGGAAGCAGGGGGAAGGGGTCAGGGGAGAAGGCCCCATAAATGTAGTTGCTCTCAAACAAGAACAGATTCTTTCCTTCTCGGCTAATAACCGAAATAACTTGTTCCGCCTTTGCTTGATTATCGGTAGATAATCTCTGTATTTAATGTTAAGTTGATAAAAATTATACCCTATCAGCTAATATGCTTTTAATATATAGCAACCGCCAAGGAGGTTAAGACATAAACGGATCATCAAACTTAGACAAAAAAAGGGTTTTAACCCACTCCCCACTCCCTACTCCCCAGCTATACATAAAAATTGGTAACAAGATATTGCAAATTTTCAGTAGTGATCTATACTTAGCAATGAGTAATAACTTCATGGACTAACTCCAAGTACAACGGGTGTATTTGAGGTGATTTTAGAATCCGTATCGTATGTCATAACTAGTCAGCAAGCCTGGGTTTGTTCTCCAGAGCCAATATTCAAAATTTAGTCGATCAAATTTGTGGCTAATTTTCTGGAAAATATGAACACCGCCAATGGCAAATTAATGCCTCAGTAAATGTGAATACGAATGCTGTTATTTTCCAAAGTTTACTTTACCAAAGCAAGCACGAAACAGACAACCATTAATTTTTGAATTTTCTTTCAGGTGCAATATGGCTTCAGTCTCAATTCTTAATGATCCAATGCAATTTTCTGGTAATAGCCGTTCCAGCCTCAAAAAAAGAACGCTACTTTTTCGCTATCTGGCAGAAATCAATTTAATTTTTGGTGCTTGGTATTTGCATTGGCGGATTAATAACTCTATCAATTTTGATGCACTGTGGCTTTCCATTCCCTTATTATTAGCAGAAATTTATAGTTACTGCGGCGGTGTCATGTTTGTGATTGGACTGTGGCGACCCCTAGTCAGACAAATTAAACCCCTCGACCAGCTATCACCAAACATACCCACCTCTGATTGGCCAACTGTAGATGTATTTGTTACCTGCTACAACGAGCCGCCGGAAATTGTCGAAGCAACCGCGAGAAATGCTTTAGCAATGGATTACCCCACCATCAAGTTACACGTTTATATCCTGGATGATGGTAATTCTGAGCAAATGCGAATAATGTCAGAAAGATTATCTATTGAAGATTTACAATCACCATTATTACAACAAGAGGCTAACCGAATTGATGCAGAACGTTCTGCTCTGGTAGAGCGTCTTGAGCAATTAAATAATTTAGAACCAGATTTAGAAGCTGCTGAAGAATGGTTAGAAAACTGTTATCCTGAAGCAGATAATTCCACCAAACTTTTAAATAGTCTGCGGGAATTTATTTTATGGTTAAATCTTGTGAAGATAAGTAATAGTGATGTAAAAAATACTATCCAAAAACGTTTGACGACAGAACGAAACTTATTAGAATCTGCCATTTACAAAAAAGAATTAGAACTAGTTGAACTAGCTCGTTTGCGTTATATTGCTCGACCTAAACAAGCAGGAACAGCACATCATGCTAAAGCAGGTAATCTCAATTACGCCATTTTTTCAGGGGAAACTATCGGGGATTTTATCCTGACTTTAGACGCAGATCATATTCCCAAACCCCAATTTATCAAGCGAGTTTTGCCGTATTTTTATAGTTACAATTTCTTCACAGGAAAGTACGAATCAAATAAAATCGCCTTTGTCCAGACACCCCAAGATTTTTATAACATTCCCCCAGGAGACCCCTTTGGTCATTGCGCCAGTTTATTTTACGGGCCGCTACAACAGGGTAAAGATGGGATGAATGCGGCTTTTTACACAGGTACAAATGCTGTATTGAGAAGAGAAGCATTAATTAGTGTAGGACTACAATATTTTGCCGATGAATACGCCAAAGACGAAAAGCGTTTAGATGAATTTGAATTAATTGGTGGTGTATCCAGCAACAGTATTACTGAAGATATGAATACAGCTATGCGCTTACATGGTGCTGGCTGGAAATCGGTTTATCACAATGAACTTTTAGCCGAAGGATTAGCCCCTGATGATTTGAGTTCTACATTAAAACAGAGATTACGTTGGGCGCAAGGAACTATACAAGTCTTAGTCAGAGAAAATCCCCTGACTAAAGCCGGACTCAGCTTTTGGCAAAAGTTGCAATACTTCAAGACTATGTATAGTTATTTTTCAGGATTTGCGACTTTTATCTTTATCTTGTGTCCCATCATCTATTTTTTTACAGGAATTGTCCCAGTCAAAACATACGGTTTTGATTTTGCTTTACACTTTTTTCCAGCTTTTATTATTAATCGCCTCACATTTCTAGCTGCGGCTTGGGGGATTCCCGCCAGAGAAATATGGCGTTCTGAACAATATGCGATCGCCTTATTTCCTTTATTAATGCAAGCAGTGTGGAGTGTATTTTCTGGAAAGCCAATCAAATTCCAAGTTACACCCAAACAGCGCCAATCAGGAATATATCTGCGCCTGATTTGGCCGCAGTTAGTTGTTTTTAGCCTGAGTATTGTAGGCATGATCTGGAGCCTTTTTCGGTTTGCGACTGGGACTTTAAATACTCCTTGGGTTTATTTGCTCAATGCTGGTTGGGCTATCTACAACCTGTCATTAATTTGGGTAATTATTAATGCGGCGATTTGGCAACCGAAATCTAATTCCTAACCAAGAATAAGTCATTAACTCTTTCGGGTACGTTAACCTGCGCCATGACTTACCTACCTGAGAGGACGTTGGAAAAGTGATCGACTGTAGTTTTAGGCACTTATTGATCCCCCCTAGCCTTCTTAAGTTACGGTGTACAAACATCCTGAACCAAAGAAAGTTTCCAGCCTTAAAAACCGAATTTCACTGTAAATCCGGTTTCCCTCCTCGCGGCGGAGAGAAGTCACAAGGAGGATTTCCCTCCTTGTGAACTTTTCCTTCGGAAACGCCAAAAGCGAACGGGGGAGAAGCTAGGGGTGTGGTGTTATGACACAAACGAGAATTTACCAACTTGTGTGTACACGGTAGGCTTTCTTAAGGGGGGATATAGAATGTTTTTCTACCTACGATAGGACTTTTCAAAGATCCTCTAAAAAAGTGAGAAATCGTATATTGTTAAGCTATTAAGAAAGCTGCAAAAAGCTTGCTTTTTCCTGAATATAATGCAAAAATTATATCATACCTAATCTAATCAATTTCAAGGTAAATTCTATGAATCCCACAGTCATGATACTTGAACCTTCCGGCATTTTAAATGCAGTTAAGGGTAATGAACTCCGCCGTGAAATTACTAATCTTACGTTGACTGGTGCTGATATTGTGTTAATTGACTTGAAAGAGGTCAATTTTATTGATAGTTCGGGTTTAGGTGCTTTAGTTTCGGCAATGCAATCTGTAAAACAAGCTAATGGAAAACTTTTTATCTGCTCTGTTAATGCTCAAGTAAAAATGATTTTTGAATTGACAAAAATGGATAGAATTTTACAAATTTTTGCTACGAGAGATGAATTTAATAGTCAAGTTCTAGCAACACAATAATTTATTTGTTTCAAACAGAGGCGCATTATTTAAAAAGGATTACTACGCCTCGGAAGCTATCATATATAATCTAAATTGCTCAAACTCTTCCTTTCCTTTCTAGAAAATGCTACGCTTACGTAAAAAATACATCTCTAACTAAATTTGACTTTAAGTAGAGATAAATCATCATCAAAATTACTACAAGCGCTGAGACTTTTAATCTGCGCCAATATTTCCTGAAGATTACGGATATTTGCCTGATTAGAGTGGATTAATACGTCAAAAAAAGCATGGAGACCCCAAATTTGACCATCAGGTTGTAGAACTTCATAAGCACCATCACTAAACAGGTATAAACTACTGTTTTCGGGAATGTCTAAAGTATTCACTTGAAAATCAATATCAGGGAGAAAACCAATTGGCAAATCTAAAGAACTTAGCTTTTTGATATCTGTAGCATCTTTACCCAGCAGCATACCTGGTGGATGTCCAGCATTACCGTAAATGAATCGATGTTCTAGACGATTGTAAACTCCATACAAAATTGTAAAATACTTGTTGCCATGACTACTCATTTGAAAACTATAATTAAGCGCTTTTAAAACTTCTCCGGGATGAGAAAAATTAGTATTGGGTAGAGATTGCGATCGCAAAACATTCAACACAGATACAGACAGTAGGGCTGAACCCACCCCATGACCAGAAACATCTAAGAGATAAATAGCCAAATTATCATCATCAATCCAGTAATAGTCAAAGCAATCTCCGCCTAACTGCGCCGAGGGAACAAACAAAGCTTCCGTAGTTACACTACCAACAAGCGGTGATGGTAAAAGCGATCGCACATACTCCGCAGCTTCAGCCAACTCTGCTTCTAAATTTTGGTTTAACTTCTCTAAAGCTAGCTGTTTATTTGTCAAATCCTGATTGAGCTGATGTAACCTCAACCCGGCTCTTACCCGCGCCTTCAATTCACTCATTTCAATGGGCTTAGAAACAAACTCATCCGCGCCAGCATCTAATCCTTTAACTCGCTCCCCCTCTTCTCCTGGTGCTGCTCCCTTAGCAGTTAGCAAAATAAAAAAAGTTGTCGCCAAATTAGGATCTTCCTTGACTTGACGACATACCTCTAAGCCATCTATTTCGGACATTACCCAATCACAGATAATCAAAGCCGGATGTAATATCTGCGCCTGTCTAATTCCTTCTTCCCCATTGCTGGCCACAGTGGTATCGTACCCCTGATTTTGCAATGTTCTTTTCAGTGCTGCGCGCACTATAGGATCATCATCAATAATTAGTATTTTAAACATAAATTTACACTACTACTAAATCTATATTAAGTCGCATAGAATAAATTTTTACCAGATCGAGAATGAATACAAAAATTTATCTAAAAGTCAAGACAGACCTCAATGATACAGAGGAAGTTTTATCATGGTTTGAGCAAATCAATCAACCCCCTCTTGCTGATCCATCTGTCTGGTGGCAATGTCAAACTTTGCTGATTGAAGGTTTTGCGAATATTGTGGAACACGCACACAAAAATTTACCTGTAGAAACTCCCATTGAGTTGGAAGTTGTGCGGTTAAGTGAGCAGATAGAGATTCGCATCTGGTCTGTTGGTGAAGAATTTGATTTGGAACATCAATTACAAATAACACCTGAATTGACGGATAACTTTCAAGACAGAGGGCGCGGTCTAAAAATTATTTCTTCAATTGCCGAAGAATTTAGTTATCTTTCCACAGATAATCATCGTCATTGCCTATTTTTCAAAATCAAATATTAATTTTTTGGTATTTGCAAGCAGTAGTTGATCAAAATTTCCAAAACGAACTACATTATCTTACCAGACCCTTTAGCTCTACGCCTTAGCATCTCGGATAGAAACAAAGAGAGTTTGCCAGAATTTTGGAGTTATTTAGCTTGATTATTAGGGTCATTTGCTGCTAAAAAAGCTTGAATTTGTTGTATAAATCCTTCTAATTCTATCATTAATTCAGTTGCACCGATACACTCTTGTTCATGACTCATTTGTTCTAGTTTTTCTACAGCTTGCTGCATAGATATAGCTCCAATATTGGAGCTTGCACCTTTAAGATGATGTGCTTCTCGCGCCAGGTGCTGAAAATTATTAGCAGCAATGGCAGCTTTAGTAGCTTCTAAATGTAACTGGCTATCTTCAACGAATAATTGTAAGAGTTCTAATTCAAATTCGGTGTTATTTTCAGAAAGCTGATGTAAATGTTCCCAATCAATTTCTAGTTCAACAGCAATATTTTTAGTCAAAATTACTTGACTCCAATGCTCTAGAATCGCTGCTAATTTTTCCTTTTTTACTGGTTTACTCAAATAATCATCCATGCCAGCATCCAGACAGTTTTGTTTATCTTGTTTCATCGCATTAGCTGTCATGGCAATGATCACGGGCTGAGAATCAAGACGACGACGAATTTCTCTGGTAGTTTTTAAACCATCTAAAATTGGCATTTGGCAATCCATGAGAATTAAGTCATAGGGAATTGTCTCTAATAGCTGTAAAACTTCTTGACCATTGCCTGCAAGATCAGCTTCATAACCTAAATTTTGCAGTTGCTTTAGGGCAACTTTTTGATTTACCAGATTATCTTCTGCTACCAAAATTTTCAACTTGGATTTAATCAAGCTCGTTTGATGAATAATTTGTTTCTCAATTTTTGGAGAAATTGGTCGGCTTTCTAAGATATTCATGATTGTATCGAATAGCCGAGATGGTTTAACAGGTTTGACTAAATAACTGGCAAATCCGATATTTAGGGCTTTTTGGACTTCATTTCTTTGATTTGTAGAGGTCAACATAATTAAGGGAATATCCGCAATTAGAGAATTGGCTTTGATTTGTATTCCCAAAGTTAAACCATCTACTTCTGGCATTTGCATATCAATCAAAGCCACATCATAAAGCATTCCTTTTTCAGCAGCAGTTTGTAAAGCATTGAGGGCTTGGGTAGCACTCTCTGCCTTATCTACCTGCATTCCCCAACGGGTAGCTTGATGATGAATAATTTTCCGGTTGGTAGCATTATCATCTACTACTAACAAGCGCCGATGGTTGAGAATTTCCCAGTCATGGACAGAGGAAACAGGCTGAGATTGCTTATTAAAAGCTAGCTCAAACCAAAATTGAGATCCTTTTCCTAGCTCACTGGTTACCCCAATTTTTCCCCCCATTAAACTTACTAACTGGTGACAAATAGCTAGTCCTAAACCTGTACCACCATACTTGCGAGTGATGGAAGCATCCACTTGGCTGAATGGCTGAAATAGTTTGCTTTGGTCTTCAGGGGAAATACCGTTACCTGTATCTGTAATGGAAAAATTGAGGCTGACTGTATTTGCAGTTTCATTTCGCAGTTCGGCTCGGACTATAATTTCTCCTGTGCTGGTGAACTTGATGGCGTTACCAATTAGATTCATCAAAATTTGTCGTAGCCTACTAGCATCACCTTGGAGATGAACCGGGACGTTGCGATGAATCAAGCCGGCAATTTCTAATCCCTGCTTATGAGCTTGGGGTGCTAATAATTCTAAAACTTCTTCTACACAAGTAGATAAGTCAAAATCTAAATTTTCCAGAATCATTTCTCCGGCTTCTAGTTTTGACAAATCTAAAATTTCATTGATTAAGCATAAAAGTGCATCGCCACTAATGCGAATTGTCTCGGCAAAATCGTGCTGTTCTGGATTCAAATCAGTTTCTAATAATATGCCAGTCATCCCCAAAACAGCATTCATAGGGGTGCGAATTTCATGACTCATATTTGCTAAAAAAGCACTTTTGGCTTGAGAAGCTAATTCGGCTTGTGCGCGGGCAATTTCTAGTTCTTGTCGTTGGAGTGTTTCTACTTCCAGTAAATTGGATTGAGCTAAAGCAATCCCGATTTGATCAGCAAGCGATCGCAAAAGTTCAATTTCCCAATTTTTCCATTGCCGGGGTTGATCACACTGATGGGCAATTAGCAATCCCCAAAGTTTATTGTGCAGAAAAATGGGAACTACAAGATTAGCTTTGACGTGAAATTGTTCTAGTAATTGTTTATGGCAAGGCTCAATATCAGATTCTGCTATATTATCAATAACGCCTATTTTGCCTTCATAGTATTTCTGGAGATAATCCTCTGTCAAACAAGAGTCAGCAATATTTTGAGCAATAATCACAGTTAAGTCCGGAATTGTCGCTTCTTTCAGCACTGTTATGGAACAATCGGATTGCAATTGCGAGATCAGTACCCGATCTGCTTGCAATAGTTTTTGCACTTCTGTAACGCTCGTTTGCAGGATGTCATCAATTTGTAAAGACTCACGAATTTTTAAAGTAACATCAGCTAATAATTGCGATCGCAAGTTTTGGCGATGTAACTCTTCTTCGGCTTGCTTACGTTTGATAAACTGACCGACCTGATTACCAATAGACATCATAATTTTCAGCAAATCTGCATCTTGTGGCTGAATTGTTTTGCTGAAAAAAGTCATCACACCTACAGTAATGTCGCCACTACGGATGGGAAAACCAAAACCTGTGTGCAATCCCACTTGAGCAGCGACTTGCATTCTCACAAAACTCTTATCATCAGCTACATCAGAGATCCATATAGGTTCGCCACTAGCCAAAATCCGCTCTGGTAATCCCATTGCTGGTGCAAAAATAGTTTGTCTGGTGATTCTTTCAAAATCTTCTAGTTCCGGAGCTACTCCATACCAGATGTCGAGACAGCGCAGAAGATTTGGTTGCTGATCTAGTATCCAAATTTCACCCCAATCCCATGCCAAACTCTGGCAGATACCTGACAAGATGCGTTGTGTAGCTTTACCAATGGTGGTAGATCCTGCTAAAGCTTTGCTAGTAGCATATTGAGCAGCCAAATGTTTTTCTGTTTGCTTACTTTCAGTAATATCAATACCAGTACTAATAATATATTCAATTTTCCCTTGTTCGTCTCTCAGGTTAGCATTACTCCAAGTAATAAACCGCCTATTCCCATCTTTTGTTAACCAGTAATTTTCGTAGTTTTTGATTTTTTTACCATTAACTATCTGCTCAAAAACAGCTTTGACTGGTTCCACTTCTTCGGGAATTAAAAACAAGTTCCAAAAATGTCTATTCCTGACCTCATTAAATGAGTAGCCTGTATTTTTCTCACAAGCTTGATTAAAGCGAACAATTCGCCCTTGTAAATCCAAAACTATGACCAAGACACTGGCTGTATCTAGGATGGCCGAAATAAAATTGCGTTCTTTTTTGAGTATTGCCTCTGTACGTGTGCGCTCAGTAACTTCTCTATAAATTTGGTAGTAAACAAAAGCCAAAATGATAAAACATAGACAAATGGCGATCGCTACTGTCACAATAGTATTACGTCTGCTAATGCTTGCGGCTAAAGACTGTTGCTGAACTTGTTCTTGTTGTTGTTGCTCCATTTTATGGATGACCTTACGTATATCATCCATGACATTTTTGCCTCGATTAGTTTTAATTATCTGTAAACTGGCCTCAAATCCCTGGTTTTGTCTTAACTCGATATTCTGTTTAATTCCTGCCAGCTTGGTTGATATCAAACCTTCTAGGGTGTTCAACTGTCTTTGTTGATTAAGTTGATTTGATGTTAATTTTTTCAGTATTTGAAGTTGTTGACCAACCTTGGGAACTGCCAATTGATAAGGTTCTAAATAAGACTGATCACCCGTGATAATATAACCACGTTGTCCAGTTTCAGCATCCGTCATCAAGGAAAGTATTTTTTCTTGAACATTGATTTTTTCTAAGATTTTTTGCTGTTGATTACTAATTTCCAGATAAGTTTTTGTATTCTGATAAGAAACAAAACCAATGACGACAAGAATTGCTGATGCTAACCCAAATCCTCCAGCAACCTTTTTGAAAAATTTAAAACGTGCTTTTTTTGATTGCTGACGTTCCTGATTTACGAGTAATAAACTGGTTAAATTGCGTCGCAGTTCCAGTTGCTTAATAACTTGATTGCCTAAAATGCGTAAAGCATCGACTTGTTCCTCTGTCAGATTTCGCGGTACTTGGTCAAGGACACAAAGCGTTCCCAAATTGTGACCTTCAACATTAGTCAGAGGTATACCCGCATAAAACCGGACCTTGGGGTCTGATGTTACTAGTGGGTTAGTAGCGAATCGTTCATCAGTTTTGGCATCAGTAACAATAAAAACATCTTTTTGCAAAATAGCATGAGCGCAAAATGCTATATCACGCGTGGTTTCTAGGGCTTCTAAACCAATTTTAGATTTGAACCATTGACGATTGGTATCAACCAAACTGACCAATGCAATGGGAGTACGGCAAATATACGCAGCTAAACGAGTCAGTTCATCAAAAGACTCTTCAGGTTGGGTGTCAAGAACTTTATACTCTAAAAGCGCCTCAACTCTTTCAGCTTCGTTATCAGGTAATGATGCTTTCATAAGTGTTAATGCCTGCTTATAGTCGTTATGCAAGGTTAATCAAATTATTGCTAATGTTATTAATAATGACACAGAAAATTAAGTATATGACAAAAATGAATTAGTTGTAATAAATTTGACACACAATTACTATGATCTGATAGCTTCACATTTGCAACAACAAATATAAACTACAACATACCCCACTTCTTCAAGAAGTCGGCGATCTAAATCTCTGTCGTTAACATTATTTGACTAAAATATGCAAGTTAAATTAGGATTTGGAATTATTACCAAACCTGAATATGTTGAGCAAAAAAATTAAATTTAAAAATTCTGGCGATTACAAATCAAAGTGATTTTTTAATACAGTGTCAAAACTCCCAAAGTTACATTTTTTTCCAAGGATTGGATATCCTGTAAATGCGATCGCAAAATGTCCTCAATCTGATTTGTTGAGCAATTTCCACGACGAATCCAGACTACTTTAGGTGGAAACCCTCGCAAAATGCTCAACTCATTAAAATCAGCATCTCTCGTTACAACAGTAAATCCACCTTGTCGCGCATACTCCCACACGACTAGATCACCTGCTTGATCCAACCCTAAGACAAAAAGATGCAGAGAGTTTGGGTAAATATCAGCCAGTCGATCTACTAACCGAGGTGATAAATTATGGTCAAAAAGTAACTTCATGCTGGCATTGTCAGCATTTGCTTTTCTCTATCTGCCGCATAGCTGAGGCAAGCCAAAATATCTTCTTGTGTCAAATAAGGAAAATCATTCAGTATTTCCTCGTTCGTCATGCCAGATGCAAGATAAGATAAAACGTCATATACAGTAATTCGCATTCCGCGAATACAAGGTTTACCACCTCGTTTTCCTGGTTCAATAGTAATAATGTTTTTATACTGCATTTCGTTTAAAGCTAGACTTATTCTTCTACTCTAGCGAGAAATTTATCTATCAGCAAAGTCTTGAACTACTTCAATAATATCACTTGTTTTTGCACTAATTTCAATCAACTTATGGGTATTGTTTTCAATAAATTTTACCCACGCTTCAAAAATCTTCATCATCAACGAAAAATTCAGCATCATCATCCAATCGAGATTTACGCGAACCAGAACTGGCAAGACCCCAGAAAGGTTGCAGTAATGCCATGCCAATTAAACCCACACCAGCGCTGAAAGCCAGAACTAAACCTAGTGGTATTTGAATCGTTTGAAACGTTAAGAATTTTAAAGATACAGGTGTGGCATTTTGAACTGA
>DASQZD010000106.1:0-27757 GCA_035638855.1 Nodularia sp. (in: cyanobacteria) | reverse complement strand
CTTGGCTGCCCACTTTTCCATGATTCCATTACCCGATTCTGTTCTCTCCACACTATACTTAGCAAGCTTTTTCTGCTTATGTTAAGTATCTTGTTTGATTATTAAGAAAGATCCGGGTAATGGATAGCCGCAAGCGAGGAGGGGAGCAAGAGTATATTAAATTACTGCAATACAATCAATTTCTACTAAAACATTTTTGGGTAGGCGAGAAACCTGCACACAAGCACGCGCTGGGGCTGTATCTTCAGAAAAATATTTTGCATAAATCGCATTGACTGCGGCAAAATCATTCATATCAGCTAAAAATACTGTGGTTTTGACAACGTTTTCAAAGGTTGCACCAGATGCAATCAGAATAGCCTCCATATTAGCCATTACCTGCTCCGTTTGCTTGTTTATGTCATCCGTGTAGACGACATCACCTAGCCTGGGGTCAATGGCAATTTGACCAGCTACAAAGATCATTTTACCGGAAGCCGCGATCGCTTGATTATATGGTCCGACTGGAGCCGGTGCGTTATCAGTCTTAATTACTTCACGAGTCATAAATATCACTTTTTCTAATAATGTTTCTGGCTGACCAATTTCCTCCTCAGAGGTTGTGGGCTGGTAAACTTCCCCATCAGGCATTATCGCACCAGTTAGGTCAGCATTTTTAAAGCTGGCTCCATAGATATTGGCTCCTGTTAAATTCGCCTTTTTCAGATTGGCACCATCAAAGTTTGCCATCATTAAATTTGCATTAGAAAGATTGGTTCTTTTTAAATTGGCTCCTTGTAAACAGGCTTCTTGAAGGTTTGCTTGTTCTAGAGATACACCAACTAAATCCGCCTCAGCTAAATTCACCCCTGATAAATTAGAATTCTCCAGACTGACTCCCCGAAGTTGAGCTTTTTGGAGGTTGGCATTTTCAAATAATGCGTTAGTGACATCAGCCTGGATCAAGTTTGCTTTTGTTAAGTCTGCCCTAAAGAAATTTGCCTCTTTTAAATTTGCGTAACTTAAATCCGCGCCATTAAGGTCAGCCCAAGATAAATTCAGCGAATCGCCTTGAATTCGACTTAAATCTGTGCATTTTAAAGATGCTCTAGAAAGACTTGCTTGTGAAAGGTTAGCTTTTTTTAGTATTGCCTCACTTAAATCTGCACCATTTAAATTTGCTTTGTACAGAATTATCTCATTTAATTCTGTACCTTTTAGGTCTACCCCTTTTAAATTTTCACTTCTAAAGTCCCGATGACCTTGTGCATATTTCTCCAACAATTTCTCAGCATCCATAATGCACCCTAAAAGACCACTAACCCAGTATAATCGCAGAAATTATCTCTTCTCTTGGCGTACTTGGCGACTTGGCGGTTCGTTAATCAAAACCCAACCTCCGACGCAGCCCATAATGCCGATATTGCCAATAATCCTGCAAAATCCGGTCATGGTCAAAACATAAATTACTCGGAACACGCCAAGACTCAAAAACCCCTACATTCTTAGCATCATCACCAGCCATTGGTTCCCCCGATGCAGTTGCCAAAAACACAATACTGATTGTATGCTGACGCTCATCGCGCTTAGGGTCAGAATAGACCAAAAACTGTTCAATTAACTCCACCTGCAAACCCGTTTCTTCCTCAGCTTCCCGCCGCGCCGCCACTTCCACAGCCTCACCATAATCAACAAAACCACCAGGAATAGCCCATCCCAAAGGAGAATTATGCCGCTCAATTAACACTATCGGGCGATGTGGTTTATCCACCAACTCAATGATGATATCAACCGTCGGTGCAGGATTTCTATAAGTCATACAATTTTAGATTTTAGATTTTGGATTTTGGATTGACTCAACAGATAAATCTAGGGGGTTGAAAATTTTAAATTTCGGTCATTGGTCATGAAACATTGGGGAAAATCTCCCTCAATTCGCTATATTCTTCCATCTTCCGACAGCTTTCCATGCTGACCTGACCATGATAGATTCGATTGGATAACTTGTTTCTATATTTGAAGTTAAATATGCCTTTTCCTAGATCCAGTGGTATTTTGGTGCATCCTACATCTTTTCCTAGTCGATTTGGTATTGGAGATTTAGGGTTAGAAGCCTATAAATTTATTGATTTTCTCAGAGAAAGTTACCAGCAATATTGGCAAGTTTTACCATTAGGACCGACTGGATACGGTAATTCTCCTTATGCTTCATATTCAGCAATGGCGGGAAACCCCATGCTCATCAGTCCAGAACAACTGCAAGAACAGGGTTTATTAGCTGAAGAGGACTTTGCTAATTTACCAGTATTTAACGAATCTCAGGTAGATTACAACCAAGTACACTCAATCAAGACTGGATTCCTCAAAAAAGCTTGCGAAAATTTTCAAGTTAAAGCAACACCTTTACAAAAAACCGCATTTGCCGGTTTTTGTGACAGCAAAGCCTATTGGCTGGATGATTACGCCTTATTTATGGCGCTCAAAGATGCTCATAATAATACCAGTTGGCATACTTGGGAGGCGGAACTTGTCAAGCGTGAACCAGCCGCAATCGATCAAGCTAGGGAAAAATTAACCTCTGAAATTCATTATTATAAGTATGTCCAATTTGAATTTTTCCGCCAGTGGTCAGAACTGAAATCTTATGCCAACATGAGCGGGATTTATATTATTGGCGATATTCCTATTTATGTAGCCCAAGATAGCGCTGATGTCTGGGCGCACCCCAATATCTTTTGTCTAGATGAAGAGACGAGAGAACCGGCGTTAATGGCGGGAGTTCCACCAGATTACTTTAGTGAAACTGGTCAATTATGGGGTAATCCGGTTTATAACTGGGAAGAATTACAAAAACAAGACTTTAAGTGGTGGATGGGTCGCTTTGAAGCGATGCTGGATTATATAGATGTAATTCGCATTGACCACTTCCGGGGGTTTGAGGCTTATTGGGCTGTGGAACGAGGAGAAGAAACAGCCATGAATGGAGTGTGGATGAAAGCCCCAGGAGATGAGTTATTTGCTGCGATTAAAAATAAATTGGGTACGCTACCGATTTTAGCTGAAGATTTGGGGGTAATTACCCCAGAAGTAGAAGCACTGCGGGATAAGTATGAATTTCCCGGTATGAAGGTTTTGCAGTTTGGTTTTGGTTCTGATCCTGGTAATGCTTTTTTACCTTTCAACTACACACGTAATGCTGTAGTTTACACTGGAACTCACGATAATGACACAACTCTAGGCTGGTTCAATCAAGCTAGCGATTGGGAAAAGCGTAATTTACTACTTTATTTAGGTTGTATCAGTCCTGAAGGTATCCACTGGGATGTAATTCGACTAGCTTTGAGTTCTATTGCTAATCAAGCAATTATTCCTTTGCAGGATATTTTCGGTTTGGGAACTGAGGCGCGGATGAATTTTCCCAGCACTGCTGAAGGTAACTGGGATTGGCGTTATCAGCCGTCATTATTAACACCAGAATTAGGCGATCGCCTCAAAAATCTGACTCAACTTTATGGACGCGCACCCCAGCCTAAATGAGTAAAAAGCTTCTATTGCCCAGTTTCCAGTCCCCAGTCAATTAATTTTAGATTTTGGATTGGCGATGTTCTCAGGGTAAGCAGCGCCGCGAATACTTGAGATTGCAGTTTGATCCAAAATCTCAAATTTTATATTCCCTAGTCCCTATCTCCTCTTCAAGGTCTAGGTTTAGCAGCTATTTTAATCTCCCGCTCTTTTCCGGGTTCTCCCATGATCTGGGCTTTTTGCTGATTAACACTCATGAACACACTACCCGCATTATCGGTTTTCACCGTTACTTCTTCTTGGGCTTTCCATGTGCGCTGAGTTCCTTCTGGGAGAATTCCTTCAAACTCGGTTTTCCCATCAGCTACTACACGTATCCAGGATGATGCTTTTAAGGTGACACCAATATGTACTGATTTACTGCTATTGGTGGAGTAAAAGTTATCGCTAATAGGTTGTAATTTGATTGCTGATTGAGAATTTAATTGATTTGGCTCTGGTGTTAAAACAGTTTCTAGTCCTGCCTGTTGATTGCTGTTGCTCAAACCATTATTATTCAGTAAATGAGATAAGCTACTTACGGAGCATACAATGACAAATATGTAAAGAAAGTAAAGGTGAACAGGACGTAGTAAACTGATTGACTGCGTTTGCAGAGGACGTAGTACACTCATTGAGTGTTTTTTCTTGGTAATCCGTGAATTGACTGGTTGATAACCAAGAGGAAAACTGCTGGCAAAATCTACTCCATTAAAATTTAAGGCATCGGCAAATTGCCTGATTAAACCCTTGACATAAACAGGTTCTGGTAAGTCATCTAATTTACCTTCTTCAATGGCCTGTAACAACTTCATGGGAATTTTAGTCAAACCTACCATGTGTTCCAGTGATAACCCCCGTTCTTGACGAGAAGCTGAGAGGCGATCGCCCAATTCTGCCAATGTTTTCGCTTGTTGTTCTTTTAATGAAAGTTTACCCTGTTTTTTTTCTTTACTTTTTAGCCATTTCATGCTTTTTTTGCGCTCCTGACATCTGCTGAACTTTAATTGGTAGATGCTTAATATACTCTTTCAAACAGCGAATTTCAGCACCTTGAAGAAAACGATAGTTACCCTCAGCTAAAAAGGGTAATTTTGGCATTTGTAATTGAATTGAACCGATGGAAGTCCGATGTAGCTTAATCACTGGATATCCTAATTGTTGGGCTACACGGCGAATTTGTCGGTTTCTTCCCTCTTTCAAAACTATTTCTAAATGGCTATTTTTTGCAAGACTTTCTATTAAACGCACTGTAGCGGGACGTGTTTTTCTCCCCTCCAAGACCACACCTTTACGCCACATTTCTAAAACTGCTGCGTCAGGATGTCCCTTGATTAAAACCTCATAGGTCTTGGGAATGCTGTGACTGGGGTGCGTGAGTCCAAAGGTCAGGTCGCCATCGTTTGTCAAAATTAATGCTCCTGTAGATTCTGCATCTAAACGACCAACTGGGTGCAAACCTGAACCTTTGCTTAATTCTGGGGGGAGTAAATCCAAAACGGTTTTTCTTCCTTGAGGGTCGTAGCAAGTGGAAACTACCCCTGCTGGTTTGTGTAGCAATAAATATATTAAAGGCGGTCGCTGCTGAGGTGATACTAGCTTACCATCTACTGAAATTTTATCTCGTTCGGGGTCAACTTTTTGACCTAAATTTGCTAATACCCCATTTATCCGCACACGCGATCGCCGAATCATTTCTTCAGATTCGCGACGTGAGGCAATGCCCCATTGAGCTAGAATTTTTTGTAGCCGTGCCTCCATGTTGGAATTACTGTGTACCCTCTGATCTATGGTTTGCAGTTTTTAGATAATAAACATAATATTTGTATTTTGTACTGATTAGCCATCAATGTTACATTTAAAGCTGATTTCAGTTACGTTAGCGGTTAAGCAAATATCCATCAATAAAGTGGTGAAATGCCTGATAAAAATTCCCCAGTTAAAAATTCACACAAAATTCGCATAATTACAAACGTGCTGACTACAGCGCTCAAGCTCTGGTTAAAATCACAAGTCAGCCAAGTATCGGAGTTGTCAGTGGAGACTAAAGGAGGCGATCGCCAACTTCTTGCTGGCTGTATTCCTTGGATATCTATTTCTGCTAGTGATGCCGTTTATCAAGGCCTTAATATTACAAAAATTCAACTCGTAGCAGAAAATATTCAGGTGAATATCGGACAGATACTCAAGGGGCAACAACTAAGAATATTAGAAACAGTACCAGTAATTGGTAATCTCCTCATTGATGAAAAGGATCTCAATACTTCTCTATCATCTGAACTATTATCTACTGCTTTAAATGATCTCGTATTTAAAATCTTACCAGAATCTTGTTTATCATCTTCAATTTCTTGGCAAAAAATAATCCTGGGCAATAATGAAATTACACTTAAAGCTATTATGTCACCTGTCAGCGAACCCAGACCTCTTGAGATTTATTTAAAATTACAATTAATCGGCGGTCATGAATTGAAACTCGAACAGATCCAAGTCACCCAAAATGAAATCCCACTTTTAGAGGGTGAGCAGAGTTACAATCTCGATCTTGGCTCAGATGTCGATATTCAAGAACTTAGTTTGACCCCTGGTAAGCTGGTATGCCAAGGAAGAATTAATGTCAATCCTTGAGTAGGGAGTAGGGGGAAAAAACTTCTCAATCCCCAGTCCCCAGGTTCCAATTCACATATCTGCTATCAACGGTAATAGGAGCGTCACAAAATAGTACACCAAGGGGGCTGTAAAGATATAACTATCGGTGCGGTCTAAGATACCACCGTGACCGGGGATCAACTGTCCCGAATCCTTAACTCCAGCGTCACGCTTGAGCATAGACTCGGTGAGGTCGCCTAAAAGACTAGCAATACCAATCAGTAAACCCAAGACTACACCAGTGAATAGAAATTTTGGCAAATCCAGATAATAGGCTCCCGCTACCGCTACGACAATGCTGGCGGTGATGCCAAAAACTGCACCTTCAACTGTTTTTTTGGGACTGATGTCAGACAAACGGGTTTTTCCGAAGAATTTACCAATCACGTAAGCACCAATGTCAGATGCCCAAATACACAAGAAAGTCAACAGTGTCAAAGTCAAACCTTGTGGTAGAGAGGCAAAACTTTTTTGCTGTAAAATATCCGTCCAATCTGTAGGCCAGTAACCACCGAAAGGAAGATTACTCTGGGCTAAACTACCCAAGGTGCGTAATCTTACCCAGTAACTTGATAAGTAGCCTACATAAAATAGTCCCATAATCGAAGCCGAAATATCGGCAATCGTCGCCATTTTCGGCTGAAACAGTAAATAAAAACAAATCAACGTCCCAGCGATGGGCATTACAGCATCAGCCAAAGTTTCATTAACGTTACAAATCACCAGTAAGGCTTGGCTAACAAATATGGTGGTTTTAGCAGCAGGAAAAATCCCTCTAGCTCGTACCAAATTAAAATATTCTTCTTGACCTAAAAAAACAACGATCGCAATGGCGATCGTAAAGTACCAACCACCCAAAAGGGTAGCCACCAGAGCAAGGGCGATCGCGACAATTCCACTAATAATCCGAGACCAAGGCATAAAACTATTTTGAATGAGGTATTGGAGATTGGGGATTGGCTATTAGAAAAACTTTTCGATCCTAGTCCCTAGTCTCTAGTCCCCAGTTCCCAGTCCCCAATTTAGTCTAGTTTCTCACCACTGAGGATAAAAATGGGATCAACAGCGACAAAGGTTTGAGAAAAGCCACGCGTTTCCAAGCGGTTAACCGCAGACTGGACGACTTCAATATTTCTCGCTCGCAATACCGAGAAGCTTTGAGAAATAGCATACAAGCCTTCGAGATTAGCGGCTGTGGCGACCACCCTACCTGATGGAGGCAAATAATGCCATACGGCTGGTAAAATCTCCTGTATGGGTTTTCCACCCTCAATACAAACGCGGTCAGGGGCTATTTTGAGATCATGCAAACACTCTGGGGCGCTACCTTCAATTACTTCGACATTTTTGACTTCAAAGCGATCGCAGTTGCGCTTAATTAATTTGGCTACATCTTCATCCCGTTCCACTGCAATAATCTTTCCTTGAGGACACAGCAGCCCGGCTTCTACAGGAATTGTCCCTGTTCCCGCCCCAATATCCCATAATACTGAATCAGGCTTGAGCCGCAGTTGAGAAATCAATAATAGCCGCACTTCTCGCTGGCTGAAGGGAATACCTGGCAATTGCTCAAACAATTCATCGGGAATACCAGGGGTAATATAAGGCCAAAGTTGGGAAGGCATAGAAACACACAATTATACTAAAGATATCAGCTTGGCCTGACAAGCCATCAGCTAAAAAAGCGTTTAAACACACAGTTATCAGCAATCATCATGGTCAGCGAAATTGTAGGCGACCGCTACGAAGTCCAGCAGCTATTGGGAAAAAAATCCGGGAGGCGATCGCTATTAGCTAGGGATCAAGTAACTGGGGAATTGGTAATCGTTAAGTTACTCTCGTTTAATAGTGACTTTGAATGGGATGATTTGAAGCTGTTTGAGCGTGAAGCCGAAACATTAAAATCTTTGTCCCATCCTGCTATCCCGCGCTATTTAGACTATTTTGAAGTAAATTCACCCAACATTAGAGGATTTGCTCTCGTACAGAGTTATGTTCCAGCCCAAACCTTAGAACAATACTTAAAAGCTGGGCGGAGTTTTACAGAAGCTGAAGTCAAACAGGTAGCCACAGCCCTTTTAGAAATTCTCATATACTTACATGGACTGCATCCACCTGTAATTCACCGTGATATTAAGCCTAGCAATATTTTATTGGGTGAGCGTTCTGGGAATAGCGTCGGTCAAGTTTATCTAGTGGATTTTGGTTCAGTGCAAACTGTCCTCGCGGCTGAAGGCGGAACTAGGACTGTAGTAGGTACTTATGGTTATATGCCTCCAGAACAATTTGGGGCGCGCACTGTTCCGGCTTCTGACCTTTATAGTGTAGGTGCAACTTTAATTTATTTAATCACCGGTCATCATCCCGCCGATTTACCCCAAAAGGATTTTCGCATTCAATTTGAGCAACTAACTCATCTGAGTCCCGGCTTGACGCGCTGGTTACAGTGGATGACTGAACCGAATCTGGAACGGCGATCAAGTTCTGCTGTGGAAGCTTTGAAAGCTTTAAATGAGTCTGAGTTAAAGAGTCCCTATGCCATAAATATTGTCAAACCTGCTGGAAGTAAAATTCAACTCACCAAGAACTGGGATCATCTAGAGATTCTGATTCCACCCCTTGGCTTTCAGTTATGGATCCCATTCCTAGGTTTTTTTGCGATCGCCTGGAATTCCTTTATCCTGTTGTGGACAATTGGCGCTCTTTCTGGCCCTTTTCCGATCAACCTCACCTTTGCTTTATTCTCACTACCCTTTTGGGGGGTTGGCTTTTTGATGATCTATGGTTTATTAATGTGTTTATTTGGCAACATTAGACTGCATTTAAATCACCAGCAAATTTCCTTGCTATATGAATTATGGGGATTTAAATTCCATCGTCCCCGGCCAGCCCCCAGAGACAGTATTACTAAAGTTGTTTATCTTCCCAGACACATTATTCAAGATTCTGAAGGTAACAGTACAGTGTCAGGGCAATTAGAGATTTGGGCAGGAGTACAAAAGTATCAGCTTGGTGTCCATTCGGGTTCTATTCAATCTGAAGAGGAAGTAGAATGGCTAGCCCATGAATTAAGTGATTGGTTAAGCGTAGAAATAACTCAATAAGTAGTCTTTTAATGTCTATAGTGAATCAAGTACCCTTGACAGGAGAAATACAATGTTTGGACTGGGATGGCCGGAAGTAGTCATAATTGGCATAGTCGCCATTGTAATTTTCGGCCCTAAAAAACTTCCTGAATTGGGAAATGCACTTGGTAAAACCTTACGGGGTTTTAAGGAAGAATTGAACTCTGATGATGATGACACCACTGCTGAACAAGAAAAGCAATAGCCAATGGTAGAGACGCGATAACCCCGTCTCTACTGTGGGACTAAAGCAAAGTATTAATCACAGAAGATGTCAGCCCATTTTGACTATCGGTAATGGTCGCGGAGGTATTTTGTTCTTGTATTTCCTCTGTCACTAAACCGCGCAACTTAATTAACTGGATTGCTCGATTGACACTTTCTGGCAAGATTACCACCAGACTGTTATCCGGAGCCATATCTAAAGCTTTATTAATTGCAGCAGTTTCATCCAAAATCGACTCATAACGACAATTGGGATTAACTTCGGTGATACCTTTACTAATCAGATCCGAAGCTGACCCTCGTGACCGTCCCCTGGTGTCATCATCTTCTTTGACAATGATGTAGTCAAAAATATCTGCTGATAATTTACCCAAAGTAACAAAATCTTCATCGCGGCGATCGCCAGGGCCACCAATTACGCCAATGCGCTCTCCTGTAGTCCAATTCCGGACAAAAGAACCCAAAGCTTCGTAACTAGCTGGATTGTGAGCATAGTCTACTAAAGCGTGGTATTTCCCTAAATTAAATAAATTCATCCGTCCTGGCGTTTGACTTACCGAAGCCCGGAAGGTCTTCAAGCCAGCCCGAATTTCCTCAATGGTGACGTTTTCCACAAAGGCTGCCAAACTAGCTGCTAAAGCATTGGCAATCATAAACGGCGCACGTCCACCCATTGTCAAGGGAAGATTTTCTGCCCTTTCGATGCGATGCGTCCAATCACCTTTGACAATTGACAGATAGCCATTTTCGTAAACTGCTGCTACTCCTCCCTTTTGGACGTGCTTCCGCACTAATTCCGAATCAGGATTCATTGTGAAGTAGGCAATATTAGCTTTGGTTTTCTCAGCCATTGCCGCAACCCGGTGATCATCAGCGTTCAGCACTGCGTAGCCATCAGGAAATACGGCTTCGGCTACGACACTCTTGAGGTTAGCTAACTGATCGATAGTATCTATATCGCCGATGCCTAGATGATCAGCAGCTACATTCAACACTACACCGACGTTAGCCATTTCAAACCCTAGTCCAGAACGAAGAATACCACCACGAGCCGTTTCCAGCACCGCTACTTGTACAGTTGGGTCTTCCAAAATTACATGAGCGCTTTGTGGTCCTGTATTATCGCCAGCTTCTACTAAGTATTCACCGATATAAGTCCCATCAGTGGTTGTATATCCTACTACTTTACCTGTCTGCTTATAAATATGTGCTAATAGTCGAGTAGTAGTAGTTTTACCATTAGTACCTGTGACACTCAATATCGGAATCAGTCCCGACTGTTGGTTGGGAAACAGCATATCCATCACTGCTCCCGCAACGTTGCGGGGAGTGCCAATACTTGGAGCAACGTGCATTCTAAAACCAGGTGCAGCGTTCACTTCCACAATTACAGCATCCATCTCTCTCAGAGGACGACTAATATCTGTAGTGACAATATCCAGTCCGGCGATATCCAAACCAATAATTTTTACTATTCTTTGTGCCAGCCAAATATTTTCCGGGTGGATTTCATCAGTGCGATCTATAGCACTACCACCTGTACTTAAATTAGCTGTTGCACGCAAGTAACAAATTACTCCCTTTGGTGGTACACTATTGAGAGTGTAGCCTTGCCTTTCTAAAAGTTGGTAGCTGTTGCGGTCTGCCTCAATTTTGGTGAGGATATTATCATGACCGTCACCGCGATTGGGGTCTTGGTTAGTTTCTTCAATCAGGTCGCCAATAGTTGATCTGCCGTTACCAACTACGTGAGCTGGAACGCGTTCGGCTACTGCTACAACTTTGCCGTCTACAACTAGTACGCGATGATCTCGCCCAACATAATAGCGCTCAATAATAATTGACCGCGAAACAAGTCTTGCCGCCTCGTAACCTGCTTCAGCTTCATCCCAGGTTCTAATATCAATGGTAATACCACGCCCGTGGTTACCATCTGATGGTTTGATCACGATGGGATAGCCGCCAACATACTCAATAGCTTCTTCTAGGTCGTCTAAAAAGTTAATCACCGTACCTCTGGGTACTGGAGCGCCAGCCGCCGCGAGAATGCGCTTGGTAGCTTCTTTGTCGCAAGCTAGTTCCACACCCAAAATACCAGTGTTATTGGTCATTGTTGCCTGCATTCGCTTCTGATTCACGCCGTAACCCATTTGAATCAAAAAGCGCGCGCTCAACTGTGTCCAGGGAATACCCCTTTTTTCAGCTTCTTTGACAATTGCTTCTGTAGAAGGCCCTAAAGAAGATTCACGCCATAAATCTTTCAGGTCTTGAATATCTTGATCGAGTTCTGCTTTTGGATAACGACCTCTATCAACGATACTTTGGCACAGCCGCACAGCTGCTCGTCCAGCGTAGCGTCCCGCTTCCTCATTTAGGTACTCGATCACTACCTGGAAAGTTCCAGGTGTGGCAGTTTCACGGGTTCGCCCAAAGCCGACATGCATTCCAGCTAATTCCTGGAGTTCTAAGGCTACGTGTTCTACGATGTGTCCCATCATGGTGCCTTCTTTGACCCGCATTAGAAAACCACCGCGACAGCCAGGCGAGCAATAGTGACCCTCCAGACTTGGTAACGCCTCTACTAATCCTTCATAAAAGCCAGGAATTTCATTGGAGGGACTCTCGGCAAGGTTTTCTAAATCGAGGCGCATGACGATCAGCTTGTGGCGTCGAATGCTCCAGTAGTTTGGGCCACGTAAGGTCTGGATCTTGAGGATTCTCATGGGAATAGGTAGATGGAGATTCGGAACCAAAATTCTAGTTTCTTACTGAAATTGACCGCTCAACTGTTTATTATGAACAGTTTTTTCTTTTTTCATGGTATCCTCACTATTTTTCTACAACCGTAGGAAACCAAGTCAGCGATGTCTTCCACAGCAAGCAACAACACAGTGTAACCGACCATACTCTATTCCTTCAGCTAGAGATCCGATGCACCGCAGGCAATACAGTCCTCTGGTACAGGTGGAAGCGATCGCCATAGCTGAGGATGTGCAGTCGTAAATTATGCACAGTTAGAGGTTCATTAGCACCCACATGAGGTTCATTGGTATGGGTAACTTCAGTAGGATCAACAATGGTGACACTGCCTTTGCCTACAACTTGTAGCCATCCATCACGTTCAAATACAGCACAGGTATCTTCATCAATGCCAATACCGAGACGGTCGGGATGAGCTGCGATCGCACTAATTAGGCGACCCATGCGATTGCGATTGTGAAAATGCTGGTCAACAATCACTTCCGGGATAAAACCCAAACCCGTTGCCATATCGACCAAGGAACGATTTGGAGTTTCACCACTACCACCGCCAGCAATCATGTGATGTCCC
This sequence comes from Nodularia sp. (in: cyanobacteria), assembly GCA_035638855.1. Lineage (GTDB taxonomy): Bacteria > Cyanobacteriota > Cyanobacteriia > Cyanobacteriales > Nostocaceae > Nodularia. The sequence goes on along the minus strand of DASQZD010000106.1, from coordinate 14,887 downwards.
ATAACAGCAGCCCCCGCACTAGTGCCTGCTAGGGTAAGCTGTCCGGCTCGCACACGTTGTCGGATAATTTCCATCGCCGGCGTATCTGAGAGTACGCCGCAAAGACGTAATTGGTCGCCTCCGGTGAGAAATACCCCACTACAGGCTTCCAATGACTCTTTGACTTGGGGACTTTCGCACTGTTCCCGTTCGCGGATGTCTAAAATCTCGACCTTTTCAGCACCCATTTCTTCAAACAAGCGAATATATCTACCACCGATGATAGCGGGTTCGCGAGAAGCCGATGGGATAATTGTAATATAGGCCTTACTAGCACCAGCACGACCAACAAAAGTTCTCAGGATATCGCGTCCATGAACTTTATCTTCTGCGCCTCCGATAACCAGAACGGCGGTTTTAGTTGCTTGGGGTGTCCTCATTTCCAGCGATTTAGCTTTTAATTGCGGCATTATGTTTCTCCTGTCAACAACTTCAGGTGAATTTAACAAGGTGTAGCTATGTCCACGCCAGCTATCAGTAGGCTGATGACTTTTGCACTTTGCTTTTTTGAGCAGAAACTTTTCCGAAGTTAGGATCAAGATTAAAATGCCGAGTTAACTTCTGACCTGATCCATATGTCCGTTGCTGTTTCTCAAAGCCAGGGTTCCTTGTTATTCACCTGTACACTTTTTCCCGACTGGCAAAATAATGCTTGGGAAACTAGAGTTGACACTTCTGTGCGGGGGTTTCCCCCTTGTAAAAAATGTCCCTTTTTCCTCTGGTATTGGGGACCAGCAGGCATTAACACGCTTTTTTTGAGGCTGGGCCCATGCAGCCACTGAAGTTGTTAACTTAGTCAGATTATTAATTTAAATGTACTTGTGACAATATTTAAACACAAATTAAGTAATTAGAAAAACTTTTGATTGTAGCCAAAATCAATAGTTCTGGTACTTTTAGTCACTATTGATTAAACTTATCTGTAGTTCTATCCTACATTGACTGATTCTGTTTGCTAGACATTCAAATTTAAGATTAGTGTTCTCGAATACGAATTACTGTGCGCTTTGATATAGTTACACTTTTTCCTGACTGTTTTACCTCGGTTTTAAGTTCTGGGCTGCTGGCTAAAGCCTTAGCTAAACAGATTGCCCAAGTGAATCTGGTAAACCCCAGAGATTTTACCACTGATAAGCATCATAAGGCTGATGATGAACCCTATGGTGGAGGCGTGGGGATGCTGATGAAGCCCGAACCGATCTTTACTGCTGTGGAGTCGTTGCCAACTCTACCCCGCAGAGAGATTATTTTAATGAGTCCCCAAGGTCAAACCATTAATCAACCCCTCTTAAAAGAGTTGGCGACAAATTATGACCAGATAGTGGTGATCTGCGGCCATTACGAAGGGGTAGATGAGCGGGTGCTGCATTTAGTGACTCGTGAGGTGTCTTTAGGCGATTTTATTCTCACTGGGGGGGAAATTCCCTCAATGGCATTACTTAATGGTGTGGTGAGGCTTCTACCTGGCACTGTGGGCAAAGTTGAGTCTCTCAAGTCAGAAAGTTTTGAGGAGGGCTTACTCGATTATCCCCAGTACACTCGCCCAGCTGATTTTCGCGGTTGGAAAGTTCCTGATGTCTTGCTATCTGGGAATCATGCGGAAATTGCCCGATGGCGATATGAACAACAAATCGAAAGAACAGGCGATCGCCGCCCCGATTTGCTCAAAAAATGGCGAGAAGAGAAGGGAGTGGGGAGCAAAGAGTAAAGAATTTTGGATTTTGGAGAAAGCGATTTGAGATTGCAGTCTAATCCAAAATCTAAAATCTAAAATCTAAAATTGATTGACTAATGACTATGAATATTCGGATTGGTAACGGCTACGATATCCACAAATTAGTGAGCGATCGCCCTTTAATTTTAGGAGGAATCCAAATTCCTCATGAATTGGGTTTATTGGGGCATAGTGACGCTGATGTACTCACCCACGCCATTATGGATGCCATGTTGGGAGCATTATCCCTGGGGGATATTGGTCATTATTTTCCGCCTACTGATCCTCAATGGGCAGGGGCGGATAGTTTAGTGCTATTAAGTCAAGTACATCAGCTAATTAGGGATCAAGGTTGGCACATAGGCAATATTGACTCGGTAGTAGTAGCAGAACGTCCCAAATTGAAACCTCATATTCAAAAAATGCGTGATCAGTTAGCAGCCGTTTTACAATTAGCACCAAATCAAATTGGGATCAAAGCTACCACTAACGAAAAATTAGGCCCTGTTGGTCGAGAAGAAGGTATATGTGCTTATGCGGTAATTTTATTAATGGCTAGTGATTAGGAAATTGTTAGCATATAACTAAACTAAAGTCTCAAGTCAATATACTCAATTTAGTTGGGATCATTCAGATGATGGAAGCTATAAAATTGCCAACTCGTCACCATGAAGTGGATATTATCGCTACAGATAAACATGGTGAAATTGTCTTAATAGTTGAAGCCAAAGCTCAAAAACTTCAAACGAAGTCTAGCGCTATTTCACAATTAAAATCATATTTGAATACTCTAGAAGCAAATAATGCTTTTGCTATGTTAGCAGATTTAGATGAAATTGAAATTTTTAAAGTAAATCAGGAAAATGACTTTAAAAAAATTCTTTCATTAAAAACTGTAAATATATTAAAGTATTATGATGCAGAATTTCCTGTAAAAAAAATATTTGCGTTATATTTTATAACGCTTTTAGAAGCTTGGTTGCGGGATTTAGCTTATCACTGGAAATCAGTAAAACCACCAGCGTCAGAAGAGTTAGCAACAATTGGCTTACTAGATATGATAAAACAAGGAGATACTTATTCGCAAAATGATTATTATGAGTAATCATTTATTATCAGGTAAATATAGGTGATAAAAATTTATATTGAAACTAACTTTTTGATGGCTATTGCGAAAGGGCAGGATTTACAAGCATCAGTTTTACTGAGTAATCCACCTAATTCAGTCGAGATACTTATACCAAGTATTTGCTATATTGAATCTATTTGTACATATAAAATAGAAGAAAATAACTGTTTGCAATTTCAACAGGAAATGAGGAAAAAAATTAGAGAATTAGCACGCGATCAAACTTCTGTTCATGCTCATTCATTTCTAGGACACTTAGAGCAAGCAACAATTGAAAATATCTGCTTAATAAATGATATTAAGTCCCGCCTTGATAACGCTATGGAGAATCTAAGAACTAAGGCAAAAATAATAGATTTACATAACGATGGAATTCGGAATATTTGTCAAACAATGCTGACTGATCCAGAAACATTACCTATTAAAAAAGATATTATGGATAATTTGATTTTACAATGTATTCTTAATCATGCTAATGAATGTAGATATGAGAAAGTATTTATTAGTAATAATACTAACGATTTTGATACACCTCAAGTAAGAAAGGCTTTACGTCAAGCTGGGATTAGATATTTTACTATGACACAGCATTTTCTTGACTGGTTTACGTCTAGATCATCAAACTAAACGAGAAATTATGATATTCTCTAAAAAAATCTCTACTCAAGCCAAACGTTCTTGGTTACTCATAAGTCTAATTGCGTTTACAGCCATTACAATTGCTGCTTGCAACCCATCTAACTTTAAAAGTACAGCCGCACAAGTACCACAGTTAGTAAACAGCATTCTGAGTGACCCCAAAACCTTTAACTATGCCCTCAGTTCAGAAGTTCCCAATATATTTGGTTTGACTTACGAGGGCTTAACTACCCAAAACCCGATCACTGGTGAAATTGAGCCAAGTTTAGCAGAATCATGGCAAACTACCGAAGATAAATTGGGATTTATCTTTACTCTTAGAGAGAATTTAAAATGGTCTGACGGTCAACCATTAACAGTAGATGATGTAGTTTTTACTTACAACAACATTTACTTGAATGAAGAAATTCCCACAGATACTAGAGATGTTTTGCGGATTGGCGAAAGTCGGGCATTACCTAATGTTAAAAAAATCGATAATCGGCGGGTTCAATTTACTACTCCAGAACCATTTGCACCCTTTTTAGAAATTATCGGACTACCAATTTTACCTGCTCATATCCTCGCAGAATCTATCAAGACAAAAGACCAAGAAGGTAAGCCCATATTTCTGACAAAGTGGGGCGTTGATACTCCGGTGGAGCAAATTATCGTCAATGGTCCCTACAAATTAGAGCGTTATGACACCAGTCAACGTATAATTTTACGACGCAACCCCTACTATTGGCGTAAAGGAATACAAGGAGAATCTCAACCTTACATTGAACGGATAGTATGGCCAATTGTCGAATCCACAGATACCTCATTGCTGCAATTTCGTTCTGGTAGTTTAGATTCTGTAGCAGTCACACCAGATTACTTTTCGTTGCTCAAAAAACAAGAAAAACAGGGTGATTTCACAATTTACAACGGTGGTCCAGCTACTGGGACATCATTTGTGTTGTTTAATCTCAACAAAGGTAGAAGAGATGGCAAACCCCTAGTAGATCCAATAAAATCACGTTGGTTTAATACAGTGGAATTTAGGCAGGCTGTAGCTTATGCTATTGACCGCCAAACGATGATTAATAATACTTTTCGCGGCTTGGGTAAAACTCAAGATTCACCACTTACCATCCAGAGTCCCTTTTATCTTGCGCCTGAAGAGGGATTAAAAGCCTACGATTACAATCCAGACAAAGCAAAGGAATTGCTGAAAAAAGCTGGATTTAAATATAATACCCAAGGGCAACTATTAGATGCTGAAGAAAATCGCGTTCGCTTTACTTTGCTGACCAATGCCGGAAACCGTATCCGCGAAGCAATGGGAGCGCAAATTAGACAAGATTTAGGCAAAATCGGGATGCAAGTCGATTTCACGCCTTTGGCATGGAATACATATACAGATAAGCTGTCCAATACCCTTGACTGGGATGCTTCTTTACTAGGATTGACTGGTGGTTTAGAACCGAATAATGGGGCTAATGTCTGGGCCCCTGAAGGTGGATTACATATGTTTAATCAAAAACCCCAAGCCGGACAAAAGCCCATCGAAGGCTGGGAAGTAGCTCCTTGGGAGGCAAAAATTGGTGAACTTTACATTCAAGCGGCGAGGGAATTAGACGCAACCAAGCGAAAAGAAATTTATGCCCAAACCCAGAAGATTACCCAGGAAAATTTACCCTTTATTTACTTGGTTAATCCCTCTTCATTGTCAGCAGTGCGTAATAAATTTGACAATATCAAATACTCGGCTTTGGGCGGCGCATTCTGGAACATTCATGAAATTAACGTTACCAAGTAGGTGACATGATTCTCTACTTCCTTATCTTTCCATCCCTTCATCTAAAATTACTGTGACTCAACCTGAAACTTTGCGATCGCTCCTCGAAGCAGTTGCCAATGGTAAAGTTACCCCAGATATGGCATTAAATTCACTCAAAGATTTAGCCTATGAACCTGTGGGTGAGTTTGCCAAAATTGATCACCATCGTGAACTCAGAACTGGTTTTCCGGAAGTAATTTGGGGACCAGGTAAAACTCCCGAACAGATTGCTCAAATTATGGAGGTGATGCGCCTCCGTAACTCGGTGGTAATGGCCACCCGCATTGAACCAGCAGTTTATACTGCACTACAACTCAAGATTACAGATTTACAGTATTATGAATTGGCGCGAATTTGTGCTATTGTTACCGCCACCATCGAACCAAAAATTGGCGGGTTAATTGGGATTCTCTCGGCTGGTACGGCTGATCTAGCTGTGGCTGAAGAAGCGGCTGTAACAGCAGAACTTTCTGGCTTTCGGGTACAGCGTCTTTGGGATGTTGGTGTTGCGGGAATTCACCGCTTGCTCAGTAATCGCGATCTGATTTCATCATCATCCGTTCTAATTGTTGTGGCTGGAATGGAGGGCGCTTTACCCAGCGTTGTGGCCGGTTTGGCAGATTGTCCGGTGATTGCTGTTCCTACTAGTATCGGTTATGGTGCGAGTTTTGGCGGTTTAGCCCCCCTATTGACAATGCTCAACTCCTGTGCGTCTGGTGTGGGTGTGGTGAATATTGATAATGGGTTTGGTGCTGCTATACTAGCGGGGCAAATTTTGCGAACAGCCGAGAAATTACGGATGGCATCTTCTATATCTTGAGTGGCTACACTTAAGTTATACTTGGGATTTTAGTCCGGAGTCATTGTTTATTGGTCAAAAACCAACAACTGGCTACCAAAAATTCCCGTCCATCACCCATACATTATCAAGCTATGAACTACTTCAGTGGTGTAATATCTCAGTTAGTTTGGCAACTGCCAGTAAGTCTGACGATGCTAGCTCAAAATATTAACGATCCAGACGTTATAGGTCAGATGCAACGAGCTTGGAATAACTTTGTCACCACAGGTCAAATCTGGGCGCTGTTAATTGGCATAGTCATTGGCTATATATTCAAGAATCTGACAAGTTACGGTTAAGGTTTAGGGATTAGGGACTAGGGACTGGGGACTGGGGAAGGAAATAAGTGATAAATTTCTATTGTGTCTTTCTCAATAGACATCTCCACTTCTCCACTTCCTAATTTCCGATGAATCTATGACCAAAGAACAAACGTGGAGTCAACGATTTGAATCAGCATTGCATCCTGCGATCGCTCGTTTTAATGCCAGTATAGGTTTTGATATTGAATTAATCGAATATGACCTGACTGGTTCTCAAGCTCATGCCAAAATGTTGGCTCACACAGGGATTATTTCTCCAGCTGAGGGTGAACAACTGGTGGCGGGTTTAGAACAAATTCGCCAAGAATACCGCCAAGGCAAATTTCAGCCGGGAATTGATGCGGAAGATGTCCATTTTGCTGTGGAACGGCGATTGACGGAAATCGTGGGCGATGTGGGTAAAAAGCTGCATACTGCGCGATCGCGTAATGACCAAGTTGGCACTGATACCAGACTTTATCTCCGCGATCAAATCCAACAAATCCGAAATCACTTGCGGGAATTTCAAGGTGTATTGCTAGATATAGCCGAACAGCACGTTGAAACTTTAATTCCTGGCTATACTCACCTACAACGCGCCCAACCCCTGAGTTTAGCTCATCACCTCATGGCGTATTTCCAAATGGCACAACGGGACTGGGAACGCCTGGAAGATGTTTGTCGCCGAGTCAATATTTCGCCTCTGGGGTGTGGTGCATTGGCGGGAACGACTTTCCCCATTGACAGACATTACACAGCCGAACTCTTGCATTTTGAGAATATTTATGCTAATAGCTTGGACGGAGTGAGCGATCGCGACTTTGCCATTGAATTTCTCTGTGCTGCTAGCTTAATCATGGTTCACCTCAGCCGTCTTTCCGAGGAAATAATTCTCTGGTCATCAGAAGAATTTCGTTTTATCACCCTCAAAGATAGTTGTGCCACGGGTTCGAGCATTATGCCCCAAAAGAAAAACCCCGACGTACCAGAATTAGTCCGAGGCAAAACCGGGCGGGTATTTGGTCATCTCCAAGCAATGCTGGTAATTATGAAAGGGCTACCCCTGGCATACAATAAAGACCTGCAAGAAGATAAAGAAGGTTTATTTGACAGCGTTCACACCATCAAAGCTTCTCTAGAAGCAATGACAATATTGTTGCGCGAAGGCTTAGAATTTCGTACCCAACGTTTAGCAGCAGCCGTAGCTGAAGATTTTTCCAATGCTACCGATGTAGCAGATTATCTAGCAGCCAGGGGCATACCTTTCCGAGAAGCCTATAATCTTGTGGGTAAAGTAGTAAAAACCAGTATTACCGCAGGTAAACTTTTAAAAGATTTGACCTTGGAAGAGTGGCAACAATTACATCCAGCATTTTCCTCAGATATTTATGAAGCAATATCCCCCCGTCAAGTTGTAGCAGCACGCAACAGTTACGGTGGTACAGGTTTTAAACAGGTTAATCAGGCAATTGCTACAGCCCGCGCTCAAATTGGTGAATAGGGTCCGTGGGGAGTAGGCAATATCACTTACCTTTTCTGCTCCCAATACCTTATAGCAATAAACAAATCAGGGCGTACATATATATGTACGCCCTGAAAATTCAAAAACTCAAATAATAAAGATTTCAACAGCCGGCTTAATCAGTATCAGTTGCTGCTGCGCCTTCTTCTTCTTCACTCTTCGGAGGTCTTTGTTGGAACCTTCTCTGCATTCTGCCTGTAGTAGTCCGTTTACGAAACTTTCTGGCATACGCTTGGTTCCGTAGCGCCTTTTCTTTTTTTGGGTTACGGCGCTTGGCCATGTTCACCTCATTTAATAAACAACAAAAAAATGCAACTAGGCATACATAAGCAATATTAGCTGCTTATGCCATTAATATACTTTTGGCCTAGTTTATAAATCCACATACTTTTAACAGTATACTAGTCTATCGTATTTAATTTATTTATGTCAATAGTACCCAAAATTCTTTCTCCAGTTTCAAGGCGTTGATCATTGAGGTTTACACAAACACAAAAATAAGTTTAGATGTTTGATATGCTGTATTTAACATCTTAGATAAACTGCTACTTGTGACCAGACGCATAATACTCTGATCTGACAAGTTAAATTATCTCTGGATATATGTATAAAATAATACTAAAAACTCAATAACTTCTTTGGCAAGAAATGGGAAGATTGATATAATATACAAAGTCACAAGCATAAAATCTTCAAATACAGGCATATTTGTTTTCTACAAAAATCAACCCGATAGTCATGGATTTTATGTGAATTGTAGAAAATTAGAGGACACAACACACATATAACTGAAGTTTGAATGTTCTTGCTTTTTTTTGCCACAGTTGTCCAGTCCACACGTAATTTATGGCGTGTAGGTCAAACAGTACTGGGTATGATTTTCCGTCATCCCATTACTGGCGCTAGTATTATTCCGATATTACCAGATGGTCGAATTGTCTTGATTAAGCGGCGCGATGATGGCTGCTGGGCTTTACCTGGAGGCATGGTAGATTGGGGAGAAGATATTCCTAAAACAGTCAACCGAGAATTGATTGAAGAAACTGGACTGGAGTTGGTGAAAATTACCCGTTTAGTAGGAGTTTACTCAGCACCTGACCGAGATCCCCGCATTCATTCAATTTGTGTTGTGGTTGAAGCCGAAGTTCAAGGACAAATGGAGATTCAAGATACTTTGGAGGTTATGGATATCCAGGCTTTTTCTACAGATTCTTTACCTCCAGGAAAAATGTCTCATGACCACACTCGGCAGTTAAAAGACTACTTAAATGGCTTAACAACACTTGCGTAAAGCTATTTTTGATTTAAGATTGAACGTGAAATTAAAATGGATACCTTATTCCGTAACTCCCGTAGGAAACTCTCTCAAGGGCTACTATTCTGGCGCGAAGCTGGTGAAGGTACTCCGATAATTTTTTTACATGGTGCTTGGAACGATAGCAGTCAATGGGTATCAGTGATTGAGTCATTATCTGAGCATTTCCATTGTTTTTCACCAGATTTATTAGGGTTTGGTGAGTCAGAAAATCCTAATGTTCATCACTCAATTGATTTACAGGTGGAATGTATTGCTGAGTTTCTTCACGCCCTGCGATTAAAAAAAGTATACTTAGTAGGCTATTCTCTGGGCGGTTGGATTGCGGCTAGCTATGCTTTAAAGTATCCAGAGCAAGTTTGTGGTTTAGTATTACTAGCGCCAGAAGGTGTAGGCATAGAAAGACAAGAAAAATATGCCCAGAAAATGCGAAAATTAGTCAGCAGTCCACCAATATTCTCGAAACTCTTAAAATTGTTTCGACCTTTAAATAAAATTTTGGGGTTGAAGGAAAAAATCGAACAAGATTTGAGTTTGCGTCAGCAGTTATTAAAATATCCTACTGCTTGTCACTTATTATTCCAACGGCGAGAGTTAGAGATTGAAACGGAATTTTTGCATAAAAGATTGCACTTGATGGCAGTTCCAGTTTTAATTTTACAAGGCGGTCAGGATTTACTTGATGCTGTAGTTAAAAGTCAAACTTATACTCAACTGCTTCCTCAAGTTGAGTTGAAAATAATTGCTCATGTCGGAAATGATTTAACTGGTTGTTGTCCTGGGATTTTAGCTAGAGATATTCAGAATTTTATTCAGGCTAATTAAGGTTTTTTAGGGAATGGGGATCAAATATGGAACCTCACCCCAGCCCCTCTCCTTATTAAGGAGAGGGGAGAAATTAGGATCTGTGATTATTTCTCGCATTCCCCAGAAAATTAAATTTGGTTCGAGGATTAAACGGGCGGCAATTTCTGGGAAGTGAAATTTTAGATAGTTTACTATTAAGATGCGATCGCCACCTTTAATGACAATTTTGCCGTCAGGAAATAACTGCTCCCAGCTTGTAATAAAATCTTTAATTCCAGCTAATAAGGTGTAAATTATTCCACTTTGAATAGCCTCTGTTGTATTCATGGCAAAACGTGGCGGTAAAGAGATAATTTCTGTTTCCAACTGTGGCAATTGTCCGGTATTTTGACCCAGGGTACTAAATTGTAAACCCAGTCCCGGCAAAATTGCGCCTCCAACCAAAGACTCCTGAGTATCCGCGCCCGTGAAAGTGAGTGCAGTTCCAGCATCAATTGCTAATATCGGAAAGCCCCAAGTTTTGCCCGCACCCCACAAAGCCAGCGCCCGGTCAATGCCTAAAGTGGGATACATATTTAATAGGGGGATTTGTTCTAAGGTGATGACGCGCACATGAGGGTGAGTTTGCCAAATAGCAGTTTGCTGGGGAACCACAGAGGCTAAGAATATTGGGGGATGGGGGGAATTTTTGCCGTCTACGTCCCTAGTGCTGTAACTGGGAGGAAAAATTTCTGGCGGTAAATCAGCAAGTGTTTGACATTGAGCTAGTTTATGTGTTGACGATTCTGGAAAATGGTCAGTATCCCAAGTGTAGTTAAGGCTTTTATCTGTAAATAACGCCCAGTGTAACCGCGAATTGCCAATTTCCAAAGCTAACCAAAGATTCTCTCTGTGTCCTCTGGGTCTGTGTGATTTCACAGTTTTAATTTTTTGAAGTTAATCATTATATTTTTCAATAAAACTTAATAATCAAGGCGTGTCACAATAAAACCAGGGGAAAATATACTCATTGCGTAAAGGAGGCCAACTATGGTAGCACTTACTGAAAGAACTGAAAAACGGCTCACCATAGAGACTGTGGAAATTGCTGAAGAAACTATGGCAATTCGGTCTTTAGACTGGGATCGCGATCGCTTCGATATTGAGTTCGGGTTACAAAATGGTACTACCTATAATTCGTTTCTGATTCGCGGTGAGCAAACTGCTTTAGTTGATACTTCTCACGAAAAGTTTCGCCACTTATATTTTGATACTCTGACTGGATTAATCAATCCCACAGACATTGATTATCTGATTATTAGCCACACCGAGCCAGATCATAGCGGCTTAGTGAAAGATTTGCTGAAAATGGCTCCAGATATAACGGTTGTGGCTTCTAAGGTAGCAATTCAGTTTCTAGAAAATTTAGTCCATCAGCCATTTAAACGCCAAATTGTCAAAAATGGCGATCGCTTAGATTTAGGCAATGGTCACGAATTTGAATTTGTGATTGCCCCAAATTTACATTGGCCGGATACTATATTCAGCTTCGACCACAAAACCAAGGTTCTCTACACCTGTGATGCTTTTGGGCTGCATTATTGCTCAGATAGTACCTTTGACGAAGATTTAGCAGCTATTGAAGCAGATTTTAAATATTACTACGAGTGCTTAATGGGGCCAAATGCGCGCTCGGTTTTATCTGCCCTGAAGCGCATGGCTGAACTGAAAACTATTGATATGATTGCCACTGGTCATGGCCCCTTATTATCTCACAATGTCGCCGAACTAACCGGACGTTACCGGACTTGGAGCCAAAGCCAAAGCAAAGCGGAAACAGCTATTGGCATATTTTACGTTTCAGAATATGGGTATAGCGATCGCCTAGCGCAAGCAATTGCCAAAGGTATCAGTAAAACTGATGTGGCTGTGGAAATCGTAGACCTGGGTTCAGGGATAGATTTACAAGAACTGCGGGAATTAGTCAGCCGTTGTACAGGAATTGTCGTGGGGATGCCGCCGGCAGTGAGTAATGGTAATATCCAAGCAGCACTGAGTACAATTATTGGATCTGCCACAGAAAAACAAGCGATCGGCATCTTTGAAACAGGCGGAGGAGATGACGAACCCATAGACCCTCTCCTAACTAAATTCCGCAACTTAGGTTTAACAACAGTTTTCCGAGCGATTCGCATTAAACAAACGCCGACAGAAAACACTTACCAACTTTGTGAAGAAGCGGGTACAGACTTGGGACAATGGGTAACACGCGATCGCAGCATCAAAACGATGAAATCTCTTAGTGTAGACCTGGACAAAGCACTAGGTAGAATCAGTGGAGGATTATATATCATTACTGCCAAAAAAGGCGACGTTTCCAGTGCCATGTTAGCCTCCTGGGTCAGTCAAGCCAGCTTCAAACCTCTGGGATTATCCATTGCGGTAGCCAAAGACAGAGCAATTGAATCACTCATGCAAGTAGGCGATCGCTTTGTCCTCAACGTCTTAGAAGAAGGCAATTACCAAACACTGATGAGACACTTCTTAAAGCGGTTCGCCCCTGGTGCTGATCGCTTTGAAGGTGTGAGAACTCAGCCAGCCCAAAACGGCGCTCCCATCCTCACCGATGCCTTAGCCTACATGGAGTGTGAAGTTGTAAGTAGAATGGACTGCGGCGACCACTGGGCAGTATATAGCAACGTTTACGAAGGACGAGTATCCAAACCAGAAGCACTCACAGCCGTCCATCATCGTAAAGTCGGCAACCATTACTAAGTTACTTCACCTACAAAGGCCAAGGTACAAAGAAAATTTCCGCGTCTTTGCGCCTTTGCGCCTTTGCGTGAGATAAAACTTCCTGATTCCTCACACCCAAGGCTATGTCAGAAAATAAACCCCGTGATGTTCAAGTTCTCCCTATTGGTACAGATACCACAATCATGCGATCGCGCAGTTGGTCAAGACTGAGATTTGAAATTGAATATGCCCTAGCTAAAGGTACAACTGCCAATTCTTATCTAATTCAGGGCGATAAAATTGCTCTTATTGACCCTCCAGGAGAAACATTTACGCAAATTTACCTGGAAGCATTGCAGCAACGGATGGATTTAACCACCATTGATTATGTAATTCTGGGTCATATTAATCCCAACCGCGCCGCCACCATCAAAGCTTTATTAGAACTAGCACCACAAATTACCTTTGTCTGTTCTAATCCTGGAGCGATCAATTTACGCGGTGCTTTAGAAAATCAGGATTTACCAATTATCGTCATGCGGGGGGAAGAAACCCTGAATTTAGGTAAAGGACATGATTTACAGTTCATTCCCACCCCTAACCCCCGTTATGCAGATCAGCTTTGCACCTATGACCCACAAACAGAAATTCTTTACTCAGACAAGCTATTTGGGGCGCATATTTGTGGTGATCAGGTATTTGATGAAGGCTGGGAGACCATCAACGAAGACCGACGCTATTATTTTGATTGTCTGATGGCTCCCCATGCGCGTCAAGTGGAAACAGCATTAGATAAACTGGCTGATTTACCCACAAGAATGTACGCAACTGGACATGGCCCCATAGTCCGTTATGGCTTAATCGAACTGACAAAAGCTTATCGCCAATGGCTTCAACAGCAAGCTTCGGCTGACTTGACAGTAGCATTGATTTATGCTTCAGCTTATGGAAATACAGCTACATTAGCACAGGCGATCGCTCGTGGTATTACTAAAGCTGGCGTAGCCGTTGAATCAATTAACTGTGAATTTACAGAACCCGAAGAAATCCGCGCTGCTGTCGAAAAATCTGCTGGTTTCGTCATCGGTTCACCGACCCTGGGCGGTCACGCACCCACACCAGTCCAAACAGCATTAGGAATTGTCCTCTCCACCGCGACAAACAATAAACTTGCTGGGGTGTTTGGTTCCTTTGGCTGGAGTGGAGAAGCCGTTGATTTAATTGAAAACAAACTCAAAGACGCGGGTTACAGATTCGGTTTTGATGCTATTCGGGTCAAATTCAAACCCAATGATGTCACCTTACAATTATGTGAAGAAGCCGGAACCGACTTCGCCCAAGCGTTGAAGAAAGCCAAAAAAGTGCGTGATCCCAGCCAACCAGCCACAAATGTAGAACAAGCAGTTGGGCGCATCGTGGGTTCTCTTTGCGTCGTTACAGTCAATGAAGGGGATATATCCAGCGCCATGTTAGCTTCCTGGGTGTCTCAAGCCAGCTTTAATCCTCCTGGTTTAACCATAGCTGTAGCTAAAGACCGGGCTTTAGAAACGCTTATGCACTCAGGAAATAAATTTGTCCTCAACATTCTCCCCGAAGGTAAGCATATTGGCTTGATGAAACACTTCCTCAAACCTTTTGGCCCAGGACAAGACAGATTTGCTGATGTCGCTGCTGAGGAAACCGAAAGTGGTTCGCCCATCCTCACTGATGCTTTAGCATATTTGGAATGTTCGGTACAAGGTCGGTTAGAATCGGCAGACCATTGGTTAGTTTATGCCACAGTAGAGAATGGCAAAGTTTTAAATAAAGATGGTATGACAGCTGTCCATCAAAGAAAAACCGGAAGTCATTATTAAACATCAACCGAATTTAAATATGCTTTTTCCAAAACCCTTGTAGAGAGTATTTTCTTGTGGGATGGGTGTCCCCCTGACAGGTGTAGGTTTTTTACAACTAGCAGGAGTTGGAGTAATAAAAGCTATCAACAGGAGTAGGAGGAAAAGAACTCCAACGATGAAGATGAATGGAAAAACCCTTGAGTAAATCAGCAATGAGGGTGA
>DASQZD010000105.1:0-1747 GCA_035638855.1 Nodularia sp. (in: cyanobacteria) | reverse complement strand
CACCACGGCGACGTGATTGTTTGCAAAACTTCCAAGGGTGAGATTCCTTTTCTTAAAAAAGAACTAGTTGCGGAATCCGCGCCGCTTGAATCAGTCGATGCTGAGATTATTGATGTTGAAGTTGAGGATATTTCTGAGCAACTGAAGGAGGCGATCGCGATCGTCATTGAGTATTTGCCAGAAGCTGAACTAAAAGCTGTACTGGCAGCCAGTTTGAGTATTGGCGCATTACACTTGCCAGGTGATACCCAACACATGGCGGCGAAGTTGATTGGTAGCCAGGAGATGCCAGCGTTGAGCAGTTCGCCGATTGCAAGATAGAATATGTACGGGTAGGTAAGGATGTCCCAAAATTCAATTAGCGACCCTGTGGTAAATTTACCACAGGGTTAATTTTTTGGTTCACGACGTTTGGCAAACGATTGAAGTAGTTGTTGCTGTTCTACGAATTCTTTCTTTGCCACTTTCCAGCCAGTCTCGCGCCCAATCTTATCAGTTCTAATAAAAGCGAAACTACCAAATATAAAAACTTCTTCCCCCTTGGAAGTTTTTGGGGTAATTCCAGTTAATTCCTTGATTTTAGAAGTTGGTAGTATCCACTCAAACTGCACTATTTTCTCCAAATCCTCGTAAATAGCTAGGGGCGATCGCTGCTGTGGCGTATAAGCATAAGCCATCATTCTTTCCATGAGTTGCGCCATAACGTTGATGGCGGTCGCTCCACCAAAATCATCAACAAGAACATCCAGTTTGTCTAGTTTGTCCAGTCTGTCTACTTGCACCTCTGGCTGAATTGGAAAATCAGCGATCGCACCTCCACCCCGAATATGCTTGTCCAGTCTGTCCAGTAGCTCCAATTGCTCAATCGATATTTGTCCACGGACTACTGGTTCTATCTTCAGTCCGTTAATCCGGTTACTCACAGCTTGTCTAGAGTTCAGCTTGTAGCGCTCTTGCAGGGTAGATATTTTGATAGTTTGTCCAGTCATTGTTAACTTGTCCAGTCACCCACTGGACAAATTATAATTGTCCAGTGGGTGACTGGACAAACTTGGATTAACTAATTCCTTGAATGAACCGGATCATCTGGTCTTTTGTCGCAAGTCTCCCATTTCCGTACAACACCAGCCCAAGCTTACGCGCTGGATGCCCTTGTGTTTCGGGGTGTTTTTGTAAATCACTAGCAATGGAATCTAAAGCACTGATTAAAGTGCTATGTTCGGCTTGAGCGTAGGCGAACAGCCCGCCGCAGGCATCGCTCTTTGTTTCACCCATTTCAAATGTTGCTCACGAGTGTCTTGCTCTGGCATTTTGTTTACTTCTCTTGACACCTCTTTCTATCATGATTAGCATGGGAGAACCCATCGCAACAATTAATATTTAAAATTTTTATACAATTTTTCAGAACAGAACTAGCAACGGATGTCTAAGGCATCCGTTTTTTTGTGGGGAATCAGTTATTGAGAACTGATGACTAATAACTGATATGTTAAAGCTCCCCTTCAAGACTTCCCCAAAAGAATTTGAAAAAGTTACTGTTGGTAATCCTGAAATTGGTGAATTAGAATTACCGAAGTATGGTGACATTAGCCCCAACGAGCGCGTATTTATCAAAGCTGCTAACCTTGCGGATATCCGCATCGCTGCTGTAAAACTAGCCAAAGATATTGCCATTAAATCGGATAAAAAAGTAATTGAAATTTACAATGCGCTAACTCAAGGTGATAGCGATTCTTTACAGGATTTC
>DASQZD010000104.1:0-136896 GCA_035638855.1 Nodularia sp. (in: cyanobacteria) | reverse complement strand
GGTTTTAACCTCTGCCACTGTTCGTTGCTTAAGTCTGGTCTATTCATCATCACTACTATGCGATGGGCAAAGCCCCGCCTCCTGCGATCGCCTTTTTCTTAGGATACAACCAGTTTGAAAACACGCCCTAGGGGTGGGGTTCTTATCCCTCATAACACCGGGAAGTGCTGTAATAAAAGGAACTTTCCCCGCCGACTTACTCCCAAGTTGCAGCATTTCGTAGTACAGCCGGAATTTCCCCTTGTGAGAGAGGAAACTCCAACAAAGTCTCTTTATAACCCAAATATCCCGACTCAGCGAAAGACAACAGCATTCGCCCCAGCGCCAACCACACCTCTGGCTCATATTCCCAATCACGATAACGGGAAGCTCGACCAGCAATTGAACGTAGCGCCCAAAAATATGAATTTCTCACCACCGACCCACCCTTTTTAAATTCTGGTACGTCCTCGTGGTTGAGAAAAAGGATTGTATCTTCAATTCTGGCTCTCATTCAGCCATTATAATTCATATTATGTTCGCCTTTCCCTAGAAATTTGAGGTTAAACCCACACGAAAAGTCAAGCCAGGACTGTAGATGCGATTAACTCGTTCATATTGCTCACCGAGTAAATTTTCGAGATAAACCGTCAGTCCCAAATTGCGGGTTACAGGAATCCGACCACTCAAATCTAAATTTAAAAAAGCAGGCGAAAAATCTCGGCTCGTTTCACCAGGGACATTAAAAAAAGCTCGGCGAGTGCCACTGTTATAAGTCACATACAAATTAGCATTCCAGCCGGAATTTTGATACCCTATACCAGCTTTGGCTACAGAATAAGGAATAAAACCTAACTGTAAACCAGCTTGTGTGCCTGTTTTGATTTGAGCATCTGTATAAGTATAGTTAAGAAAGGTTGACCAGCTAGGAGCAATTTGTAATTGTAATGCTGCCTCTAAACCATTAGTATTGACTAAACCAATATTTTCCCATCTTCCGGCGATGATTCCCAGGCGATTATCTAAACTACTGCCGAAATAAGTAAACTGTCCAATCAAATTATTTGTCAGTTTGACATCCACTCCCGCAGTCCAAGATGAGCCTGTTTCTGGTGTTAAATCCCGGTTAGGTTCCCAACCGTGAACAGTATCATAAACATATAATTGATCTAACCCAGGATTACGCTGTCCTCCAGCCCAACTTCCGCGCATTGCAATTGTTGGAGAGAGCGCATAACGTAAGCCAGCGCTAGGGTTGAGATAATTACCAAACTCCCCATCAAAGCTTTGTCTTAGCCCTAAATCAACCTGAAAATTGTTGCTAATATTGAAAGTGTTAACCGCAAATAAAGCTGTATTTAATAAACTTCTATTTTCAGTTCCGTTATTGGCAATTCTATCAGGTCTTGTACTAAAACTATCACTGTTTAAGTTAGTGTTCTTTAAATCTAATCCCCAGCGTAATTCATAACTGGGCGTTAATTTCCAGGCATGATCTACTCTAGCTGTGAGTTGTTTTGTATCTAAAACACCTGTACGGTTAAATTCTTGCCCGGCAAATGCTGTAGGTCCATAAGTGCTAAAATAATCTTGGTTGTAACCGAGTGTAGTGGTGAGATTAGAACTTTCTCCTTCACCCAAGCGAGTTTTCCAAGATAAGCCCACATTTAAGCCATCATGGTCTAATCTATCTCTTTGCAGAGGAAAACCGAAATAGACTAAGCCGCGACGACTGCTGAGTGTTTTAACATCTAAATTCAAAGAGTTTTTACTATCTAAATCAAGACCAATGCTGCCAAAGTAAGTACTGGTGGCTGTGTCTGCATTTGATAAAAATCCTTCAGGATCACGATTGGCGGCACCAACGGGAACGCGATAACGATTATCTATAAAATACCTTTCAAAGCTGAAATTATACTGAGCATCACCAACGGCTCCACTATAACTTACCTGTTGATTATTTAAATTTAATGAGCCAAATTCTGTACTTCCAGTTAATTTCGGTAGACCATAACCTGCTTTGGTAATGATATTTACCACACCGCCAAAGGCTGATGAACCATACAAGGCGGAGGTCACACCACTAGATAGTTCTACTCGCTCAATAGCCTCTACAGGAATGCTATTTAAATCGGTTCCACCATGATAGATGTTGACATTATTATTAATTGGTCTACCATTAAGCAGAAATACAGATTGATTAATTGAAGCTCCCCGATAGTATGTACCTGTGTGAATATCTGCACCAGGTCCGACATCATTGATGGCAAAACCAGGCATTCTTTTTAATACATCAGCTAAACTTGTAGCGCCCTGTTGTTGAATTTCTTCTTTATCGATGACATAAACAGGGGTAGACTCAGGCAAAGGGTCTTTTTGACCTGTGACTTCTATGAAAATATCTGGATTTTCTTGGGGAATTGACTCTATTTCTGGCTGAGTTTCCGGGGTAACTTCAATTGGTATAGATTCTTGAGTTAATAATTCCGCGTTAGTAACAGGTAACTCAATTTCATTTAAGTTAAGAATAGTTGAATTTACCTGTTCTGTCTCAGTCGCAAGGGCGGGAAAAGCTATAAATAAACTCGGTATGGCAACTGATAGGAGAAAAAAATACTTGCTCACTTTGTGTTCTTACATTTAGTAAAAATTACTCAGCAGTATTTTTGCTCATCCAATACAATGGTGTCAAAAGACATCCTGTCATAGTTGCTGTAATTTTCCGAAATCAATTAAATATGACCGTTTACTTGCATCTCTCTTGAGGAAGATGAATAAAAGAATATCCAATCACCTGGACATGATATTACACCCTGTAGCGTTGCTATTCCCGGCTTTGACAGATATGATTTGTTGATATACAGAGAGCGCCTGAGCCACACATTCATCCATATTTTCATATTTATAAGTGGCTAACCGTCCCACAAAATACACCCCTAGCATCGAATCTGTCAGCGCTTTGTATTTTTGGTAAATTTGATGATTCTCAGGACTGGGTATGGGGTAATAGGGTTCTCCTTCTGCTTTGGGAAACTCATAAACGATGCTAGTTTTATGGTGTTTCTGTCCAGTTAAGTATTTAAATTCTGTTACACGGGTGTATAGGTGTTCATTGGGATAGTTGATTACTGGCGCTGGTTGAAACACTGGGGTATTATGTGTCTCGTGCTGGAAATGCATTGACTTATAAGGTAGTTTGCCATAGCGATAATTGAAAAATTCATCAATCGCCCCGGTATAAACCATTTCCCGCCAAGGAATTACCTGCTGGATTTCCCGGTAATCGGTGTTCAGCATCACTTTTATATTGGGATGGTCTAACATTTTCTCGAACATCCGAGTATAACCGTGCAGAGGCATTGCTTGATAGGTGTCGGTAAAATATCGGTTGTCGCGGTTGGTACGGGTGGGAATTCTAGAAATTACTGATTCATCTAATTCGGAAGGATCGAGTCCCCATTGCTTGCGGGTGTAGCCTTGGTAGAATTTTTTATACAGTTCTTTCCCTACTTTGCTGACTATGACATCTTCTGATGTGCGGATGTATTGGTTGGGTTCAGTAATGCACTTGAGGAATTCATCAATTTCAAATGAATTCAGGTTCATTCCATAGAGTTGGTTAATGGTGTCCATGTTGATGGGAAGAGGGAGCAATTGTCCATCAACGCTACTCAGGACGCGATGTTGGTAAGGTCGCCATTGAGTAAACTGTGAAAGGTATTCAAACACTTCCTGGGAGTTGGTGTGAAAGATATGGGGGCCGTATTTGTGTACGAGAATGCCATCATTGTTATAATAGTCGTAAGCATTACCACCGATGTGATTGCGCTTGTCCACAACTAGGACTTTTTTACCACATTGACGCGCCAAACGTTCTGCAATTACGGTTCCAGAAAATCCCGCGCCGACAATTAAGTAATCAAATTGCGAATCTGTTTTCCAGGTTTCTGGTGCTTTGTAAGTCTGTAATGGTTGATGGGAATGGCTTGTTTGTTCGTTATGGCGCGCCGCAATGGCAAAGTCTATCAGTTTCATCATTGTAATCCACGTGCGATCGCAATCGCCGCTAATGGGAAATGCATAGATATTCGGATGCTGATATACTTGAATTGCTTGGCTACTTTGTTCCCCAATCATAAACACCAAGTCTGCAAGAGAAAACATTTCTCTCTCGTATTCTTGGAGTGCTGGAGGGATGCTTTTAATTGTAGGTAACTCATCCATACAATCGTATATAACTGCCTGGGGTTGCAGGTTGCGGGTAAAGCCGATCGCTTTTGATGTACAATACCAGCAAATGTAATTGTCAAGATAATTCTCTAAGAAAAAAGCATTAATCAATTTCTGTAACTCTGCGTTGCTCTTCTCCTCATTTAGTTTTTTTGGCAGAGATGGAATCACGATGACTAAGCCACTCTTGTCGTGTCTGACATCTAACCGCCCCAGCAGTTGGTCAGTAAAAATCACCGGCTCGATCACAAATACTCGCCTTTGTGAAGTACAGCGACTTAAAATGTGTTTTAATCTGGGGTGAACAGAATTCCAACGCAAATTAGAAAAGCAAACTATCTCAGGTGTCTTTGAGGTCAAGGTAGTAAAACTACAATCAATTGCCATATTTTCCTGAAAATACTTGGTATGTTTTAAAAGGTAGACTTCCGTAAAGCTAAATGCAAATTTTATATCATATTCAGATGAGCAATGATAATTAAATTAGGTTGAATTCACTCAATAAACCAAACAGCAAAAATTACCATTTAGCTGGGGTTTAAATTTGTTTAAACTTACCTCCAAAAATACTTTTGATTACAAGTAGTCATGGAAGCTTGATCTGACGGTAAACTTTGATAAATCATATGATGTAGTCATTGGTTACAAATCCCAAATTGGCTTTTATATCCCACGTATTTGCGAGTTTTCTAGCCTATTGTTCTAAAATATCTGGGCTGTACTTTTGCCAATAATAAAGACTGCATTGATTGTAATAATCAATCCAACTCCATAAATTTAATTCAGGTGAATTTTGCCAAACAATTGAACTAGGATTAATAGCAATAATCCACCCTGCTTTTTTAACTCGTAAGCACAAGTCTACATCATCGAAGTGAAGACAAAAATCTTTAAACACTCCAATATGCGGCAAAAGTCGATGGCGTAACAAAAGTGATTTGGCGGCACAATTTTCTACTTTAATATAAGGTGGATTTCCTAGTATTTCCTCGTTTAAAATATGATTTTCTTTGCCAAATTTTGTTTTTAATGGTGCGTAATTATCATTAATCAATCTGCCCAATTCTTGAATAGTATTAGGTTCTTTGCGCTGATAAAATTGAGAACCCACTAAGCCGACTTCATCATGATCTTGTAAGGTTGTAATTAGTGTGCTGAGAGCCAAAGGATCTAAATGCACATCATCATCAAGTAACCAGATATAATCATACTTAAGTTTACTCACATATTGTAAACCATCATAAAAACAGCCAGATTCACGTAATTTTTTACCTGGTTTGAGAACCTTAATGGCAGCAAAATTAAATTTTTGTAAATAAGCTTGAGTCCGGTTATCTGAAGCGTTATCTACAATATATATATCAATTTTTGTCTGATATAATTTCTGTCTGCCAATATCTTCTAGCACTGAACACAGAGAATTGAACTTCTGATGAGTATCAATAATAATTGCAACTTTCGTGATGTTTCTACGAGAGGTGTGGGTTTGTACCTCTGTTTGAGTTAAATACCCTGAAAAGTAAGATTTCACTTTTGCAAATCTCCAAAATGCTGCTGATTTTCGATAATTTTCAATTTACTCATGAACTTAAAATGTGCATTGAAAAAATGCACAATAAAAGCACACATAGCTCAAAAATGTAACCTGTTGATTTTTTTTACTCGTCTGCCTAAGGGGTGAATAATTGCAACTAATTAAAGGATATCAAGTATAATAAGCTACGTATTAGTAGTTTGGGAGAGAGTTTAAATAGTAAATGTGCTGTCAAATTCCCTACAACACAAGCATTACAGCACTAATCTTGAGCGAACAAATTTGAGATTTGAAATTTTGGATTGAAAGCAAAATTTCCTGGTCTAAAATCCCAAATTAATTCACTCCGCCTTTGACTGTGGTCAAACTCTCCCCTCTGGTTGGTAACCAGAGGAGTTGGGGTGAGGTTGGTGTCTTTGATTAAATCCGCATTCATCAGGTGGATTGGTAAATTATTTTTGAACTACTTAAATTCTTGTAGGTTTCAAAAATAACCATGCTGTAAAGAAGGTAGCAGCTGTAAATAGTTGGGTCAAATCCAAAGCAGATAGATACCCATCCGCAAAGGAAGCGATACTACGGTCTGTGATTCCAAATAGCCAAGATGAAAGGCCAAACAGCCAAATTCCGTTCTTGAGATTACCTACAAATTGCTGAGAGTCTGATGGTTGCTTGTCTTTCATAATCTTTTGCTCCGTCAATGAAGAATCTGGTGCTTGATTAGTCAAAACTTATGGGGACTCCTGATTTTGAAGTTACACTTATATATATTAATAAATATTTAAGTTGCTTGACTTAACCACCCATAGGTACATCTATTGATCTTGACATTCCTTCTTTGGATGTCTCACCTGGGAAGGACTGTAATGCTTTGATAGCTGTTAACAGCCGAATTGCGTGCTTTCGGTGTTGAATCAGAAGCTGGAAATCTTTGAAACTTCAAGAATAGGGTTGAGTTATAGCAATTCCCGTTCAAGTGAGGTACAAGCAGTAATAATTAAACGCAGATAAACGCAGATAAACGCAGATAAACGCAGATAATTGTGTACTTCATTAGACTAGGAAATGCTATAAGCGCAGCGCCACCCAATAAATATCTTGGGAATGTAAGGTATGTTGGAAATGTTGGGTTTGTACTTCTGATGATTTCAATATCAACAATAGTAATTATTATTAATTTCAGGTCATGACCGCAATTCAATTTCAAGACCAACTTAATCTAGAGCCAGCACAAAAAGCCTGTCCACCATATTTAGGGCTGGTTTGTATTACAATATCCAAAGAAGTTCGCTTTCGGTCTATAACACGCACGCGGTACTTAAAACTATCTCTGAGCGATCGCGAAACTGTTTTAAGAGAACTTTATCAAGATAATTTGCAGCGTTTAGATGCAGCATTGTCTTTTTGTCACGCAAATAATATTCGGCTGTATCGTATGACTTCAGCTTTATTTCCCCTGAGTGACATGGAAGACGATATCGGCGCGAATATCTTAGAGGAAATGAAGGCAGATTTAAGTAAAATTGGTCAAAAGGCGCAAGCATTGGATATTAGAATGGTGCTGCACCCAGATCAATTTGTGGTGCTGAGTTCTGATTCTCCCGAAATTGTGAAAACAAGTATCAAAATTTTAGAACGACACGCGCGGACACTTGATTTGCTGGGCTTACCTCGTTCTCCTTGGTCA
Source organism: Nodularia sp. (in: cyanobacteria) (assembly GCA_035638855.1). Lineage (GTDB taxonomy): Bacteria > Cyanobacteriota > Cyanobacteriia > Cyanobacteriales > Nostocaceae > Nodularia. The sequence goes on along the minus strand of DASQZD010000104.1, from coordinate 129,466 downwards.
TTGATGAATATTCACGGTGGGAAATCTCAACGCCCAGCAGAACTAATTAAGGTAATCTCAGAATTGCCAGAAGCAATTAAAAATCGTTTAACTCTAGAAAACGATGAATACGCCTATAGTTCTGAGGAAATTTTAGCAGTGTGTGAGCAGACTGGCATACCAATGGTGTTCGATGCTCATCACCAAATTTGCCATGAAAATTTAGATAGCTACGATGATCCTAGTGTAGCGTCTATGTTGTACGCAGCACGAGAAACTTGGGCAAACCCAGATTGGCAATTAGTTCACATTTCCAACGGTGACACCGCTTTTAACGACAGAAAGCACAGTAATTTAATCACGGCTATGCCCCAAGTTTACCATCAGGTTCCCTGGATAGAAGTGGAAGCCAAACATAAAGAAGAAGCGATCGCTCATTTGCGCTCTTGGTGGCTTATGGGACAATAATCTCACTTAAAAAAACACTTTGCGCCTCTGCGTGAGATAATTAAAAAATATGGCGATCGCTATCGATTTTGGTACTAGTAACACAGTCATTGCTCGCTGGAATCCCGTCACCCAGCAGCCGGAAACCCTGACTATACCGGGTTTATCAATTCAGCAAAGCCTCAACCCGCCACTAATTCCCAGCCTAGTGTATGTAGAAGATGCCACACAGGGTAAAGTATTATTAGGGCAAGAAGTACGCGATCGCGGTCTTGATCTCCAGAACAACACACGATTTTTCCGCAGCTTCAAACGGGGAATTGGTGCTGATATTCAAGGTTTTCTACCAGAACTAGATGGACAGAATATCACCTTTGAGCAAGTAGGGCAATTATTCCTGACTCAGGTAATTGAAAAACTGATCCCTATGCAAGGAGGGTTAGATTCTCTCGTATTAACAGTACCCGTAGACAGCTTTGAAGCTTATCGTCACTGGTTAAGCAAAGTTTGCCAAGCCCTCCCCGTGGAAAGAGTGCAGATGGTAGATGAACCGACAGCAGCAGCTTTGGGTTACGGTTTAGCAGACCAAGAAATTCTCTTAGTAATTGACTTTGGCGGTGGTACATTAGACTTGTCCCTGGTACGCTTGGATCAAAGTGTACAGAATCAAAAGCCTGTAGGATTTCTTCTGAAATGGGGGAATAAATCCCTTGGTGACAATTCACGCCAAAAACCCAAAATAGCCCGTGTACTAGCCAAAGCCGGGCAAAATCTAGGCGGTACTGATATTGATGATTGGTTAGCAGATTACTTTGCCAAAACTCAAGGAGTAGCGGTGACACCCTTGACGACAAGATTAGCCGAACGGGTCAAAATTCAGTTATCAACCCAAAACCAAGCTACTGAAGTTTATTTTGATGATGAGAATTTGGAAAGCTATGAGTTGTCACTCAACCGCGAAGTTTTAGAGAATATCCTCCAAGAACACGGATTTTTTGCTCAATTAGATGAGTCGATGACGAGTTTATTACAGCAAGCGCGACGACAGGGAATAGAAATCGCAGATATTAACGCTGTGTTGTTAGTTGGTGGGAGTGTGCAATTACCCGCAGTGCAGACATGGGTGAAACAGTATTTTGAGCCGGAAAAAATCCGTTGTGAACGTCCTTTTGAAGCGATCGCTCAAGGTGCGTTACAGTTAGCCCAAGGTGTAGAAATCAAGGACTTTCTCTATCATAGTTATGGTGTGCGCTATTGGGATCGCCGCAAAGGTAGCCACAATTGGCATTCTATTATTAAAACTGGACAGGCTTACCCCATGAGTAAGCCAGTGGAATTAGTTTTAGGCGCATCTCTAGAGAATCAACCGAGCATAGAATTAATTATTGGGGAATTGGGAACCGAAACAGCTAGTACCGAAGTTTATTTTGATGGCGATCGCTTAATTACTCGCCGTCGAGAAGCAGATACAATCAGTGTTAAACCCCTAAATGATCAAGCAGGTGCGAGAACCATTGCTCAACTGACACCGCCGGGATATCCGGGAAGCGATCGCATTAAAATATTATTTCAAGTGGACGAACAACGTTTTTTACGGATCACAGTTGAGGACTTGTTAACCAATGAAACGCTTTTAGAAAGTCAACTCGTCGCCCAATTGAGTTAAATCGGGGAGTGGGGATTGGGGAGTCGGGAGTGGGGGGAAAGATTGTGACTTCCCAATGACCAATACCTCCTCACACCATTTCTGTATAAAGTTGCGCTAAATTTCTTTCTTTTTTTCTTTCTTTCTTTCTGTACTTTGCGTACTTTGCGGTTCGTTCCTCATATAATTTAGCGCATCCTCATAAAGAATTGGTATGAGTAATAAAAGCCCCCAGATTTAACTGTGGAATCAATCCAAAATCCAAAATTGTATGACTAATGACCAATACTCAAAATCCCCTGATCTGCATCCAATGTTGCTAATACACCAACCGGTAAAGCTGCATTGGGGCTATCATGACCAAAGGGTAAATTGGATACAACGGGAATGCCTAAATCACCCAAGCGATCGCGCAGGACTTCTTCCACACTGAAACTAGGGACATTTGGTGGTGGTTCGCATTTAGTAAAGCTACCTAATGCAATTCCACGGACTTTGGATAAAACACCACTTAAACGCCACTGCGTCAACATTCGGTCAATGCGGTAGGGTGCTTCTGTCACCTCCTCCCATGCCAAAATAACATTATCCAAATCTGGTATTATATTTGTAGCTAAAAGATGAGTTGTCACCGTGAGATTACCTGGAAGTAAAAGACCAGTAGCAATTCCACCACCCCAACCACAACCCACCAGAGGAGGAATAGGGCGACCTTCTAAAAAATTGAATAATCGCTGAATCGACCAATCTGTTTCATCTGCTAAAGTCGTCAATACAGGAGCATGAACGCTGCAAATACCTGCTGTGTAAAGACTCCATAACAAAGCTGTAATGTCAGAAAACCCAATCAGCCATTTTGGTGGTGCTGAGTTGATGTCCCAATGCCAATTTTCCAAAATCCGGGTGCTACCAAATCCGCCCCTGGTGCAGAGGATACCACGACAATTCGGATCTGACCAGGCTGTGGTTAGCTGTTGGCGACGAAAATCGTCTTTTTCAGCTAAATATCCCCATTTATCAGTCAATTTTGGCATAATTTCCACTTGATAACCGCGCGATCGCCAAATTTCTACACTCCGTCCAAAGGCTTCAAATTCTCGCAACGCACCGCTAGGAGCAATTACTCTTAATAAATCTCCAGGTTTTAGGGGTGGGGGTAATGTCTGAGATTGCATAAATAATTTACTAAAATTCAAAACTACAAATAAACCAAGATCAAAAAATTAATTGTCAGGAGATAGAAATACCAACTCTAACTCATAACTAATATAAATTTGATGTTAGTATAATCTATGCTTGACTTTTTTGATCATTTAGTCTGCAATTAAGCCGAATAAATATTATTTATTTGCGAGCCTTGTGCCTAGAACTTTTTATCGAAAATTGATCAGCCCTAGATGGAAAAATTAGCACATATATCAATTTTTAAGCTAAATTTGGGAATAATAAATATGGCAATATTGCTATAACTAGTAATTTGCTGGGCAACTATCAAAATGGTTGTTCCGGACGAGGAGTAGAATCATATTGCCTAAAGGGCAAAGGATTTCAATTATGCTGGCTACGCGTAGCATCACAAATGCCAACGAGCTAAATCTGCAACTAGAGTCAACTTTGCAAGAATTACCCCTGTGGAAGATTCAGATTGAGCTAGAACGTCCAGTAAATCAATTGACTAAACTTTTTGAGCAAGAACCTCTACTCCCAGGGATCATTTTGACTAGAAATAATTCCTATGAGGGGATGATCTCGCGTTCAAGATTTTTTGAACACATGAGCCGCCCCTATAGTTTTGGGCTTTTTTCTAAGCGCCCTATCGAACATCTTTATAACTTTCTCCATCCAGAGATATTTATCTTACTGGGAAATATGCCCATTGTGAAAGCTACTCAGACAGCGTTGGAGCGATCGCCTAAACTTGTTTATGAGCCGATTATAGTCAAAACTGAATCTGGTGATCATGAATTACTTGATTTTCATCACTTATTATTAGCTAACACCGAGATTCATACTTTAACACTGGCTCAGTTACAGCGTGTAGAGGAACAATCCAGAGTAGCCAAAGCAGGTTTTCATGATCTCAAGCACAACTATGCCCGACTGCTCCAGCATGACAAAATGGCGGCTTTAGGTCAATTAGTTGCTGGTGTTGCCCACGAAATTAACAACCCAGTTAATTTTATTAGTGGTAATCTGGTTCATGCTAAGGACTACAGCCAGACATTACTACACCTCATCAGTCTGTACCAACAGTATTATCCAGATCCAGTGGCAGAAATTCAAACTGAGATGAATCAAATGGAACTGGAGTTTTTAACAGCAGACCTGCCTAATCTGCTTAATTCTATGGATATGGGTTGCGATCGCATCCAGCAGATCGTGCGATCGTTAAAAAATTTTTCCCGCCTGGATGAAGCTGACAAAAAAACAGTTGATATCCATGAAGGTATTGATAGTACGCTGCTAATTTTACAAAGTCGCCTCAAAAAGGCAAAAACCAGTGAGAACATTACCCTGGTCAAAGAATACGGAACTCTGCCTGCGGTGGACTGCTACCCTGGGCTACTAAATCAGGTATTTATGAATATCTTAAATAATGCCATAGATGCTTTAGAAGAGTCGATAGTCAAGGACAAAAAAAATCATCCTCTCGTCATTAAAATTTCGACTCAAGTCATTGGCGGCAACTGGATAGAAATTCATATCACTGATAATGGGACTGGCATACCAGAGAATGTCAAAAAGCGATTGTTTGACCCATTTTTTACCACTAAATCCGTCGGTAAAGGAACTGGCTTGGGACTATCTATCAGTTATCAAATTGTGGTGGAAAAACATGGTGGACAAATAAACTGTGTCTCTACTCTGGGACAAGGAACTGAGTTCATTGTGAAAATACCAGTGGACAAGGAGTAGTTATATCCTGTCCGGTCAAAAACTTATCATTCAGGGCGCAGGGTGCAAGATATGAGGGAAAGAGGATTGTGCTGTTTTTGCACAGATGCGGGAATTATAACTAATTAGGCGAACATCCTCTAAGATGTACGCCCTCACAAATTTATGCCAGACTGTACTTGGTTTCCACAAATTTCCTGTGATTACAGTTAAAACATGATTATTAAAAAATTGGGACTTAGTGTGCTGCTACTGGCAGCTATGGGCAATTTAGCCTGGATATCGAGTGCTAGGGCGAGTTTCCAGGGTCGTCTGACAATGGAAATTGATGGATTGAGAAACACAGAAGGACAGGTGTGTGTGAGCATATTTGCTAATAGTCAAGGATTTCCCAGCAATAGCGATCGCGTAGTCAAAAAACAATGTACTAAGATTGCCGACAACTCTTTAAAAGTTACTTTTGATAACTTACAAGCTGGTAGCTATGCTGTTGCCCTTATCCATGATCAGAATAAAGACCAAATCCTCAATCGTAATAACCTTGGTATGCCCATCGAAGGCTTTGGGTTTTCTCGAAACCCAGAAGTTCGCACCGGTCCTCCTCAATTCAAGGATGCCGCTTTTTTGTTAGCAGGTCCAAATACAGTTATCCAAATCCAGCTGAAATATTATTTATAACTTCTTCTGGTCTGGCTGTTTGCGATTATCTTCAGGTAAACTCGATTGATTGGGTAACACCCGCATTTTATTCATCTGATTCAGCGCATACTTTGCCGTAGTTTGCACATCGGCATCCTGGTCTTCCAGCGCGTGGGCTAACATCTGGCTCATTTGAGTCATCATGTCATAAACGCGAGTCAGGTCACGGATGGCATTTTGTCGCACTTGTGGACTTTCGTCTTGCAATGAAATGGCCAAAGCACGGTTCATTGGTTTGAGTGCGCGAGCGTTAATTTCTGCCAAAGATGCCAAAATTAAACTACGTTGTTGAGAATCCGCATCAATCATCAAGTCTACTAGTGGCTGAATTGCCCGTGAGTCCCCTTGCTGACCCAGACTCCAAATAGCCTTGCGCCGCTTGGTGCGATCGCTACTGCGTAAGTCTTGAATCAATTCATCAATAATACTGAGTTTAGCCAGACGGGAAGTCGTGTCAGGTGGTAATACTGATGTGGGAGTTGATTTTTTGGGGGTTTGTGGACTAATTACAGGTGCATTATTATCCTGCGGCTTGGAGTTGTTTTGCCACTCTGGTGACGGTTGTTTAATCTGGGTTTTGTGATCAGGACTCGCAGTTCTAAATTCGGTAGTTGTAGATTTTGACTCAACTTTGCTTTGACTAAACCATCTCAGCAAGAACAGCAGCGCCCCAATACTTCCGAGAATTCCCAGACCCAATAATGACCACCAAATAACCCCCCCCTGGCTTGGTTGCGGTTCGCTTGGTTGCGGTTCGCTTGGTTGCGGCGGCGTTGTTTGTGCCAGAGTGGAAACAGAAGAGGCGGCAAAGAAGTTTTTTTCCGCCGCAGCTGCTTTTAGACTCTGCCTAGTTGTCAGATCAGCAAGACCATCTGTTCTGTTTAAATTTCGGAATCTCTGAAACAAAACCACAGCATTTTGCGTATTTTGCCCATACACTCCATCTACCTCATCAGCGTAGTATCCTAAATGCTTTAATTCGGTTTGCAATCCCTTGACCTCTGCCCCTTGACTACCCCGGATGAGAAAAGTCTGGACGGCTGAGATTGTTGAACTTGCTTGTGCAACTTCTGGGGATGGTAAGTTAGATGTTGCCTTACTTGCGCGATGCGGGTAAAAACCCAGGCAAGTAAAACAAGTAAAAATCAGAATTGAGGAATGGCATAGCCTCATATTGTCAGTTTCAGCCTGAATGTGCTATTGAAGTTATCGATTCCACAATAACTTTAAGATGCTCAAATGTTATCTTTTAAAGTAACAGAAAAAACATTAAACTTACTAATTTATTGACGAGCAGATGCTTCTAAGACTGGCGATTGCTGTGTATTTTCTTCTGTCTGACTCACTTTGTGATCCTGTCTGCCCAAGTTATCGCGCTGGTTAATCAGATAGATGCTGATTAAAGTCAGTCCTACTCCCAGCCACTGCAAGGGGCTGAGGACTTCCGAAAGGAAGATATTGCCAAACAATAGGGCAAATATGGGAGTCAGAAACGTCAGAGAACTCAGACTTGTCAGACTACCACTAGAAGCAAAGTAGAAAAATAATCCATAGGCGATCGCACCCCCAAAAACTGTAGCATAACCCAAAGCCATCCATTCAGATGTAACAAGATTCTGCCACTGATCAGATTCGGCCACGGCGGAAATTCCCCACAACGGCAATCCCCCCAAAATCATGTGCCATCCCGTAGCTGTTACTGGGTCCGCATATCTACACACAAACCGAATCATCACCGTTCCCGCAGCCATTGAAAGGGCGGCTAACAGCATTAACCATTCACCACTAGCAAACAAATCTTGCCAATTGCCAATAGTCGCATTGACGTTGGTATCAAAAAACTGAAGAATCCACTCATCCGGCAAACCAATTAAACTAATGCCAATGATTCCCAGTCCTAATCCCAGCCATCCCCACAAACCAATATGTTCTTGGAATAGCCACAACGACAACAAAGCCACCGCCAAAGGTTGGGAGTCAATCATCACAGACCCTAACCCAGCACTCGTTCTGAGTAATCCCTCTGCCAAAAAGCCTTGAAATAAAGCCCCATCTATCAAAGCAAATAAAATAATCCACAGCCATGCTGACCAACCTTTGGGTTGGGGTTTATCCATATACAGTGCTGCAATCAAAATTAACACCCCCGCAGGTAGCAATCGCATACCTGCCATAAATAGGGGCGTAGTGTGCGGTATAACTCCCTTCATCGCCACCATTGCCGTTCCCCACAGGAAAAAAGGGGCGATTAACAGCAAGGGCGCGAAGGGCAATTTAGATGCACTGAGTTTCAGTTGCATGAGTTTACTGATGCCTTTGTTTAACAAATGCTAAAATTAGTTTACCTAATTTTACCGAACTATGACTTTTTGTGTTGCCTGAGCGTCTTTGAAAGAAAAAAGAAGCAAATTCTAATTTTAGGTACTAAAAGTTACATATCTTCAATTTGGGCGCTCAAACTTAGCTCTTGTTTGTTAAATCCCGAAAAAACTAAAAAACCCTGACTCACTTAGTCCAATCTGATTTGGGTCATTTTGTTTCCAGTTCTTGATAAAGTTGCTGGGAATATTCCTCATCTGTGCCAAGTTCACGACGTTCCACAAATTCCGTATTTATAGTAGACAGCAGTTCCTGACTCGTCTCAAATTCTGCATGGAATTGCTGATTATAGTCTTCAATTTCAGCATCTATATAAGCCAGCACTTCTTCGGCATTTGGTTTATTTTTATACATAAAAACAAATTTTAGCTCAGGGTATTCAAGAGACTTTATTTCCGCTGTTGCTGAAATTGCTCGTAACTTCTCTCACAGAGTAATTTTTAAATTATACAGGGATTGGTAGGTGCATTAACATAGTGTAACGCACCCAAATATCGAATGTAAACTATATCCTAGCGAAAGGAATTTGTGTCAAATTTACCAATAACTTAACTTTAAATTCATCCTCAAACACTGGTTTTTTATAATCTAAACTCCAGAGTTCTAAGGCACATTCATCATCAGGTTGGGAGGGGAAAATCCACAGTTGAAATTCCTGGCTATGAGGATTGTAGTCACATTCTAGACGAGCGATCGCCGCAATTTGTCGTCTATCTAATGCCACTGCCAATCTCAACAGCGTACTTAATTGACTGACGATTTGTCGATGCTCTTTACTCAGCAAATTCCGGTAATTTTCGTGTTTTTTCTTGGGCTGTGATTTGCGATGATAACGCGCTAAATTAGCAATAATTTCAATCTCGGTTTCGGTATAGCCGAGTAATTCACTATTACGAACTAGATAGTAGGAATGCTTGTGGTGAGACGAATGACTGATATAATGCCCGCAATTATGTAATATAGCCGCAGCCCATAGCAATTGTCGCTCGTTGGCTCCCCATTTATGTAATATTCCTTGGCTTTGGTCAAATAAACTCAAGGCAAATACAGCCACGCGATCGCTATGTTCTAAATTAATATGATACTTATCAGCTTGTTTTAGCACACTGCGTTCACGCACTGAACCTTGATAGCGCAGCCGATCTTCAATCAAACCGTGCGCCAGCATCCAGTCCACAATTACGCCTTCCCGCAGGGCGCGCCCGCACACCGTCACTGAGTCCACACCTAACAAACTCATGGCTGACTGTAAAATCACAGCGCCAGCCAATATTACTTCTGACCGCTTATCTGGCATACCCGGTATATTAGCAATCTCCGAGTTAGTCATTTTCCGCAAGCGGTAGACCCAATTCTCCAAGTCCTTCCGGCTGAACTGGTAGCCATTCAGAGTCGAAGGAACAGTATCTAAATTTTCCCGTGCATGAATCATCGCCAGGGTTTCAATCGTACCAGAGGTTCCCACCAAACGGGGAGATTCACCCAACTGGATATTTGCTAGTACATCTTCAATAGAACGTTCTAGCATCGCGCGTGTGTAGGCTTGCAGATACTCAAACTCGGCATCACTGATGGGGTCGTTAGTAATTAACTCGCTGGTCAGTCTCACAGCGCCAACTTTTGTACTCGTGAGACTGCGGGCTTCTTGACTATCGCCCAAAATTAACTCTGTAGAACCACCGCCAATATCAACCACAATATGGGGTTGGTTGTTAAATTCCATCCCCGACAGTACACCTAAGTAGATGCGGCGCGCTTCTTCTTGACCAGAAATCAAGTCAACGCTTAAACCTAACTCCAGTTCTACTCTGTGCAGAAAATCTCTACCATTAGGGGCTTCTCGCACAGCGCTCGTTGCTACAGCGATGATGGTTTCAGCATTGGCTGTTTTGGCAACTTCTTGAAAGCGTCTCAGAGCGGTAATCGCCTTGTCAATGATTTCTGGTTTCAGTTCTCCAGTGGCGATATCACGATTACCCAGTCTGACGGTTTCTTTTTCTTTGGCAATAATCCGAAATGATGGTAACTTCGGGTCAATCTTTACTACTACCATGTGCAGAGAATTAGTTCCCATGTCAATAGCAGCAATAATCCGGTTTTGCTTAACTGGTTGAGTGTTAACACTGTCCCAGCTAGCTGAAACTAAATTCAGCATCTAGTTTTCTCTCATTGAAGGAAGGACTTTAAAAAGGTGGTGTATCAAGGTGTTTAGTTCGACTATGTGCAAAGACTATGTAATCTAAAAATAGTTACCATACTACCGAAAAATTCGGCGCATAACTGGAAAAAATACTGATTACCGAGTAATAATACTAGCGTATAGCATTATTTCCATGACAACTTTTGCCGTTTTGTAACCAAGGATGCCAGTTAAAGGTGGTGCTTTTAAAAATATCAAATAAGGTTATTCTGTAGATGTAAAGATGTGTGAATTCATCTGTCTAAAGTTATTACTTGATTTTTATGCTAAATCCTCACGAACTCAAACAGGAACCTGTATGGCTGACTATTATCCGACTTTTGCGGTGGCATAAACCAGAAGGAAGATTAATTTTAATGATTCCTGCTCTTTGGGCTGTATTTTTAGCCGCCTCTGGAAAACCACCTTTACCTTTAGTCGGCGTAATTGTTTTAGGGACTCTAGCCACAAGTGCGGCTGGTTGTGTAGTCAATGATTTGTGGGATCGGAATATTGATCCACAAGTAGAAAGAACACGCGATCGCCCTCTAGCTTCTCGCGCCCTGTCGATCAAAGTCGGGATTGTGGTCGCTATTGTTTCCCTACTATGTGCAGCAGGACTGGCTTTATATCTGAACCCCTTAAGTTTCTGGTTATCTGTGGCATCTGTACCAGTAATTGTGCTTTATCCTGGTGCAAAGCGAGTATTTCCCGTCCCGCAGTTGGTACTTTCCATTGCTTGGGGTTTTGCTGTGTTAATTAGCTGGAGTGCGGTGACACAAACCCTTTCTCAACCGACTTGGCTACTGTGGGGGGCGACAATTCTCTGGACATTGGGATTTGATACCCTTTATGCTATGAGCGATCGCGAAGATGATCGCCGCATTGGCGTGAATTCCAGCGCTTTATTTTTTGGTAATTATGCCCCCATCGCTATTGGCATTTTCTTTGTTACTACAGTGATTTTATTGACTTGGTTAGGTATATTGATTCACCTAAATATAGCCTTCTGGATTAGCCTAGCAATTGCTACTATCGGCTGGAGTTGGCAGTGTTTACGTTTAACAAAGCCAAACTTACCCAACCCTGTGTATGGTGAAATGTTCCGCCAAAATGTCTGGATTGGTTTTATTTTACTTGCGGGAATGATTGCCGGATCTAATTTCGGGTAGTCCCACAAAATCTCATAAAAAGCGACCTAGCGCACTCAGCCAGATCGTCGGGTCGATTTAAAAGTCGTTGATCTACTCACAATCATACTTTGAAAACCACTACAGAGATTTGATATTTATTACTCAATTATTATCTATTTTTTAGATATTTTCACGGGACTGGAGACTGGGTAATGGGGAAGTCATTTTTCCATTACCCATGCTTTTACAATAATTTTATAATCGCGTCGATTTTGTGCTTATTACGCAAAGTTTTGCTCAATATATCGGTTTATAGTGTTTAGTAATTGGGTATATGACTATGAAATTTAGATGTACCCAACTCAATGAAGCGATCGCATCTTGTCAAAATAGCCATGATAGCTTTACTTTCCCTAGCTAGTCTGGGAATAATTGGGGGAAGTTTTTTCCTGAGAAAGGCTTTTAGCAATAGCGACGAAATGAAAGTCATCACTGATACATCTCGCTATCAAGAAATTCGTCAGCAACTATCGTCTAATAGCGACCACATTCAACATTTTCCTGATCATTTGCCCAGTGGAAGCAAAAACGTCCGTATTGCCTATTATTCTGGAATTCCACCCGAAGGTAGTTTTTTTCAAATCAGGCTAAAACAGTCACCAGAAAAAATCCAAACATTACTTTCACAATATCAAAACATAGCTAAATATCAGTACAAAGGTGGTAGCACCAACGATCACGTTAATCTAGAAAATGGTGTGCCAACAACATTCTTCTATACCAGTGATGCTTCTCAAGAATCATTTCCCCCCACCTATGACATCTTAGTATTAGATGCTAAAGACAGAGGTACACCCGGCTTTAAATGGAATCATGGTCATAGTTACGGCGTAGCCATTGATAGTTCAGCCTCAGAAATTGTCTATTGGGCTGAAAAATGGTAATAAAATAATTCGTCATCAGCAACCCACTCGCCTGATTTCCTGTTTCCTACTTCTACAATTTATTTTTTACCTTCAAATGCACGCCGCCATTGGGTGCAAATACTATGCCTCGGCGAACAGGTTTAAGGGGAACTTGATCTAACAATTCTAAGGAGTAATTGGAGAGGATGGTAGCCAAAACTAACTTCATTTCAAATAAAGCAAATGCCGCACCAATACAGCGACGATTTCCACCCCCAAAAGGTATAAATTCATAGGGAGAAAACTGCCGTTCTAAAAAACGTTCTGGTCTAAAACGCTGAGGTTCTGGGTAAATATCTGGACGATGGTGAGTCAGATAAGTACATACAGACAGGGTCGTGCCTTTTGGTAAATCGTAACCCATGAATTGCATAGGAGCTTTGAGAATGCGCGGCAGACTAAAGAAAACAACTGGGTAAATTCGCAGCGTTTCTGAACAGACAGCATTCAAATATGGCAGTTGAGTAATTACGGTAGGATCTGCATTCGCAACATTAATAGAATTGAGTTCTTGCAGCAATTTTTCCCGAACTTCTGGGATATAATGAACCCAATATAAAGCCCAAGATAGAGTGATCGCTGTAGTTTCATGACCAGCAAATAACATGGTCATTAACTGATCGCGTAACTCCACATCAGTCATACCTTGCCCATTTTCATCACGTGCAGATAATAACAAGCTGAGGATATCATCACCCTGAGATTCAGGATGATGGCGACGTTCCTGAATTTCTTGGTAAATTAATTCATTAAACTGCTTTCTGCGCCGGATAAATTTTCCCCAAGGACTCCAAGCACCTAAATCGCGCTGTAATGACTTGAAAAAGAAAAAAACAGCACTCAAAGGAGAATTAAAAGTATCCAACATCTCTGTTAAGACTTCCTTGATTTGTTGGTAACGGTCTCCTTGTTTTAAGCCAAAAACAGCACGTAAAATTACTTGCAAAGAAATATCTTGCATACTAGGACGAGCTACAAAATTTTCTCCTACAGTCCACTGACTAGTGACTTGCTGAGTAATATCACAGATTAATTGACCATAAGCCCGCATCCGTTCACCGTGCAAGGGAGGCATTAAAAGTCTACGCTGTTGTAAGTGGCGATCGCCATCAAGTAATATTAAGGAGTTAGTTCCTAGAAGCGGTTCAACAATTGTGCTTGCTGAAGCTGATTCGAGCATTTTAGCATCGACTGTAAAAAGTGCCTCGATTGCTTGAACATTACTCAGAACTATTTGCGCGGGAACCCCATTAAATTCTGCTAAATAAATATCTCCATAGCGTTGTTGAGCTTTTTCTAAAGAAGATATAGGATTAACAATTGCTTGAATCGTTTGAATGAATTTATTGCCAACAATTTTTGGTGGTAATCTAGCACTAGTTTTATCTGAAGAATAATCTCTAGTTGTCATATTGATTAACTCCTTTTTTGAAAATTAGTTATAGGGATTTCTTTGTCAATTTTATGGGCATATAGAATATGCCCATACAAGAATTATTCGACCATAGATAAATACATAAGAAGTGGGTGAGAAAAAGTCGATTTATTCAAGAAATATCAATTATCCGTAGGGTGTGTTATGCCGAAGTGTTGCCGGTGCGTTGCGCTGCGCGACAACACACCCTACAGTGAAATCTATTAACATAATTTGAAATATTTATCAACTCTATCCCTTGGCGTTAGAGTCTTTGGAGGAGAATAGAAGGCTTAAGGCGGCTTGACGGTGCGTTCAAAAAAAGCCCCCTTTGAGAACACCAGATCAGAAATGCTACAAAACATTAAACTTCATTGCGAATCCACCAAGCCAAGCCAAACCATGTGGTAACTTCTGAGGATGTGAAGACACAGCCGAGAACTAAGAAAGGAGAACCCAGTGGCAATGGAATCAAATATCTCAACGGGCGCAGCTGTAACAAACGAAGACTTCAGCGAATATGTTGCCCACTTGCAACTTCACATGACTCTACAAGCCCGGAATCTGGTTCCCAGCCTGAAGCAGACATTTTCAGTTGCAGATAGCCGAGAGCAACTGCTTCACCAAACTCAAGCCAACTTTGAAAAGCTAATTTCCCGACAAGGGCTGTAAGAGATAAAAAATTTTATATTTCGAGAGTAAAATAGAAGCAGATATTGTTGGCTCAACACTAAAGTTGTGATCATCAAGTCTGCTTTATTTTAGTTTTTTTATGATCATATTTTAGGATCTAGTAACCAAAATCACCCTTTGGAAGCAAGAAATAGGGGCGAAAAGCCGTTAAAATTGATTATTGTCACAGTTTCTCAGACCCAGTAAGTTAAGGCTAAATGGCAGCTTGAATTAAAATGACTTCATTACTTCCTCGAAACCTCAGCGTTGTCATCCGGCCAGCCCAATACAGGGATCTGGACGGAATTGAACAAATAACGCAAGACTCATTCGCAACCCTCACTCCCAAAGAAGCGCAACTGGCCATCAGCCAAATGCAATGGTTACGCCGTTGGTATGGATGTCTCAAATTTTTGAGTTGGTTTCCTAACCCCCTCAAGTATCGCTTCTGTGCCTATGTAGCAGAGCAAGGGCGAGTGATTTTAGGAATGATTCAAGTGACACCTTTCAACCGTACACGCAGTACATGGCGGATTGATCGGGTCATGCTGGCCAAATCTATGGAGAAGCAAGGAGTCGGCTCGCAACTTTTGCGCCACTGCTTTGAGTCGATTTTGGAAGCTCGCACTTGGCTATTAGAAGTTAGTATTAACGATAAAGACGCACTGGCACTATATCGCCAAAATGGGTTTCAGCGTCTAGCAGAAATGACCTATTGGGAAATTAAACCCGAATTACTCGCCCAATTGGCGCAAGCAGAGCCAGACTTACCTAACCTTCTGCCTGTAAGTAATGCCGATGCTCAGTTACTCTATCAGTTAGATACAGCGTCAATGCCGCCTTTGGTGCGTCAAGTTTTTGATCGCAACACGCGCGACTTTAAAACCAGCTTGTTTGGTGCTTTAACTGATGCTGTCAAGCAGTGGATCACCAAAACCGAAGTAGTGAGTGGTTACGTATTTGAACCCCAACGTAAAGCCGCAATCGGTTATTTTCAAGTACAACTTGACCGCAAAGGTAAAACTCCTCATGTCGCCACGCTCACAGTTCACCCAGCCTATACGTGGCTGTACCCAGAGTTACTTTCCCAACTAGCTCGCATTGTCCAAGATTTCCCTCAGCAAGGTTTACAGCTAGCATCCTCAGACTACCAAGCAGAACGAGAAGAGTATTTAGAGCGCATTGGGGCAGAACGCATAGAACATACCCTAGTGATGTCTCGTTCAGTTTGGCATAAGCTGCGGGAGTCTAAATTTGTATCCTTAGAAGGAATTCAGTGGACTGGGGTGCTACAAGGTTTACAACCGGTTCGTAAACCCATACCAGGTGGAATGTCATGGATACAACAAAGGCAGCAAGCAGCTTCAGATAGACCAACGCCAAGCAAATCAGAACCTGTGACTTTTAACTGCGACAATTTGAGTCTGGAAGTATTGCCCATTCCTGATTCAACAGATAAAACACAGGAGAACTAGTTTGACACCCCAACAGCAACCACAGCCGTTTATTTCAGCATTGGGTTTAGATTTCGGTCGCAAGCGGATGGGTGTAGCGGGGTGCGATGGTACGGGTTTAATTGCTACAGGACTGACCACGATTGAGCGGACATCTTTTGAGCGAGATGTGCAGCAAGTCCGCAACTTAGTGAATGAGCGTCAGGTGCAAGTCCTGGTGATTGGTTTACCTTACTCAATGGATGGGACTCTGGGATTCCAGGCGCGTCAAGTACAGAAATTTGGCAAAAAGTTGGGCAAAGCACTCAATTTGCCTGTGGAATATGTAGATGAGCGATTAACTTCTTTTCAAGCAGAGCAGCTGTTAATAGCTGAAAATCGCTCTCCATCACGCCATAAGGGTTTAATTGACCGGAAGGCAGCATCGATAATTTTGCAACAATGGCTCGACACCAGGCGAGCCAACTTACATAAATCGGTGTTAGCCTTAGAGTATTGATACCTTTTAACATGATATTCTGAAAGCTAATCACCAACACTTGTATTCAGTTCTGAAGCTAATTTTTTGACTTACTTGGTCATTGAACAGTCAAGAAATTTTTACAAATGCTGGTATTTATAAAATTTTACAGTTCGGCTATGTTACCTTCTCCATTTCCTGAAGAAAATGATCCTGATCATGCAGGTTCCATCACTCTGACCGATGACACAGGGCGAACCCTGGAATGTTATGTTGAACATTCGCTTTCGGTCGATGGACAAGAATATGTTTTACTCCTCCCTGTCGATTCACCCATAGAAATTTTTGCTTGGCAAGGTGACGAAGAAGAGGAAGAGGCGGTTTTGGTGGATGATGATGATGTCATTAACCAAATTTTTGCCACTGCTCAAGCTGTCTTAGCTGAACAAAATTTGATTGTCAAGAATACTGCTTATGCTCTGACTGTGGCGGGTGATTTACCAGCAGTGGAAGAGTCAGAACTTTTCACTTTAGAAATCGAAGATGAAGAGGCTGATTTGGAGCCTGAACAATTGCAGCTACTAGCTAGCTTCTATGATACAGATCAAGAATACGCAGTTTATACACCACTCGATCCTCTGTTGTTTTTTGCTCGAATTTCGACCACAGGCAAACCAGAATTACTTTCCCCAGAGGAATTTAAGAAAGTACAACCACTGTTAGAAGAACAACTTTTTAACGAAGTCGAATAAATTCAAAATTCAAATGACCTGGAACAAGCTCTTACAACCTGATTTGATTTTAGAAGGTTCTGTATTAAACCTGACACCCGAAATGATTCAACAATACGGGCTGAAGGGTCTGGTATTGGATGTGGATGAAACCCTAGTACCTTTTACAGTGGGGCTAGCTTCACCAGAACTACAACAGTGGGTAGAGCAAATTCGCATTTGTACAGAGTTGTTTTTGGTAAGTAATAATCTCAGTGAATTACGTATCGGTGGCATCGCGCGATCGCTCAATTTGCCCTATTATCTAGGTGCAGCCAAGCCATCACGAAGGAAAATTAGAGCCGCACTCACAGCGATGAATCTACCAGCAAACCAAGTAGGAATGGTTGGCGATCGCTTATTTACCGATGTCATCGCGGGTAATCGTTTAGGAATGTTCACCGTTTTAGTCGAACCGATTATGCATCCCGATGCAGCCTTGCGCTCTCATCCTATCCGCAATTTTGAAGTTTGGTTATCGGAAATTTTGGGAGCCACTATTACTCCTAAAAAAACCAAAGTTCACAAAACTTGAGAAATTGTCATAAAAGTAAATCTAAAGAAATGATTAAGGAATGTTTCAAGAATCCCAAAATCGGGGATTATGGTTACTGATAATATGGGGTCAGCCAAGTAAAGACCCTAGTTCATAATAGATAAACATAAATCCGTAGAGCGTCGGTCTTCACCTATAGAAGGCTCGGCGCTTTACAAATTTTTACCTAAAATCACTAATGACCAATGACTAATGACCAATGACCAATGACCCAGACAATTGTTGTCAAAATCGGCACTTCTAGCCTTACCCAACCAGAAACCGGACAGCTAGCGCTTTCCACCATTGCCACTTTAGCAGAAACACTTTGCCATTTAAGGCAGCAAGGGCATCGGGTGATTTTAGTATCTTCTGGTGCGGTGGGAGTGGGTTGTGCTAGGTTGGGCTTAACGGAACGCCCCAAAGCGATCGCTCTCAAACAAGCAGTAGCAGCCGTGGGACAGGGACGGTTAATGCGGATATATGATGATTTATTTACTACACTAAATCAGCCAATTGCTCAAGTGTTACTGACTCGTAGCGATTTGGTAGAGCGTAGCCGCTACCTCAATGCTTACAACACTTTTCGGGAACTACTGGGGCTGGGTGTAATTCCTGTAGTCAATGAAAATGATACAGTGGCAGTGGACGAACTGAAGTTTGGCGATAATGACACTCTTTCGGCATTGGTTGCGAGTTTAGTAGAAGCAGATTGGTTATTTATCCTCACCGATGTAGACAAGCTATATTCAGCCGATCCCCGTTCTGTACCCGATGCACAGCCCATATCTTTGGTGAGTAGCCTCAAAGAGTTGGCAGAATTACAAGTGCAAACCACTTCTTCCGGTTCTGCGTGGGGTACTGGTGGGATGTCAACTAAAATTTCTGCCGCCAGAATTGCCATTGCGGCGGGAGTTCGGACTGTGATTACTCAAGGACGATTTCCGCAAAATATCGAGAAAATTCTCCAAGGGGAAGCTCTGGGGACTCACTTTCAACCACAGCCAGAACCAACTTCGGCGCGTAAACGTTGGATAGCCTATGGTTTAGTACCTGTGGGAAAATTATACTTGGATACGGGGGCGATCGCAGCGATCGCACAAGCTGGAAAATCCTTATTAGCCGCTGGAATTAAATCCGTGTCAGGAGAGTTTGACGCTCAAGACGCGGTACAGTTGTGCGACAACCAGGGAAACGAAATTGCCAGAGGCCTTGTTAACTATAGCAGCGACGAACTCCAAAAGATTCGCGGCTGCCATTCTAGGGAAATTTTCACAATTTTGGGCTATGTCGGTGCTGAAACTGTGATTCATCGCGATAATTTAGTTTTGACTTAGTTATTAAATGACTATGGATGCTATGATGGCTTATAGTATGCGATAGACTTTGGCGCAAACTATCGGCAATAAATAATTAAACGCCGATAAGTGCGGTAAGTCTGATGGCATTTACTTGAATTTAATACATACCTGGAGAGGTGTCCGAGTGGTTGATGGTGACGCACTCGAAATGCGTTTTGGGTAAAACCAACGGGGGTTCGAATCCCCCCCTCTCCGTTTTTATCTTTGATTTTGTTTGTCTGGGTTTACGTTGATTTACTGAAACTTGCTGCCAAGAATACTTTATCTATACCTAATTGTCTTGCTCAAGAATAATCCAGATATCCAATAGCACCCACTCATAAATATATGCGTGACAATTCTTGCAAAATTCTTGACAAAAACAGTGGTTATTGTAATAATATTTTATTAGCTTGATGTTTGGCAGACCTATAGTGAGGTCAAAAACCCTGGGGGGTTTGCCAAATCAGCAGAACCTTGACAAATCAATAGTTATAGCGTTTCATCAGTTTCAGTTGGCAGTTTTCTCAAGTCTGAAATAGGCTTTCTTGATCACCTTTGCCAAAACTGCCTCTAGAATCACCTTCTAGACTATGTTTCAGATGGCGGACTTTCCGCGAAATTAATCCCCGCAAGGGGACTGAAACTCGCGTTATTTGTGAGGTTTACAACTTTAACTCGTGCTTTCCGCGAAATTAATCCCCGCAAGGGGACTGAAACATGTACCATCTCTAATAATCGCTAAATTGCTCAAACTTTCCGCGAAATTAATCCCCGCAAGGGGACTGAAACGACTTCGTTAGCAGATTGACTAATCACTTCAAATAAGCTTTCCGCGAAATTAATCCCCGCAAGGGGACTGAAACTTCAGCGATCGCTGGAATGAGAGCGTTACCCAAGCTTTCCGCGAAATTAATCCCCGCAAGGGGACTGAAACAAATTTCAATAATTTCCGAACCTGCAAAAGCAACTACTTTCCGCGAAATTAATCCCCGCAAGGGGACTGAAACCTATGCGATCGCTTTTCTGACTCAACTGTTGCTCTTTCCGCGAAATTAATCCCCGCAAGGGGACTGAAACATAACTATTCTTCCAATGTCGACATCCAGCCCGACTTTCCGCGAAATTAATCCCCGCAAGGGGACTGAAACGATTCTTTGGGAGTTGCGATCGCTACTTATATAAACCTTTCCGCGAAATTAATCCCCGCAAGGGGACTGAAACAGTTTCATTGTGGTTGTTTTCTTTGGTACTCCTATCTTTCCGCGAAATTAATCCCCGCAAGGGGACTGAAACATATACTGGTATAAAGGTTAGGCTTTTTCCTAAGCTTTCCGCGAAATTAATCCCCGCAAGGGGACTGAAACATAATTTATTAGGGCATGATAAACGAGGACGTGCAACAGCAAACTTTCCGCGAAATTAATCCCCGCAAGGGGACTGAAACTTATATACCCCAAACCGTGTGCAAGATTTCGTAATCTTTCCGCGAAATTAATCCCCGCAAGGGGACTGAAACCGAATTAAAGCTGAAAAAGACGCTTTGAAAGATATTCTTTCCGCGAAATTAATCCCCGCAAGGGGACTGAAACTTTAATCAATGGCTTGTAGATAAACAGATGCCAGAGACTTTTCTCGAAATTAATCCCCGCAAGGGGACTGAAACTATGACAAGTGGCTAGAATCTAACGGTGAAACAGAGTACGACATCGCTAATAATTTAAGGTGCGTTAGCCTACGGCGTAACACACCCTAGGTTAAATTCATCTTTTCCACGGAAATTGAATTTTACCCGCCGGCTAACTTAACTGGCGGCTAATTTACTCCAATTAACATAAGGCAGTTTAGCAGCAGTTGCCCGAACTTCCTCAGCATTAGCTACTAACTGACCGCAAGCATCCCATGTCCCAGCAATAAAAGTGCTGCGAGTGCCTTCATTCATGGTAACTTTGGCTGTATAATCACCAATTTGCACTTCTAAAGTTTCCAAGTTCACTGTGACAGATGCTTGGGCATTGGTAGCTATAAGTGTTTGTAGTTTTTTGACTGTGGCTGTATCGGCTGTCAAGCAAGGTATGCCCATTGCTACACAGTTACCAAAAAATATTTCCGCAAAACTTTCACCGATTAAAGCTTGAATTCCCCATTTAGCGATCGCCTGGGGTGCGTGTTCTCGTGATGAACCACAGCCAAAGTTCCGGTTAACTATTAAAACATTTGCCCCTTGGTATTGGGGTTGATCAAAAGGATGTTCGCCTTTTAATGCTGTGCGGTCATCGATAAATACGCCTTCGCCTAATCCATCAAAGGTGATGGCTTTCAAATAACGGGCGGGAATAATTCTATCTGTATCTATATCATCCCCAATAAGGATTATACCGCGCCCTGAGATTTTTTTAACTTCACTGACCATAAATTTAAATTTTTATTCGACTTTTAAGAATCTGGTTGGAGGAGATTTTGATCCACAGATGAACACAGATAATTCATCCGCCTTTGCGCCTCTGCGCCTCTGCGTGAAACTAATTCATGTTTATAGCAATTCGCGCACGTCTGAGATTTCGCCTTGGATGGCCGCAGTTGCAACCATGGCCGGACTCATGAGTAATGTGCGACCAGAAGATGAACCTTGTCTGCCTTTAAAGTTGCGGTTCGAGGAAGACGCGCTGATTTGTCTGCCTTGGAGTTTGTCAGGGTTCATGGCTAAACACATGGAACATCCGGGTTCACGCCATTCAAAGCCAGCTGCTTCAAAGATTTTGTCCAGTCCTTCGGCTTCGGCTTCTTGTTTGACGCGTTCGGAACCGGGGACAACAAAGGCTTTGACTCCCTCTGCAACATGACGACCTTTGGCAATTTTTGCCGCTTCTCGCAAATCGCTGATTCTGCCGTTGGTGCAACTGCCAATAAAGCAGACATCAATTTTAGTGCCTTTTATTGGTTGACCGGGAAACAAATCCATGTATTGATAAGCTTCTTCCGCAATAAATCGGTCTTCTTCTAGCAATTCTTCTGGCTTGGGTATAAATTGATTTACGCCGATACCTTGACCAGGTGTAATTCCCCAAGTGACTGTGGGGGAAATATCCGCCGCGTCGAAGACGACAACATCATCATATTCTGCATCAGCGTCACTCTTAATCGATTCCCACCAAGTTACTGCTTTGTCCCATTCTGCACCTTTGGGAGCGAAATCTCTACCTTTTAAGTAATCATAAGTGACTTGATCTGGGTTGACATAACCGCATCTCGCGCCGCCTTCAATAGCCATGTTGCAAACTGTCATCCGTTCTTCCATGTTCATTTGGTCAAAGGTGGTTCCAGCGTATTCATACGCATAACCTACGCCGCCTTTTACACCTAATGTCCGAATGATGTGCAGGATCACGTCTTTGGCGTAAACACCAGGGTTTAAAGTGCCGTTAACTTCTATTTTGCGGACTTTGAGTTTCGATAAAGCCAGGGTTTGAGAGGCGAGAACGTCTCGGACTTGACTAGTACCAATGCCAAATGCGATCGCACCGAATGCGCCGTGGCTAGATGTGTGACTATCTCCACAAGCGATCGTCATTCCTGGCTGTGTCAGTCCTAATTCTGGGGCGATGACGTGGACTATCCCTTGATTACCAGAACCGATGTTATAAAAAGTGATATTATTTTCTTGACAGTTTTGTTCTAAAGCCTGGATCATATCTTCTGCCATGCTGTCAGTAAATGGCCGGGCTTGATTTTCAGTAGGTACGATGTGATCAACTGTGGCTATAGTTCGTTCTGGAAACAGCATCTTCAGACCCCTCTCCCGCAACATCGCAAAGGCTTGGGGACTGGTGACTTCGTGAATCAGGTGCAGCCCGATAAATAGTTGCGTCAGCCCTGAAGGAAGTGTTCCAACGGTGTGTAAGTTCCAAACTTTATCAAACAGGGTGCCTTTGCTCATACAAAAATCGTTATTTCACGAGTTAGAGCTACCATCGTATCAAAAAAGTGTCCGGCTTTTGCAGTTTTTCTTTGTGTCTTTGTAGTTTGGTGTTTCTCTGTCTGATTTACAGTGACTGATTCAAAGTTTAATTATGGCGGGCAAGATGCCCACCCGACAAGAGTTTGAGAGATATAGTTAAAATCTAGCTAAATACCCTATATCTCCAAATGGTGGTGTTCTATTTCGGATATAGCCTTTAACTATCACTCTCTAATGCTTCCCAATCTTCCAACTTTAAACCTTCAACACGGCTAAACTCATTAATATTATGAGTTACTAAAATTAAATCATTCGCTAAAGCAATAGCAGCAATTTGTAAATCATAGGGACCGATTGGAGTTCCTAACTGAGTTAGCCTAGCGCGAATAACTCCAAATATTTCTGCGGCTTGGTCATCAAATGCTAAAGAAACAAAGCGATTCAAAAATATCTTTTGTAAAGATAGAGTGCGGCTAAGATTATTACTTTTTCTTGCTCCGTAAAATAATTCTGATTTCACAGGAGAACAAACAGCTATATCAGAATCTGATTTTTGTTCTACCTGACGTTTTAAATTTAAATTTTTGCCATTTAGGTAAACAATACAAACATTTGTATCTAACAAATAAATCATTCTATTGTTTCTCGTTCTTCATATTCACCTTGAGGATGTCTAACAATGGGATCATCTGCTAAACAACCGTAAGTCATATTAATAAAATTATGCCATTCTAGTTTGTTAACTTCTTTCTTTGCTAACAAATCAATGGCTTTCTGAACAGGTTTGACTGTCACTGTTACTTCTAACTCTGTTTCTTGCATATCTACAGGGATATCTAAATGTAACATCCCGTCTTTACCTACATAAGAATTTATTTTAATTTGCATAACTTAATTACTTGTTATTTCATTTAATATAGCAAATAACTGCAATTTTAATTTTAACCTCATCTCAACTTAAACATCAATAGCCATAGTTAATTCTAATGTATTTTTAAATTTCGTAAATTCACACTAGAGATTTTTTAATCCTTACAAACGTCCTCCTTTAAGTATAATCACTGTTGTGTGTTGTGTTAAGAAAGTTTAGCATCAGCAATTATGTCAAAAATTTTTCTATCTCACCAAAAATCATGACTACTACTAGAGAAAACTTTGAATCGAAAATCAGAGAACTTGGTGACAGCCTAAATTTGTCACAGTTTCACTTAAAAATTCATGAATGGATGGGGAAGGAACGTGATAAACGCCTGAATGAGTATCCACCCTTCTTTGCTTTGTCTCGTATGGCTCATTATGAAACCGGAGTATTAAAACTAGTCAGAGCATATGATCAAGATAAAAAGACTCTGGGACTGGTAACAATTTTAAACATCATTCAATCTGATTATAGGGATTGGGGATGTTCAGAACCTCTTGATAATAAAGTTATGGAGCAAGATAAAAACTTTGTAACTGTAACTAAGGGAAGTAATAGTTTAGTTGAAAAACTAATACATTTAAGGGATAAAACTATTGCTCATACCGATCACAGACAATATCCTTCAACAATGGGTAATGATATAACGAAAGTATATAAAAAATATGGAGATGAATTCATTTGGCGATCAGGTCGTTTAACTACAGAAGATATTGAAAAAAAACCTACTGCGGAAAGAGATGCAATTTTAAACCAAATAAGCGAAGAAATTTTTCAAGTTTTTGATCAGCATCAAAATAAAGTGCTAGGGAAGGATGTTCCTACATTCAATGAATTGTATCAACTAACTAATCAAGGTATTGAGATTTGTAATAGATATATGCAAAAATTATCTATTCCTCTGATAGAGCCAACAGTAGAAGGAATAGATTGGAGTTAAAGGTTAGTGTAGTAAAACATTTATTTGATGAAGAAGACATATGAAATAGTAGCGATCGCACTACTATAAAATATCGCTTAAACTCTTTCTTACCTTTGCGCCTACCCTTCGGGAACGCCTCCGGCGAATGCGTGAAACTAATTCATAATTACGCAAAAAAAATCCCCAATTCGCGAACTGAGGATTTTTTATTTTAGATGGGTAGTACCAGACTCGAACTGATGACATCCTGCTTGTAAGGCAGGCGCTCTACCAACTGAGCTAACCACCCGTTTTCTCTTACAGTTAAACAATATAGCAAAAGATTTCTGTTCGCGCAAGCCCTTTGGGAAAAGTTTTTTTTCACGTACAATAATAACTCAGTAATCCTTTGCCCACAGGCGATCAACTCAATTATGCCCTCTGGTGGAACCCACGATCGCATCACTTTATATACTCTGCCTGTAATCGCCGGTGCGACTTTATGGCAAACTCGCAGCAGCAATTTAACTTTGTTGGTTGCTAGTGGGTTTATGTTTAGCGGTTTGATGTTCGGCCCCGATTTGGATATTTACTCGCGTCAGTTCCAACGCTGGGGCTTTTTGCGCTGTATTTGGCTACCTTATCAAAAAAAGCTGCGCCATCGTTCTGTATATTCTCACGGGCCGATTATTGGTACAATCATCCGGGTAATTTATCTGGGGTGTTACCTGGCGATTGTGGCGATCGCATTTTTGCTAGTGGGGGAGAAGCTGGGGATTTTGGCTTTGACTTGGCAAGATTTAGGTGTGGCTTTGGGGCGATCGCTTGTGGTTTACACTACTGAATATTTGGCTTTGTTTTTGGGGTTGGAATTGGGGGCGATGAGTCATTCTCTCAGCGATTGGGGGAGTTCTGCTTATAAGCGGGTGCAAAAGCAGGGGATGCGGAGTTTGTTTGCTGGGAAGAAGAGGGGGAAGAAAGGAAGAGTTAAACGCAGAGGTACGCTAAGGTAAGCGCACAGGTACGCGGAGGTTTTTTTATGGATCAGAGTTTGGTGGCGTTGCAGGAATTAATTGCGGTGGTGGCGAAATTGCGATCGCCTGATGGGGGTTGTCCTTGGGATTTGGCACAAACTCCCGAAAGTCTAATTACTTATGTGATTGAGGAGGCTTATGAGGTGGTTGATGCGATTCGTGAGGGAGATCAGCAGGGAATTAAGGAGGAGTTGGGAGATTTACTTTTACAGGTGGTTTTGCAAGCCCAAATTGCTGGGGAGTCTGGGAATTTTGGGTTGGAGGATGTGGTCAGGGGAATTTCCCAAAAGTTGATTCGTCGTCATCCCCATGTTTTTGGTGATGTGTCGGTGGATGGTGTGGATGAGGTACGGCAAAATTGGGAGGCGATTAAGGCGACGGAGAAGGGGGAAGTTCCAGAAAAGCATCAATTTAGCACTAAACTCGCTCGTTATTATCGGACTCTTCCCCCGTTGATGGCGGCGATGAAGATTTCCCAAAAGGCTGCGGCTGTGGGGTTTGAGTGGGAAAATATTGATGGGGTTTGGGCGAAGTTTCATGAGGAGTTGGGCGAGTTCCAACAGGCTTTGGCTGAGGAAACACCAGAACGTCAACAAGCGGAGTTAGGAGATTTATTGTTTGCGGTGATGCAATTGGCGCGTTGGCATAATATTGACCCTAGTGCAGCGTTACAGGGGACAAATCAACGCTTTGTGCTGAGATTGCAAAAAATGGAGGCGGTTGTTGATCGCCCCCTTTCTGATTACAGTTTGGATGAGTTGGAGTCTCTTTGGCAGCAGGCTAAAGCTCAAATTGCTAAAGAGCAATCATAGTTTATAGTTTGATTGTAACAGTCTTGACTTCTGTCTATTGTTGTAGTCCATACCGGACTGTTTGAAGTTGCCAAAGGGTGCTGCTGGATTGAATATGTTGTAACAGCGAGAATTAGCTGATGCGATCGCATTGCTGTAATTTACAGAAGTGAGTTTGTCGATATTTTGGTTGCACAGACCGCAACGATAGAAGAAATTGGTTTATTGATGGCTGAAGGGACACCCAGAGGATAATTCGTAATTCTTGCAATTTATCTTTATATCTCCCAACTCACGCCTTCATAAATCAAATCAATCGCACAACTAAAATCAACACTTTCTATAGTAATATTATCACCAATTGTATAAGGGGAATACAGCCACATTCGGCCTTCTCCTCGACGATAAAACTCTACTCCGATTTTCTCAGATTCAACTATAATATATTCTTGCAAACTGGGCATAGTGCGATAAAAAGCAAACTTTCCTCCTCTATCTTTGGCTTCTGTTCCAGGAGAAAGTACTTCGACAATTATTTTGGGATACTGAATAAATTTGCGTGCATTTAAATCTCTGGGGTCACAACTAATTACCACATCAGGATAAAAGTACGGGCTTTGTGTATTAACTTGCACTTTGACATCGGCAACGTTGATGCGACACCCTCTAGCGCGTAGATGGGGATACAATGCTCTGTAAAGATTTAAGGCAATATCATTATGAGGAATTGTACCGCCAGTCATAGCGAAAATTTCGCCATTCACGTATTCATAGCGACAATCTTGTAATGGTTCCCATGCAAGATATTGGTCGATACTCATTTTTTGAGGTTGAGGGGTGGCAATCATTGCATCATGATCACAAATAAACGCTTTCAAATCCTGCTACCAATTCTAGCATCGCTAATTGCTATCAGCCTCGCTATTGAAAGACAAGTAAAAACGCAGAGTGACGCTAAGGTTTAACGCAGAGGTACGCGGAGATTTCTTAGCGATACTCTGCGCTTTCCTCAGCGTTCCTTTGCGTTTAAAAATAAAAACTATGGATTTTAGGAATTCAACAATACAATTCCCAGGATAATCGATCCACCGCCCAGGATGAATGACCAAAAGCGATGGTAACTATTGACAATGGTGCCATTTTCACTCTGGATTTGGATCAAATCCATCCAAGGTGCTACACCCCGGCGGAACCAACCTACAGCCCCGACTTGTTCACCAATCAGGCTTTGCACTCGCTTCATCCCAAAGAAGAAGTTACCGATGGGGCCAAAGCGTGAAGAGTAGCGCAGATAAAGCATACCGCTAGGGTCTTGGAGTTTTAAATCGGAACCAAATTTAGAACCAGCGTCGCCACGACCAATTAGTGAACCTGCCAGTTTTGCGGGTTGTCCCCGTAAAGGACTAGCATAGGGGTCTGACATCAAGGTGAGAACGTCGGTGGCTACTGCTTGCTGGTAGTCTGGGAACATCACGAAGGCTTTGATGAGTATTCCTAACCCTAAGCCGATGAGTGGCGCACCCAGTATTAAACCTGAATTGGTGGAACTTGACAATAAGATCAAACCAATTACCAAGCCTGCGATGAAACCAATGGTTTCAGCACCATATAGCAGGATGTCTAAGAAGAAGTTACCGTAAAGCTTATTCTTATTCAGAGTTTTGCCTTCTCCGATGACTCTTCCCATGTCGAACTCGGTTGCTAAACCTAATTGTTCAGCATAGGTACTCAATGCACGAACTCGTTTACCTGTCAAGGGGTGAGTGGAATTTAATTCCATCCACCAGCCCCAAGGGTTAAACATATCCCACAAGAAGACGCGCCCAATTTTTTGGGTATCAGATGCAATTCGATAGGCGGTTCCGGTGGAAGTTGCGGCTTTATGGTCATAAATACCTAATGCACGAGTACCTTCAATTAACCGACTGGGTTCAGGCGATCGCGCGCCTTCTTCTAAAATCCCGTAGGCAATCTTCACCAAAGCGCGGGATAATCCATTGGGGTTTCCTGTCGTTTCGGCGGCAAAGTGGTCGGCAAAGTATTCTCTGGTACGGGAGAGATACAGTAACAAATATGTGCCGATTACATAAAACACGTAGGCAAGGGAAGCAGCAGATTGCAAAGAATTTTGGATGACGTTATCCCCACCACGACCCAATTTACTGGCTGTGCTGTAAATCAAATAGCAAATCTGCACTAAGGTAGAAGCTACTGTCATCACGGCAAAATCCCAATGGACAATGTGTCCTAATTCATGGGCATAGACTGTAGCAATTTCATCATCATCCAGGTAAGTAAAAAGTCCCTGACTGACTACTAAGCGAGCGCTATTAGGTAATGAACCATAGGTAAAAGCGGTGGGGTTTTGGTCATTAATGATTCCCAACCGGGGAGTTTGCAAATTTTTATCCCGGCAGATTTGAAGAATAATTTTCGCTGTTTCTGGACTGAGGCTTTCAACTTCTGCTAACTCTACCCAGCGAGTTTGGTAAAGCCAGCGTTGGGTTAAGTCCATTAAGAAGGGAGACAGGAAAAAGGCAGCGATATTGAAAATTAAGGTAATGGCGATCGCTAAGAATAACCCTTGGAGTGGATTGTCACTACCCAAAATCAATACTAAGTTTAAGCTTAATGCCAACACCATCCCAAACATCAAAATCATGGTGACAACAGAAGCTAAAACTAAACTACCGCCCACACCGCCCATGCCTAATTTGACACCAGTAATAGCAGCACGTCCGGCTTTTTCCGTAGTCTTAGGCTGTTGAGTAAAAGATTGGCTGGCTGTTTCCGCCCATTGACGAACCTTGGGGTTTTGACTCGCCATTAATTTTTGACAGAGGGTTTTCGCTTTTTCGATTTGGCCTGTACCTTTATAGGCTTTCGTCAGCCACATCTGTGCTGAAAGATAATCAGAGGAATTGTGATCGACGCAATTACGGCTAAATTCTTCGAGTAATTCCACCGCTTCCTGATAACGTTTTTGTTGAAAGGCATCTAATCCAGATTGCAATGACATATGATCTCGTTCGCAAAGGAGTAGTATTTTATTCATGAATACTCCATAGATCCAACCTCCGTCATCAGAATTACGGAAAATCAGCAAAGATAATATGGAGAACTTCACCCCTAGCCTCTCTCCTTACCAAGGAAAGGGGAGTTTTTGAAGTTCCTAAGATTGATAGGATGAGGAAAAGCTAAGTTTTGTGACATGAATATGATTCAAGATACTTCTGGTTTAATTGCGATCGCGCAACAAACCCGTGCCTCTGCAAGTAAGTTGGCACTTCTGGATACTGAAGGAAAAAATCAAGCTTTAGAGGCGATCGCTCAAGCTTTGGAATCAGCAAAAGATGAGATAATACAGGCAAATATGGCTGATTGTCAAGCCGCATCTGCTGAAGGAATTGCTAAACCACTGTATAAACGGTTGCAATTAGATGAACATAAATTAAGAGATGCGATCGCAGGGGTGCGAGATGTGGCGAAACTAGCAGATCCCGTGGGACAGGTGCAAATTCACCGCGAACTTGATACAGGTTTAGTTCTCAAGCGCATAACTTGTCCTTTGGGTGTGTTGGGAATTATTTTTGAAGCCCGTCCAGAAG
Organism: Nodularia sp. (in: cyanobacteria); assembly: GCA_035638855.1. GTDB lineage: Bacteria > Cyanobacteriota > Cyanobacteriia > Cyanobacteriales > Nostocaceae > Nodularia. Next base: position 99,289 of record DASQZD010000104.1, on the reverse strand, counting down.
CAGCGATTCAAATTGTCTCACTGGCGATTAAATCAGGTAACGGTGTAATTCTCAAAGGCGGAAAAGAAGCGATTCGTTCTTGCGAAACCATAGTTAAAGCCATTAAACAAGGATTATCTCAGACTGCTGTTAATTCAGATGTAGTGCAGTTATTAACAACGAGATCAGAAACTTTAGAACTTTTAAATTTAGATAAATATGTAGATTTAATTATTCCCAGAGGTTCCAATTCCTTTGTGCAGTTTGTTCAAGACAATACTCGTATTCCCGTATTAGGACACGCCGAGGGAATTTGTCATCTTTATATAGATAAAGCTGCTGATATTGCCAAAGCGATTACAGTAACAATTGACGCTAAAATTCAATATGCTGCTGCTTGTAATGCCATTGAAACTTTATTAATTCACAAATCAATAGCCGCAGATTTTTTACCAAAAATTGCCGAGGCTTTGCAAAAAGTTGATGTACAATTAAAAGGTGAACAGCGCACCTTAGAAATATTACCAGATATTGCCACAGCCACAGTTAGAGACTGGGAAACAGAATACAGCGATTTAATTTTGGCGATTAAAATTGTAGACTCACTAGAAGATGCGATCGCTCATATTAACGAATATGGTTCCCGTCATACCGAAGGCATAATTACAGAAGACTTAGCAGCCGTAGAAACCTTCTTTGGACTCGTAAATGCAGCCGGAGTATTTCACAACTGTTCTACCCGCTTCGCTGATGGTTTCCGCTACGGATTTGGGGCAGAAGTAGGAATCAGCACCCAACAAATGCCGCCCCGTGGCCCAGTTGGTTTAGAAGGATTAATCACCTACAAATATCAAATGACTGGTGACGGTCATATTGTCGCCACATACACCGGAGAAAATGCCCAATCATTTACTCATCAAGACTTAGGATAAAAACACACAAAAAACAGTATAATTACACCGTGTTAGCACAGATTAATCTATGATTTAGGAATTTCTTCGGAAAAATTCTAGAAAAACGAACCACAGAGGCACAGAGGACGCTGAGAAATAAGGAACAGAGAGGTTTATTGTATTAGCTTTTTATTTGTCAGTCCCTTATTTGTGTTCATCTGTGGTTAATTACCTCTTCCATCACCTATCCCATTGCAAAACACCATAAATGTAAAAATTTAGATGATTGTTAAAAAACCAAATTGTTGGATAATTAATTACTGACCAAACCAATATCGAAAAACTTATCATTTTCTTAGGTGATAACTTTCGGTACAATACAAAAGCTTCATTTTTTTTCCTCAACATCATGGGCAATACTTTCGGACATCTATTTCGCATCACGACATTTGGCGAGTCCCACGGCGGCGGTGTGGGGGTAATAATTGATGGCTGTCCTCCCCAACTAGAAATTTCCGCAGAAGAAATTCAAGTAGAACTAGACAGAAGACGACCGGGACAAAGTAAAATTACTACCCCCCGCAAAGAAGCTGACACTTGCGAAATTCTGTCTGGAGTATTTGCAGGAAAAACCTTGGGAACACCGATAGCCATTATGGTGCGGAATAAAGACACCCGTCCCCAAGACTACGACGAAATGGCACAAACTTATCGCCCATCCCACGCCGATGCCACCTATGATGCTAAATATGGCATTCGCAATTGGCAAGGTGGCGGCAGATCGTCAGCCCGTGAGACAATTGGTAGAGTTGCAGCTGGTGCGATCGCTAAAAAAATTCTCCGTCAAGTTGCTAATATTGAAATTATCGGTTACGTCAAGCGGATCAAAGACTTAGAAGGCGTAATAGATCCCAACACCGTCACCTTAGAACAAGTAGAAAGCAATATTGTGCGCTGTCCCGATCCAGAATGTTGCGATCGCATGATTGAATTAATAGAACAAATAGGTAGAGAAGGTAATTCCATCGGCGGTGTAGTGGAATGCGTAGCCCGGAATGTCCCCAAAGGTTTAGGCGAACCAGTATTTGATAAATTAGAAGCAGATATTGCCAAAGGTGTGATGTCTCTTCCAGCCAGCAAAGGCTTTGAAATTGGTTCAGGTTTTGCTGGGACACTGTTAACAGGAATTGAACATAACGACGAATTTTATATTGATGAAAACAAAGAAATTCGCACCGTCACCAACCGTTCTGGTGGCATTCAAGGGGGAATTTCCAACGGCGAAAATATAATTTTACGAGTTGCATTTAAGCCCACAGCCACAATCAGAAAAGAGCAAAAAACAGTTACTCAAGGCGGGGAAGAAACAGTATTAGCAGCCAAAGGAAGACATGATCCTTGTGTATTACCCCGTGCAGTGCCAATGGTTGAAGCAATGGTAGCTTTAGTCCTGTGTGACCATTTATTACGGCATCATGGGCAGTGTCAGGTATTGTAATTCATAATTTGAGGATGAGTAAAGAAACTGGTTATGAGCAAGACTTTCTGCTGTGGACGCAACAACAAGCCGAGTTGCTGAAAAAAGGACATTGGGCTGAGTTAGATATTGAAAACTTGGTAGAGGAAATAGAGGCTTTGGGGCGCAGCGAACAGAAAGAACTCGGCAGCTATTTACAGGTGCTGTTAATGCACCTACTCAAATGCCAATATCAGCCGGAATGCCGAACCAAAAACTGGGATAATACCCTTTCCAACTGCCGAAATAAAATTCAAGATTGCTTAGAAGATACTCCGAGTTTGCGGCGTTATCTTCAAGATTCAGTGTGGAGACAAAAATACTATAGTCGTGCTTGTCGAGACGCAGCTAAAGAAACTCAAAAATCAGCAGAAACTTTTCCAGATGAATGTCCGTTTACAATTGAGCAAATTCTTGACCCCAGTTTCTTAGCTTAAACTACATTTTAAAAGCACAACAGCTTGTAACTTTTAAAAACATCCTCTAACTAAAAATTTACTATCGTTTTGTTTAGCATAAATTTTGATTCTCAGACATTGATTTACAAATTTTTATGCTGTCCTATTTGACGACACCAATCTCTGAAAGAAATATACACTCTTTGGAAATCATCTTCAGATGGTAAAATACCATGATGAGCAACAATATTTCGTGAATGTTCTAGTTGTACAAATCTATTCTCAATAAAACTCATGTCTCCAATGTAAGGTAGGAATAATTCTTCTCTCTTTTTAATCAATTTCACCAAATCACCCCAATTAATGTAATAAAGAGGTGAACTACCTCCTCTTGGGGAAACCCACTTGTTTGTTAATTCTTTCTCTTTGACTGTGTTTACTGTCCTTAACATGGGTTGACCTGCAACTTCTTCCCACCAATTATCTCCAAGTTCTTTTGAGAGTATTTTTTCAATAAAGCAACGAACTGAATTTTCATAACAGTGGAGAATTACATATAACTTAGACATTCTTTCGGCACTTAATACATCTTCATCATTAAGATAGGGTGTATTAAATATTTCAGTAGTTTCTAGTTTATTAAAAATTCCTATAAGCGTAGCTTTTGCGATTGACATAGCTACCCATAAAGAGCCATCATCTGAATAAGTTGTTCCGTTTAGTGATTTGTTCCAATTATTTAATTCATCATTCATATCAGCATTATCAAGTATTTGCCTAACACTGTCTATCCAATTAGAAAAGTGCCGAAAAATAACATCTGGAGAATCATAAAACTCTTCCAGGCTAGACAAACCAGACAATAATGCTTCTATAATTTCTCGTTTATGTTTCATGAAAATTAAGTGAAAAACCTTAACCATGGATTTTATCACAATCTTAGGATTATGTGCCGCCATCTTAACAACTTGCGCCTTCTTGCCACAAATGTTTAAAACATGGAAAAGGAAATCAGCAAAAGATGTGTCTTACGCCATGCTGATTACATTTATAAGTGGTCTTTTTTTATGGTTAATATATGGAATTGCTCTCAAATCTTTGCCGATTATTCTTGCTAACGGTGTGACTTTGTTTTTCAACTTCATAATTCTATGGCTTAAAATTAAATATAGATAAACTTGCTCCTAATAAACTCCTGTGACATCATCTCTATTTGCCTCTGAACGCCTCTTATTTACCCCCACAACCCCCAACAGCGATGCTATCCCGCTAATTTTCGCCTTTCCCAACGAGTACACTGTGGGTATTACCAGCCTCGGCTATCAGGTGGTTTGGGCTACTTTGTCCATGCGTGAAGATGTGCAGGTGAGCCGCTTATTTACCGATATTCAGGAACAACTACCCAGAAACCCAGAAATTGTGGGATTTTCCATCTCCTGGGAACTCGATTATGTCAATATTTTAAATTTACTGGAATCATTAGACATTCCGATTCGGGCTACTTCCCGTAATGATTCCCACCCCATAATTTTTGGTGGAGGCCCTGTTCTCACTGCTAACCCAGAACCTTTTGCCGACTTTTTTGATGTCATTTTACTCGGTGACGGGGAAAATCTGCTGCCTAATTTTATTGAGACGTACAAAGAAGTTAGAAATGCTTCCAGAGAAACTCAACTCAAAACTTTGGCGCAAGTACCAGGAATTTACGTTCCTAGTTTGTATGCGGTGGAATATCAGGCAAAAGATGGTGAGTTAAAGTCAATTAAACCAATTTTTCCAGAAATTCCCGCAGTGGTGCAGAAGCAGACTTACAGAGGGAATACTTTATCTACATCCACTGTGGTGACAGAAAAAGCTGCATGGGAAAATATTTATATGGTGGAAGTGGTGCGGAGTTGTCCAGAAATGTGCCGCTTTTGTATGGCGAGTTATCTGACTTTACCTTTTAGAACAGCCAGTTTGGAAGAGTCGTTAATTCCAGGGATTGAAAAAGGGTTAAAAGTGACAAATCGACTGGGGTTATTGGGGGCTTCTGTGACTCAACACCCAGAGTTTGAAGCTTTGTTAGATTATATTAGTCAGCCCAAATATGATGATGTGCGTTTGAGTATTGCCTCAGTCCGAACCAATACCGTAACAGTGCAGCTTGCCGAAACTTTAGCGAAACGAGACACGCGATCGCTTACAATTGCAGTAGAGAGTGGTTCCGAAAAAGTCCGCCAAATTGTCAACAAAAAGCTGCATAATGATGAAATCATCCAAGCTGCCATCAATGCCAAAGCTGGAGGATTAAAAGGCTTGAAACTCTATGGTATGGCAGGAATTCCCGGTGAAGAACCAGAAGATTTAGAGCAAACTGTGGCGATGATGCGGAATATTAAAAAAGCCGCCCCAGGACTGCGGTTAACATTTGGATGTAGTACATTTGTTCCCAAAGCACACACGCCATTTCAATGGTTTGGGGTAAATCGCCAAGCCGAAAAGCGGTTACAGATGCTACAAAAACAGCTAAAACCCCAGGGGATAGAATTTCGCCCAGAAAGTTATAATTGGTCAATTATACAGGCTTTGATATCGAGAGGCGATCGCCGATTGTCCCAACTGCTAGAATTAACCCGTGAATTCGGTGATTCTTTAGGTAGCTACAAACGTGCTTTTAAACAACTCAAAGGACAAATCCCAGACTTAGAGTATTACGTTCATAGCAACTGGTCAACAGAGCAAATTTTACCTTGGAATCACTTGCAAGGGCCTCTACCACAGTCTACACTACTGAAGCACTTGGCTGAAGCTACCAGTCATTTCAACTCAACCCCCCAAGAACTACAGCCATTAAATGCAAAATACTGCTGAGTACTACTGCGCTTATTGCGGAGAACCAAACTTAACTTTTATCGATTTGAGTGCCGGCTCACAACAATCTTATGTAGAAGATTGTCAAGTTTGCTGTAACCCGAATATTTTGTATGTTCAAATTGATGAAGATACCCTAGATATAGAGATTTCCACTGAGTGCGAAGGCTAAAATTTACGTTGTTATTTCCATGCTGAACTTTCAACATTCCTCAGTCATTAATGCGCCACTTGAAGTAGTATGGACATTCCACGAAAGACCAGATATTCTACAACTACTCAACCCACCTTGGCAACCAGTTCAAGTAGTCCGTCGTGAAGGCGGGCTAGAACCGGGCGCTATCACTGAATTTCGTTTGTTTTTAGGGCCATTACCTTTAACTTGGTTAGCGCGTCACACTGAATGTGAAAAAAATCGTCTGTTTATCGACGAACAGATATCTGGCCCCTTTGAGTCTTGGGTACATCGACATGAATTCGCCCTAGAAAATGGTAAAACCAAATTAACTGATGCTGTTTCCTTCTCTATGCCTGGTGGTAGTACAGTTGAATTTGTTAGTGGTTGGCTAATACAAGCCCAATTAGAAGCGATGTTTCGCTATCGTCACCATGTCACAAAACGCGAGTGTGAGTCACGATAAGAAAAACATCCAAAAAGCTACAGCAAAAAACCTCTCTCTTGCTTATTTCTCTGTGTACTCTGTGTCTCTGTGGTTCAAATAATATTTTCGACCTTCATTATCAAAAATATTATCTACAATTTCGGTAATACAATTACTTTCATCTTATAACTCATACAATCACAAACTAAAGAGTTTAACAACTAACTCAAAACTAGGTGCTAATTCATAAAATTAGCACCGCTAATTATTAATTTTATATTAAGTAATATAATCTTTGAGGACTAACTTAAGTTCTTTACTAATGGGTAGTTTATAAATTTCTTTATTAAGATTTATTAGTGATTCACCTTTTGCTCGTCTTTCTTTGTAAATGCCTTTGAGTAGTGCTTCTAAACCATATTTACTTAGTGCATCTGATGCTAATCCTATGATTCCAAGCAGTACAATGCCCCTACCATTCCGCCAGGACCCAACATAGCTAAGGCCGCAGTAATTGCAGCAGCACCAGCTAACCCAGTTGATGCCATTGTAATGAGAAGTATAATGGCTGGTAATCCAATACCTGCTAATTTTCTAACAATTTCATCCATGATTCCAATTCCTTTTTAATGTGCTGCAAACTGTTCCTGTGTCAAACCAGACAGCAGGCGAAGTTCGCGGATTATCTGACCAATCTCCGGCTGTGTGAATGCCAAGGGCTATTTCCTGGACATAGGCTTAACTCATTCTTTTGATGTAGCAAATGATGTGTCAATTGCGATCATAAACACATTTAAGCGTAATAGCAAGAGTTTAAATGGTAAATTTTTCATGATTACTATTGAAAAAATAAATACATTGTCAAGAAGATTTCTAGTAAATTCCACAGTAATTATCATAGCTATTCAATCCCCCTAAAGCTTTAGTAGGGGAAAGTGCCTAGCAACTGAATATGGGGCAATACAAAAATATGTAGAACCACATATTAAAACATGAAAAAACTACTGATATCTATCTCAGTTTAAGTATTTTAACCATTGGTAAATAACCACATCATTATACAGACTACTAGAAGATACCTATTCCAATGCAACTTAGCACCGCCCATAACCCAAAATTCTTAAGGGAAAAGCTATGAGGAGCTATGGCGTAACGAGCCTATTTTATTAGCTAGGATTTTTGCCAAGCTTACCTCTTTAGGTCGTATTCATCCCGTTTCTACAGGCGTTGAACCCTCGTAAATTAGCCACGGTATTAATTATCTTGATTTTTCAAGGTTTGGCGAGAAACCCACTTCATTACACCAGGAAACAATCGATATAAACCCTGAGACAGATTTGCCGAACCAACCATGACATCTGATTTTTGATGCTGGACTGCATCCCAAATAGCGTTTGCCACATCTTCAGGCTTCTCTACCACAGGAGTTTTCAGGACATTATCAAGCTGTTCCCTTCGAGATTGGATTTCTTGTTCATCCTGACCTCGAAAAACTGCCCGTTCCATAAAACTACTCTTGATTAAATTCGCATAAATTCCACAAACTTGAATACCTTTCGGTTCTAATTCCGCTTGCAGTGTTTCCGTTAACCCTGTCACCGCAAACTTACTCGTACAGTAAGGAACCATGTAAGCTGTAGGTACTTTACCTCCGATAGAACTGACATTAACTATGGTTCCCCTTCCCCGTTGCAGAAAATGAGGTAAAAGGGCATGAATAGTATGAATATATCCCCAAAGATTAGTGTCTATCACTTGATGCCAATCATGGAGAGAAAATTGTTCTACTGGCCCTGATGCAAATATCCCGGCATTATTTACCAGCACATCGATATCAGCATAATTTTCCAATGCTTTCTGCACTAATATATCTACCTGAGATGGATCTTTAACATCGCAAGTAATAGTTAATGGTGCGGGATGACCAAGGTTTTGTATCTCTTGGGCTGTGGCTGCTAATGTCTGAGCTTGACGCGCTGCAAGTACGAGATTATAACCTTTGCGAGAAAATAACAGAGATGTTGCTTTGCCTATGCCTTGAGATGCACCTGTAATTAATACTGTAGGAGCCATACTCTAGCTTTTTAATATATTACTATCTATCTATTAGTTTGGAGAACAACACTCACAAAATCTTCTAACTTTCGTTAGATTTTTGATGAGAGATGAAATTTTATTTTTTGGCTCTGATAACCAGGGTTATGGCATTTATAAATAATTTGTGAACAACGAAATACTGGGACTTTGAATTCTTATGCGTATTCCTCACAAATATGAAAATCTCATCCTTTAGACTTGCTTGTACTTTGGCACTAAAGACAGATAGAATTCAATCAACAGGCAAATAGTATGAAATAGGTAATCTGATTCTTCGCTGAAAAAGTGATATATGGAACCTGATTCTACTGATGCCAGTAAAACCGCCTACCATGACGAAGGATCGCAATGCCTTGAAATTTGGGTTTACACCGAAATTTCAACTTGGGAATGGACCATTAGGGATGATTGATTTTGTTATTAACTTAGTCTTTGACCTTAATTGCTACAAAAAAATGCTGTAAATACGTATACTTAGTTCTTAATAGTGATTTTTTTAGTTTTAGAGTACGTGTATTAAACTAAATAGTGTTTTGATCCTCATTGCCTATTCTCTGATCTAAAAACAGTTTTGGGTATGGCGATTATTATGTGTAATAATAATTAAGTTTCTTAATATTTCTACACAGTTGGGATGATTAGCACTGCCTAGTGCAGAACGCTTACCAGTAAAATTGGTTTCTGGCTAATGCTGAGTGCTTTTCCATAACTATTATATTTAGAGAATTTTCACCTGAAAGCTACGCGGAGTAAAAGCGTGTTCCAGTTAGAACAACCACCATTACCTGAAATTAAAATCACTGCTACCACCCCAGCCGTGAAAAGTAAATCCCTATGGGGGGGAATTTTAATGGCGATCGCCATTATTAGTATATGGGCTATCAGCCTGGGTTTGTTACTTTATATTGATATATCCGAATTCAATTTTTGGATGCTGTTGCCGATCATCTTTTGGCAAACATTTTTATATACGGGACTATTTATTACAGCTCATGATGCCATGCATGGGGTGGTTTTTCCCAAAAATCCTAAGATTAACCATTTCATTGGCTCATTGTGCTTGTTTCTTTATGGTCTTTTATCCTATCCAAAACTTCTAAAAAAGCATTGGTTGCATCACGATAATCCAGCCAGTAAAACAGACCCAGATTTTCATAACGGTAAGCATAAAAACTTTTTTGCTTGGTATTTATATTTTATGAAGGGTTACTGGAGTTGGCGACAAATTATTACATTAATGATTATCTATAACGTGGTAAAAGCTATATGGCATCTTCCCGATGATAATCTGACTTATTTTTGGGTAGTTCCATCAATTTTAAGTTCCTTACAATTATTTTATTTTGGGACTTTTTTACCCCATACTGAACCTGTAGACGGTTATCAAGACCTCCATCGTTCCCAAACTATTAGCCGTCCAATTTGGTGGTCATTTATAACTTGTTACCATTTTGGTTATCATCATGAACATCACGAATACCCCCATGTTCCTTGGTGGCAATTACCAGAAATTTATCAAATGTCTAAATTAAATGTCTAAATACAGGACATTTTATCTGAGTAGGTACAGGGCGGGCAAGATGCCCACCCCACAAGATTTATAAGATTAATGTGTACTGCCTTTATTTGCAAAGTTCTGTATTAATATTGGTTTCAAGTAAAGGCGATCGCACAGATAAATAAATCAAGGGGCCGAATAGGGGTATCAAGGTGATTAACCAGAACAATGGCTGATTTTTCATACCCCGACGTGCCATATCATCTCCTAATAATGCGGGAAATAATAGAGAAAGCACGCAGAAGTCTAAACTCATCACATGGATGAAGCGGCTAGTTTGCCACTGCTGCACAAAGTTTCCCCAATCTCCTTGTAAACCATAGGCGACTAGAATCACTGCGGCTATAGTCAGAATCAAACCAGTGACACGAGAATCTAGTAATTTGAGCCAGAGATTCTTTTTACCAGAAAACTCCTGATTTGGTTCCCGGAGAGCTAAATAAGGCAATAGAGCAAAAGCACCGACGGCAAAAGAAGCAGTAGCAAATGGCCAAGCCCGGATTTTTTGCCCTCTACCATCCATATACAAGACTGCACTGTAAATTACAGGCCAAATGCCCATAAGGTTGAATAATGCTATGACTATGGGGTTAATATCTTGCCATTTACCAACGGAAAGATTTTTAATTAATTCAAATGTATCAGGTTGATCGGGTGGAGCAAAGAGAAAAGCATAGGTAAGAAATCCCAGCCATATTAAACCAAAGGCAATTTTTCTGAGCATGATTTAAACGAGTTAACTAAAAGCATCTGAGAGGTAATCAGCCGCAGCCGCTACAACTGCGATCGCGCTATCATAATCAAGGCGTGTCGGCCCCAAAACTCCCACACTTCCTACAGGTAGCAAACCCCGGCGATAGGTAGAAGTAATTAAGGTGCAGGTACGTATCGGCTCTAGGGGGTTTTCTGTACCAATGCGAACCGTTACCCTGGACTTACCCACTTCTTCTGCTTCCGGTTCTGCAAAGATTAATCGCCACAGTTGGTCTTGTTCTTCCTCCAGCAGGTGGATAATTGTCTGTGCTTGCTGTAATTGAGAAAATTCTGGCTGACGCAAAACTTCTGCTACCCCCCGAACCATAATTTGGGTTGTAGTTGGTGTCAGATTGCGACGACTTAATTCTGCGACTGAACCTTTCAAGAATTCGCCATAACGTTGGAAAGCCTGATCTAACTCACTCCAGTCCAGGTTAGCTAATTCCAATAAACTGTGTCCCCGCAAGTGGGTATTCAAAAAATTAGAAACAATCTGCAATTCATGATCTATTCCCTCTGGATCAAGTTTTGCATCTTCCTCGCTTGGCGACAAATTCATCACCTTGGAATGAGTTTCATAATCATCTGTCACCACAATCAGCATGATCTTGTTGGCTTCAATTTGCACTAATTGCAGATGTCGCAGAATTGCTGTAGTGGTTTGCGGCATAGTAATTAAGCTAATGCAGCCACTCACCGTGGCTAAAATTTGCGCTGCACCTTGGAGTACAGCTTCCAAACTCCAATCTTCCCAGTGGAGGCGATTTTGCAGCGCCAGTTCTACCTCTTTGGCTAAAACATCCGTTCGCGTCGCATCTCGCAGCGCAGGTGTAATTAACTGGTCAACATAAATGCGATAGCCTGAGTCTGAAGGTATGCGTCCAGCAGAGGTGTGTGGCTGGTAAAGTAACCCAGATTTTTCTAACACACCCATGACGTTGCGAATGGTGGCTGAACTCACACCCAAGTCATACTCTTCAACCAAAGCTTTTGAACCTACAGGCTCTGCTGTAGCGATGTAGTGGCGTACTGTTGCCCAAAGTATATGCTGTTGTCGATTCGTTAACTGGACTTGCATAGGGTATGTTTTGCTGAAGGCAAATTTTGACTAAACTGGGAAAATTTTGGGGATTTCAAAGGCAAAGATATGAATAATAGTTAATTAATGTAGCAAAATATTTAATTTTGTTGTGTGTTCCGATCAAAGTCAAACAATTTGAGATTTTAGTTTGACCCACAAATATAGCTGGGGAGTAGGGAGTAGTCAGCATTTTTAAGTATTATTGCAGCTTTTAAACAAAAAAGTTGTATTTAAACATACTTATTTTTAGACAAAATCCATATATGCAAAATGAGTAAAGTCCAACGGCTGCTAAGAGTTGCAAGTTTTGTTTGCTAGATCCTCACCTGAGACAGTATTGTGTTAAGAATAGCATTGCTTAGAGGGAAACATCAGCCGCATCTTCGCAATGCCATCTTTGAGGGGGATGATCAAACTGCATACTTAGAGTCATTAGTCTTTAGTTAACCACACCCACAAGGGGCGGGGTATGCAGCCTCAACAACTAATCACGAGTGACTAATGACAAATGACTAATGACTAATATTGGGGAATTGAATCATCAACTAATAGAGAATAGGCATCAATGCCACCTGTAATATTTTTAACATTTGTAAATCCTTGAACCATTAACCACTGGCACATCTGGGCAGAGCGAATGCCGTGGTGACATAATACAAGGGTTTCAGCTTGAGGATTGAACATGGTGGGGACTTGATCGCCCCATTCCACAAATTCGCTCAGGGGGAGGTTGACAAAGCCTTCAATTTTAGCGGCGGCTAGTTCTTGAGGTTCTCGCACATCTACTAACTGAATACTTGCATCACCAGAAGACAGACGTTGCGCCAGTTCCTCTACACTAATCTGAGTAATGATTTGACCAGAAGGATTCCCTGTCATGAGATTTTTGTAAACAACCTTATAACCTTTATGGTGACAGAAAATCTTTCTCCTAGCATCAGCATCTATTCCCAAGGGAGTAGTTATTAGTCATTCCCTATTACCCATTCAGCAATTCGCAGGCTGTGGGCTTTCAAATCCAACCACTTTGACACTCCCCGGCGTGAACGCAGGGGATTCTTGAATCTAAGACATAACTTGCTCGTGCAGGTTTTCACCAACAAGAGTAGAGGTTTCATCTCCCCAAGCGTTACTTGCGTCTAGCGCAAAAGTTCCCGTATGCCCTACGGTACTCAATCCCCGACAAAGGATATTTCTAGCTGCGTTTTTGTCTCTATTCATCACACAGCCACACTTACAGATGTGTGTTCGAGTAGATAGAGATTTCTTGACAATTTCACCACAGCTAGAGCATTCCTGGCTAGTATATTGCGGATTAACCGCCACCGTGACTCTCTTAAATACTTTGCCAAAATATTCAAGCCAGATACGGAACTGATACCAAGATGCGTCATTTATTGACTTAGCTAAACAATGATTTTTCACCAGATTTTTAATTCTCAAATCTTCGTAAGCTATCAAGTCGTTAGACTGAACTACGCACCGTGCTAATTTCACAGCATGGTCTTTACGTTGCCTACTTATTTTGAGGTGGCGATTTCCTAAAATCTGTCTAGCTTTGCCTCTATTTTTAGAACCCTTTACTTTTCTGGCAACAAGACGCTGTGAACGTTTAAGAACCTTTTCTCCTTCTTGAAGAAATCTAGGATTCTCAATCCTCGCACCATGAGAGTCGGTATAATATTCTTTTAGACCTACATCTAATCCAATTGTATTTCCTGATGGTTCTATATTTTCTTGACGCTTTACATCAATACAAAATTGAACATAAACACCGTCTGCACGTTTTACCAATCTCACCCGTTTAATTTGGTTTGTTTGATAGAAATGCAGGTTACGAGTCCCTTTGAGTTTTAATCGTCCAACACCTTTTTTATCTGTGAAGGTGATGGATTTACGATTTGAAGCAAGCTTCCACCCTGATGTTTTGTATTCAACAGAACGACAATCTTTCTGGAACTGGGGAAACCCTTTTTTACCTGGAATACCCTTTTTGCAGTTTTCATAAAACCGACAGATAGAAGACCATGCTCGTTCAGCACAAGCTTGACGAGCCATTGAATTGAGTTCATTGGCAAAGGGAAAATTAGCCGCAAGCACAGCACAATATTTCTGCAAGTCATTTTTTCCCGTACCTTTAACGTCCATCCAGAGCCGAATACAGCTATTGCGGATGAACTTTGCAGTCCGTATTGCATCATCTATTGCGATTAGTTGCGCTGACTTCCCATAAGCTTTGAACTCAAAAACAAGCATTTTCCCACCTCCTGTCTTATACTACCATATTCGGTATAAGGTTAATCAGTAATCAAAAGCCGTCCTTCTAGGACGGGGCTTTAGAGGATGTTTTTCGGTAAAATTTATCTCTGGTTTAGTATGTCTAATGTCAATAGTCAACGCTCATTCTTTGGTTTCTTGGTAGCCGCAGGCATCGCACTAATAATTATAGCCGCAGGTTTTTACTGGTTTTTCACCAAGACTCCGGTTAATCTCTTCGCCTCTAGCTCTGGTCCCAATGCTGCTATATTCGTGTCAAAATTGGCTCCGGTGACGGTTTCGTTGTTGACGAATCCAGAGCGATTAAAATCCTTGGAACGCAAAGGGGAATTATCTCAACTCAAAATTAGTTTATTGGCTAAGAGTGGCATAGATTACAAACAAGATATTCAACCCTGGCTCGGAAATGAAATTACCCTTTCCGTCACGACTGTAGATATTGATCGCGATCCAGAAAACGGACGACAGCCAGGGTATTTAATGGCACTAGCAACCGATAAACCAGAGAAAAGCCGCGAGTTTTTAGACTTGTTATTTTCTCGAAGGGTATTGGCTGGTGCAAATTTGGCTGTTGAGCAATATGAAGGCGTAAAGCTCATATCTGACGATTCCCAACCACAGCAAGATTCCCTGGCTGGTGCAGTTGTAGATGGCTTTGTATTATTTGCTAATGATCCCAAGGTGCTGCGAGACGCAATTAATAACGTCCAGGCTCCTGATTTGAATTTGTCCAGTTCGTCCAAATACCAAAAAGCTGCCCAACAACTGCCTAAAGCGTCTCTAGCTACGGCTTTTCTCAATCTTCCCGCCGTGGCACAATGGCAAGGTTTAGAACTACCAGAACCAACCTTTGATAGCGAAATTATTTCTTTGTCTTTGAACTCCAAGGGACTGCTAGCAGAAACTAACTTCCTGACTGACTCGGAAATGATGCCGGTTTCTGAACCACTGACTAAAACTGTCGAGGCGTTAGAATATATACCAGATGGGGCAGGTTTGGTGATTTCTAGTTCTCATTTAAACAATTTGGGTAGCAGTGATTTAGCCAAACTCTGGACACAAGCGAAAACGGCTCTGTCTGGTTCTGGGACTGATGCAATTTCCAGCTTGGTAAAACCTTTGGCAGAAGTTGAGAAAAGCCAGGGGATAAACTTGGCAGAGGATATCTTTAGTTGGGTAAAAGGACAATATGCTTTAGCGGTGTTACCTCATGCTGGAGAAAAAGCTGCTGATTGGGTTTTTGTCGTGGAAAAATTGAAGGATGTCTCAGAAGGAATTTCGCGTTTAGATGCGATCGCCTCATCCCGTGGACTTAGCATTAGTTCTTTCAACTTGAATCAACAAAAAATCTTTGCTTGGACAGAGTTAAATGCTGTCAGTAAAAAAACCGATACTCAAGCAAGCCCAGCATTCGCTATTGAGGCCAAAGTACAGTCCGTACACACGAATCTCGGAAAATACGAGATTTTTGCCTCTAATTTGGAAACTTTGAACCAAGTCATCACCACGAAGAACAATTCTTTGATCAGCGATAGCAGTTTCCAAGATAGTATCGCGGCTATTCCCCAACCGAATCAGGGATATGTCTATCTCGATTGGACAAAAAGCCAAACTCTGTTAGAGCGTGAATTGCCGATTTTGCCCTTAGTGGAAGTGGTAGGTAAACCATTTTTTCAAAACCTGCGATCGCTTACTCTCAGCAGTTACGGTAGCGAAAAAGGATTGCTCAAAGGCGGAGTATTATTCAGATTTCTGGACTGATGAATTTTTACAGAGGGTAAAAAAACAAAACGTTTTCTGACATTTTTGCTTTGATCCCGACTGTGAAATTTGCCAATTGTCTAATAAAGTTATCTGGAATTGTGGCACAAAAAAATGTTGTATATATCATCGAGATAAAAGCCTGTTGGGATGCTACTTTATGAAATACCGTCGCCCCCGGCATAATCTTCGAGGTAGCTGGATGGTAGCAATAATTGCCGCCATTACAGCTACACCAGCAATAGCAGCCACATCATATTTTGGGACATTGAGCCTATCACCGGGTTTTAAGCCAGTAGCAGGAATAGTGACAGGTCACACAGGTGGTTCTTACTCCCTGTCTGAGATTAGCAGACGCGATCGCGATCGAAATGCCTGCGTCGGTTTTGCTGACCCCCAACCAGATCACATTCTCACCTTAGAAAAAGACTTTGATCGGCTCAACATACTCGTCAACAGTGGCGGGTATGACACCACCCTACTCATCCAAGGGCCAGACGAAAAAACAATCCGCTGCGGCGATGACACTGAGACAGACAAAGATGCCACCTTTGACGACAAAAACTGGAAAAGTGGTACTTATAAAATTACAGTAGGTACTTTTAATCCTGGGATGAGGCGTAACTATACCCTGAAAGTGGAGCAAAAATAACTCCCCATTCCCCACTCCCCAACTTTCAGAGTTGACACCAGGAACGATATTATGGGGAAGTAGCTCGTTTTGCATTCCGAGGGTACTATCTCGTGCTATCAAGACTACGTGCTGATTTTCGCATCATATTTGAACGTGACCCGGCTGCCCGTAACTGGTTAGAGGTCTTGTTTTGTTACCCAGGTTTGCAAGCCCTGCTATTCCACCGGCTGGCTCACTGGCTGTATCATATTGGTCTCCCCTTTTTCCCCCGCTTAATTTCTCACATAGCTAGGTTTTTGACAGGAATCGAAATCCATCCCGGCGCAACAATTGGGCTGGGTGTGTTTATTGACCACGGTATGGGCGTAGTCATTGGTGAAACCGCCATAGTCGGCGATTATACCCTAATTTATCAAGGTGTTACCCTTGGAGGAACTGGTAAACAAATCGGCAAGCGCCATCCCACTGTAGGCGAAAATGTTGTAGTCGGAGCCGGCGCAAAGGTGCTAGGCAATATCCAAATTGGCAATAATGTCCGCATTGGCGCTGGATCAGTTGTTCTCAGGGATGTGCCTACTGATTGCACAGTGGTAGGCGTACCCGGTCGGATTGTTTATCGTTCTGGTGCGCGAGTTCCTCTCCTAGAACACAACAACTTACCAGATTCGGAAGCTGAAGTAATTCGTGCCTTAGTAGATCGAATTGAATCATTGGAACAACAAATACAAAATCTACAAAACAATCAGACTTCCCTAAAAACTCATGTTGTCGCCGTTTCTGTAGTTTCTCCCGAAAGTGATTTGTTAAAAAATGCTCCCTTGTGTAGCCTCAGAGATAAAGCAATTCAGCAATTTCTCGATGGTGCGGGGATTTAAAGAGGCAGGGGGGCAGGGTGCAGGGTGCAGGGGGGAAAGATTATGAATTCCCAATGACGAATGACCAATGACTAAGGATTAATTTCCTCGCTAAACCACTCTTGTAGCTCATCGCGGCGGTAAATTCGGCGATTTTGTGGTTCACCCCGCAATTCTAAATGGTCTACCTGCACGGGTTCGAGTAGTAGTAGACAAAAATTTGGCACTGGCTGGGCAGGATTAGGTGGTGATGGCTCAAAGGCTTCTGGTTGATCTACTCTAGGTTTACCAGGATGAGGCCAAGCAAATTGTAACTGCGCTGCATCACTTAATTCTTGCCAAATTTTGATCCGGGCTGGTTGGAAAATAGAATGAAAATCATCATCTCCGATTAAAGTTAAGCAGCCAGAGAGGCGAAATTGTTCTCGCGTGTTAGGGAAGTACCAACAAATTTCTGCCCAAGGTTGTTTTTGGATTTGGTCAATTTTATCACTACGGACATCAGTAATAAATTTTAGCTGGTTGCTATCTTCCAGAAAACCACGAAAAACAACGGTACGGTTAGCAGGACGATTGTTTTCCCCCACTGTTGCTATTTGTACGTAACGGGCATAAACTAGGCTACGATTACGATGAAGCGCACGAGCGATCGCACTTCGCCAAGGAGCAATGGACATGATCTTCATTCCCTACCAAAGTAAAATTTGCTGCTTAACTTGGACAATATCTAAATAATCTTCTGTAAACGCTTTTCTTAAAAGCGAATGGGGAATAAATTGATCATACTTGTGCAGTTCTGGGGCTTCTGCGGAACTGACTAAATCTTCTGCGGAAATTCTTTGTTCACACAATGAAATTAGTTCTGTTTGCAAATATTTAAATTTATCTTTACCTAATTTGATTGTCAAATAATAAGGATTCACCCCACCAATACTATTAATTTCTAATGATTCTCGACAAAGAGAATTAAGCAACCTTTCCAAAGTCCGGTAAGCCACTGTACCCATCCAAGGAAAGATGCAGCATTTACCTTTTTCTAATTGTAAAATGTTTCGTTTATCTAATCCAGCATTTCGGGTCACTTGCCGAACTAATTTTAAACGTTGTTGGGCATTCTTTTGTAAATAGCTATATTCTACATCTTCTAGTAATACTTGCCGCATCCTTTGCAAAACTCTGGTGTGAATACTACCACTACCGCCCCGCCAATAAATAGTAGCTTTACCTGCTACTTGCTTCACTAAAATTACCTTTTTTTTCAAATCAACTTCTAAAACTTCCCAAGTTCTACCGGCTAAGGCGAATTGATTACCCACAGGGGACGGTATGGAAATACTGCCAATTTCCGTTGTCCCTTGCTTAACTGCATATTCTTGACTATCAGCAAAGACAGCATAAAACTGAAATTTTCCGACTATCTTTTCTCCAGCCAACCCAATGATTAATTTACCTCTTTCTGTTTTCTGAATGTGGTCTATATCAATTAAATATTGTAATAATAGCTTAAATTCTGCTGAAGAAATAGCCGCAAAGGGTGATAAATTTAAAATTTGTTTAGCTAAAGCCGCAGGTGTCATTTCTCCTGTTGCTGCCAAAATACTCATTGTCTGATGATATAGCAAACTCAAGGGATATTTTATCGGTTGTATCGGTTCAATCCAACGTTCTTCTAGATAAAGTTGAATAATGGCAATAGATTGTAAAAGTTGCCAAGGAATTTGTTCTGGTAAAGGTGCTTCAAATAATGGTTGATTTTCCCCACAAATTAAGCGCATATCAGCAGCTTCACCTCTCCTCCCACTGCGTCCTAAACGTTGTAAAAAACTCGCAACAGACAAAGGCGATTCTAACTGAATAACTCGCTCTAAATGACCAATATCGATGCCTAATTCTAAAGTGAGTGTAGCAGCAGTCACAGCCGGATTTTGGGGTTCGCGCATGGCATTTTCCGCAGCTTGTCGAAAGCTAGCAGAGATACTACCATGATGTACGTGATAGATGTCTGGTAATGCTTGTGCTGTGGCAATTCGGCGTAAAGATGCAATGATTGATTCAGTTTGGGTGCGATTATTAGCGAAAATCAGACATTTACGAGATTTGCTGAGGTTGAAAATATATTTCTCGTAAGCTGTGGAATCTGATTCATCAATTTCATTATCAAGATAAAAATGTTCTACAGCCAGCTTAATTTGACGTTTTTCGGCGGTGATATTGGGAGTAATTACAGGCTTGTCAGTTCCAGAACGCAACCACTCTTCAGCCATTGCATAATTACCGAGGGTTGCTGATAAACCAATGCGGCGGGGTTGGGTTTTTGTCAAGTTTGCTAAACGCTGTAATTGGCAAATAATCTGACAACCACGTTCAGAACCCATAAATGAATGAATTTCATCGATGATTACAAATCGTAAATCACCAAATAAGCGCATCAAATCATTATTCTTGTTAATTAACAAACTTTCTAAAGATTCTGGCGTAATTTGGAGAATGCCTTGGGGATTTTTTAAAAGCTTATTTTTACGACTTTGTGCGACATCACCATGCCAGTGCCAAACGGGAATATCTGCTGTTTTCAGCAAGTCGTTGAGGCGTTCAAATTGGTCATTAATTAAAGCTTTGATGGGGCCAATATATAATGCCCCGATACTCTTAGCGGGTTTTTCATGTAATAAAGTCAACACTGGTAAAAAAGCTGCTTCTGTTTTTCCCGCCGCAGTTGCAGCCGCAATTAGCAAATGAGCATCGGTGTTAAATATAACTTCAGAAGCAGCTAATTGTACTGGTCGTAATTCAGTCCAGTTGTGATCATAAATATACTCTAGGATAAAGGGTGCGAGTCTGGAAAAAGTCATTATGCCAATTCTATATGAGAATGCTCCGAACTATATAAGGAACGAACCGCAAAGTACGCAAAGTACACAAAGAAAGAAGGAAGGAAAGAAGGAAATTTTACAAATAAATGGTATTAGCCATGAATATGGTTCAGATCAGAAGAATTAACTATCGATAAATGCAGATGTTTAATTCTTTGATTTGGTTTTTTTAGCTTAATGTACCCTTAACTGAACCGTATTGTATTAGTGTTTAGCCATTAGTTCAAAAACTTCTCTACACTGCGAACAAATATTTCCACACCCATCGCTAAGGCAGTTTCATCAAAATCAAATCGGGGATGATGATGGGGATAAGCTAAATTTTTTTCAGGGTTAGCAGATCCGAGAAAGAAATAACAACCAGGAACTTCTTGTAAGAAGAACGACATATCCTCACCGCCCATAGTTTGGCATTCTGGGACAATACCCATAGGGGTTTCGATCACTTCTTCTGCTACTGATCTCACCAGTTCTGCTATACCCGCATCATTAATGACTGGGGGATAAAGACTCCAGTATTCTAAGTCATATTTTGCCCCGTGACTTTGACAAACTCCGGCAATGATTTGCTCAACGCGCTGGTTAAAAAATCCTTTAAAATCTGGGTTAAAGTACCTAATAGTACCACTCATGCGGGCTTTATCTGCAATGATATTCAGCTTCGTTCCGGCATGAAGTTCGCCGACTGTTACCACAGCTGAATCAATGGGGTTGACGTTACGCGCCACAATAGTTTGTAGGGCATTGACAATTTGGGCTGCAACCACAATAGAATCAATGGTTTGATGAGGCATAGCACCATGTCCACCTTTACCCAAAATGGTGCAGTTAAAGCACTCTACAGATGCCATTAATGCCCCAGCCCGGACACCTACTGTTCCCAATGGTAAATTATTCCATAAATGTAACCCGATAATTGCGTCCACATCAGGGTTTTTGAGTACCCCGGCTGCAATCATTGGTTGTGCGCCGCCTGGCCCTTCTTCGGCTGGCTGGAAGATCATTTTCACCGTACCGCTAAAATTGTGGCGATGCTGCTGAAGATAGTATGCTGTACCAAGTGCGATCGCAGTATGTCCATCATGTCCACAAGCGTGCATCACTCCATCATGCTGCGATTTATAGGGAACTTCATTCAGTTCTTGAATTGGCAAAGCATCCATATCAGCCCGAATCGCCAATACTTTCTCAGCACCGGGTTTATTTCCCTTGATAATAGCCACAATACCAGTTTCAGCTATCCCAGTCTCATGTTCAATTCCCCATTCCTGCAACTGGCGCGAGACTAACTCAGCCGTGAGTTTTTCTTTAAACCCCAACTCTGGTTTTTGATGCAGTCGCCGCCGCCATTCTACCAATCGCGGTTGTAACGAGCGAATTTCCAGACGAACGCGAGATAAATCAACAGAAGAGTTGGGAAAAGTGGAAACCATGATCAAAACAAGCTCGTTTCAGTAAAGCTAACTGAGGATATTTTCCTAGTTTAATCCTTCCACAAAAGTTCAGGGTGGATATTTCATCTGTGTTTTTTGAGGAATGGGGATTTAATACAATATATAACCTTACCCCCAACCCCTCTCCTTAGCAAGGAGAGGGGAGCCTTTGCGAGTCAAAAAGGCTACATCAGCTTAATCTTTCCCAATCGAGATTTGATGCTACTTGAGCGAGTTTATCCAAATCTTCCAAATTATCTAAATAAGGCACACAACCTAAAACTGGTGTATGAGTTAGCGATTGAATCAAATTTGATGGTGTCCAGTCGGCTATTTCCGCATCTGTGCGGGGTTGTACACAGTTAAGCACAATACCCTTAAGATTTACCTTTGATTGTCTAGCCAATGCCACATTCGCCACGGCTTGAGCGATCGCACCTAATCGGACTGGTACTACCAATACTGTAGGTAAACGCCAATCACCGGCTAAATCTGCCACTGTCAACTCATCAGTGATTGGTGAACCTAAACCACCTAAAGCTTCTACTAGAACGAAATCACGCTGCGATCGCAACCGAGAAAAAGCTTGCCACACCACAGCCAAATCCACGCTCCGATTTTCTCGTGCGGCGGCGATGGGAGGGGCTAGGGGTGCATCAAAATACAAAGGTGTAATTTCTTCAGCAGATTGCTCTAAAGAAAATAACTTTTGATATAATTCGCGATCGCCTATCCCCGATTGAATCGGTTTCATAATTCCCCAGCTACGCTGCGGATAATACTTTTGCCAATAGGCTGCCAAGGCTGTGGTTAAAACAGTTTTGCCAGCCTCAGTATCAGTACCAGTAATCAGTAATGTGTTCAAAAATCTATTCAATGATTACTTTCTAAATATGCGCGGTTTCTACAAATTATAATACATCGCAGCCACTTATAATTGTGGCGGGCTATCAGTGGGAGTATTATTTTCTCCGCCAAAGTCTGGTTGAGGTATGGGCGGTGGTGTTGGTGTGGTCAGTGGAGTTTCCGTTGGCGTGGGGATAGGAATAAAGATTGGAGTTTCCGTTGGTGTGGGTGTTGGTGTCGGTATGACTGGGTTTTCTAATCCCACATTGACACTGTAATCACTTGCGGCAATTTCTGGCTGTGGAATTAACTGAATAATATATCTACCAGTAATCGGCAATATTCCCTCATAGCTTGTTACTTGCTGGGCATTATTATCAATTGGTTCTTGATTGATATTTAAGATTGTTAGTAAAATGCCACTTCCTTCGTCAATAGATACCGTTAACTTGGCTCCTTCTTCCCCAAAGAATGTGTACTGAATGATCTGATTTTCTTTGATAGTGTCTTCGACTGTGGTAATCTCAGATGCTTTCAATATCAGCCGTTTACTAAATATCACAGGTTCTACACTGGTGGGTGTGGGTTCTGGAGTAGGTTCTAGTGTGGGTTCTGGAGTAGGTGTTTTCTCGCCAGTCACAACTGGTGAAGGAAAAGTTTGTGGTGTTACCTCTGGTCGTTGATTTTGCTGACTGCGGATAGAACTGACTAATCCCCAAGAACCGACTCCCGCTAAAATTACGACTGCACTACCAATAGCTCCCAGTGCTAATGGACTATCTAAAATTGAGCTAGAGCGACTGGGTGAAATTACTGGCTCAGATTTGCGGGGTGAAACGGGCGGTGGTACTGAGTCTGGGCGACGACCGACAGCCATTGTTTGGACTTGGGATAATTCTGGAGTAGGAATACTGGGTGGTTCCAGAATCTTTAATGCTTGGATGACATCAGCCGCACTATGGAAGCGATCGCCTGGGAGATGATTTAACATTTTATTCATAACTTGGGCAAATTGTGCATTCACCTTTACCCACCGTTGCCAATTCCAACTTAGTTCAGTGACATCAAATAAATCAGTTGGTTCTTTCCCAGTCAACAAAACTATCCCAGTCACAGCTAGTGCAAATAAATCACTATTAGGGTAAGCTTGCCCTGATTGCATTTGTTCATTGGGAGCAAAACCTAATTTACCCACCGTAGTCACTGGCGTTGTCCTATCTGGAAACTGTAAACGCGTTGCTAATTCTTTCACCAGTGCGAAGCCAATTAACACCGGCTGAGAATCGCCATCGCGCAAAATAATATTTTCCGGTGAGATATCCCGATGAATAATCCCTCGACTATGAATATGCTCTAAAACCAGCAGCAAAGAGCGGATTAACCGCAATACTTCTGCCTCAGTAAAAGTTTTACCAGCCTCGATCCTTTCACTCAGCAAACTCCGATAAGTTTTACCAGCAACGTAGTCCTCCACTAAAAATAAGCGTTGATATTGTTCAAACTTTTCGCGAAATTTAGGCACTTGTGAATGCTCTATTTGATATAAAATTGCCGCTTCTCGCTGGAAAAGTGCTTGTGCTTTCTCCCAAGCATCAGCCTCCGTCGGTGAAATCAATTCTTTGATAGCGCAAAGTTCGTTAAAGCGTCGCTGATCTTCCGCCAAATAGGTTCTGCCAAATTCCCCTTGTCCGAGAATTTGGATAATTCGATAACGGTCTTGCAGGATAGAACCAACTGTCATGGGTGCTTGCATAATTAATAAAATGTAATAGCAACTGGGGAATAATAAATTCCGTGTTAGTACGTGCCAAGTCAGTCTTTTAAGACTTATTTAACTTAATTTTTCCACTCTTCTCCCAGTAAGTATGTGTGAAAAATGGCAAAAATTGACTGTGAGAGCAATTCACGAACTACCTGCGAAAGATGAATCTCAGCGTTTTTGGTGGCTTTTTTAGTCAAGAGCCGATACGTAAAAACCACCATGTAGAAATAGCATCAGCCCTCAACCATCACAACTCAGGCGAGCTAAATTTGCCACCCCCAAGAATTTTTTGGCTGATTTACTATCAAAAATATAGTCTGCTAGTTTATAATTTTGCAGCTAGTATCATAGAGTATTGAGTAAATGTTCAACTTTCCTTAAGGAATTTATGCGCCAGTGTTGCTACTGTTTCTGTCCCAACAATGGTTTGTTCACCAAAAGGACTACAACATGAGCCAAAAATAATTATATTGAGAAATGTTTAAAGTTTTTATAGAAGCTTTAAAAAAACTCACAGATGTTTTTTTAGGCCATTTCAGTTAAATCTGCTAAATATCTAATGATAATATTGCCATGAATGCACATCGAGGTTCTGCTGTGCTGAGTTCTGCAAGTTTAAAGGTGCAACCAGATGTCACAGGAGTGACTGAAAATAATCGCCTGCGGCTATTTTCTGGCTCTGCCAATCTACCACTGTCTCAAGAAGTTGCTCGTTACCTGGGTATGGACTTGGGTCCAATGATTCGCAAAAGGTTCGCGGATGGAGAACTATATGTTCAAATCCAAGAATCAATTCGGGGTTGTGATGTTTATTTAATCCAGCCAACTTGTCAACCTGTTAATGACCACTTGATGGAATTGCTGATTATGGTTGATGCTTGTCGTCGGGCTTCTGCACGACAGGTAACAGCAGTAATTCCCTATTATGGCTATGCTCGCGCTGACCGCAAAACGGCAGGACGAGAGTCAATTACCGCCAAATTGGTGGCTAACCTGATTGCTAAAGCCGGGGCTAGTCGGGTTTTAGCTATGGATTTGCACTCGGCGCAAATTCAAGGTTATTTTGATATACCTTTTGACCATGTTTACGGTTCGCCAGTAATTTTCGATTATCTGGCTAGTAAACAACTTTCTGACATTGTGGTTGTTTCTCCCGATGTCGGCGGTGTAGCACGCGCTAGAGCATTTGCTAAAAAGCTGAATGATGCGCCCTTGGCTATTATCGATAAACGTCGTCAGGCTCATAATGTGGCTGAAGTCATGAATGTCATCGGTGATGTGAAGGGCAAAACAGCGATTTTGGTGGATGACATGATCGATACTGGCGGCACAATTAGCGAAGGCGCACGGTTGCTGCGTCGAGAAGGTGCAAGTCAGGTATATGCTTGTGCAACTCATGCTGTTTTTTCGCCACCTGCAAAGGAGCGTTTGTCAAGTGGCTTGTTTGAGGAAGTCATTGTCACCAATACGATACCTATACCAGAAAGCGATCGCTTTCCCGAATTAGTCGTGCTTTCCGTCGCTAATCTCTTAGGGGAAACCATCTGGCGTATTCATGAAGATACTTCAGTAAGTAGTATGTTCCGCTAGGAAACACAATACTACTGTTTTTGCAGTTACAATTTGATATCCAAAAATGATGAAGTTTGAAGTATGGATTTTTCCGCCTTCAGCCTTCATTTTTTATTAGCTGTCTGTTGTTCAATTTCTGTCACCACGCGCTCTAATTCTTGAACTAGGGGCGTATTTCCCCTTTTGGTAAAGGCATCCACAAGCGCCCGATAATACCAAAGAGTTCCTTCTCTACCTCCTTGAAAGCGTTCCCAAAGTGATTCGTCTAAGACGCGATAATCTTTGAGAATTGATTGGGCATTGTAAAGTTTATCTGCGGCTGATATCAGTAATACTGAGGGGGAAGCAGTGGCAATATGGGCAATATAAGCTTCTTTGCGCTGTCGCCAAGGTGGTTTGGGTGTGGTGTCTGCATCCGTACAACCATCGACAATGGCTGTGACATTTTCTCCAAAGCGGCGGCAGATTTCAGCGCGTGTGGCATCACCGCCTTGGTCTTCTATGGCATCATGTAGGAGGGCAGAAATAGCTTCATCTTCGTTTGCTCCATATTCTAAAGCAATACTGGCTGCACCTAATAAGTGGGCAATGTAGGGGACTCCTGAGCCTTTACGCACTTGTTTGGCGTGGAGTTGGGTGGCGTAGGTTAGCGCTGCGGTGAAGCGTTCTGTGAGCATTTTTTTAGGCGCTGGTGTTAAGGTCTATTTTAGAACGAACCACAGAGGCGCAGAGGACACAGAGGAGGAGAAAACTGAGTTATGGCGGGTGTCCGTACTAAAATGGAGGTGTGAATTTGAGGCTGCATTACGGGGGAATATTCATTTACAAACATTAGTCTAAGAGTATTTGCTGATGGCACTATCAACTCAGGTAAATTCCCAACTTTCTCTAACAGAATTTCTGCAATTACCAGAAACTAAACCAGCTAGTGAATATATCGACGGATGCATCTATCAAAAACCAATGCCGCAGGGAAAACATAGCAGAATCCAAACTTGTTTATCAACTAATATTATTCAGGTGGGTGAACCCCAGCACAAAGCTTTAGCATTAACTGAGTTACGCTGCACCTTTGGGGGACATTCTTTAGTTCCTGATATTGCTGTGTTTGAGTGGTCACGCATCCCCACTGATGCAGATGGAGAAATTGCCAATAGGTTTGAAAGTTATCCAGATTGGACTATTGAAATTCTATCTCCTGACCAATCTCCTAATCGTGTGATTAATAAAATTATTTTCTGTATTAACCAGGGAACTAAATTAGGTTGGTTTATTGACCCTAATGATAAATCGGTGCTGGTATTTCAAGCTCATCAATTACCTGAAGTTAAATACAATACTGATATATTACCTGTTCTCGATGTGTTGACAGATTGCCAGTTACAAGCAAGTGATATATTTAGTTGGTTGAAGGTTAGATAAGTAGGTACAATTAATTCACAGAACTATTCGGATTTTACTAAATTTTTACTTCAGCAGTATTGGCAGTATTTGTAATGCTATTATTTACTTTTTCACCAATTGTTACAGTTAGTTTTAAGCCCAGGCTATTTAGCCAAATACCCAAATTATAAATTGCTTCACTTCCTCTTTGGGAAAGCAATTCATCTATTTTTTTTATATGTAATTTTAGCTGTTCTGGAGTCATACTTGGTTCACCAAGAGCCTCGGCTATATGGCTGAGTGCAAGTTTTAATAATTCAGGATCTGGTTTTTCTTCTTTTTCTAATTCTAAGTGAGTTTCGAGATAGACAGCCGCATAATTTGGATCTTTGAGGCGTGAAATTAAATAATCATGGTAACTATCACTGGTTGGCATTTTCTCGTCTCCTATAGTCTTGCAAATATTCTATCGCTTTATGAATATCTTGGTCTTGGGTGCTTTTATCTCCGCCACAGAGGATGAGTATAATTATTGTGCCAATTTCTCCAAAATAAATTCGGTAGCCGGGTCCAAAATCTATCTTTAGTTCATAGACACCTTGCCCAACTGAGCGATAATCTCCTAAATTGCCAAGACTAACTCGGTTGAGTCTTTTATCGATGATAGATTTGGCTTTTGTATCTCTGAGTGCATCAAACCATTCAGCAAAGGGAACTTTACCGTCACTGGTAATGTAACGCCGAACATCTTTTGGTTCAACTACCATTATTTTGATTTTAGGCGATCGCGTCTGTCGTCATTCACTGATTTTATGATTTCCAGTCTCAAGGCGATCGCTATTCGTCAGTCGTGTAAATTGTCACATGGTTATAGACAAACTTTTCCAAAAAAATTGTTTATTCCTGGAGAGCCTAGAGAAAACCCCCCGGAATTGTGACAATTACGCTAGAATTGTTAAAGGTTCTTTACAGTAATTGCTAAACATAAACAATTCTGTTAAAGCAACTCAGCATTAAAAATTAAATCTGAAAACCCCCTCTTGAGTTCACTAAAAGCTCCTATGACGCTCCCAATTCGCAACGTCGCCATTATCGCCCACGTTGACCACGGCAAAACTACCCTGGTTGATGCGCTCCTCAAACAATCTGGTATTTTCCGAGAAGGTGAAGACGTTCCGGATTGTGTCATGGATTCCAACACCCTAGAACGGGAGCGGGGTATTACAATTCTCTCGAAAAATACAGCCGTTCGCTACAAAGATACCTTAATCAATATTGTTGATACCCCAGGACACGCTGACTTTGGCGGCGAAGTTGAACGGGTACTAGGAATGGTTGATGGTTGTCTATTAATTGTAGATGCTAACGAAGGCCCTATGCCCCAGACGCGCTTTGTTTTGAAAAAAGCTCTGGAAAAAGGATTACGCCCCATCGTTGTGATCAACAAAATTGATCGCGGACAAACTGACCCGCACGTTGCTGTTGATAAGGTTTTGGATCTGTTCCTGGAATTAGGCGCAGATGAAGACCAGTGTGATTTTACCTATCTGTTTGCTTCCGGTATGAGCGGTTTCGCCAAGGAAAGCTTGGAAGCAGAATCGGTAGATATGCAACCCCTGTTTAATGCGATTCTGCAACACGTTCCACCTCCTGTGGGCGACATCAACAAGCCCCTGCAATTGCAAGTTACCACCCTAGATTATTCTGAATATCTGGGACGGATTGTCATTGGTAGAATCCACAATGGTACGATCCGGGCTGGACAACAAGCGGCTTTAGTAACAGAAGATGGTACAATTGTCAAGTCCAAAATTACCAAATTGATGGGATTTGAAGGACTGAAGCGGGTGGACATGGAAGAAGCCACCGCAGGATATATTGTGGCTGTGGCTGGTTTCGCTGATGCTTATATTGGGGAAACTATTACTGACCCCAACGACCCCCAAGCTTTACCACTAATTAAGGTGGATGAACCCACTTTACAAATGACCTTCTGGGTAAATGATTCACCCTTTGCTGGTCAGGAAGGTAAACTGGTAACATCAAGACAAGTACGCGATCGCCTATTCCGCGAATTAGAAACTAACGTCGCCCTCCGAGTCGAAGAAACTGATTCTCCCGATAAATTCCAAGTTTGCGGCCGGGGTGAATTGCACTTGGGTATCTTAATTGAAACCATGCGTAGAGAAGGTTTCGAGTTCCAAGTATCTCAACCACAAGTAATTTACCGAGAAATGAACGGTCAACCTTGCGAACCTTTTGAACTCCTAGCGCTGGATACTCCCGAAGACGGTGTTGGTAGTTGTATTGAACGCCTGGGACAACGCAAAGGCGAAATGCAAGATATGCAAGTTATTGGGAATGGACGCACTCTATTAGAGTTTATTATTCCCGCCCGTGGCTTGATTGGTTTCCGGGGTGAATTCATGCGGATGACTCGTGGTGAAGGTATCATGAACCACAGTTTCCATGATTATCGTCCTCTGTCTGGTGACATTGAAGCCCGGAACAAAGGCGTTCTCATTGCTTTTGAAGAAGGTGTTTCGACTTTCTACGCTATGAAAAACTCGGAAGATAGAGGATCATTCTTTATCGTTCCAGGTACTAAGGTGTATAAAGGCATGATTATCGGTGAACATAATCGTCCTCAAGATTTGGAATTGAATGTCTGTAAGACGAAGCAGTTAACCAATCACCGCGCTTCTGGTGGTGAGGAATTGGTACAATTGCAAACACCAATAGACATGAGTCTAGAACGGGCTTTGGAATATATCGGTCCTGATGAATTGGTGGAAGTCACACCTGAATCAATTCGTTTACGGAAAGTAACGAAGAAGTTCGCTAAACGGTAAATAGAAGAACCTCACCCCCAACCCCTCTCCTTAGTAAGGAGAGGGGAGTTTTTTTTGCTAAACTTTGGCTGTAGCGGAATTTGGTAAACTGACTTTTAAGCGTTTGAACATTGCCGATCGCGCTTGTAAAGCTAGACTATCATCCAAGGGTGATAAAGCGATCGCTTGCTGATACTTTAGCCGCAACGCCGTTTGAATTAACCAGTCAGCCACAAAGGGATTTTTTGGTAACAGAGGACCGTGGGAATAAGTGGCGATCGCATTCTGATAAAATGCTCCCTCAGTACCATCTTCACCATTATTACCCAAACCATACACCACACGCCCCAAAGCTTCCACCTTACCTAACTTGGTGCGTCCACCGTGATTTTCAAAACCGACTAAATAAGGTTTAGTCCCCGTCATCTCTTCAAGTTCCCGCGCCAGACGAGAAGCCGTAACTTCAATTACCAAGTTACCAATACAGCGCTTAGTATTTTCACCAGGATGCACAGAGACTAAATCGAGGATTCCTAAACCTTGAATGCGTTGTCCTAAAGCAGGTTCATAATATTTTCCTAGCAGTTGGGGAGAACCACAGGTAAAAACTCCCGGTGTGCCATTTTCGATTTTATCACGCATAGCATCAGCTTTCGCGCCTTGCAAATCACGCATGACAATTTCTTGCTGACGGTCTTGTGCGCCACCCCCAACTATAATATCTACAGCTTTAATATCAGCATCTGTGGCATTTTGATCGAGTGCTACCACCTTGACATTATACCCCCGCCAGTGAGCGCGACGTTCGATAGTAATCACATTTCCGCGATCGCCATAAGTACTCATCAAAGTGGGATATAGCCAGCCAATAATTAATTCTAAATTTTCCGAACTCATAAAACCTCACCAATAACTAATAATTTTTATCAACCTATGATATAAGCATCCGGTGCATATCTAGAACTGGAGGAGCAATTTTCGTTTGGGTAAGCATATCGTGAATTTGGCCGCGATGATGTGTTTGGTGATTGAAAAAATGTGCCAGCAACAACTTCACTGGGTCGTGATAGATTTTACCCTGAGTATTCTTGTAAGTGATTTTTCCTTTTAAGAAATCGTCATCTAAATTTTTAATAAATCCTTCGATGCGTTCATCCTCTAAAACTCTGGCTGTATTTAGATCCTCAAATTGATCATAAAGGATAGCATCAAGTCCTAGAGACGATATTTGAGTCCCTGTAAAACGTCCCATCCAGATGCGATCGCCGACTAGAATATGATTCAATGTACCGTGAATACTCTTAAAAAATGCAGGTCGAGTCTGCTTCAGTTCCACATCTGACAGCAGTGAACAAACGTCATATAACCGACGATTTGCTAAGGTATTGTACTGTGCAAGCATCTGGAAGTGTTCAATCAGCATATCTCATTTCTCAGAATTTCGTATTTTATGTAACAGTTTTTTTGTAATATATTCACGATACTGACAAAGTATATAATTGATTCTGCATTTAATTTACACAATTAAAATCGTTAGTAATATTTATTAATTTTAAAATTTTTCTAAAACAAGTATTGTGATTAAATGCTAATTTCAAGTCTAAAGGGAGATTATTTATGCAAGTTATTGAAGTTCCTAGTATTGCAGTGATTGCTTCTGAAAATGCGGTTCCTATTTCTGAATTACCTCCTATATGGCAAAATATAGCAGCCGGAGTCGCAAATGTAGGACTCGATAACCCACAGAGTTATGTGGAAATGGCGCAGTTGTTCCAATATAAACTGGCGCAGGGAGATGTAGACTTATTTAATGAACGTCCAGAATTATCTCACCTCAAATCGGCATTTTGTCAGATATTTGGACAACTAAGTTATGAAACCTTAGAATTTTACGGACATGACTTTTTGATTGATAACTATCCCAATTTTGCCCAAATTCTTCGAGATGTGGAATCAAAGGGAAGAGAATATGCAGAAGAGGTAAAAGTTGCTCTGATTGGGATCGATCTTTTTAATGAATTTGGTTATGAACTACCTGCTAGTTTCTATCATGTACACCTAGCCCCTATTTACCGAGATCATGTATTTGAAGAACGCGCTTTACGCTTTGACAAAAGAGATACAGTACACAAACGTGCTTGGGATGCTGTGTTACACGCCGGAAAAGTTTTTGCGATCCAAATGAAAGTGCAAAGCATCGCTTCTAAATACGGTTTTACCTATCATCATGGTTGTGGTTGTAATTCTCATTTATCCTCTATTGATATATCTGAGGGAGAATTTAACTATGAAATCAGTCCCGAAAAGTCTCAACGATGGATGAGAAGTTTTATTTGGACTGCTTGGTATGAATATGCTTTCTTTCCCATAGTTCCGAATACGAGTTATTTGGTATAAGAAACCTCACCCCCAGCCCCTTTCCTTACTAAGGAAAGGGGAGAATATAACATTTGAAATTTTCCCAATATTTTCTTAGAGAATTTTCCTACCAGTGAGAACTTCTCGCACTTCTAGCATGGCTGAATAGGTAGGGAGAATGTGGAGAGTTTCATTGTCTGGGGTATGCTTTAATGCAATTGCGATCGCCTGACGCAAATCCTCTTCTACAATCAGATTGAGGTTACTCTGTCCCGAATTTTCACTATAACGCAGACGTAACGCCAGATCATAGACGCGATCGCCACTCACGACTAAAGTTCCTCCCCGTTGGACTAACTTCTCTGTATCTACGTCCCAAATCCAGGATACATCAGTACCATCGGGAGTGCGATCGTTTAAAACCAAAAGTGTAGTTGTATCAGTGCTTTCAGTAACTACGCGAATAGTTTCATTTGTCCCCACCGGATTTTTTGATAACAAAATCCGCACCCGTTTATTATTAATTACCAAATCTTCAGCCCGACCAAAAGCAGCTTGAAAATTGTTAACTGCATATCTAATTATCGCTTCATCAACGCCTAACTCTTTTGCCGCCGTCACAGCCGCTAAAGTATTATATTTATTATATAAACCCACCAGAATTTGTGACCATTCGCTACTTTCTAGAGTCGGTTTACTCTTGCTAAAACCACACTGGGGACAAGTAAAATCTCCCAAATGCGACAAATACACACCTTGATAATCGAGAGAGTGACCACAACTAGGACAATAAATAGAATCCACAGCGTGAGGAATAGCTTCCAGATAATGTTCTGGTTCATTCATCCCAAAGAATGATACCTTTTGGGGTAACTGCTGACCGAGATAAGATAAAGTCGGGTCATCAGCATTGGGAATTACCACCGTTTCCAGTGGAAGAGTAGAAATCACCTTCGTCCAGCGCTTACTAATACTGTCTACTTCCCCATATCTATCCAATTGGTCGCGGAATAAATTTAAACAAAGAATAATCCTCGGCTGGAGAGGCTTTAAAACTCTTGGTACAATATTCTCATCTACTTCCAGAATCGCGTAATCAACATTCAGCTTCCCCAGCAAGCTAGTGTTTTCTATCAACGCTGTCATCAAGCCATTTTCCAGATTTGCGCCCGTCGAGTTATGGGCGATGCGGTAACCTTGGCGTTCTAAGATTGTACATAAAAGCAGTGCTGTGGTAGTTTTGCCATTAGTACCAGCAATGAGAATGACCCCGTTTTTGACTTGCTGACTCAATAATTCCAACAATCGGGGTTCAATACGACGCGCAATTGAGCCTGGTAATACACTAGCAGCACCTAGACGCAGCGATCGCACTATAAACGTCACACTTTTTGCCACTGACACCGCAAAACCGAGTCGCAGTCTATCTATAAGTTGAATTTTATTTCCCACATCCCTATCCTAATCTTCTGGCGGTTCCTAATTTATAATCTTTAATTTACCCACTCCCCATTCCCCACTCCCCATTCCCCACTCCCCACTCTGTTCCCAGTAGGCGTTATCTTAAAAGATAGTGCTTGAGTGTAATTACATATCCAGCCCAGTTTGACGAATTCAGCACAAACTGATGAAAATTAATAGCTTGCAAGGTTCCGTTTGATGAAAAGCATAAAGTTTCTTTTTTTACATAAAACAATTGCGGGCTGGCGACGAAAGCTGTCCCAATGCTTGTTGTTGCTTGCTTGTCTATTGATGATAAATATACAACCTGCATTGGCTGGTCTTGAAGATGATTTGTACGATGGTAACATTTTTGTAATTTATGCTGGTAATGGTTCGCTAGTTCCACCCAGACAGAGTTTAGCAAAGGCTTTAGAAGAACATAAGCCTGTATTCTTGGCATTTTATGTCGATGACAGCAGTGATTGCAAAAAATATGCCATTTCGATTTCACAGGTACAGGAATTCTACGGTCGTTCCGCAGAAATTATCCCCATAGATGTGGATACCATCCCTGTTAAACAAACCTATGAACCCACTGAACCAGGATACTATTATTCTGGATCTGTGCCTCAAGTTGTGGTCTTTGATAAATCAGGTCAGGTAGTTTTAAATAAAAGCGGTCAAGTACCTTACGAACAAATAGACGATAAATTTCGGTCAGCGTTTAATTTATTACCGCGCACCGAATCTTTGCCATTGCAACGACGTTCATTCAATGAATTTAGTAGTGAATTAGCCGAATAACCTTTAGGGTAGACCAAATTGGTCTGCCCTGATTTTTAGTTTCCTCTGATACTGCATTCCCCTATAGGAAAAGCGATAATATGAAAATTAATAACTAATGACAAATGACAAATGACTAATCATTACTAGAGTGTGTTGTGATGTCAAAAGTTTATACTAGCGAGAAGCTCATCCAAATTTTGGCAGATGAACGCCAAGCTTGTCTGAAGGGGAAACGCCTGAAATTAGAAGTAACAGTTTCTGGTAATCCTGTAATTGACCAGTTTATTAAAACTGATGGGCTGCAAAAGTTCACCGCCTATCAAGATTTTAAAGCTGCTATTCACGATTATCAAAGAGAAAATCAAGTATCAGGTATTGTCTGGAGACAGATGACAGTCAGAGGTAAAACCTTACAATATCCAGAAGTAGATACAGAATTAATTGCCATCAGCAGTGACTTGGAAATCATTAAAGCTACCAAAAATACAATATTGGAATTTTGGTATGAAGTCACTGCGGAGATGGATTTGTACTTAAGTTTTAACAACCATAAACAACACCAAAAAATTCTCCAGCCTGATGTGGAGAGAATTGCTCAAATTACCGAATGGGCAAGTTTGTGGAAGTGGGAAAATTCTAACTTTCTGGAAATGATTTTGCAGCTAGGATGGGGTAAACCCGAAGAAGCTCGTTACAAACGCGGAAGACCGCAATCGGGTAGTGAGCAAATTCACGCTGTAAATCCCGGAAATCATCCCATTGGTTAAAGAGCATATATTCTTTGGTTCCTAGCTTGCAAATCCAACAGAAATATGCGATGATAGAGTTCTGTTACGGGTGACTAGCTCAATGGTAGAGCATCAGACTCTTAATCTGCTGGTTCTGAGTTCGAGTCTCAGGTCACCCACTACGTTTCAGCTTTTTCTGAAAATAGCCATTGACTAGATATTGCCTAGAACAATCAAATATCCCCACGCCCAAAATTGAAAAATCTGGGCTAATTTTGCTGTGATCGTGCATTTTTCTGATAATCTAATACATCCTCAATTGAATTGGATTTTTTATGGAACCTACCTTGCAGCAAGTATTTGGCGCTGGTGCTACACTCAGCCCTACACAATTAATCATTGACCTTCAGAACTTAGCAGCGAATGGGTTAAATGTCTCAACACCGCCAAAAGCAGAAGCCCTGTTAGTCGCTCTTATTATTCAGGCAAGGACAACTTTAACCTTAGAAAACTTTGAAGCCAATATCGACCAATCTATATACACAGAGGATGGATTTAGCACAGTTGCAAGCCGTGGTGAGAATGCAGCTATCTACAAAATAGAGCCAATTATTTTCAATCTTGCAAAACTAAATGCGCCAACAATTCTCGACCCTAACGCATACTAAAAATGACACTGTTCTGTAAAATTGGTGATACCGCAAGGGTGACTTTTCCGGACGGTGAAATATTGGAGTATCAGAACACTCCAGTAGACATAATAATAAACGAGAATAGGCATACGTATAGAGTCTATTCAGCACTTGAGTTTTGGTATGACAGCGCCAAGGGTGGTTATAAAGCTGGTGAAGGATCAGGCTTCAGCAATATCTCAGAATACCCTTCTGAGATAGGGCAATTATATTTTAAAAATTCCACCAATGGTGTGGGTAATTCTAGACCTTACGGTGTTTACATAAACAGCTATCTTTACCCTAACTCCTCCGCAAGGTCAGAGATATTTATTAGAGGGTATCAGTCTCCTAACGATCCGTATTTTGTGAAGCCCTGGACTATATATCAAAACGGGACTCAATGGTTTGAAATACTGCCTTATGTTGGTAATGTGCAAACTTTTCAACCTAGTTACGTCATCTCTGTTTTTGATAGAAACGGGGCTTTATTGAAGCAAAAAACATACACATCAAATAAAGTTTTAGTTTCATGTATTACTCCCTGCCCTCCTGGGACTTTAGACTGTGGAGATTGTTGCTTAAATTGTGACGCGGTTAATTCATCATTATCAGCAATGATTGACCAAGTAGAGGCATTGGCTTAATATCTCATGAAATCCCCATAACACGATGCTTTAAAGTATATGCTGTGGGGAATGTGACACAAAATATGACGTAATTAATGACACAAATAATGACATAAAATTTACAGGTATATATCTACAATGAGAAACTTGCAGAAAGCACAGAATAGCTTCACTGACGCTATAAAAAAAGCGGAATGGAAAAAGAATGACTACTTGTAGTGATATTAGTGGACAGCTTGCGGCTTTATCTGCTGCGATCGCCGCATTGGATAACAAGTATGTTTTGAAGAGCGAAAAGCCTCAAATAATTCAGGACTCAGTAGACCAAAGCTACTTTTTTATAATGCCCGAAGCAAAGGGCTACACAGATGGGCAAATAAATATTGTTAATGCAACAGTCGCCACTATATCCGTTATTGTTTTCGCGCTACAAAGCGCCGTAGCACTGATTCAAAGTGCGATCGCAGCCCTACAAGTGCTATTTAGTATTCCCGGACGTGTGGCGGCGCTTGAGCAAAGAACATCTGCACTAGAAACCGTAGTCTCAAGTATTGCGAACTTGATTAAAATAATCCAAGCGCAAGTAGCACAAGCTCTAAGCAATGCAGCGAAAGCACAAGCAACGGCTGATAGCTCCTGGCTAGAAGCGTTAGCAGCAAAAAATCTAGCCATCACGGCTCAGTTTACGGCTAACATTGCTGAGGGAAAAGCTGACAACGCGATCAAGGATGCGGCGATCGCAAAACAAGCTGCTGACAAGGCGCAAGCCGAGGTAATCTCACTCGCATTCAAGGTTGCACCACTACCCAGTGAGATAGCTGACGCGAAGAAGCGTGCTGACGATGCTAAAAAAGTTGCTGATGATGCCCAGAAGAAAGCAGACGACGCGCTCAAGAAGATTGCACCATTGCCTGGGCAAATAACGAACGCCAAGAACAGGGCTGACCAAGCTGCTCGATGGGCATTAGATGCGCTCAACCAATTGAAGCTGCTACCGAAGCCTAATAATGGTAAGAATGGCGCACCTGGTAAGCAAGGATTGCAGGGCGTACCGGGATTGCAGGGACTTCAAGGTATACCAGGAATCCCTGGTGCAATGGGTCTTACTGGCTTACCAGGTAAAGATGGTAAGGATGGTAAACCAGGTCTAATTGGTATACCCGGACTTCAAGGTATACCAGGTAAAAACGGTATAGACGGTATAGACGCGACTATGAACCCAGCAATAGAGAAACTAATCAGAGAAACACATCAAAAAGCATTCTTAATACCTGCTTTGGTGGCACGACCATCACCATTAACAGCACCAATGACTGAGGCGGCGGCGGCGGCGGGGACGTGTCAAACCACACGCCCCGGCGGTTGCATGAATAATCTGGTGAACAATGCCAGGGACAAAGGCATAAATCACACAACTGATAAAGCTAATTTTTTAACCAACTTAATCAATGGGCTTGGGATTGATAAGATATTGAAAATTACGGGAGATACCCAAAAAGTCCTAGGTCCGCAATTGTTCGACAGATTTAACAACAAAGTAGGTGTCTCAACATGGTTGCAGGAATTCACTAAATCCCAGGTATTGGATAGAGCATTAGCAGTCATGACATTTGCTGCGACCGTACATAATGGGGTGCAGCTTACTGGACAGATAGGACAGTCACTTGGCACTGCGATCGGCAACGTACTATCACTTATTGGCATCAAAGACCAAGAAGGAAAAGCCTACAACGTGGGAGGAGTGATAGGCAAATCCATAAAAGGGATTCTAGAGGGCATAGTCGGGGTGCAAAATTACGCCGAACTTAGCCAAGATTGGGCAAAAGCCAATCGCATCTATCAAGCCACAACTAATGTACTCAGTGTCTTTCAGGATGTGAGTAGCACCATCCTTAATGCCCTTGAAATATCTATCGGGCGAATTGGCAAGATTGGGAATTCTCTAAGAAATGCCGGGCAAGTGATGGAAGATGCTTATGAGTGGATGAATCCACAACCGCGCATCAACCGAGTTACCACAGCTTTGGAGAAGTTTTCTACTGGGGCATCCGCCGTAGAACAGGTTACTGCCGCACCCAAACAAGTGATTGATTCGATTACCGAACTACAACAAGCTAATACTGAATTTGTTAAGGCTTTGGGGGATGATAAAACCCCCGCCAATAAAGGAATTGAGGACACCAAGCCGAAACAACTTCTGGCAGAGAAAAAGATTGAAGATGCAAACAGCCAGGGTTTGCAATCAAAGCCAGAAACTTTTGATCCCGACTAGACAATATTTTTATATGACTCTTCCTGCACAATTCAACAGGTGGAAACACCTAAAAAACTCTCTTAAACGATGGCACAATCTCCAAGTAGATCAATTTTTCAAGGGGACTAACACAAATGATCTGAAGACTCCCAAGGGGAGTTTAAAGGTGGCTTGCACAATACACTCTACAGATACGGCGGAAATGGTTCTGCTGCGGAAATTATTTTTTGAATTTGACTGCGGTCACACGCAATCCTTGCAGGCTCCAATCTACGGGATTCCTGTCGCTGAGTTCCAACGAGATGTTACTTTCAAGCCACAAGTAAAATTAGTCTTTAGAGAACGGTATCCCACAGGAGCAGCAAGAACCGCACCTGGACGTGGCGAAATCACTTTTAGATTGATGAATGAAACCGCATCAACCTACACTGAAACTAAAGCCAAGGCTCTTGCTAGGGCAATTAAACAAGAGTTCGCTACACCATTATTTGTATGGGAAAAGGGTAAATATTACTACCATTACAGAGATGCAGAAAAAGGATATCATTTGAGACTTTTGGTTAATGCAAAATCAGAAGGCGAAAGAATAGCTAAAAAAGTCTTATCCATTCAAAATCACACTTTTTCAGCGCAATTTGTCGATTTTGTTGACAACGATAAAGTTTTCCCCGCGAATCCAGGTACTCAGCTTGTATATGGGAAGCAAGTTGGCATCCCACGCAAACGCCCCTCTGTGGATGTAAGATTTCGCCATGCTCAATTGCTTTTAAATGGAAGGCTAGCCGCGATTAATTTAGTCAGTACACAAGAATCAGCCCTAAAAAGTGTTCTAGAGCGTGTTATCGCAAACTAATAATGTTCCGGCAATACCTATAGGAGTTGACACGAGAAACGTCACTGTTTTTCTGATTTAGAATTTAAAGTGATTTATACAACTAGCAAATAATCCCTAATGCCAAAACGATTTAATAATTTAGATGCAGCATTAAAATTTCTTCGCCCGGTAAATGCTGCACCCGGAACCGCAATCCCCTCAGCCCCCGCCGGAACGGCTTTAGCTCAATATCAGGACTATAAGGCTGGTCAAGTCATTGTTACTTATACCAGAGCGGCTACCTCAAATCCTGGGAGTATTGACCGGATAGCTATCAAACCTTTCGCTCTTCCCGGTGCATCTACAGATACTTATAATGTCGGATTTACTGGTAAGGGGGCAGCCGCTTTTTCGACGTTCGGACTGACTGCCGCTCTACTAGGTCATGCGGCTCCGGCGGCTGGCACTATTCTGAGCAGAGGATTTAAGCCAGCCAAAGCAGTTTGTGTCAATGTTCCCACTGGTGCCGGGACCTCGACACCTAGCAAAATTACCGGACAGAGATATAACAAAAAAGCTGCTTCGGGAAGAACTTTTCCTTTTGGGAGAGGCACTGCTGACCCTTATAGCACCCAAAAACAAGCCATACTATCCGCGGTCGCTAATGCCGGTACTACGCTGAGTGTTTCCTTTAAGCCTGAAGTATTTTAATGGATATTGATATTGAGAATTTTGTTTCCCCTGCTATTATTTTGTGTCCATCTGCATCTCCAGAAGAGATTGAGGAATTTGTTAAGCGTGAAGAAATCGGACACTTAGCGATGTCTCGTTTTATAGTAGGGGAGATATCTTTTTCTGATTACTTGGATTGCCTGGAGGTGATCGGAACTAACATTGATGATTTTTTAATCATCTCTAACAATAACTGTCAGGGGGTCGGATTCTAAATGACAAGGATTGTACAATTTACCTCTAACAATTGGCAGTCCTTCCTCA
Organism: Nodularia sp. (in: cyanobacteria); assembly: GCA_035638855.1. Taxonomy (GTDB): domain Bacteria; phylum Cyanobacteriota; class Cyanobacteriia; order Cyanobacteriales; family Nostocaceae; genus Nodularia. The sequence continues at coordinate 58,651 of DASQZD010000104.1, read as the reverse complement.
ACTACTCAACTACAGCCGTAATTCTTAGTAATCAGACTTATATACCCATAGAACCATATACTGCACCCACTTTTTTAAATAGCAGCATCATAGCTGTTTCTGTTGAAACTACAGTCCCCACTGGACGCACTTGGGTGATGGGTGGATGGGTTGAGCAGATGTTTATCAGTGGGTTAACTGTTGGGGGGAGTATTGATGCAGGGGGGAATAGCCAGAGGATGTTTTTGGATCGAATTACCGTCATCTTATTTCCCAAAATATCCGCTAACTATTCGCTACGGTTCCACTTCCCTAAATATTTCAAAGATGTGAGGCTAAATTGCTGGGCATATACGGGCATTGATGACACTCAACAGGATATTAATTTAGCCCAGGAATTTGCTAATTTGAATTTTAAAATCGACCAACTCTAATAAATGTATAAATGATTAATTTAAAGGATGCTTGGGATTTAGCGATCGCACTTTCTGCCTTTGTCTTACTTATTCTCACCATCCTCAAAGCAGACAATAGGACACACCAGAAAACACTCGAAATTGACAGCAAATTAAATTTACTTTTTCTGCGAAAGCAGTGGGAGCAAGAAAGGTGGGATAACCGTTTTAATCGGTTGGAGGAAAAGCTGGATAGGTTAAATCGACAATAAACAATAAATTCACCACAGACTTAATTGACCGGGGCTTTGGATATCGCATCCACACCCCGGTTTTTTCGTGCGCCTGCCTAGCTTGTCAGGCTGTGGCTGAAGTATGCCCAGTATGTAAAAGTATTTCCGGCGTTCATCTAGCCAAATTTTGTAGGGGTAATATTTACGGTAGCCAAGCGGGAAAGCAGCATCAATCGCTGCTTTGAGCTTTTTCAAATCACCATCTGGCACGGACTTGATCGCACTTTGAATCGCCTGTCGTGCTGCTAATCGCCAGGGGCTACTCATAACACAATATTCTCTATGTCTATATAGAGTTCCCCATGCTCGTTTTTAAACACAAACTTGTCAGTCGGATATCCTGGGATGCTTACCAACTCCGCCATGAAATATACATAACTCTCTTCCGAGTGCAGAGGAGCCATTTGTTTGATCTTGAATTCTTCCCCTATCCGCTTCTTCCAAACCTCTACCTGGTGAATATGCCATTCGATAACAGACTTATTGTTTTTTACCTCTGTTTTTAAATCAATTTCCTTGGTGCGCTCCATCTTCTGTGTGAACGCCGATTGCTTACCATCAGGGAAGTTGATCAAAAAGTGAATCCGGGTAGCCGTGGACATCTTTTTGTAAGCCTTGGCAATAACAGAGACTTCGCCATATCCTACATCGATCACAATCTTCAGGGGTTTCGCATTGATTGCCGAGTAGTACGAGCAAAGTGGTGGACAGGCTAATTTATCCACGAGTGCTGTTTTTGGTGGGTGTACTACTTCCGTATTTTCTTGCTGTTCACCCTCTGTTTGATCCAGTGAAATATTTTCCCGTTGGATCGCTGGATCTGCTGGATCAAAATGGCTGTAATCCTTGCTGTCAAACCGTGACAACGGAATATCTATTTTTTCTTCTAAGGGATCACTTTTTGGTGTTGGTATCATGTCGGACTGATCCAACGGGCTGTCTTCTAAGGGCGCAGGCTGTATCACTTGTTGGTTATACGTTTCAGGCTGCGAATTTTCATTTGATCCAGCAGATCCATCGGAAAGTTCAGAATTTAAAACAGCTATTTTTTCACGCCACACACGAACCCATTTACCACCAAGTCGAACGCGATCAGCTGTAAGCCCTAACTTTTTGAGTATTGAGGTTATCTGTCTTTGGTTGCCTGGGTTCTGGTGTACGGGGTCTATTCCCAGTTCTTTGAAGCATTCCTGAGTAGTTACATAATCTTTATATTTAACGAATTCATCAAGAATGTCAGCCCAGGGGTGAGAGACTTCATATTCCTGGTTCTGAACTTCGCGGGAAATTTCATCCTCATCGTTTAACTGATATTTATACCCGGATTTGAATAAGGCGTTGGCGGACGCCCAAATGCGATCGCGCATTTTCTGCACATCATCAATGGGAATTGTCCCAGCACAGGGGATAATCCAAAATCGCCGGTTGCCTGTTGGGTCATTGAGAATTTCGTTCTCGTTGGTCGTGCCGGAGAAAACACAGCTGCGTTTATATTCCTTGGGTAGTCTGTCATAGGGGGTTCTAAAAGTTTCGTGGCTTCGGGCCAGAAATGCTTTTAGTTGGTTGATGTCCTTGCGCTTGTAGACGGTTTCAAATTCTGACCACTCCAAACACCAGAAACGGTGCATCTTCATGCGCTCGTCTTTGTCGCTACCATCGCCCAAGTCATCAGAGAAAAAGTCATCACCATATAATGTGCGCCAAAAGGTTGATTTTCTGATTCCCTGTTTACCTACTAAGAGCAAGGCGCAATCCATCCAGCAACCTGGCACTCTGGCACGGGCAACGCTGGCCACTAAGAAATTCTTGAAATATTTGGCGTGGAGCGGGTCGTCTGTTCCAAAGAATTGTTTGGCTAATCCATCGAGGAGCGATGTGTCAACTTCTGGATATTTCGCTTCGCATTCATCCAAGTATTCTGTAACTGGTGAGTAAGCATTTTTCTTGGCTAAGAATTCCACAATAGTAAAGGCATCATCTTTACTGATATCTACAGGGAATTGCAGCCCTACCATCAGCCGGAGATATTCAGCATTAAGTGGTAGCCCGTTAAATTCGATGTCTTTTTTAAGGGAATTGTAGCGAAGTGATTCCCCCCAAGCATCCTGAATCATCTCAAAGTTACGGGCGATTTTCGATTTAGGCTTCTCATCTTCCAGATCCAAGTCATCAAGGCTGGCTTTCCACTCTTCAAATGTGGACGCTTCGTCAATTAATTTTTCAAAAGCTGATGATCCATTTGCGGCAATAAAATCATCCATTCCCTTGGCTGCACCGGGGGGCAATTCAATCACCATGATGTTACTGCCATTTTTAGCCAGCTTGGAAGAAAGGCTAAGAAGTCCGTTTCTTACCGATTGCTTGGTTAAGAGGTCGTTATCAAAACATAGGTAAAAGGTCCGCCCCAAACTAGCGAAAGGTTCGATCATGGAGTGCAGTCTCCCGTTCTTGCGACAGCTGCTAACTCCGGGTATAGATATTGTCGCGTATCCAATAGATAAGCCCGCGCCAGCTTTCTTGGCTCCCTCCGTTATTATGATCTTCTGTGTTTTATTGGATAAAACCAGTGACCAGTAATTTTCTAATCCAGTACGCAAAAAAAGTGGGGCGGTCTCCATGCCACTGGCGCTTTCATATTTGAGTGGCTTACCATTTTCATCTAATCTTGGCGTATCGGGTTTAACTTGCGCCCCCTGAAGAGTAGGTTCATCGGTCAGAGGGTCAATGCCACTAGCAACCCATGCCGGGACTAACTCTTCCGAATGTTTCCATCGGCGTTTGGTGTTTCTCCCAAGTATTTTATCTAGTTCTCTGGGGTCTGAAATCGTCCTCAAATTCAATCTAATAATTGAATCCGAAACAGAACTATTTACCCATTCTTGATAATGGTTTTCTGATAATAGCTCTTTCCATTCTTCAACGAATGGCTGATTTTGGGTAGCAGCTACAGACATGATGTACCTGCCAAAATGCTATAATTATTAATAGAATTCATGATGATTTCTCCTGTGGTTAATATTTCAAAAAGCAGTCGTCTTGGCTGTTTTTTTTGTTTAAAATGGGATGCCGTCAATGTCTGAGGGCTGCAACTTATACTCTTTTGCAAACCCAAGAATTATTGATGATGGAATGTAGTAATAAAACTCTGGATTGAAATTAATAGAGAAATTAATGTCAATTTGACCAGACAAATACCCCCAGTTAACAGAAAGGATTGGGTCTATAGATATTCTCATTAGAGAAAATGCTGGGATTAAACAACCTTTACTGTAAATCATTGGACTGTGTACTACAGCCCATCTCCAGAGCCGGCAATGCAAAAAGAATTGTTTAATTTTTATTAAAAACTTGGACATGATCTTAAGCCCTGTTATCGCGTTCTATGTCGTGGATAGCTTTCTCTAAATACCAGTGGGAAGATTGTCCGGGGTGTTTCCTCTCCAAGTATTCGAGAAGTCTCAAAGCTGTTTTCTCATCATTTCGGCACTTAACTTTTAGTTGCCCCCAAAGTCTTGATCCTTGGTATGCCTTGCGGTTGATTTTTGAGTGGGCTTTTGGGGGTTTTATTTTGGTCTTGGGGGACTTTATTGTGATCTGTCTGGTGGGTTTTTTGTTGACGAATCGCCTCGGTGTTCCCCCCTGGTTTTGAATCATCTCCACTGCTAGGTAGATGAAAAAACCAAAAATGCCAGCCCAGAGAAGTAGAATTAGATGGCTCATGATGAAGATGTATTTGATACTACTGAATTCATCATGTAGCCTAGATAATTTTTTTAGCTACAAAAAAAAGACGGTTTACCACAACGGGTAAGCGTCTTAATTACTTCCATTCCTGCCCGCTTCTTTTTGAACAGTCGCCAGATGGTATATGTCGGATTTTATCTGAGCGATCGCTTCTCTAAATTTATTCTCCGATTGGTGACTGGCTTTCAACCGCGCCTGAAGTTGTGCTTGATAGGAATGGGCATTCTCTAAATATTCGGTTTCTACGGCTTCTAGGCGCTCTAGGATTTTCCCAGTAGTTGTGTCTCTGTCGGGGGTAGGTTTCCGACCGATAATTTTCCCTGTGCTATCCGAGTCACAAATTCTGACCGGCTCATCCCCATTGATTGAGTAATTTGCAGGAATGTATCCCAGTCCTTCTCGCTGACTTTCAGGGAGACGTTTTTCACATCCTCTGCTGACTTCTTGACTCTGGGCATTTTTAGTTAGACTCACGACGATTCCTTATTCTACATACCCTAATAAAATTTGCATACCCGAAACAGTTGACATTTGTTTTGGGTATGCCTAAGATAACATCAATGTAGAGGGTATGCAAATACTTTTTTACATAATGCCTCTTTTTACTCAGAGAATATCAACCCTTGGGGAGATAGCAGCCCCCAGACCAAAGACCTGCCGAGTTTGACTGAGTGACAGAGGCAACCAAAGCGCAAACCGGGGAGAGGTGGCAGCCTCCCGCCCATTGAGGGAAATATCAAAGACCTACCAGCGCAGTACCCCAATACCCAACACCCAATAACTAATGACCCAATGAATTTACAAATCACAAAGGACGGATACACACTGTTGATTCTTGGAAACCTCGAACTGCATTTTTATGGCACTGGTAGGGGTGTGTACCCTTTTGGACACACACAGGTTTATTGGTCAGACTGGCTCGCGATCAACATAATTCCCCACAGAGACCGATGAATAACTACCTAACTAGAACGATCAACCAATTAGTTTCAGCCATTGAATCCACCGGGGCAACCAATGATGAGGCACAAGATGCAGCAGCATTGATGATTCAAACAGCGTTATTCCGCCAGAGTAGAGGATTCGGTCAAGGCATAACAGAATCAATGCTTGAAACTATTCTTTATTCAGTAAGACGAGACTGGAGAGTTTTCAAATCACTAAATGAAATACATGAACAAAACACTCAACAAGATAGGGGAATCAATAATTGATTGCCTCAATGCCTTTCATGAATTAATAGGAGGATATCCCTTCTTCTCACTGTCAATTACCGTTTTATTATTCGCACTCATCTGGGCATATTTTTCGCCATGAGAATAGTACCCTTACCCACTAATCTAATCACTACTTGGGTGATTAAGCGCCGAATCCTGGCTCTAATAGTTGCCAAGCTTGGAAAATACGAATTAGCCTTTTCAATCAAAAAGATTGAGGGAGAATACAAAACTTACAGAGGCAGTGGACGATGACACCTTTACCTTGGATCGTAATGAATGTATCCATCATTCCTAGTACCCAAGTTTGTAGATTCGGTACAAGAGCTGATGCAGAAATGCACGCCCAAAGTCTCAATCGACTAACCAAGACAACTAACTACAAAGCTATATATAGCCTTCAGTAACATTTCCTCTAAAAACTGTCATTCATACACTACAGGATATCTGCATTCACTAATACTCATTGCAGATATCCATATTTTCTATCGCATAGGTAAAAATGGATATCGAAAAACAAAAGCTAATTGAAGAGTGCGCCATTAATTATGTTCTTAATGATTATGGTGCAGCTTTCGGAGAAAGAGTTTACGTATGGGAGGATTGGTCAACCGAAGATGAAGACGGCGAAACAGTTGTACAAATAACTCTATATCCGCCCGACGATGGGGAGTCGTATACATTTAACGAAGTCATCGAGTGGGACATTCAAACATCTTGCATCGTAGAAGAAGATGAAGACGCACAGCAATATATAGTCTCTGTTTCTTTAGAGAAAACAGAAGTTTCTGGCGACTCAACTGATGAGAATAAAGAAACTAAAGAGACTCATTATGTAACGCTTCACGTTTTCGTGGAATACGAAGACGGTAAATTTATCGCCGAATCAGCAGAGGAACAATAATGAATAGATGGTTTTTGGCAGCTTACCTTGCGTACAAATTAAGCCGGAATTTCGTGAATGATTGGACGTTAAAAATTCATTTTTTTAAAGTTTGGATTTACGATTTTCAAAAAGAAAATTGTTTTTACTATAGTTGGAGCGCTAGTTTTAGATTTGGGATATCATTCCCCCGCCCTGAAATAATAATTGATTCTCGTGAGGGGTATGAAGTCGCTGGTAAGATTCACCAGGAAACAAAAAATAAACTTTCTCGCATTATCCGTATTTGGTTTTGGAGCAGAAAATGATTACCCAGAGAATTAAGGAGGCGAACGGACGGCTTTCCGCTAATAACTGGGGCATCCGAATTGAATTGATTGGGCATAGGCTATGCCTCCGAGGAGTATTCCCACCCAAACCGCGATCGCACAGAAAAGACTGGTATCAGCAGAGAATTAGTATCGCGCCGGCTAATAGTGAAGGAGTTCGATTAGCAGAACAACAAGCCAAGGCGATCGCGATTCAACTGGCTGCAAAAACATTCACCTGGACAGATTACCTGAAACCAGAATCACAGCCTATGACTATAGGCGATTGGCTCTTCCGATTTGAGGAAGATTACTGGCAACGTAGAGAGCAAAATTACAAAACTCTCTCTACATGGGCTAAGGATTATTGGGACGTATTCAAACATCTGCCAGACGATCAGCCCCTGACCAGCGACATTTTGCAGAGAACAATTTTAAAAACTAAACCAGACACTCGAACCCGGCGACGCTATGCCATCTCGTTGGGGGCGTTGGCGAAGTTTGCCTGTTTAGAGAACTTTGATCCTCGTAACTTTGTTGGACGCTATTCCGCCAAAAGCCGTGTTCCTCGAAAACTCCCCACTGATAAGCAAATCGCCGAATTTCATCACTTGATAGGTAATTCAAAATGGCGCTGGGTTTACGGAATGCTTGCAACCTATGGACTCAGGAATCATGAGGTGTTTTTCGTTGACTTGGAGGAATTAAGGGCTGGGAATAATGTACTAACTATACTGGACGGCAAAACCGGCCCGCGCAAAGTTTGGCCTTATCACCCCGAATGGTTTGATGAATTTTGTCTGGCATCTGTCAAAATCCCTCAGATAAATCTTGACCGAAGTAATAGCTGTATTGGAAACACTGTTACTCAGCACTTTAGGCGAAATGCTGGTTTACCCTTCCAGGTATATGATTTGCGCCACGCTTGGGCTGTAAGAAGTTTGGAGTATGGCATAGAGATATCACTGGCTGCTCAACAGATGGGGCATAGCCTGAGTGTTCACTCAAATACTTATCATGCCTGGATTGCTACTAGGGTGCATCAACAGGCTTTCCAAAATGCGATCAATCGAAGCGATCGCCCACAGCCACCCAAAATAAATCGCTAAAATTCGTTATTCATAATTCTTCATCCAGTAAGGTCACTTGCTGGATTTTTGGCTTACAAATGCTTAGTCATCGCGTCTCTTAATCTGCTGGTTCTGAGTTCGAGTCTCAGGTCACCCACTACGTTTCAGCTTTTTCTGAAAATAGCCATTGACTAGATATTGCCTAGACTACTAATAACTTGCATCAGATATTGTGTCAAGGTAAAGGCATCTACACCTAGTTCTGTGCGTTCTTGGGCTGCTAAAATCCCGGCTTGGGAATGCCACCAAGCCGCAGTTGCTACAATATCCTCTACGGGGATTTCCTTAGTGGCTGCTTGTGCTAATAATCCACCGATTAACCCTGTCAATACGTCGCCACTACCACCACGGGCTAAGGCTGGGGTACTTTCAGGATTAATCCAAATTGCACCTTGGGAGTTAGCGATCGCAGTTCTTGCCCCTTTTAATAAAACTACAGCCCCACTTTTTGCTGCGGCTTCTGTTACTGCTTTTATCCTGTCATGCTTGGGGTCGGCAATATCGGGGAATAATCGCTGAAACTCGCCTGTGTGGGGTGTGAGAACTGTTGGCGATCGCCGTTTTTGTAATGTGGGAATGGTTCCCATGTATGCCAAGATATTCAAGCCATCCGCATCGAGAACTAAGGAAGATTCGCCCGAAATTACCTCTTGAATAATGGGTGTAGCATCTAATGTCAAACCAGGACCACAGGCGATCGCACTAAAGGAACTCAAATCAGTATTTTCTGGTAATTGCAAATGTGCGATCGCTCCAGTTTCCGTTTCTGGACAACCTATAATTAAAGCCTCCGGCAAATGCGATACTAAAATAGGTTTCAAAGATTCTGGCACAGCTATTGAGAGCATACCCACACCACTAGCACGCGCACCCAAACCAGTTAAAATTGCTCCCCCTGCATAGCGACGGGAACCACAAATCAGCAGTAAATGACCTTCTTGATATTTGTGAGTGACTGGTGGACGAGGTAAAGGTAAAGTTGATTGTGCTGTGGCTGGCGTAATGCGTTTAATTCTGGGTACATCCCCTAAAACAGCTTCCACATCAGCCAAAGGAATATCAAAATCAATTAACTCAGCTTTGCCGATATATTCTAAAGCTTGGTCTTGGAAAAAAGCCAACTTCCATAAACCGAGACAAAATGTGTGAGTAGCCCGAATAGCAGTGCCTAATACTTCACCTGTATCTGTGTGAATACCTGAGGGAAGATCGATACTCAAAATTGGCTTGTGCCATTTATTTAAGCGATTAATTGCCAAAGCTATGGCATCAGTAATTAATCTTTCTAAACCAAAACCAAACAACCCATCAATCAAAAAATCACAATCAGGCAATTGCTCAAAATCGTGATAATACGGAATACCTAAACTCTGAGCATATTGTAAATGCTGCGAAGTTAACTCCTTTCGTTTGGTAAAAGGAGAATATAGCCAAACTGCATACCCGCGAAAGTGTAATTCACGGGCTACCACCAAAGCATCACCACCATTATGACCAGGACCGACTAAAATCCCGACACAAGATCCCCTCACCGCCTGGACACGAACAGCAATTGAACCCGCCACCTTTTCCATTAAAGCCGCGACAGGCATTCCGCCTGCAAAGATACGCGATTCAATATCCCGCATTTGCCCAGCAGTGACTACGACTTGTGAAACTTGTTCTTGCCTATCTTGCATCAGTCCTGAGTCCTCAGCTGCGAGTACAGAAATTTGAGTGTTTAATAGACTTAATCTGACATTGCATCAAACGTCTCTACAGGGTTTGAATTGCTTTGGTGTGTTTCATTCACTTGCCGTAGTAAACCCTGGCGTTACCATATCCTAATTCTCGCAGATATTTGTTCCATAGCTCGGCATCTTTCCGGCTCGTAAAAGGACCAACAGCGACGTGTGACCCTCGTGGTTGTTGCCTTTCCAGTACGACATTATACTGTCCGCTACGTTGCCTAATATTGTCTGCAATAAAAGGTAATTCTCTGACATCGCCAGGAATTACAGCATAATAAGATTCTTTTCTTTGATTGGGGAGAGTTGGCGTTGGCTGTCGTCCGGGAGCTACAACACCGATTTCCTGTCCATTTGTAAAGTTGATAATTCGGGCATTATTGATGCCGTATGACTGTAGTTCTCTGACCCGATTTTCAGCATTGATTTGTTGACTAAAAATTCCTGACTGAATTACAGAACGTCCTTGGTACTGACGAATATACGCTCCAGGCTCAATCCGGCGGACTTGCTGTAAAATCTGGGAGTTATTACTATCAACGTATACTAAGTAACGCTGAAAATTCTGGTTATATTGATTAACCTGTACTGGTTGTTGGTAGGGCTGAAAATTCTGGTTATACTGATTAAATTCCACTGCTGGGATTGGTTGAAGATTGGGTAGTGGCGGTAAACTCTGAACCACTGTATTATTGACCCGCATTTGGGCTGGACTACTTTGGGGAATCAGCGCCAAACAGGTTCCCAAGAACAAGGGCATGATCTGAAAGGCAGTAAATTTACCTGATATGTGACTGTACATAGTAGTAACAAGATTCCTAGATAATTTCTTTCAGGAACGAATAAATGCAGTATTTTAGCAATTATCTTTTTTATAGTGTTAGTTTAAAATGTAGTATGTCCAAGTGGCAATAAATACATCAAAAATAGAATTAAATTTACTGTTGCTTAATTAGGCAACTGAAGTGCTTGACTAGCAAGGCTTTGAAGATGTATGTGCTACAATTGGACAGTCTCGCAGCTTGTAGTCTGACTTTGATTTCATCAAACTCCAGGTAACAAGTAAAGTTAATATTTCGCCATGAAGCTGTTGAGGATGGATTTTTATCTCTATCACTGGCAGCCAATAGCTTAACCAGATTTAAGTATATGAAAAAAGTCGTCGTTGGTCTTTCTGGTGGTGTTGACAGTTCCACCGCCGCAGCTATTCTGCATCATCAGGGCTATGAAGTCATTGGTTTGACCCTTTGGCTAATGAAAGGTAAGGGTCAATGTTGCTCTGAAGGAATGATCGACGCGGCTAATCTCTGTGAACAGTTGGGTGTTCCCCATGAGGTTGTTGATATTCGTGAGGTCTTTCAAACCCAGATTGTCGATTTCCTGGTGACTGGTTACAGTGCTGGGATCACTCCTCTGCCTTGTTCTCAGTGTAATAAGACAGTGAAGTTTGGGCCAATGGTGCAGTATGCTCGTGAAAAATTAGGCTGTCATAGGATTGCAACTGGTCACTATGCTCAAATTAACTATGATGAAGCTACTGGACGCTACCAGTTATTAAGGGCTGTTGACCGTAACAAAGACCAGTCTTATTTTCTGTATGATTTGTCTCAAGAGTTACTAAAAGCAACAGTATTTCCTCTAGGAAAACTCGAAAAAACTGAGACCCGCCGCATTGCCGCAGAATACGGGTTAACCACTGCCGATAAGCCGGAAAGTCAAGATTTGTGCTTAGTGGAGAGCAACGGTTCTATGCGGGCATTTCTGGATAAATATCTTGCGCCCAAACCAGGGGATATTGTCGATGTGGCTGGGAAAATTTTGGGTCAACATGATGGTGTCCATCACTACACTATTGGACAGCGTAAAGGTTTGGGAATTGCGGCGGCTGAACCTCTGTATGTGATTGAATTAGATGCAGTCAATAATAAAGTGGTTGTAGGCGATCGCACAAAGGTAACTCAACCAGAATGCACAGTAAATCAAGTAAATTGGGTTTCTATTGCTGAACCATCCACACCGATTCGGGCGGAAGTGCAAATTCGTTATCGTTCTACCCCCACACCAGTGACGGTGATTCCTCTGGAAAATTCCCGTGTGCGTTTGGTGTTTGATGAACCCCAAGTCAGCATCACTCCCGGACAAGCTGCGGTGTGGTACGACGGGGAGCAAGTTTTAGGTGGCGGGGTTATTTCTCAATTTAGTTGAAACTCTCCCCACTCTTAGCTGAAGTAAAAAGCTCCTCTCACCGCAAGCGATGAGGGGTATTTTGATACATACAAACAGTATAATTTGCCTTTGAGAGTGTATCTTTAACACTACTTGTGCTATGATTTACTTTGCTTTTCCATGCACAATTCTAGCAAGGAATGGTATAAATTAGACTTCCAAGGCTGTTTGTGGTATGTCTTTCGACCTTGCCTTGTTTAGCTCCAAACTCAAAAAATACCGGGAGCAATTTAAAAAATCTCTTGCAGAAATATCAATAGCCACAGGTATTCCCGAAGAAAATCTGATGGCTCTAGAGAACGGGGAAAGAAAACCATCAGGTGACGAAGTTTTGATATTTGCTGACTATTACCTGTGTGATTACCAGTTTTTTATTTCCAATGAACGATTAGCCTCGTTTGAGCAAACAGAAATTTTGTTCCGGAGATATGGAGATGAGTTTTCAAAAGAGGATCGATGGGCAATACAGGAATTTTTATTTCTCTGTGAATGCGAAGAATTTTTACTTAGTCAGATAGTTAGACAGGACTATAAAAGTAATTTCAATTTTACCAAAATAGGAAACAACTATAAAAGACAGGGACAGCAGGCCGCTAAAGAACTTAGACTATATATGGGTTATGCCCCTAATAAAGTCAGTTGGGATATTTATGAAGATTTCCGTTCTCTAGGATTCCATATTTTCCGTCGCCAGTTAATCAACTCAAATATTTCTGGTTTGTTTCTCAATCATCCTACCGCAGGTAAATGTGTATTAGTTAATTACAGTGAAGATGTTTATCGCCAGAGATTTACTGCTGCTCATGAATCAGCCCATGCAATTTTGGATTACGAGCAGGATTTTGTTATTTCCTTGAAATCCGATCAAAATAATTTAGTTGAAGTTAGAGCGAATAACTTTGCGTCTCACTACTTAATGCCCCCAGAATTTTTAGAACGAATACCGGATTGTAGAATATGGGACACAGAAAAAGCCATTGAATGGGCAAGTAAGCTGAACGTAAGTACAACAGCTTTAGCCAATGCTCTAAAAAATGCCAATTTCATATCTGAAGATGTAGAAATACAAATCAAAACAGTAAGAGTGCCAAGAAATTTAAAAGTAGATCCAGAACTTCCCGAAAGCCTCTCAGTTGCTTCTCTCCAACGTCGTCAAGAACTACTCAAAAGAGGGTTATCGAATTTCTACGTCGGGCTTTGTTTTAATGTGTATGAGCAGGGTTTTATTTCGAGTGGTCGAGTAGCGGAAATGCTTCTAGCTAGCGAATATGAGTTAACAGAAATAGCAAGTATCTACGGGAGAACTATCAAGTATGGCGATTGACCCATCAAATTTTTATAAGTCAAGCGTCATAGATACTTGTGCTATTTGGAATATTCTTTCTTCCCAACTTCTTTATACAATATCTACAAATGCTGGATGTTTATTTTGTTGTACATATTTTGTTTATTATGAATGCCTATACAAACCTCGTAACAACCCAAAGCAGTCAGAAATAGATTTACAAAACCGTTTTCGTCAAGAGTACAAAAATGGAAAATTCAAATATTACCATTTAACAATTGAAGATTTACAAGATGTAGAAATTCTCCAAAAACGAATGAATATAGATAAGGGAGAACTTGCATCTATTGCTTTTGCTAAGAAAACTCGTCAAGCTTTTCTAACAGATGATCAAGGTGCTAGAAAGCTAGCTGCTCAAGTCATGCCTAGCAACATGGTACAGACTACACCTCATTTACTAGGCTGGCTATTATTCATAAGCTATCTTAATGATAATGATTTACAAAAAATTATCAGTGAACATCAAAAATTTCATAGACCTCTAAAAAAATACTTCCTAGAACTGTACACTCTGGTTTTGGAATATAAATTAAAAGCTTATACCAATTCCGCATGAAGTTGTGCCGAATTATACGAGAAATGAACCGCATACTACACAAAGAAAGAAATTCAGCGCAGTTCTAAAGAAATGGTATTAAAGTAATAATATTAACTTAGTATAGTTAAAAACTACTTTCACTAATCGCTTTTTCAAACTCTTCTAAAGCTTGCACAGTTCCCACTTGCCAAGCGCGTTCCACTGTAGTAGGTATAATTTTAGTCAGAGGGATATGGGGAAAAGTAGGACTATGATCAGATTGAATATAATGCCCGCTTTCGAGTAAATAAATAGTCAGCTTACTACTATCGTAAATCCATAATTCCGGAACTGCGATCGCCTTATAAGCATCGAGGGTTGTTTTAGAAGTGACATCCATCTCAATGGCTAAATCGGGAGGAGGATCATTCGGTTCCAGTCGGCGGCGGCTAATCATGCTTTGGTAATTCTGAATATAAAAGCAAGCATCCGGTTCTACCCCTGCGATATTTTCCCGTTTGAAGGTGGTTGAACCAAAGGGTTCGTATTTTCTCCCAGTCTTCTTGAGTAAAATTTTGACAATATCGGAAATTAAATCTTTTGGCTTTTCGGGTTCGGGTACGGGAACCATGATTTCTAACGTTGACTGACTATAAGTAATTCGTGCTGATCGCTTTTCGCCCAATTCTCTTAAAATGGACTCCAACTCCTCCCAACTTACATCCTGGATAGTCACTGTACTACCAGGTGCTAACCGTAATTGGCTAACTGGTTTGACAATAGGGGATACAGCAGTCATATTTCACAGACTGAAAAATACATTAGCTCCAGCCTAACTTATCCCGGATTTCAGCAGACGCAATTCATCGCTTCTCTCCCCATTCTCAAACTCTTTGTCAACTGCGTAGCAGCATTTTGGTAAGTTAGTACATAGTTTGAAACAATTGCAGTTAAATCACAGAGGGGATTACGTTGAGTAAACATCCAGATGCCATTGCACCCCACGGTGGACAATTGGTTAACCGTATCGCTACACCAGAACAAAAGGCAGAATTTCTCTCAAAAGCCGACTTTTTGCCACGAGTGCAACTTGATGCGCGGGCGGTTTCTGATTTAGAGATGATTGCTATCGGCGGTTTTAGTCCACTCACGGGTTTTATGAACCAGTCAGACTACACCCGCGTCGTCAATGAAATGCGGCTTGCAAATGGACTGGCATGGTCAATACCAATTACATTATCAGTAACAGAAGAAATAGCCTCCCCACTCCAGGAAGGCGGAGTGATTCGTTTGGATAACGCCAATGGTGAATTTATCGGCGTTTTGCAACTTGAGCAAAAGTATCTCTACGATAAAACCCAGGAGGCGATTAATGTTTACCGCACTGATGACGCTAAACATCCAGGTGTGCAAGTAGTCTACAACCAGGGTTCTGTAAATCTTGCAGGTGACATTTGGCTATTACAACGCGATCCCCATTCCCAGTTTCCCGCCTACCAAATCGATCCCGCAGCTTCACGCCAGATGTTTAAGGACAAGGGTTGGAAAACTATTGTCGGTTTTCAAACTCGCAACCCCATCCATCGCGCCCACGAATATATCCAAAAGTGTGCGATGGAAACCGTTGATGGTTTATTTTTGCACCCGTTGGTAGGAGCGACAAAAGAAGATGATATTCCTGCCGATGTGCGGATGCGCTGCTATGAAATTTTGCTAGAACATCACTATCCCCAAGACAGAGTGATTTTGGCAATTAATCCGGCTGCCATGCGTTATGCTGGGCCAAGGGAGGCGATCTTCCATGCTTTAGTACGGAAAAACTACGGTTGTACTCACTTTATTGTGGGACGAGATCATGCTGGTGTGGGTGATTATTATGGCACTTATGATGCTCAATACATCTTTGACGAGTTTGAGCCTGGTGAATTGGGGATTGTGCCGATGAAGTTTGAACACGCTTTTTACTGCACACGCAGCAAACAAATGGCGACAACTAAAACTAGCCCTAGCAAGCCAGAAGAACGTGTTCACCTGTCGGGAACTAAAGTCAGAGAAATGCTGCGCCGGGGTGAATTACCACCACCAGAATTTTCCCGTCCGGAAGTGGCGGCTGAGTTGGCGCGGGCTATGCAAGTACAAGCATAGGCTTAAGGGACTGACAAAATTCTGGTGGAGGGGGCAAAGATGCCAGCTAATGACCAAGGACGGGCAGGATATGCCCATCCCACAAGATGGAATAAGTTATTGTCTAGTGTTCCCTAAAGCATTTGTTAATCAGCAAAGAACAGTATAAACTTTCACTTTACACTACAGACTTCAGCCCTATAAGCTGTTAGCTGACGGGCTGAGGACTGATGGCTAATTATGAAGCGTCGGACTTTTTTACAACGGATTGGTTCCATTCTCGCGGTATTGGGTGTGACTGAAGCTGAGTGGTTGACTTTAAGCGATGCCTTCGGCGTACGCTATTCCCAAGCTTTGGCACAGCCTAGTCAACGTAAATTAGCATTATTGGTTGGCATTAATCAATACCAAAAAATTCCGGCATTGGCTGGTTGTCTCACCGATGTAGAATTGCAAAAAGAACTGTTAATTCATCGTTTTGGCTTCCTGTCCTCGGATATCCTGATTTTAACGGAAGAACAAGCTACTCGGAAATCTATCGAAGAGGCTTTTTTGGCACATCTGGGACAGCAAGTTAAAGCTGGTGATGTGGCTGTATTCCACTTTAGTGGCTATGGTACGCGCATCAAATCGGGCAGATTTATCGATACGGTGCAGAATGCTTTGGTTCCAGCTAATCCTCAAGATGCACAAAAAAATGAAATAGTCAACTATATATTAGAAGAAACAGTACAGCTATTATTGCGATCGCTCCCCACAGACCGAGTAACAGCTGTATTCGATACGAGCTATTATGCTCCGAGCAAAGTCCAGCCCACAGCATGGCGTGTTCGTGTCCGTCCAGAATTAGCAGAGGCACAACTAGGAATTGAGGAACTGGAGTTTTTACAACAACTCAGAACTCAAAACTCCAACCCCAATAATGCAGTTGTGTTGTCGGCTACCTCAGATACTCAACAGTTGGCGAGGGAAATACTATGTTCTGGGTTTAGTGCGGGGCTATTTACCTACGCATTGACGCAATACTTATGGGAAACTACACCAGCAAGGACAATTCAATTCAGCCTTTCCCATGTGGAAAGCTATATGCATAAGCTGGGTAGCAATCAGCAACCAAGATTGTTTAGTGGCGAGAAAAATCAACCCAAAGCTTTAACTGTTGAGAATTTACTACTTCCCAACCCCACAGATGGGGCGGAGGGCGTGATTAGACTGATTGAAGATGATGGTAGAACAGCCCAGGTATTTTTAGCAGGATTACCTCCACAAGTATTAGAAAACTATGGCGTTAATTCCCGGTTTACTTTATTAACAGGAGAGCAGTTAACATTGCGATCGCGCACTGGGTTAACAGCAAAAGCCCAAATCTCTAAAATTAAACCAGAAAACCCTCTACAAGTGGGGCAACTATTCCAAGAAGCTTTGCGGGTATTACCCAGGACTGTGAATTTAATAGTTGCTTTAGATACTAAATTAGAAAGAATTGAGCGGGTAGATGCGACAAGTGCTTTCGCTGCTATTGACCATATTTCTACTGTGGTGGCCGGAGAACAACCAGCCGATTGCGTGTTTGGTAAACTATCAGAAACTCCCAGCTGCTATGGTTTATTTACTCTAGGAGGCAAACTCATTCCCAATACATCTGGAGAAACTGGGGAAGCTGTAAAATTGGTTGTGCAAAGGTTAGTGGCGAAATTACCAACTCTGTTAGCGGCAAAGTTATGGCGACTCACAGAAAATGAAGGTTCTTCTCGCTTACCAGTCAAAGCCACTCTGGAGATCATTAATAACTTATCATCTCGCGTGGTTATGCAACGGGAAACTACACGAACTCTCAGTCCAGAGCAACTGCAAACTAAATCACTCCTCACGTCTGTAAGTAATACTACTGTGCATATTGGTAGTAGAATGCAGTACCGATTGCAGAATCAGAGCGATCGCCCCCTCTATTTAATGCTGCTGGGGTTAAAAAATAAGATCAATGCGATCGCCTTTTATCCCTGGCAATTTTCCGAAGAAACTACCTTGATTAACTCCAAACCCCTGTTTCAACAAGTAATTATTGCCCCAGATGAAACCCTGTTATTACCAAAAAATGTGGCTGCTTCGGAATGGATGATCCCAGGGCCAGCTTATGAATGCGAACACCAAATGATTCTCAGTACCGCCCCTTTTAGGGAAACACTAGGATATTTAGAAAAATCCCAGTATCCGATCACAGATCAAAGACCCTTCGGGGCATTATTGAAACCTTTAGAAATTGCCCAAGCATTGTTGCAAGATTTGCATAATGCCAGTGCAGTCAAATTTGAAGTCAACAGTACATCCACTGATTCTTATATATTAGATGTCAAACATTGGGCTAGTTTCAACTTTGATTTTCAAGTAGCGTGAATTATAAATCCCCGACTGATCACACAAATCGGGGATCTGGCTATTCTGCCTCTGTCTTCCAATACGGTGCAATTAACGATAGATTAGATTAAACATCTTCATTCATCGGCGGTTAATTACACATCTCCGACAAAAAATGTAGAGACGTTCCATGTAACATCTCTACAAAAGTTCTGAAAAAAGTATATTTGATTTCGGTCGATATCTATAAATACTTCTGCAACAATAACCCCAGCTTTTCCTTCGTCGCCGCCGGTGCTTTATCCAACTGAGTTAAAATCGCATACTTCAACGCCGAATGAGCATCACTAACTGGGGGATTTTCACTCAAACGCCGCACAGTTTCTTGAATTACCTTTTGAGCATTAACTGCATTGCGCTGTAAATTACCAATGATCATTTCTACAGTCACACTATCATGATCTGGATGCCAGCAATCATAATCTGTTACCAGCGCTAAAGTTGCATAGGCAATTTCTGCTTCCCTGGCTAACTTCGCCTCTGGTAAATTAGTCATTCCAATCACTGTCGCCTCCCAACTTCGGTAAAGATGGGATTCTGCCTTTGTGGAAAATGCCGGGCCTTCCATGCAGACATAAGTGCCGCCACGATGCAGACCGACATCTGGTAAATTTAGAGAAGCGATCGCATCTGCTAACACCCCAGCTAAATTTTGACAAATAGGATCACCAAAAGCAATGTGAGCCACAATTCCCTCACCGAAAAACGTCGAAACCCGATTCTTGGTTCTATCAATAAACTGATCTGGTACGACCATATCTAGTGGTTTAGCTTCAGCCTTCAACGAACCCACCGCACTAGCGGAAATTAAATACTCTACACCCACTTGTTTCATCGCATAGATATTGGCGCGAAACGGCAACTCAGAAGGCAATAGAGTATGATTACGACCATGACGGGCTAAAAATACTACTCTTGTGCCTGACAAGGTTCCCAAAATCAAAGCATCAGAAGGCGAACCAAAAGGAGTTTCAATTTGTAACTCTTCCACATCCTTCAGGTCTGCCATTTTGTATAGACCACTACCACCAATAATGCCAATACGAGCTAGTACCATTATCCTTAATTTCTTCTTTACTGAGTTCCCAAGTTATTCTACCGGAAAGCGCGAGTAGCAGGAGAAGCAGGACAGTCACAATCAGCTATTGGTTATTCTTGAGTATTAGTACTTATGCGGTCAATACTCATTTATTCTGCACTTAATAATTACTTGTTATTTATTATTCAGTAGTGTTACTAAGGGCATATTTAGTAAAAAGCTTTATATTAAAATTTATAAAGTTATGAAATTTACAATATTTGTTTGATAGAGAATATGCAAAGTACAGGTTCCTCAAACCAAATACCGTTAGAGAAGCTATTAAAGCACATCTTCACCATTGGCAGAATTACCCGCTACGATCAGCAGTTATTAATGTCAACCCTGCTTTCTAAAGAAGGCTTTAACGAAGAAGAACGGCAGCAAATTAGCCGAGTGTTTGATTCTTTGCAAAGAGGATTATTGAAAGTAGTAGATTAGAAAAATAGAAAATCTAGGATATAAGCATTTTATCGGAATTAACTCTCTTTAATCTGCAATCCCACTGAGGCTGGGTCAAAATTCTGGGGAAAATGTGTGCTGCGATCGCAATCTGCTTTTTCCAGTTTCGCCCCCTTAAGATCAGCCTGACGCAGATCAGCCGAAAATAACAAAGCCCCCCGAAGATCAGCATCTTGCAAATTAGCTTGACTGAGATTTGCAAAACTGAGGTCACAGCCCCTGAGATTAGCACCATTGAGATTAGCTTCACTCAAATCAGAGTAACTCAGGTCAGATCCTTTAAGATCAACACCTTGCAAGTCAGCATCGCCCAAGTTCGCTTCACTAAAATTGCGTTTCCCCTCTGCATAGCTTTGTAGCAGAATCACAGCACTATTAATGATCTGTTGAGAATTCGTTTCAGACATAGAACCGCCTCACAGCTTGTCTCATGATTACTGTACACCACACCTATTGATCATAAGACTGCTGATGCCCAAATTGACAGACCATCAAAAATTGTGCGATCGCCTGTACAATTATTTCCCTTTGGGGAGTTAGCCTCCAACCCTTCGGATTGAGTTAAGCTTTTAAGTAGCTACAATAAACCTTTTTATTGGCTTTTGAGAATCATAATTTCTTTTATATTATCTCTACTCAAATAAACCTAATTTATTCTCAATAAAATTATATAACTTCAACCTATGCACATCCCCACCTCGCGATCGCTGTTCAGGTAGCCTTTTATAGAGAAGGTGGGGACTTCTGCTTTAACTTTACTTCAGAACAGCCCTTAATTCCTTCAGCATCTTACCAGTTCTCACAAACTCTGGATCTTTTGCTAGTGCCTCAAGTTCTTCAGGACTACTTTCAATCACCGTGTTGTTGTAATTAACAATAGCAGCATTGAGCATATTGATATCGACAATAGGACTCTCCCCATTCTCAACAAGTGATTTATTTTGAACCACAGCAAAGAGCATATTTACATCCTGGTACTCCTTCAATATATTATTAGCCGCTGTATTCAAATTAGTTTGAGTTGTTGGTGCAACACTCAGAGTATTATTAAAAGATGTTACGTTTCTAATTCCTGTTAGGGTATTTCTGATAAAGACAAAGAACGGATTCCCTGTAATAGGAGTACTACCAGCATTTGCTTTCATGGGCGCACTTCCTAGAGAAATCAATAAAGTTAACCCAAAAGCAAGACCGAGAGACAATTTTTGTTTTTTCATGAGTTTTATTTCGGATGTGAGAAACTTCCCTGATATTTGGCTATCTAAAATTGAAAACCGTACCCTGCACTTATCGATAAACCTACGCCAGTATCCAAATTACCAGTAACATCTGTGATAATAGCATTAATTACTATGGGTGTCATCTTAAAAGGAGCAAAAGAGCCACCTATATTCAGAACACTTCCCGTCCAGCTACTTACCAAAGATGCTTGAGGAATCAATCTCAAACCTAAACCACCAAAAAGATTCACAGCATTTTTATCTGCTTCTAATGCACCTTTAGAACTAAAATCACCAGTACCAAGACCGAGAGAAACAGTTAAAGGTAAGTTGTTCTTGCGGTTATCTGGTTGGAGTGGAAATGACTTAGTAAATACTCCATAGATAGTATCCTTAGCGCTGGTAACATCTCCCCATTTAATAGGATTTGACCAACCAACAGCTACAGCAGTACCATCCCCCAAATATCTATGCAGCTTAAAACCTACACCACCGCTATCTCCAAAATCAAAACGTGGACCACCACCCACACTGGTAATATCAATATTCACTTCCAATCCCACAGAATCAACCGGATTTCCCAACCCAAAACCAACAGACAAAGAACCATCGTTCCTATCTTTATTCTGATCTAGAGGGAAAAATAAACCACCACCAATATAAGCTTGGCCGAAACTAGCACCATAAGCAGAAGGAGTACCAGCAGTTGAACCAGGAGCAGACTTTGGAGGTTTACCCAGCGTCACTATAGGTTCAATTAGAAGTTCTTGGCGTAATTTATTCATCTCGCCAAAAGTGTCCCCCACAGATGATGAAGAGTCTATTTGTACAAGAATTTGACTTGGTTTCAGCTGCAATAAATTAGTTGGCTCTTCTACTTCCTGTTTTAAATACAAATCAGGATTACTAATTGCATCAGCCAATAACTGTCTCTTTAAATTATCATTGCTTTGTAGCTTTTCTTGAGATTCCTGCAAAAAATTGTCTACATCAACAGCATTGCTAAATGTTGCAGGCTTGACCTCACCCCTCAAACTATCGCTCGTACTGACAAAATTTAATTCAACAACAGGATTAATTTTTTTAGAGTCCAACAATCTTTGCCGTAAGCTGACATTTGGCTGTGAATTAAGTCCAGATACTAGAGAAGATGGTTTGAGATTTTGAGATGAACTCAATTGCGGCTCATGATTCTCAGAAACCACATTATCCACAGCAACTGCTGATTCCATAGAAGTAGCTGTCAACAGGAGAACAGAAGCTATCAAGGTTGCCCCTAATTTTGCGTCAGCATACTTAAGACTAATAAGTTGATAAATATCACTTTTCTTGAGAATTTTTGCTATTTTTTTCATTAACATTAAAAGATTGATTGTATAAAATTGATGACGTATAATTTATACAGTCAAAATTTCCTAATTACAACAGTAATACTACGGGAATGCAACCAATTAATTTAGTTAATCACCTGAATTTTGGTGATTAACTTAGGTAAAATCTCAAGGGACTAACGCTCTTCTATTACTCTGGTTAAATAAAAATTAGAAACCTTTATATAGGAATCATATTTGATTTCTGTTGGCGTAGCCTGCGCTTTGCGCTTAACAACTCAGTACAACTCAAAATGGCTTTTTCCCACTCCCCACTCCCCACCTACGCAAGTAAGTATGGCTACGCCACGCAAGCTACAAAAATCAAAGCGGATTACTTACTATACTTGTAGTCTTTGATAAATTTAGGGGTAGGTTGGGTTAAAAAAAAGTGACACCCAATCTTGTATCTTAGAAGAAGTGGTAGACTGTCCCAACCTTGGCCATAAAAGAGTGCTAATACTCCTATCTTGCACCTGGCGACTGGAAGTCACGGCTACACAGGCGAAACCCACCTACGTGGGTTCAAAACCCTTGTTTTTCCGTTAGTCCGCGTAGGCGGACTTTGTTTGTATAGCCGCGTTCGCCCTTGGCGTTGCGAAGCAATATTCTAATCGCCGGGGCTTGGTGCAAGATATGAGAATACGGTTTTGTTAACCAAAAAGCTCAATTGTTAGAATTGTCACACTCCTAGACCAACAGAAAACATTATGGTGTAGGCTTGTCAAGCACTCGTAAAAATGCGTAAAAGGTTGATTATTAGCTTCCAGTTTTGAGAATAATCCCAATTATCAACCTCAACCCAACCTTATTAGATTGACCCCGGCTTGAAAATCGGGGATTCAAACTGTTGCTACCCGCCGAAGCTCTAGCTTGGGGCTTTACCCGTCACGCCGATTGATGATAATAAGAATTCTTCAAATTACTTTTCTGCCCATTCGCAACTACACCTAAAACATTAATAGGCGCTATTTTCAGGTCAGCTACTGCTCGCTCAAACACAGAGCGATCTGTTTTGCCTATTCTTGCTACCATCAAAACACCGTCTGTTTGAGAACCTATCAAAGTAACATCAGCTAGTCCAACCATCGGAGGAACATCATAAATAACTAAGTCAAAAGTATTATAGAAATCGTCCATCAGTCGCTTCATTTTTTCGGATGAGAGCAATTTTGCACAATCAGGGGGGACAGGACCAGCAGTAATTATAGATAATGAATTCATCGAAGGTAGTTGTTTCACCACTTTTTCAAATGGCAAATTTGAAGTAATTAAACTACTCAATCCCCATAAATTATTTAACTTTGATAAGTTATGAATATTGGGTCGGCGCATATCTCCATCAACAAGTAATACTCGTTTTCCCATAGATGTAGCTATTTGAGCTAAATTAAAAGCAATTGTAGATTTGCCATCCCCTTCCATAGCTGAAGTAATCGTAATAGAGCGTATTTGAGAATCCGTATTTAACAATTGAATATTTGTATAAAGCATCCGTACAGCTTCTACAAAATTTGTAGAATAGTTGTTATAGTTTTGTCCTGGGAGAGTAATAGCCTCGGTCATAGATTCAGTCACTGAACCTGACAATTGCATGATGCCATTTTCTGGGTTAATAGTTTGGTATTTCAGCGTTTGAAATTCTTCATTGAAAGGAATATTGCCTAATAAAGGAATTTTTACCCTCTCTTTCAGGCTCCAGGCGTTGTGATAGGTATAATCAAGCTTTTCCATTAGTAAAGCTGCACCAATAGCCAAGAAAATACTCGCAGCTAATCCTACAATGACATCGCGTATAGTACCTGAAGAACTGACAGGAATTGTTGGCTCGTTGGGTAACTGAATCAATTGCCAGCCTAGTTCTGTCTGAGAAATTTGAATCTGCAAATTTTCGCGCGTAGATAAAAAACGATTCAAACTTTCAGTGGCAATTTGTAATCTGCGCTGTATTTCGGTATATTGTCGTATGAGGTTCGGTAATTGCTGGCGTTTTTGTTCCAAGCTTTGTTCAATTTTTTCCAGTTCTTGATCGTTAACCTCTAAAGACTGAAGTACAGAGGCTGCTTCTGCTCGCTTGCTTAGGATATATTGATTCGATTCTTTCTGTATTAATGGTATCAGCTTGTCCCGTTTCTCCTTTAATGTGATCATATTGGGGTTTGCGTCTTGTAAAAGAGTTGATGCAGTGGCAATTTCAATATCTAATTGACGCAATTCAGTATTTAACCCCTGATACACAGGATAGCTATCCAGCACTGATTTCCTGCCGTCTTCAGTTTGTAAGAAAGCAGAGTTGGCACGAGCTTGCGCTAGCTGTATCTCAAGTTCTTGCTTTTGTTGAGTTAAATTAGTCGTCTGTCCAGCTATTTGATTTGCAAGGGATTCTGGGCTATAAAAATTATACTTTTGTTGAAAAATTTGCACTTCTCTCTGAATTTGACTGACTCTATTTTGTAGAGATGGTAATTCTCTATTAATATATTGCAGCCCTTGATTTACCATAATTTGCCGTTTTTCTTGGCTGTATTGTAAATAATCTTTAG
Source organism: Nodularia sp. (in: cyanobacteria) (assembly GCA_035638855.1). Taxonomy (GTDB): domain Bacteria; phylum Cyanobacteriota; class Cyanobacteriia; order Cyanobacteriales; family Nostocaceae; genus Nodularia. The sequence continues at coordinate 33,675 of DASQZD010000104.1, read as the reverse complement.
CAATTTGATCTAATACTACTTTCGATTCCACTGGATCTTCGCTACGATAGCGTACTTCTAGAATTTTGGTTTCACCTAAACGAGCAATTTTCAAAGAATAGATCAGATACTTGTAGTTAATATCTGGATAAGCTGCTTGTAACTGTTTAATGCTTTTTTCAATCACTTCAGGACTTTTGAGGACTAGAATTTGAGTTTCATAGTCTAAAGTCGGTTTTTTTAATGGGTCTGATGGGTTAATTTCAGTGACAACATCACCTATTTTTGTATTATAAGCTACAGGCTCTGCCAGCATCTGAAAACTGCTTTCATATTGTGGTGTTTTTGGATTTAATATCAAGTTGATAGCTACACCTGTTAGCACAGTTGTGGCAACGCCTACAATTACTACCACTCGGCGCTGTAACAAACCTAGAAATTCTTTATAGTTCCATTCCTCACTTTGGTCTTCATATCCCATAACATTTTGATATTGAAGAAATGGAGTTATGGAGTTTCTACTATCTTCGGGATTTGAAGGCTTGTATGCTTGATTCTTCATGTATTGATATGATGATGAAATTTTGCAGTAGTCTATTAATAAAGAAAGGCATTTAGGAAGATATATAAGCTCTGCTGGTAGAAATAAGAGCAGGATCTTATATAGCTGAGTATCTTATTATATACTTATCTGCTGTGTAGTTATTACTGTTAGTTTATTATATTATTTATCTGGCAACCAATTTTGATTTATCTAAGTATGTATGCTGCATATAGATAAAAAAAATACATTTAAACTAGACGTTATAATTAAAATTATTGTTACATTAAATTATATCCATTACGTGTTACGGGCTTAGTATAACACTCTGGATTAGATAGTTATACCTGAGATGGGTTGATGATTTCGTCCAGGATTGAATCAAAAATATACGTTCAAGATGTGATTGACAAATTGATCAAGGTAAATATTCAGCATTCGGAGGACGGTGCATGAGTCTTACCATAACTGGATAAATCATTGCGGCGCTTACTTCAGGTAATAAAATATCATCTATTCCCAAAGGAGGATAGCAATTAAGCTACCATTGATATTACGTAATCACATTTAATGTGAAGTAATTTTAAATTCTGGCTATTTTTTAATATACGGAATAATAAATATTTAATGAAGTTTACTTTCTTACTTGCACTTTCTCATGAAGATTACCGTGCCAGATGACAACATAGTAATTTTGGGTTAGTATGAAATTTCTCAAGTATAATTACCTGTGGGACTAAACTACCGTTGGTTCCGGTATATCAAAAAGTTTTAAGGGTGCATGAAAATTAATACAAAAATCAGTATTCCTGGTTAAGGGGATGAGCATTTTTTAGCGACTTCAGCGCCAAAAACCTCAAAATCTACCTTTAACCTTGCTCAGAATGCTCAATCCATCATGTAAAGTCCAATGCTCAAAAATCCAGTCAACAGCATCAAGTATCAAAATCATCGTGGAATGAAAGTGTAAGTTTATCCCACTGAGTCATGAATGACTTGGGTGCTTCAATGGTATCGCTAAGAAAATTAGTGAAATTTAAAATACGATGATCGATGAAACTCAACAAAGAGATTAATCAAAAGGTAATATCCTCATCCATGTTAATTGGATCAGCCGATGAATATGAGGATGGTGTCAAAGTTCAGCAATCAATTAAGCTATCTGTAGTTACACAGTTTTTTCCCCCAGACTATGCTGCTACGGGACAATTGATTGAGGAACTTGTCAAGCAGTTAGAGCAGCAAGGGGTAAATATCGAGGTTTTTACTAGTCAGCCTGGATATGCCTTTAGCTTAAGTAACGCGCCATGTTTAGAACGTGTTGATAGGATTAAGATCCAGCGATCGCGTAGCGCTCAACTTTTTCCTGGGAGAATTCGTGGTAAACTACTCAACGGGGTATTATATACCTTACGTACTTTAATCTATCTGCTCGCTGCTTGGCGGCGTAACGATGTATTATTAGTAACTACAGCCCCACCATTTTTGCCAATTGTCGGTTATTTAGCCAATCGCCTGTTCAAGTTACCCTATGTATGCATTATATATGATCTATACCCAGATATTGCCATCACGTTGGGTGTAGTGTCTAAAAATCACTGGGTAGCAAAACTTTGGCAGGCGGTGAATCAGCGAGTTTGGCTGAATGCGAAAGGTATTGTAGTTCTTAGTCCTGAAATGAAAAAAAGCGTCTTAGCGCACTGTCCGCAAGTAGCTCATAAAGTTTCTATCATTCATAGCTGGGCTAACCCCGAATTCATCGTACCCATTGCCAAAAAAGAAAACTGGTTTGCTTGGAAGTACGACTTAGTGAATAAATTCACTGTGCTTTACTCTGGTAATATGGGTCGATGCCATGACATCGATACCTTATTGAAAGCTGCTACAGAACTGCAAGATGAGCCAGTGCAGTTTGTGTGTATTGGTGGGGGAGCCAAACGCGAAGAATTAATTGCACAAGTCAATGAATTAGGGCTAAATAATTTTACATTTTTACCTTATCAAGATAAAAAAGATTTGCCCTATTCTCTCACCTCTGGCGATTTGTCTTTGGTGAGTATTAACCCAGCCAGTGAAAGTTTAGTTTTACCTAGCAAACTGTACTCAGCATTAGCAACCGGGAGGCCGTTGGCAGTAGTTTGTTCACCCTACTCAAGTTTAAGACAACTCATTGCCGAAGCCGACTGTGGTGCAGCCTTTGATTATGGTGATGGTCATGGACTGGCTGAATTTATCCGCTTGCTTCAGCGTAATCAAGAACTAAGTGAGCAGATGGGTAATGCCGCTCGTCAGTATCTAAAGTCACACTTTACACCTAAGATTATTGCTCAACAATACCTGGATGTTTTGCGTCAGGCGTTGAATATTAAAGAGATTTAAGCTTTTTTTTGCGTCCCAGAGGATTACTTCAAACAAGTTAATGTATAGAAGTTGTCTATCTGTGTTATAAGTTATTCAGGAAAAGTAGAGGATAAAATACCAGGGTACATTCCTGAATAATTTATTCTCAGGAGATTATAAATCAAATTTTAGTTAAAAAAGTATTGAAAAACATTCAATGCTTGCTCTAAATATAGGGTGCTATTCTTTAGGAGTTGGGCTTCGATGGTCTATTTGATCTCAGTCCCTCCCAACGTAACCTTCCTATCTTATTTATATTAGGAGGTCGAATTGCAGAGAAGGTGTGACCGAAATCGGAAACGTTCCAAACGTAGAGCTATCTACTGTCCTATTCATGGCTGTTATCTGGATAGCGTGAGTAAAAAATATAGACTTTTTGCAGATAAAGCAGATCAGTTACAGCAACGGGGCTTCAGTCGGAGAACTGCGTCCTTGTTAATAGCCAATCATACAGCCGTTCCCATAGAAGGAGAGTGGTTAGAGGCTTTTTGGTGTGATCAGTGTCAGAAGAAAATCTGGTATTATGTGCGTCAGTCTGATGATGGCACATATAACATTTCCTTAGCACCCAGGGAATTATGGCAGCAGGTAACAGGGGTGATTGATCCTCATGGTAATCCTTCTGTAGGCGAGTTTACGCGAATGAATGCCAAACAGCTAAGTGGTCATACACTCAATACTTTTTATTGTCTATGAATATTCAAATTGCGATCGCCTTTGCTGCTTCTAGTTGATTATGGAACCTCACCCCACGCCTATCTTTGTTAAGGAGAGGAAGCAGGAATCTTGTTTCTCCTAAAAACAGCACACATCAACCCAAAGGATCTGAATCAATCCTGTCAGAGAATCAATTCTCTGTCTGATAGCAAAAGTCAGTGAAGAAAGGACTGAAAAATTAATTCAGTCAACCATCAACCCAAGAGCGATCGCTTAATTTGAAGTATTAGAGTAATATCAGCTAAATATCATAGGATAATTTTAATGTGAGGAAACCCAGTACATTTTCTACGAGAGTTATTTATACATCAGAAAGCCGAATTCGCCACCCATTGCAATTATTTCGAGAGATGGGGCGCGATTTGTTGGCTTCAAGAGAACTAGCATGGCGATTATTGGTCAGAGATATTAGCGCTCAATATCGACAATCTGTGTTTGGAGTGTTGTGGGCATTTTTACCTCCGATTATTACTGCTGTAGGATTGCTCGTAGCTAAAAATGCTGGGGCGGTCAATATAGGAGAGACAGATATTCCCTATCCGGCTTATGTGATGTTTAGCATGGCACTATGGCAAACCTTTGTGGAATCATTGAGTAGTCCAATTGCAGCAGTGAATTCAGCTACATCAATGCTGGCAAAAATTAATTTCCCTAAGGAAGCCATTATATTAGCCAAGGTGGGGGAAGTATTTTTTAATTTTGGTATTAAGTTAATTTTGATTTTGGGCTTGTTTATTTGGTTTCAGATTCCTGTGACTTGGAGTCTATTGTTAGCGCCAGTAGCTTTGATTCACTTGGTCATATTAGGTACGAGCATTGGGTTATTGCTGGCTCCCATTGGGGCTTTGTATGGAGATGTATCCAAAGCAATACCATTAATTGTGTCTCCTTGGTTGTTGTTAACTCCGGTGATTTATCCGACTCCTAAAGAAGGATTATTTGCTACCATTGTTAATTGGAATCCGGTGACACCTTTGTTGGTAACTACACGGGATTTAGCAACAAGTGGATTAGTGACTAACCCCTCTGGTTTTTGGATAGTTAGTGGTTTGGCGTTTGGTTTGTTGTTAGTGGCTTGGGTATTGTATCGGTTGGCGATGCCGTTTATTGTAGAACGGATGAGTTCTTAGAAGGGCTAGTTTAATCTGCTGTTTATTCGATTGGCAATAAATATTTATGACATTGACTTCTCTAGATCAAAATTTGCACAATAACAAAGATGAGAGCGAAGTTTTAGTCAGGGTTGAGAATGTATCGAAGAAATTTTGCCGCAGTTTGAAAAAGTCGCTGCGGTATGGGGTGCAGGATATTGCTTCCGAGTTGCTTGGGCGCAAGTATGAGCATAAATTGCGACCTGATGAGTTTTGGTCGGTGAAGGATGTGAGTTTTGAGTTGCGGCGCGGAGAATGTTTGGGGCTGATTGGGCGTAATGGGGCGGGGAAAAGTACGCTGCTGAGGATGTTGAATGGACTCATTAAGCCTGATCGGGGACGGATTGAAATTAATGGTCAGGTGGGGGGGCTGATTGCCTTGGGGGCTGGGTTTAACCCGATTTTGACAGGGCGAGAGAATATCTATGTGAATGGTTCTATTCTGGGGTTGAGCAAAGCGGAGGTTGATGCTCGATTTGAGGAGATTATAGAGTTTGCAGAGATTGGGGAGTTTATTGATGCGCCGGTTCAAACTTATAGTTCGGGGATGAATGTCAGGCTGGGGTTTGCGGTGGCTGCTGTACTGATTCAGCCGGATGTTTTACTGCTGGATGAGGTGCTGGCGGTGGGAGATATGGGGTTTGTGTTGAAATGCTTTAGAAAAATTGATCAGCTTATTCCTAATTGTGCTGTTATTTTTGTGTCTCACAGTATGCCTCAAGTGTCCCGGATTGCAACAGATATTGCATTACTAGAAAAAGGTATGCCCGTATATCAGGGTAAAAATGTTTCTGAGGGAATTGATCTTTACTATTCCAAATTTGATGTTATTCCATCATTCTATGTTGGTGAATCTGTAGAGATTGTGGATATTTTAATTAATAGCCAACCTTCTCTAAATACAACTACACCTACTTTTGTAGAAAGACTCTCAGACCTTGAGATCCAAATTAGCTTAAAAGTTGCTCAGACTTTCAAAAACCCTGAGCCATACTTAGTGTTTTACGATGCTGAACAAAGGGGTGTTGCTGAATACTTTTACGAAGAAGATAAGCCTCTAGAAAACATCAACGGGTTGATCAAATTCAAAATTTTAATTCCCAAAATAATTTTCTCTCAAGGACTTTATTCAATTACTGTAGGCTTACAAGAAAGCAATAACGGTGCGATACTAATGAGGGCGCAATCAGTAGCCTGTTTTCAAGTTAAGGCTGAAAAAAATGTATGGACAGCTTTTCAGCTGTATGGTGAATTAACACAAATTAGATAAATAAACTATGTATAAAAAATTTATAGCACAAAGATTAAAAGATAGTGTCAAAGTCTTTTTGGGAATTGCAAAAGCTATTCCTGTAGACACTTACGTGGAAACAGATCAAGATTCAAACTATTCCTGTCCTGTATGTTCTTCACATATTAAAGAATTCAATCGTTTACCTGACTTTTATTCCGAAAAATTAGATAAGTATGAATATATATTTTCAACTTTTCAATATGAAACAATCAACTTCTTGAAGTATTCATGTCCTATTTGTGGCGCAAGTGATAGGGATAGGCTATATGCTTTATATTTGCACAAACAAATATCTGAAGTTCAATCTGGATTTAGATTTTTAGATATTGCTCCATCCGCAAGTTTACAAAATTTTATTAAAAATAAATATCCTCATATTAATTATCGCTCTGCTGATCTAATGATGTCTGGAGTTGATGATGTAATAGATATTACTAAAATGGATCTGTATGAGGATAATATCTTTAATTTCTTTATATGCTCTCATGTTTTAGAGCATATCCAAAATGATAGCAAAGCAATGAGTGAACTTTATCGAGTTCTTAAGCCAGGGGGTAAGGGTATCGCTATGGTTCCTATCATGTTAAGCCTGGAAGAAGATTATGAGAATCCAGAAATTATAACACCTGAAGGTCGGTGGAAACATTTTGGTCAAGATGATCACCTGCGGATGTATTCCAAACCTGGATTTATCAACAAACTCACATCCGCAGGATTCTTAGTTCATCAACTGGATATCAATTTTTTTGGAGATGAAACATTTGATAAACATGGGATACATCCTCGTTCAGTTGTTTATATAGTCGAGAAGTTATCCAAGTCTCAGTAAAACTAGCTCAATTTTGTTAACTTTGTGAAAAGTTATTGTTTATGATTAATCAACTTTCTGAACTAGCCTACTTCGGTGGTGAACCTAAGTTCAAGGAAAAGCTGTTTGTAGGTCGCCCGAATATTGGGAACCGCGATCGCCTGTTAAGCCGCATCAATGATATGCTTGATCGCCGTTGGCTGTCTAACAATGGCGCTTTTGTTCAAGAATTTGAGCAGCGAATAGCTGACTATTTAGGCGTTAAACACTGTATTGCGGTCTGCAATGGCACTATTGCGTTAGAACTGGTGATTCGAGCGCTGGAGTTAAAAGGGGAGGTGATTGTTCCTTCTTTTACCTTTATCGCTACAGCCCACGCTTTACAATGGCAGGAAATTACCCCAGTTTTTTGCGATGTTGACCCCAAAACCCATACCCTGAATCCTTGGCGGGTGGAGTCACTAATTACACCGCGCACATCTGGAATTATGGGGGTTCATGTCTGGGGACAGCCTTGTGATGTGGAAATGCTGACGGAAATTGCCCATAAGCACCATCTTAAGGTGATGTTTGATGCTTCCCATGCTTTTGGGTGTGCTCACGGGGGAAAGATGATTGGTAACTTTGGCAGTGCTGAAGTGTTTAGCTTTCATGCTACAAAGTTTATGAATACTTTTGAAGGGGGTGCAATTGTCACCAATGATGATGAGTTAAATCAAAAGCTGCGGCTGATGAAAAACTTTGGCTTCTCTGGTTTTGATAACGTCATCTACTTGGGTACTAATGGCAAAATGGCTGAGGTTTCAGCAGCTATGGGGCTGACTTCTCTAGAAAGTCTGGAGGAGTTTATTGAGGTCAACCGCCGCAATTATCAGTGTTATCAGGAAGGTTTAGCTGGTATTCCTGGGGTGTCCTTGTTTCCCATCAATCAGGCTGAGAAGCATAACTATCAGTATATTGTGTTGGAGATAGACGAGGAGCAAACTCAAGTTAGCCGAGATTTCTTGATTAAGATTCTTCATGCTGAGAATGTAATTGCTAGGCGATATTTTTATCCGGGTTGTCATCGCATGGAACCCTATCGGTCTTATTTTCCCCATGCTGGTTTGTTGTTGCCTGAGACGGAAAAGTTAGCTCAGAGAGTTTTAATTTTACCCACAGGAACAACAATTTCCGAGGAAGATATTATTAAAATATGTCAAATTATCCGATTGCTAATTGCCAGCCAGCCTCATAGCCAACAAATAAGTTTACTAAAATCATAATATCGACAATTAATTTTTGCAAAATTCAATCCTATGGCATGGCTAACTAATGAACAAATAAATAACTTGGGATTTGCCAAAGTTGGAAAGAAGGTCTTACTTTCCGATAAGTCTTCCTATTACAACTGTTCTAAAATTGAAATTGGAGACCACGTAAGAATTGATGACTTTTGCGTTTTATCGGCAGGCTCTGGTGGTATCTCAATTGGTAGAAATGTGCATATAGCTGTTTACTCTTCCTTGATTGGATCTGGAAAAATCATTTTGTGTGATTTTTCTAATCTTTCTTCACGGGTGTCAGTTTACAGCAGCAATGATGACTACAGTGGAAGTGCAATGACTAATCCAACCATTCCTGCTGAATTTACAAATGTAACTCATGCTGATGTCATCATTGGAAGACATGTAATCATCGGTTCAGGATCAATCATTCTTCCTGGAGTAATCCTTGAGGAAGGTGTAGCAATTGGTGCTTTAAGCCTTGTTAATAAAAACTGTGAATATTTCACTATCTATGCTGGTTCTCCTCTGAAACGAATTGCACCTCGAAAACAGGATCTTCTCGAATTTGAAAAATCTTTCCTAAAAGCCGAAGCAGGTACTTGAAGAAGTCCTATTAAATACAACTATGACTCCATCATCACCCCTGGTTAGTATTTGCTGTATTACCTATAACCACGAAAAATTTATTCGAGAAGCGATCAATGGTTTTTTAATGCAACAAACAAACTTTCCTATTGAGATCATCATCCATGACGACGCATCAATAGACAACACTGCCAGCATCATACTCGAATACCAAGCAAAGCATCCTAATTTAATTAACGCAATCTTACAAACTGATAATCAATACTCTTCAAGAGGATTCGGTTTTTTCTCAGATATGTTTGATAAGGCACAAGGCAAATACATCGCCCTCTGCGAAGGCGACGACTACTGGACAGACCCCCTCAAGTTGCAAAAACAAGTTGATTTCCTGGAAGCCAACCCCGACTTTGCCATTTGCTTTCATCAAGTCAAGATTTGGGAAGAAGGTGAACTCAGAGATGATGACATTACCACTGTTCCCTCTAACATATCTACTATAGTTGATTTAACGGGAGGTAACTATATACACACACCATCTTGTGTATTTAGAAACAACACATCAAAAATATTCGGGGCAAACTTTTCTCGTTGTCCTCTGGGTGATTATTACATTCATATGATGAATGCCCAGTATGGCAATATTTTTTGTATAGATGAGGTAATGGCTGTTTATAGGGTTCACAGAAACTCTATATGGTCAAGTAAAGGCCTGAACTATCGACAGCAGAAAACTTTAGAAGCAATGATATATGTTTTATCAGATTTATCAGATGCATCTTCCCACGTGCGTCAACAATTAAGATTGACTATTGTTAACCTTGCCGTATATTTATATAAATATCTGCCCGATGAATTTGGTAATAAACACCATATATCTCACGAGGCTGAAAAGTATATTATTAAAATTCTTGGTGATGAGGTCGAATTATTGAGGGGTGAATTGCAAAAGGGAAATTCTTTTTTCGTGTTGCTTGATAAATTATCATCAAAACTTAGTTTTAAGGTTATTTCTATTGTCAAGTCACTTTTTAAAAAATCGAAAAATAAAATTACTTAAAATGCCAAAAGTTAGTGTAATTATTCCCAATTATAATCATGCTCGATTTTTAGAGCAGCGAATTGAAACTGTTCTGAATCAAACTTATCAAAACTTTGAGATAATTTTCTTGGATGATAATTCTACAGATAACAGCCGAGAAGTTTTTTCTAAGTATGCCAAGCACCCCAAAATTAGTCACGCTATTTTTAATGAAACTAATAGTGGTTCTCCTTTTAAACAGTGGAATAAAGGTTTCAGTTTAGCAAGAGGTGAATATATTTGGATTGCCGAATCCGATGACTTTGCTGAACTAAGATTGCTTGAAGAATTAGTAAAAGTTTTAGACGCTCATTCCACAGTTGGAATTGCATATTGTGAATCTATTGCAGTAGATAATTTGGGTAATAATATCTCCAAATTAAGCAATTCATTTTTTGACCCTGAGCGTTGGCAGAAAGATTTTACAAACTCTGGTCAAGTAGAATGTACTAACTATTTAGTGTCAATGTGTACTATCCCCAATGCCAGTGCAGTGTTATTTAGGCACTCCTTATATGTTAAAGTTGCAGAAAAAAACTCGATATTTAAATCTGCTGGTGACTGGTTTACTTGGGCAAGCATTCTTTTATTGCCAAGTGATGTCTATTTCTTAGCCCAAGATTTAAATTACTTTCGCCTGCATGGATTAAATACATCGAGAAGTAGCAAGAAAGGTAGTTTAGTTGTCCAAGAGTCTTTAAAAACTATTGATTTCATATCAAATAATGTCAATATTTCACCGCTTGCAAAAGAAAGAGCCTTTGAAAAGGTAGTTATGGAGTGGTGGATTAGATATTTATGGGATATCCGATTTTCTTTTAAAAATGAATACTTAGTATATTTAGATATCATAAAATCTTTTTCCGAGGCGAAATTTAGAAAACTCCTTCATTTAAAACTCGCCTGGCTATTCGTAGCTCGTTTGAGATATAATTTGGCTTTAGGATCAAAACTAAAATACGTCTTAAAAAAGATTAATGTTCGCGCCTAAATGCTTAAAGTTTACCTGAGATGGATAGGTGGCGACATCTTTAACATTATTTATTCTAGACATCTATGGATGCACTTACTATATATACACATACGTAAATTTTTATTTTATTCAACTATTGTTTTTTTCAAAAGCTGGAATCATTGCCCAATAAAGGTTATGCAAATTTTTTATGATGGTGAAATTTATATCCGTCAAAGCCTTGGCGGTATCAATAGATATTTTTATAATCTTATTAGTAGGCTACCTTCAGAATATGAGCCAATTATAACTAGTTTGAAATCTTACGAAAATAATTTACCCAGTCATCCCAACTTGACTTTACATTCTTACAATAGATTTGGAATTAAACCTGGTAGATTGTCTTTTGCTCTTGAGCCTTATTACTTCGGTTTATTAGAGAAGGTTTCTAATTACCAAATATTCCATCCAACTTATCACTACTTACTCACCCGTGAAAAATTACGGAAAAGAAAAAAACCAATTGTTCTGACTGTATATGATCTGCTTCAAGAGGTCTTACCAGAATTAATTGATCCCACGGGGAAAGAAACAGACTTTAAAAAAAGTGCTATTTTAGCAGCAGATGTAATAATTTGTATATCAGAAAGCACCAAAAGAGATTTACTTCATTATTATCCAGTTTCAGAAGAGAAAGTATTTGTAACTCATTTAGCAACAGAGCTTAACATTTCATTAAATTCAGAATCGCCACTTCCACCCAGTCCTTATATTCTTTATGTTGGTAGTAGACATGGGCATAAAAATTTTGACAGATTACTTCTGGCATTTTCTAATTTAATCAAGAAGGATACAAACATCAAACTATGCGTAGTGAGCCATCCATTTTCAGATGAAGAAAACAAAAGGATTTTTTCACTGCATCTCAATGAGCATATTCATCTCATTTCATGGGTTGATGACTCTTATCTGGTTAAACTCTACAAGAATTGCCTATGTTTTGTATACCCATCCTTATACGAAGGTTTTGGAATTCCTCCCCTCGAAGCTATGATCTGTCAAGCACCAGTAATTGCTTCTAACACTTCTAGCATTCCAGAGGTAGTTGGTGACGCAGGTTTGCTATTTAACCCTTTATCTACTGATGAGCTAACAGATAGACTATTATTCTTATTGGATAATTCTATTGTTAGACAGAATCTAATTACAAGGGGACTACAGCAGGTCAAAAAGTTTAGCTGGGATAAAACAGTACAGCAAACCGTATCTATTTATAATTCTCTAGTTTAATATTAATACTATGCAAAAACTTTTAGTAACAGGGTCATCAGGGCTAATTGGTTCTGAAGTCTGTATTTATTTTGCGAATCAAGGTTGGCTGATTCACGGCGTTGATAACAATCAAAGGGCTGTATTCTTTGGTGATCAAGGGGATACTCGCTGGAATCAACAGCGACTGCAATCCAAGATTAAAGGTTTTGTGCATCATGAATTGGATATCCGCGATCGCCAAGGTGTTCTTAATTTAATTCAAAGTATCCAACCAGATGCGATTGTTCATACCGCAGCACAGCCCAGTCATGACCGCGCAGCAGCGATTCCTTTTGATGATTTTGATACCAATGCTGTGGGAACACTGAACCTACTAGAAGCAGCACGGCAATTTTGCCCCGAATCGCCCTTTGTCCATATGTCCACTAATAAAGTGTATGGCGATCGCCCCAACACAATTAAGCTCAAAGAGCTAGATACTCGATGGGATTATGATGATCCCACATATCAGGAGGGGATTCCAGAAACCTTTAGTATTGACCAATCCAAACATTCTCTGTTTGGTGCTTCTAAAGTAGCTGCTGATGTAATAGTGCAAGAATACGGACGCTATTTTAATATGCCAACCTGCTGTTTGCGAGGAGGATGTTTAACTGGTCCTAATCACTCAGGGGTTGAGTTGCATGGTTTTTTAAGTTATTTAGTGAAGTGTAATTTAGAAGGTAGAGAATATAAAATTTTTGGTTATAAAGGTAAGCAAGTTAGAGATAATATTCATTCACTAGATGTAGCTCGATTTATTGAGGCGTTTATTGCAGATCCGCGAATAGCAGAAGTGTATAACCTAGGAGGCGGTAAATCAAATAGTTGCTCAATTTTGGAAGCATTTAAACTAGTAGAAAAATATAGTAACAAAGAAATGAAACATATATATCTGCCAGAAAACCGCATAGGAGACCATATTTGCTATTACTCAGATTTGAGCAAAATGCGGCAGCATTACCCAAACTGGGATATTACCATTTCTCTAGAAGAAACTATTGCACAGATTGTAATGTCTTGGCAGGAAAGGCTAACAGAGCAAACTGTTAAGCTTTAGACAGTTATTCGGTTATTTTTAACATAGCATTATCCGGATTTTAATTACGCAAAGCTTCGGCTTTATTTGGTTGAATATCTAATATCTGGGTTTATTCTATAACCGGATAAAGTAAGTTAAAATTGGCTGAAGCTAACGGAACATTTTAGCGTGATATAGTTTGAAGATAGTCTGATAATGTATTGCTTTTCACAATCTTGTTATGCGGATTTTAATTACAGGAATTTGCGGTTTTGTCGGTTCTACCTTAGCCAAAGCATTACAAGAACATTCTCCAGAATATCAAATTTTTGGCATTGATAATTTCTCCCGCTCAGGGAGTTGGTTGAATAAAGCAAGCTTACAGCAACAAGGAATTGAGGTAATTCATGGCGATATTCGCCATAGCAGTGACGTAGATGCTTTACCTTCTGCTGATTGGGTAATTGATGCTGCTGCTAATCCTAGTGTCTTAGCAGGGGTAGATGGTAAAACCAGCAGTTTACAGTTAGTACAACATAATCTACTCGGAACAATTAACCTTTTAGAATATTGTAAACGGTATCAAGCTGGGTTCATTCTGCTGTCTACCAGCAGAGTTTATTCCATACCCGGATTAAGTAAATTACAAGTTGCTGAAGCTAATGGAGCATTTTATCCCGTTTCTGAACAAATTTTTCCAGTAGGTATTTCCACAATGGGGGTAGCTGAAAACCACTCTACCAATCCGCCAGTATCATTGTATGGCAGTACAAAGGTAGCTTCAGAACATTTAGCCTTAGAATACGGTGCAACCTTTGAATTTCCCGTTTGGATTAATCGCTGTGGGGTGATGGCGGGAGCGGGACAGTTTGGCCATCCAGGACAAGGTATTTTTGCTTTTTGGATTCATAGCTTTCGAGAACAGCGATCCTTAAAATATATTGGCTTTGGCGGAAAAGGTTATCAAGTTCGGGATTGTTTACATCCACAAGATTTAATTAGTTTGCTACAAAAACAGTTTACTGAACCATTAAATACAAATAAACCCAGGGTGGTTAATGTCAGTGGTGGAGTTAACAACAGTATTTCCTTGCGACAGTTAACCCAATGGTGTGCAGACAAGTTTGGTAGTAATGAAGTTTTAGAAACTAATATTGAGCGGACGTTTGATATTCCTTGGATGGTGTTAGATGCGAGTTTATCTGAGAAAGTTTGGGGATGGACACCTAAAATTGGGATAGAAGAGGTTTTGGGGCAAATTGCTATGTTTGCCAGTGAACAACCAGATTGGTGTAGGCTATCAGCGACATGACTTATAAAATATTGTATATTTCAGCAGTGATTCCTGATACAACTTCTGGGGGACGCTTTGCTATGTATCGTCACCTCATTATCAAAAAAGACTTTGAGGTGGCTGTTGCTAGTACAAATTTTGTTAAATTACCTATTAAACAGCAGCTTTCGATTCGTAGAAATCGATTAATTGAAAGGCTTAGAAGGACTCGATTATGTCGATTGATATATAACTTAGAATACTTACTGAACTGGATTAATATTCCTGGTTCATTGTTGAAATTTGCAGATGACTTTAAGCCAGATGTAATTGTATCTGTAGTAGATGATTGGCATCTGGGATTAGCATTTCAGTTGGCGCACAAACTTAAGGTTCCACTGGTTGTTAATTTCCAAGATTTGTTTTGTCTATCTCAATTTGTTCCTTTGTCAGCGCGTCCTTATCCTTTGATCACTTCTTGGCTCATCCAACGTTACCATCAAGTTAATGAGTTAGCAAATCAGGTATTTTATACCAGTGAAGGTATGAAAGAATGGTTTGGAGTTGATGCTCAAGGAGATGTTCTTTATCCCGTTGGTGATTTTGATGTTCAGGTTGCCATAGAGCAAAGAGCAAATTCTCAAGATAAAGTTAAAATTATTTATGCTGGTAATTGTTATGGTGCTTACGGTCGTATGTTGTTGCGCCTAGCAGAATCTGTGCAGAAACATCCACATATTCATCTCCAGATTTTTGCTGCGGGAAATGATTGGACACCCGAAAAACTACAGGAGATGACCGAAGCAGGAATTTATCAAGGCTTTAAACCATTCGATGAATTAAAAGATGAACTCAAACAGGCTGATGCGTTTTTAACCGTGATGAGTTTTGAAAAGTCAGAAGAAATTTTTATGCGGACAAGTTTTACCACCAAATGGTTAGATTATGTCCCCTATGCTAAACCAGTGTTTGTTTGGACTCCAGAATATTCAACAGCCTGTGGCTTTGCCAAAAAGTATCAGTCAGGGATTTCGGTTATTCACGATGATCCAGAGGTATTGCTCAAAGTTATCAGCGAAACAGCATCAAATTCGATGGCTTGGTCTTCCGCCTGTGAAGGTTCTCGTCGAGTGGCTGAGACTGTGCTTAACGCAGAGCAAATACATCATCTGTTTGTTGAGCGTGTTACTAATGTTTGCCAAGAATGCAATACCATAAATCCTCGAGATTGAATTTACTTAGCATAACGATGTGAACAAGCGCAAGATTCTTGTAATTTCTTCTATTTCTCCTCAACCCACCAGTGCTGGGCAAATTATACTATATCGGCATTTAAATCAAGCAAGTGGCTGG
Source organism: Nodularia sp. (in: cyanobacteria) (assembly GCA_035638855.1). Classification (GTDB taxonomy): domain Bacteria; phylum Cyanobacteriota; class Cyanobacteriia; order Cyanobacteriales; family Nostocaceae; genus Nodularia. Next base: position 17,944 of record DASQZD010000104.1, on the reverse strand, counting down.
GATGTTGATATCGTAGCTAATCCCTATGAAAGTAAAACTGATAGATGGCAAACAAAGTTAATTAAAAGGCTAGAATATACTCGCTTCCATCCTTGGGGTCATGATTTCCAAGTTATAGATCAGGGGATGGTGTGGGACAATACACTACTCAATTCCCATCAACGGGGGTTTAATTCTCAAACTGACGACAAAACCATAGTTCTGACTGTTTCTCATGGTGATGGTTGCTGGGCTGCACAGAGATTTGCTCACCATTATCAATTACCTTTAGTGACAATTTTTCATGATTGGTGGCCAGATATTCCTACTTTACATAAACCTTTCCGTCAGCTATTAGAGCAACGTTTTCAGCAACTTTACCAGCAATCTAATTTAGCTCTGTGTGTTTCAGAGGGTATGAAGAATGCTTTGGGTTCACATTCCAATAGTACAGTTCTTTATCCCATACCTGCTTTCCTCAAGGAGGAAATAACTACAAAATATCAGCCTGAAAATGAGCAAATATCATCTCCATTACAGGTTGTTTATTCTGGAAATCTCCACGAGTATGGACCGATTTTAGCTCAATTACTTGAGGTGACAAAAGATAATCCTAAAATTCAAGTACAAGTTCGGGGATCTAACCCAAATTGGTCAGCAGATTTTCGTTCAGAAATGCGCGATCGCAATTTATGGTTAGATTTTGCCCCTAGAGAGGAGTTAAATCAGTGGTTAGCTGCGGCTGATGTGTTTTTAGTAACCATGAGTTTTGACCAAGCTTTGCGGCGACGGATGGAAACCAGTTTTCCTTCTAAATTACCTGAATACGCCCAATTTGGTAAACCTTTAGTGATTTGGGGTCCGGATTATTGTTCAGCGATTCGTTGGGGGAGCGAAGGCGATCGCGCTCTTTGTATAACCGATGAAAATCCTCAAGTTCTAGTTTCTGCTGTGGAAAAGTTAAGTCAAGATTCGTCTCAACGAGAGTATTACGCATCTCAATCTCGTATAGCGGCTAGACAAGATTTTAATCCTGTGAACTTACAGAAACATTTTTTAGCAGCAATCTCAACACTTCTGGCATAAATGTAAAACTAGCATACATAAATAAACAAATTTTTCATGAAAACCTTACCTGCTTTAAAATCTTCACTTAGGCGTTTCAAGTCAATTTTCCAACCTAAAATACCCGCTCTTTGTGAAAATGTAATGGCTTGGTCTCCTAGCCGTAAATGGCCTATTGTCAAGCTTCATGATGCTTTTACACTCACATTAGATATTCCAGCTAATGCTTCCGACCATGAAACAGTATATCTCAGGTTTTTAGCTAATCATAATTTGGGCTTTCCGGCACAATTTCTGGTAAGTTTACCTCATACAACCGTATTAGGTTCTACTGGATTTGTAGTTTTAGAAGAAGGTGCATACTTAACCCAAGGAAACTGGCGAGTCATGAATATACTGGCTCATCCTGATATATATTCTCATCGTAAAAGAAAGCAGGAATTTTTATCGGGTGATTGGTATTCTATTCGCAGTTATTGGAGTCATAGTTATCACCACTGGTTCTGGGATGACTTACCACGCTTATTAACGGCGATTCCTCTTTTACCGCCTGACACTCAGTTTTTAGTCGGTGAACCATTCTGTGAATTTCAGCAAGAATCATTACAAGCATTAGGAATAGCAGCTAACCGCATCAAAGTACAGTCATTAGACACAAATGTAAAAGTCGAGCGACTTTGGTTTGCAACACCTTTAGGTGATTCGGAATTTGCTGCTACTGCTCCTGATATTGCCAAACAATTGCAAGCAATTTTTAACCCTAATCCCTCCTCTTTACCATATCGTAAAATTTATATTTCTCGCTCTTTAACTCAATACAGGAAAATACTCAATGAGTCTGAGTTAATCCCGATTATTGAAAATTTTGGATTTGAGATTATTCATGCAGAAAAATTATCCTTTGCATCACAGGTTAAGCTGTTTAATGAGGCTAAAGTTATTCTTAGCTCTCATGGTGCAGGGTTAACAAATATGTTATTTGCTCCCTCATCAGCCTTAATCCTAGAGCTATTTGAGCCAACAGCAGCGCGCTCCCACTATTGGATGATGGCTAATGCTCTTGGTCATAAGTATGATTGCTTAGTTGGAGAAACAAACAATTTTAAAAATATCCAGACTGGAAATAAGTCTGATCCTGATTTTTTGGTTCAGGAAAAGGATTTACTTTCTTTTATCAAAACATCTTTGCCGAATGTATGTTAGTGTTAATGCTCTGGTGGTGACTGCAATTAAAATCATGATTTTTTCAAAAAAAACATTTTGAAAATATAGATAAATAATTTTATTTTTTACTAAATGATACAGCAAATAATTAAATCTTTTTTACCTCCTGAAATTATCCTCTTAACCAGATTTGCTCAGGATACATCTCAATCTATTAAACGGCGTTATGTTGGTAGTTATCTTTTCAACCAACTGTCATCATCAACAAACCTTAAGTTAGAATTCGGCTCAGGTAGCAGAAGAGGAACATCAGGATGGACGACTGTTGACATGGTTCCAGGTGCGGATATTGAATGGAATCTGTTAAATCCTGTGCCATTAGCGCCGAATTCGGTAGATATGATTTATTCGTCGCACTTGCTAGAACATCTTTCCTATAAAGAAATAATCAACGTATTAAATGACTGGTTTAGAATTTTAAAGCCTACCGGCAAATTAATGGTTTGTGTGCCAGATTCTAGCCACTATCTAACCGCATATCACAATCCTGATACAATTCAAAAGTTTATTCCCGATTTTTATCAACCAGCATTTAACTACCATACTCCTATAGACTATTTAAACTATATTGCCTACATGGATGGAAACCATAAACATCTTTTTGATCAGCAAAATCTGCACGAAATACTAAAATCAGTTGGTTTTGTCAATATTAAAGAGCGACCTTTTGATCCTAGTCTTGATAGTAAAGGACATGATTGGGAATCAATATATGCTGAAGCTGAAAAACCTTAATTTGAATATTACTCACTTCACCACAGAATTATCAGGAGGTTCAGGAATAGCCGCTCAACGCATTCACAAAGCCTTGGGACAAAAAAACATACCCAGCCAACTTTTATCTCGCAAAGGAACATCTTTTCTACCTCACAGTAGCAGAGATAATCGTTACTCCTCTATCCTCTGGCGCAACCTCGAATCTATAAGCACTAGCAGACAGTGGAAACAATCAAACCATGACCGGGGTTTATTTACCAGTCCCCAATGGATATATCAAACCCAACTGCAAGATATAGCTGTTCAAGCATCAATTATCAACCTGCATTGGATTTCCCGATGGCTCCATCAAGCGAGTTTCTTTAATTCTATTCCTCCCGATATTCCTATTATCTGGTCACTTCACGATATGAACCCTATAACTGGAGGGTGTCATCATGCGCTAGATTGCGAAAAATTTGCCACTCATTGCTGTGATTGTCCTAATTTGAAAAACTCAGGTAAACACGATCAAGCATCGAAAAACTTTGCACTCAAAGCCAAACTTTATCAACGTCTCAATCTCCACTTTGTCGGTAACAGCACTTGGACAACAGCACAAGCCCAAAAGTCTGCTCTCGGTAAATACGCTCGTTCTATCCGCACAATTCCCCTCGGAATTGACACTAATGATTATCAACCAATTGATTCCTGTATAGCCAAAGCTGCTTTAAGAGTCAATTCTGATGATTTTGCGATCGCCTTTGCTTGTGCTGATCTGTCTGACAAAAACAAGAATTTGCCTATCCTACTAGAAGCAATTGCCCAGTTATCTAAACACCACTCTATCACCCTGATTCTCTTTGGTTCGGGTCAAATTCCCGAATTAAACAGTCAAATTACCACCGTAATTTTAGGGCATTTGTCTTCTCCCCAACTTCAAAGTCTTGCCTACTCAGCTGCTGATATATTTGTTATGCCTAGTCAAATTGAATCTTTTGGCTTAACTGCTCTCGAATCCATGGCCTGTGGTACACCAGTATTAGCATTTCGCACAGGGGGAATTCCTGATCTGGTTATTCATCAGGAAACTGGTTGGTTAGCAGATGACATTGGTTCGATTGAATCGCTGTATCAAGGACTCCACTGGATGCTACAACATCCCCAAGAGCGATCGCATCTAGGAAAAGCAGCACGTGAGCGAGTTGAGCGAGAATTTACGGATGATATCATGGCTAATCGCTATATCAATCTTTATCAGGAGCTTATTAGCCCATGAAACGGGTACTTATCCGCCCCACATTTCAAGATTGGTGTGAAAATAAATTATTTTCAGATGGAACATCTTTCGCGTCAGTTTATCAAGAAGCCTTTTCGCTATGGAAACAACAGGCTGCAAAAATTGGATTTCAACTTGACACATGGGATCAAGCACCTCTCAATAAAGCAGACTTATTTTGGTTTTTAGACCTTCCCCCATCTCGCCAAGAATTTGCACGGATTCGCGCTCAATTAAAACCCAAAACCCCTATAGTTCTGCAAATTCTAGAAAGTCCATTTTTAGCAATTCACGCCTTTAATAATGCCAATACTCAAGATTTTGATGCAGTTTTAAGTTATGAATATATAGAAACTATTAAACAGAAAGAGCGCCATTTTCATTACCATTTACCCAATCAACTGCGACAACCACAGACTAATCTAGAGTACTCAGAAAGGAAAGGCTTGTTGCTTATTAACAGCAACCGAGTAGGAGGATTTTTAGGAATGCGTCAGGTCGGTTTTTCTGGTATCCCCGGATTAGGAAAGTTTTTGGCAGGTTGGTACTGTTCTTTATCTATGTTTAGCGAAGCCTTATCAGGTGAACTCTACTCTGAGCGAAGAAAATTAGCCCGTACTGCTGAGTTAATATTTCCAAATTTCCTGGATATTTACGGACGAGGATGGAATGGAGAACAAATTTCTTGGTGTCCACTTTATGAAAATCGTTCCTATAACTCTTGGCGAGGAATACCCACTATTTCTAAGTGGGATTTATGCGAGCAGTACCGATTTGTGTTAAGCTTTGAGAATTTTAAGGGCAGACGTGGCTACATCAGTGAAAAGATTTTTGATGCCATGTTTGCTGGCTCTGTTCCTGTCTATTTAGGAGATGACCGTATTACCGATTATGTGCCTAGTGACGCATTCGTTGACGCTAGAAATTTTGATAATTATTCTGATTTATTAAAATATTTAATCACTTTTTCTGAAGCAGCATGGCTAGATATGCGTGAAGCCGGTCAGGCTTTCATTAAATCAGATGAATTTCAATGTTTTAATTCTGTTCAATTCGCTGAAATTGCTACAGACATTTTGAAAAAAGTAACTCTTTGAGATGAAACTTGAAAATGCCAAAGATAAACTTCGTAGCTCTAAATTTTTGAGAATACTCTATGCTAAATTATTAAGTCGTGGTAATTCTTTCAACTTAAAAGGTAATAATAATATATTATATACAGCAGGGGCTATTTTAAAAAAATGTTCGCTGCAAGTTGTTGGTAATAATAACTTAATTTCAATTGATGTTGGATCTTATCTCGAAGGAGTTAAAATATTTTTACAAGGTGATAATTTACAATTAAAGATAGGCCGAAGTGTATTTATAGGTCAAGGCTCTGTTTTATGGATGGAAAATAGTGATGGGCTTATCGAAATAGGAGAATTTACATCTATAGAAAAAGTAGGCATAGCTGTAGCTGAAGGTAAAAAAATTATTATAGGTAAAGATTGTTTAGTTTCCTATGAGGTAGATATTAGATGTAGTGACTCTCATGCTATCTTTGATCAAGAAAAAAAATGTAGAATCAATCCCGCAGCCAATATTGAAATTGGTAATCATGTATGGCTAGGAGCAAAATGTTTAATTCTTAAAGGAGTAACCATTGGAGACGGTTCGATCATTGGTGCAGGTTCCGTAGTTACTAAGTCTGTTGAACCCAATTCAGTTGCGGCTGGAAATCCTGCTAAAGTTGTTAAAAATGACATTGTTTGGACGCGATCGCGGAGTGATTCTTTTCCTGAATAAATACCTTGCATACATACAGCAGATTCCAGGGAATGAGGTATAAATGTTAATATTGAAACTCTTATGTATGGGCATCTTGTCCTCTCTTGTATACCCCTCTATAATCAAATGTGCTGTAAATTGGTATTAGTTTATGACCACTAACTTTGGCATTGTTACGGCCTGTTGGAAAGGAGATTATTTTCTCGTTAAAGCCACCTGTGCTAGTATTCGCCATTTCCTCGGAGATGTCCCTATTTGTGTTGTCGTTGATGGAAACTTTTCTATCCAAGAACTTGAAAATCTCTATGGTGTTCAGCCTCTTTATTTATCTCAACTATCTAATCCAGAACTCCGTAGGCGATGTCCTGGATCTAGTCGTGCTAAACTGGCTGCTATTTGGGAAGGACCATTTGAGCATTTTCTCTATTTGGATAGTGACGCAATTGTTTGGGGAAACTTACTGGAAAAATTTGACTTAACTACTACAGATTTTGTAGTGATGCGTCCTCCTTTGTATGGCTGTCTACCTAAACATGAGGTCTCTCGATGGTTTTTCAATGTTGATACCCTCTTAGAAATTGATCCTACCTTCGAGTGGCAGAACCAACCTTACTTTTGTGCAGGTGCTTTTGCTGCTAAACGAAACTGCTTTGATTTACAAGAATATTTGAGATTAGAGGCTTTGGCAGATCAATATCCAGATTTATTTAAGTTTTGGGATCAGGGTATTGTTAACTATATGGTTTTTTCCGCCAACCAAGCAGGTCTCCTCAAATATAAAGTTGTTGATATCCAGGTAGTGACAGCGGATCATTCCAAGAGTACATTAGAAGAACAATACCCTTGCTCTATTTACAAAACACCCCAAAACGTCGAAAAAGCAACTATTATTCATTTTTGTGGGAACAAGCCATTTATTCATAAAATAAAATCTTTCAGCAAGCCTTTTACTACATTTAGGTTATTACATTACCAAAAGCTAATGGGTGATAATATTAGTGGAAAGATAAAATCCATATTTCAGTTATTTGGTGAAGAGTTTGAGCTTTTAACGAACAAAGCAAAATCTAAATTTAAAAGAATCATTAATTCTCAATAATTTTCAAAAAATGAAAACCCTGTTTAAATCAACACTAAATTATCTTGAAAAGATATATCATTTTTCGTCATTTAGAGGGCATTCCTTTTGGAATATACCAATAGATAGCAATTCCGTGGTAGTTGATCTAGGCGCTAATCTATGTGATTTCTCTTCTGAAGTTAAGAAAAGGTTTGAATGCACTGTATTTCCCGTAGAACCAAATGCAACTCTTAATCCCAATGATTCATACTTTCTTGATTCTGTAGATAGGTTAGCTATAACTAACGGTAATGGTGAAGTTGATTTCACAATATCTGAAAATTCAGAAGCAAGCAGCCTTTACTCAAATCTTGCCAATCTATTTGGATCAACAAAGACAATTAAAGTAAAAGGTATGTCCTTGAATGAATATCTTAAGTTCAAAGAGATAGAAGGGAGTTTATCCTTATTGAAAGTTGACATTGAAGGTGGAGAAATAGACCTACTATCAAAAATACCTCTCAAGGAGCTTGAATTGATTGATCAGATGACTGTTGAATTTCACAGCTTTCTAGATCCTTCTCTGGAGTTAGAGGTTATCGCCATAATTGATAGAATAAGCAAATCTGGTTTCTGGGTCATTAATTGTAATCATCCTTACTATGATGATGTTCTATTTATTAATAAAAAACTATTCAAGAAATATCACCTCAAATGCTTAGATATTTTTATTATGAAGATAGTTTATGTAATCAGAGGTAAAATGCATGAATTGATTGGTACCCATAAATAAAGCTTTCAATTTGCAAATCTCAAATCAAAATAACTAGCAAATACTAAAAATGGTCAGCATTTCTGCTTTAATTCCAACGTATAAAAGAGTTGATAAGCTAGAAAACTGTCTCCAAAAAATTCTTTCCTGTGATCCCCTCCCGTCAGAAATTATCATTCATATTGACGCAGGTGATTCCGAAACAGAACCTTTTCTTATCGCTCAAAATTATCCCCTCGTAAGTTGGATCAGCAGCAACACAACCCAAGGACCTGGCGGAGGTAGAAATAAACTGATTAAGCAAGCCAAATTTCCTATTATTGCTGCTTTTGATGATGACTCTTGGCCTTTAGATAAAAATTACTTTGCCATAGCGACAGAGCTTTTTTCTCTTTATCCTCAAGCCGCAGTAATTACTGCTCAAGAGGTACGACCTAGCATATTCCCAAAGCAACTAAATAATTTAATAAAAGAAGTGAACTGCTTCCAAAACTGTGCTTGTCTCATGCGTCGAAAAGCTTTTTTACAAACCCGTGGCTATTTACCTCTGCGCTATGCTTATGGCATGGAAGAAGCTGATGTAGCGTTACAACTTCTTGATTGTGGTTGGCAAATACTAGAATCACTTAACTTGTGCGTATTTCACGATACTCAATTAGAACATCATAATCATCCATCAGTTAACGCGGCACATATTGCTAATACAGCCCTTTTAGCTTATCTGCGTTATCCAATTACTTATTGGCCTTTGGGAATAGTTCAGGTGTTTAACAGAATGCGATATGCAGCTAGTGTAGGGAGATGGAAGGGTATCAGCCAAGGATTATCGCAAATTCCTCATCTACTTTCGTGCTACGCTAATCAGCGTGATCCAGTGCAGGTTCATACACTGGCATTAAGCCGAAAATTAGCATCAAAGTCATGAATAAAAATTCTAGGAATTGGATTTGCTGTCAAATAGGCGCAAGAGAAAATTATGCAATTCCCAGAGCATTACATCAGCATGAAAAATTAGCTGTTCTCATCACTGATGCTTGGGTTACTCCTCTGTCTCCTCTCAATATTTTAACTCAATCAGGACTTAGAGAACGCTTTCATCCTGCGTTAGCTGAGGCACAAGTCCACGCCTTTAACACTTCCCTTATTCGTTTTGAAATCACCCAAAAACTCCAAAAGCATTTTGCATGGGAACAAGTTCTTGCCCGTAATAACTGGTTTCAACAACAGGCTATTAAAAAGCTTAAACAATTAACTGCAAAATTCACTAGTCCCCCAATTATATTTTCTTATAGCTATGCTGCATTAGAATTATTTAAATTTGCTAAAAAACAGGGCTGGTTCACTGTTCTAGGTCAAATTGATCCTGGTTGGTGGGAAGAAAAAATAGTTATTCAAGAGTATGAAAAACATCGCCAATATGATAAAAATTGGCAACCTGCACCTCGTGAATATTGGCAAATCTGGCAAGAAGAATGTAACCTTGCTGATGCCATTGTGGTAAATTCTCATTGGTCATCTCAACTTTTAGAAAAAACAGGTATTGAATTTAAAAAGATTCATATCATTCCCTTGGTATATACTCCACCAGAAACTGCTAATAAATTTATCCGCACTTATCCAGAATCATTTTCTCAGAAACGACCATTGCGTGTGTTATTTCTGGGGCAGGTAATTTTAAGAAAAGGAATTGCATCTATTTTAGAATCTATAAAATCCTTGGAAGGATATCCAATTGAGTTCTGGATTGTGGGGTCTAAACAACTTCAAATTCCGTCATACTTTGAAAACCATCCTCAAGTTCATTGGGTAGGTCGTGTTAACCGTAGTGAAATCGCTAAATATTATCAACTAGCTGATGTTTTTCTCTTTCCTACTCTCTCCGATGGGTTTGGACTAACTCAACTAGAAGCACAAGCTTGGCAACTACCAATTATTGCTTCTCGTAATTGCGGTGAGGTAGTGGTGGATGGTGTAAATGGTTGGCTATTACCTGAAGTAAGTAATGTAGCTATTGCTAATATATTGAAACTCTGTCTTGATGATCCAGCAAATCTCACAGCATTATCAAAAAACTGTCAAATTACCAACAAATTTACCCTCGAAACTCTTACACAACATTTACTAAAATTCTAACCATGCCCCCAAATCTCGAAATCCCTTTTAGTTATTATATTGCGGCAGCTCTATTGCTCTTCTTCTTTATCGAAGCAGCAAGTAAAATACATCGAAGTTGGGCTATTCCCGCTTTGATGACCTACCTAACTACAGGAATGTGGTACTTCACCGAAGTCTTCTATACTCCTGAGCGGTTGACTATTTTTAATAGCTCTATTCTGGAGCAGGCTTACTATCAAATCTGTATTTTCCTGATTTTATTCCGTTGGTTACTCCCCAGCTTTACTCGCACCATAGGAAAATATTCATCTAAAGTCAATTCTTTCAACTGGTTTACCTTAAATCCTCATCGGTTACTGCAAATCTTGCTGGTGATGTGGATACTTTTATTCATTTATGGTATTAGTCGCTTAGACTGGAATTTTTTCCAAGCTTTACTTCCTCAAGGTGGACGCTGGTCTCCTAAACTATGGAATCGAGGTGCAGTTGGGGGGGGAACTGAGTTTATTGTTTCTGCGGCTGGGTACACTTACACTTTAATATGTGCGATGTTTGGGGTCTTGATTTTCTTTCAACGTCAACCCCAAGCTAAACTAATTAATTTGGTGATGATTATCATCACTTGGCCTGCTTTCTATCTTTCTGGCACACGAAACTCCTTTCTAGCTGTAGCTATGCCAGCATATATGACATATCTGTTGACTTCTCGTCACAAGTGGTGGGTGAAAGCAGCTCTTTCGGCTGGACTATTTGTTTTGATTAACTACTTGATGTTAATCGCAATTAGCTTTCGTAATACGGGTCTTGATGCTTATTTTGAAGGCGCTGCTACTCTAAATACTGAGAGTAAACATGAGGGTTTAAATATGGCTGAGGAATTATTTTATATCAATAACTTTTACGAACAAGGAGAATTATCTTTACAGTATGGAATGGACTATTTGGCTGAAGCCCTAAATCTCATCCCTAGATTTATCTTCCCGAATAAACCTCTGATCGGACACGAATATAATTTACTGCGAAACCCCAGCAGTGGGATTCAGGCAACAATCTCAGCCGGATTTATTGGGCGTGGAGTCCTGAACTTCGGCCCTTGGTTTGGACCTATTGTACCTGCTATTTTAATGGGACTTTGGGCTGCTTTCCTAGCGCGCCTTTGGAATCAGCGAACATCAATTTTACGACTGGCACTTTTCTTAATAGGCTTGGGTATTACACCAAACTTAGGGCGTGACATTACATTTCTTGTTCTTTGGCCTGTAGTTTTTGGATATGTTATTGTCCGCTATTTAGAACGCCTTGAACGTCGCCGAATGCTTAGAACTGCAACTCAGTATGACTATTATAAACATGAATGGCGCTCCTAACAACTTACAAATAGCAATTTTATTTGCGAATTATGGTCCCTATCATATCGCCAGAGTTGCATCTGCCTATCACGCTTGCAAATCTAGAGGATGGAATGTTTTTGGCATTGAATTAGCTCGTTCAGAAGAAGAATATCCCTGGGAAATACAAGTTGATAAATTTCCTGGTCAAATTCACTCAGTTATTGATAATCTTCCCCTGGAAAGTGCAAAATTTAGTCATTTATTTGGCAAATTCATCTTTCTATTGAATCGAACTTGTCCTGATGTTATAGCAATTTCTGGTTATGCTCGTCCTTCTATGCTTGTTGCTTTATTATGGTGTCTCTGGCATGGTAAACCTGCTATTCTTTTATCCGAAACGACAGAGTATGATGAACCTCGTTCTTGGTGGAAAGAAAAAATTAAAAAGTTGCTAATTACAAGATATAAAGCTGCTTTAGTAGGAGGACAAGCACACAAGCGTTATTTAATCAAGTTGGGAATGCCCTCTAAAGCTATTTTTTTAGGCTATGACGTAGTTGGTAATGATGTTTTCCACCCTAATCAGATTAAATCCTTATCTTGTCCATTAGCTCAACCATTCTTTTTAGCTATTAATAGATTTGTTACCAAAAAAAACTTACTATTTCTCCTTTCAGCTTATGCTAAATATCGTCAAACAGCAGGTACTGATCCTTGGGATTTAGTTCTCTGTGGAGATGGTGAACTACGTTTGCTAATAGAAGAGCAAATTACTAATCATAAAATCCAAAATTACGTCCATCTTCCGGGTTTTTTGCAACAAGATCAACTTTTACCTTATTTTGCTCATGCTAAATGCTTTATCCATGCTAGTGTTCAAGAACAATGGGGTTTAGTTGTAAATGAAGCAATGGCCGCAGGTTTACCAGTATTGGTTTCCAATCGTTGTGGCTGTTACGAAGATTTAATCATAGAAGGCGTTACTGGATTTGGTTTTGATCCAGAAAACTCTCAACAGCTAAGTGAATTGATGCTGAAAATGAGTTCGGACGAGATTGATTTAAACAAAATCAGTGTGGCTGCTTTAGAACATATTCAAAAATTTTCTCCTCATTATTTTGCTGAAGGACTAATGGAGGCGGTTGAGTATGCTGTATTACAGCATTAAAAAATTGTTTTGACACAAAATTTTTTTGGTTTAATTTTTATTCGTAAAACATTATGAAAGATAGCTCAAGACAATGGGGAATAGATTTAGCTAGAATTATTTCAACTTATGGAATTGTACTAATTCATTCTGGTGGTTATGCCGCATCAGATAATTTAGCTATAAAATTACAAGCATTTTTTAGATTTGCGCTACCTTTTTTTATTGCCGCTTCTTTCTATTTACTATTTAACAAAAAGAAAGAATATAAATTATTCAAACTGATTTCTTCAAGATGGAATAGGCTTGTTATTCCTTACCTAGTTTGGAGTCTAATATATCTTATTGTCAGGGTAATTAAAGCTTTGATTATTAGTAATAATCCTGATTTATTAACTCTATTTCAAGATCCATTTTCTCTTATATTTTTTGGTTCATCTGCTCTGCATTTATATTTTTTACCACTATTATTTACAGGTAATTTATTTGCAATATTAATTAATAATTATACAACAAATTTCAAAAATTCATTCATATTATTTTTCATAAGTCTAACTATCTACAATATAGTTTTGCAATATTCCACTCACTTTAGTATGAAATGGGTGAAATTTTATGATGTATTTTATTCTTTGCAAATTTCAAGCTTACAACCGCTATCAAAGTTATTACTAATACAAGGTTGGTTTATTCTCATCTGCCTTCCATACATATTTTTTGCAAGAATGATTTATACTTATCCATACAATAATCCATTTCATGTTAAAATTCAAAAATATTGTTCTCCATTATTAATTTTGTTATTTTTATGTATTATTTTATTCGGTCGTATTTTATCCCCAGTATTTATAACCGAACCTATATTTGGGTGTATGCTTTTAATTGTAGCTTTAAATTTTTCAATTTCACCTTCAAGCTCTTTCATGAAAAATATATTATTGAATTTAAGTGAAGCCTCATTCGGGATTTATCTGATACATCATTTAATAGTGAATTTTTCTCAATTATTAATATATAAAATTTATCCCAACTTTCTGGATCAAATATCTATTTTTAGTCTCTTAGTTTTTTCTGTATCTGGGTTTTTAATAAGCTGGTTGGTTGTTAATACTTTAAACCCTAAAAATATGATGCTGTACATATCCAATCTAAAAAATAGTTAAGTATCAATATTTGTGCTTGATTACTGATAAATCTACAATAATAAGGTTTAATTTAATTTATTTAATTTTATGTTGATGAATGAATTATGAAAATTTTAATTGTCATTCCTGCTTTGGGTAATGTTTATGGTGGGCCATCTAAAAGTGTTGTGGAACTGGCTGCAACAATTGGTAAATTAGGTCTAAGCGTTGATATTGTAACTACAAATGCTAATGGATATGCAGTCTTAGATGTTCCTTTATTTACATGGATTACAGAAAAAAATTACCGAATTAAGTATTTTTCCTATTGGAATTTTTTAGATTACAAAATTACTTTGTCATTAACTCAGTGGTTATTCAAAAATGTATCTAATTATGACCTAGTGCATACAAATGCTATTTTTTCCTATCCTGTCTTACCAGCATACTGGGCTTGTCAAATTTACAAAATTCCTTATATTGCAACCCCCCACGGTATGCTAGAACCTTGGGCTTTAGCATACAAGTCTCAAAAGAAAAAGTTATATTTTTCCTGGCTGGAAAAACCTGCTTTACAAAAAGCTAGTGCTATTAATATGTTAGCTTCACCTGAAGCAGAACGGATCAAGGAACTTAACATAAAAGCTCCCTTAGTTATCGTTCCTAATGGCATCCACAGCACAGATTTTGAATCTATCCCTAGCCCAGAACCTTTTTATCATATTTTTCCAGAAACTAAAAATAAAACATTAATTATATTTTTAGGTCGTATTGATCCAAAAAAAGGATTGGATTTATTAGCACCTGCTTTTGCTAAAGTACACGAAAAATTCTCCGAAACTCATTTGATTGTTGCTGGTCCTGATAATACAGAATTTTTACCCACTGCTGAAAGCTACTTTAGCGAAGCAGGTTGTAGAAATGCTGTCACATTTACGGGGATGTTGACAGGTTCTATTAAATATGCAGCTTTAGCAGCAGCTAACATCTATGTTGCCCCTTCCTATTCCGAAGGTTTTAGTATGTCAGTCCTAGAGGGTATGGCGGCGGGTTTACCCTGTGTCATTACCACTGGCTGTAATTTTCCAGAAGCTGGTGAGGCTGAGGTGGCTAGTGTTGTTGATATTAATGCTGATAAAATAGGCAATGCCTTAATGAAACTTTTGCAAGAACCTATTCAAGCGAAAAAAATGGGCGATCGCGCTCGGCAATTTATCCTAGAAAATTATACATGGGATCATATCGCCTCCAAAATGCTTTCAGTTTATCAAGACCTCATTACTCAGGGTAAATAATTTAACCTAGTAAGTATTCAGCCTTCAAATTCAACATTTAGTAAATAATCTGGGAGAAAAAATAATGTCCACAACTACTGATGAAAAATACGAATACTCGTACCAAGATGGCGAAACATCACACCATCATGCTTACATTATTCCGGCTCTGATGGAGATGATATCTGAATCTGCTCCTATGCTTGAAAATCAGCCAAAACCCCGGATTTTAGATATTGGTTGTGGTAATGGCAGTTTGAGTAATTTAATTGCAAAGTATGGTTATGAAGTTGTGGGAGTCGAAGAATCAGAATCAGGAGTACAATTAGCTAGACAGGATTTTCCTAACTGCCAATTTATTCAAGGTAGCATTTACAATCTACCCTATGCAGAAATAGGAGACAACTTTGATATAGTCATCGCTGCTGAAGTAATTGAGCATTTATTTTTTCCCAAAGAATTAGTTAGAAATGCTAAAAAATGCCTCAAACCTAATGGTCGGTTAATACTTACTACCCCTTATCATGGCTATCTCAAAAATACCATACTTGCTGTTTCTGGCAAAATGGACCAGCATTTTACGGCTCTCTGGGATGGCGGACATATCAAGTTTCTCTCTGTACAAACCATGACTAATCTGCTACAATCAGAAGGCTATGCAGATATAAAGTTTAAATTTGCAGGAGGCTTTCCCTATGTTTGGAAATCAATGTTATGTACTAGTACCCTTTCATAGTCACAAATAATTTTGACTACTTACCCGCTATGCTAGGACAAGTTACCATTTTAATTCTTACATACAACGAAGCACCCAACATCGAACGTACTCTTCAAAGACTCACATGGGCAAAGAGAATTGTTGTCATTGATAGTTATAGTACAGATGAAACTTTAGAAATTTTGTCTTCCTACCCTCAAGTGGAAGTTTTTAAACGCAAATTTGATTCTTTTGCTAGTCAATGTAACTATGGTTTGTCAAAAATTATATCGGAATGGGTACTATCTCTAGATGGAGATTATATTTTAACTGACGAACTTCTTAATGAAATTAAGACACTGCCAGTAGAGCCAGATATAGACAGCTACAGCTTTAGATTCAAGTACTGCGTATTTGGTAAACCTTTACGTGGTACTCTACTTCCACCCCGCAAGGTACTATACAAAAAGGAAAAAGCAATTTATCAAGATGATGGACACGCTCATCGGGTTTTAGTAAATGGGAAGTCTAGTCAACTGTCAGCATACATTCATCATGACGATCGCAAACCTTTAAGTCGTTGGCTATGGGCGCAAGAACGTTACATGGTGATGGAAACCAAAAAGCTCCTAGAAACACCCAACAGTGAACTCAGTTTAGGCGATCGCATCCGTAAACAAAAAATATTAGCACCATTAATTATCTTTGTTTATTGCCTCATCGTTAAAGGTGCTATTCTTGATGGTTGGCATGGTTGGTACTATACATTTCAGCGTGTATTAGCAGAAGTTCTTCTGAGCATACATTTAATAGAAGCCGAAAAACTCAAATAATAGCTGATAACTTTTGCCTGTAGCGACTCTCAACCCTCATCAACTCCAGAAAAATCATGTTTTCGTGATTGCTCACTCTATTGGGTAATTTGTCCGCGATCGCCTAAATCTCTGGTTTATTCTGCAAAACTATAGCATAGACTAGAATTAAAACTAAATTCAGTTGATGCCATGTTGAAACTGAAAAAAAAATATGTGCCTCTAATTCTAGGAGGTTTTATCCTAGCATTATTGAGCATAATGCCCATCCGACTAGCGATCGCCTCTTACCAGTCCCCCCATCCCCAAGCAATCTTTACCCTTGGTGGCGGTCCAGAAAGAGAAGAATTTACTGCTGAATTTGCCCAAAAATATCCTAATTTAGATATATGGGTTTCTAGCGGTATTCCCCCAGAACAGGCCCTGGCTATATTTAAAAGTGCAGATATTTCCCATCACCGCCTTCACCTCGATTACCTTGCTGTTGACACTGTTACCAACTTCACCAGCCTCGTTGATGATTTTAAGCAGCAGGAAATTCAGCATATCTATTTAATTACCTCAGCTGATCATATGCCCAGAGCCAAAGCCATAGCCACCTTAGTTCTGGGTAGTCAAGGCATAATTTTTACCCCTATGCTTATACCGTCTTCAAAACCTAGAGAATCAATAGTCCGCATCATCCGAGATAGTGGGCGTTCCCTATTGTGGATAGTATCAGGTCGGACTGGAGCTAGCTTGAAACCTCGTTTTCGTGAGCCATTTTATGCGGCTAGATAAATATAACCTCGGCAATTATACCCCTGGCGCACCCTACTGGAAACAGCTTTTGTGGTACTTCCTTGGCTCTCCCTTAGTTGAGAGTCCTTGGCTTCCCATCTCATCTGTGAAGGTGGGAATATTACGCATTTTTGGAGCTAATATTGGTCAAGGTGTTCGCATTAAGCCAGGAGTGCGGGTGAAGTTTCCTTGGCGGTTAACTTTAGGTGATTATGTTTGGATTGGTGAAGATACTTGGATAGATAACCTCGCTGATGTGACTATAGAAAGTCATGCTTGCTTATCCCAAGGTGTTTATCTCTGCACAGGAAATCATGACTGGAGTCACCCTAATTTTGAGTTGAAAATTGCCCCGATTTATCTTCAAGAAAGTAGTTGGATTGCAGCTAAGTCAGTCATTGGTCCTGGCGTTACTGTTGGTAAAGGTGCTGTGTTAACTCTAGGTGGAGTTGCTGCTAAATCATTGGAATCCATGACTATTTATGCTGGGAATCCGGCACAACCAATTAAGGAAAGAAAGTTACTGTAGCATTTCCTAGTCTACTGAAGTGAGGTAGTCGCAATTCATGAATTGTCTGGTTGAAAAGTTGTCATTGTGAAGGAAGCTAGACGCTGATCTCACCTTTTTTTGCTTTCGCATAGCGTCTCCCAAAGGGAGAAGGAGAGGGGCTGGGGTGAGGCTGACAGGTGTAGGTTTTTTACGTGGGTATGAGTATTCACTGCTGAAAGCGAGAGAATGAAACTAGAAACTAGGGATGTATTCTCAAAATGCTGAACAACAAACATCTCAAACAGTGGTCATGCCTAGTTTCCGAGCGG
>DASQZD010000103.1:0-55843 GCA_035638855.1 Nodularia sp. (in: cyanobacteria) | reverse complement strand
AAACCGTCTTCTTCCTGCCAGAAAATGCGCCCCAAGTCAAAACCATTCAGCGAACCATTTCCCTGCTCCAAATTGTATTTAAAAGCATCAATCAAACCAGAAATCAAATCAGTTCGCAACGCCGAATATTCCCCAAAAAGCGGATTACTCAAAACTACCTCTCGATCATTCCCAGGTTTCACCAAAGAATAATGGATAACTTCCGTTAAACCTTCCGCCCTGAAAACAGCGCGTACCTTCCGGATTAACTCTTGATCTAAAGATAAATAACCAGCCTCAGACTTCTCTGGTAAAGTATCACAAAAATGGTCATAGCCATAGAGACGGGCTAACTCTTCAATCAAATCAATTTCCCGTTCTAAATCGCGGTAACGATAGGGCGGAACTGTCACAGTCCAAGTCCGTTCACCAGAAGCCGTTAGCTGACATCCCAACGCCGAGAGAATCCGCTCCACATCTGCTTCAGTAACTTCTCCTGTCTCCTCGCCCAAATCCACTGGACCCAAAACTTCATTCACTCTATCTAAACGCAGGGTAATAGAACGACTCCAAGTAGATTGGTCTGGGCGCGTATCAGCAATTTCTTGTTGCACCATTACGCCTTCAGCCAGTTCACTCAATAGTGATAAAGCCCGGTTACAGGCTATTTCCAATTCAGCCCGGTTTACACCCCGCTCATATCTTCCAGAAGCCTCACTTCTTAACCCCACACTCCGGGAAGAACGACGAATGGCGACAGAATCAAATAACGCTGCTTCTAAAACTAAGCTTTGAGTACCGCTATGAACTTCAGTCTCTTCTCCACCCATAACACCCGCCAGTGCAACAGGTTTGTCATTAGCAGTAATTAACAAATTTTGGGTTGACAAATTGCGCGTTTGTCCATCCAGAGTCTGCAAAGATTCCCCAGAATTAGCGAAACGAACACCAACTATTAAACCTTCACCACCAGCCACAGACTGTAAACGGTCTTTGTCAAAAGCGTGTAGTGGTTGACCCCATTCCCACAAAACATAGTTAGTAATATCCACCACATTATTTATAGGTCGCACCCCAGCCGCCCGTAAACGCTGTTGCAACCAATCAGGAGAAGGGGCAATTTTTACCTGTTCAATAACTGTGCCAATATAAGCAGGACAAGCTTGCTGATCCTCAATTTTTAATGCTAAGTTACTTTTACTTGCACCTAGTGGCAAAGATATTTTACCAATTTCAGGAATACTTAATTTTCCCCCAGTCAAAGCAGCGACTTCCCGCGCTATCCCCACCATGCAGAGAGCATCAGCCCGGTTAGCGGTGGCGGTTACATCCAAAATTACGTCATCTAAACCTAATAACGGACGCACATCACTACCCAAAGGCAGATTTTCCTGAGAAAAGATATGAATCCCGTCTACATCAGTGGGTAAACCGAGTTCCTTTAAAGAACAGATCATCCCTTGAGATGGGACACCGCGTAACTTTGCGGGTTTAATTTTTAAATCGATATTCGGTAAATAAGTGCCTGTAGTTGCCACTGCTACATAAATATCAGCCTTGACATTGGGCGCACCGCAGACAATATTTAAAGTCTCAGATGCACCGATATCAACTTGGCAAACACTTAATTTATCAGCGTTGGGGTGGGGTTGGCGCTCAAGCACTTTCCCCACCACAACACCATTTGCCCAAGTGTGGCGGTCTTCAATATCTTCGACTTCAAACCCAGCCATTGTCAGGGTTTCCGCCAATTCTTCTGGACTTAGTTTAATTTCTACCAGTTCCCGCAGCCAATTTAAAGAAATACGCATGGAGTGTGATTGCTTGTTGAAATAGTGCTGAGTGCTGAGTGCAAAAGAAACAATACTAGTCTCTTTTGCACCTTGAACAATCCTACTATGTTGAAATTGTAGAACAATCTCTATTTCTAGCTTTTCTTGATCTTGGCGCACTTCTCCCAACGGGAGAAGTGGGAGAGGCTAGGCGAAGGCGACTTGGCGGTTTATAATTGCATTTAAAATGAGAACAATTGCCGAAATCAACGAAAAAATCAGCCGCAAACGTGCGGTGGTATTGACAATTGAAGAATTAAAAGCACGAGTTGCTGAAGTCGGTGTGGGCAAAGTTGCTAAAGAAGTTGATGTAATTACTACTGGGACATTTGAGCCAATGGAATCCAGTGGTGCAATTATTAATCTTGGACACACTGACCCCCCAATTAAAATTCGGCGCTGCTGGATAGATGGTGTCCCAGCATACTCAGGTTTTGGCGCAGTAGATTTATACTTAGGTGCGAGTTGTCCTGTCGATGCCATGGATGGCGAAGAAGTCCGCGAACAGGGTGGTGGTCATGTAATTGAAAATTTGATCGCCGGGAAACCTGTACATATAAAAGCGCAGGGACAAGTCACAGATTGTTACCCACGGGCGACCTTTGAAACTACCATTACCCGTGACACAATCAATCAGTTTTATTTATTCAATCCGCGTAATTTGTATCAAAATTTTATTGTAGGTGTTAACGGAGGCGAGCGATCGCTCTTTACTTACCTCGGCCCTTTACAGCCTAGTTTGGGAAATGCCGTTTACTCCAACCCTGGGGCAATTTCCCCCTTACTGAACGACCCTGATTTACAACTTGTTGGCATCGGCACACGAATATTTTTAGGTGGCGGTATTGGCTACGTCGCCTGGGAAGGAACTCAACACTTCCCCTTACAAAAACGTTTGCCCAATCGTACACCAATTGGCCCCTCTGCGACCTTAGCCTTAATTGGTGATGCCAAGCAAATGGATGCGCGTTGGGTGCGCGGTTGTTACTTTAAAAGCTATGGCCCCTCGTTAATGTTGGGGGTAGGTGTCCCACTCCCGGTATTAAACGAAGAAGTAGTTAAACGCTGTGGAGTCCAAGATAAAGATTTAGTAGCGCCAATCGTAGATTTTTCGATTCCTCGGCGCGTTCGTCCTACTTTTGGTTTAGTGAGTTACGCCCAACTCAAGTCTGGGCGCATCACCATTGAGGGCAAAACTGTGAGGGTTGCTCCTCTAGCCAGTATGTTTTTTTCTCGGCAAATTGCCACAGAATTAAAACAATGGATTTCAGCAGGTACGTTCACCCTCACAGAACCTGTAGCTCCAATTCCAATGGACAGGTCATTTTTACCCCAAGACCGTTGGACGGATTTTTAAGACTGGGGATTGGGGACTGGAATCGAGAAGGTTCTTACCCCTACTCCCTACTCTCTACTCCTGAGTTGGTTTTGGCCGTTTAATGGGCTTAGACGCAGGGGCTTTTGGTATAGGTTTGGATACCGCCGATGGTTCTCCGGCAGTTTTCTTGATTGGTTTCGGGGTTTCCCCACTGCGTCTAGGAGGAAATGGTTTTCTGCCTGCGCCACCGCTACCACCACCACGAAAGCCGCCTTTGAAGGCTGGTTTGCGTTTTTTGGGCAGATCAGCGATCGCTTCGGCTTTTTCCACTACCAATACGTCAGATTCCCGCTTGGCTTTAAAGTCCCAGAACTTGCTCACGGCTTTGGTACTCAGGACACCCCGCAGTTTCAACTTAAAATATTTCGGTTTATCCGTTGATTTGCGCGGCGCTTGCTTAATTTTGACCACTAAGCTCTTAGCATCAAAAGACTGGTAAACTACTTCGCCACGAACGGAAAAACTACCATCAGAAAATACTTCTTTGTTTTCGGGTTTATCATCATCAGTTGTCTGCAACTTCTGTAACCCCGAATCTGGCTCCTCTTCATCTGTTGGCTGTTTAGCCAGATTTTCTGGCTCCCAAACCCCAACAATTTGGAGGTGTAAGGTGTCATTTTCTTGGCGTGTGCGTGGATAAACTACCCACAAATGATCTTTTTCTAAATCAAGGTGATTTTTGACTAAGCTCATTATACGTCCCAGTAGGACGGCGTTGAGTTCTACACCATCTTTGGTTAGCAGTATACCTTGAGTAAATTGTTCGCTGCTAGCAAGGTAACGACCCCGGACTAACCCGATGGCTCGGTACTGCATCGGTTCACTGGGAGGCGGAATCGGTTGAAGGCGATGGACTAGGTTGCCATTTGAGGTAGTTTCCCTAGACTCAACGGCGGAATTTTCTAGCTTAGAGTTTTGGATTGCTACTGTATGAACATTAGCGGTAGCCTCTTTATAGATTTGAGGCTGATGGCTGGTAGAAGAGTTGGAAGATTCAGGCAAAGGCATCAGGTCGGAATTCATAAAAACTCCTTGCGGCGGAGACACATCCCATAATGGGATTTTACGAAGGCAATAAAAAAAAAGCGTTCGTGCGGCTGATGAAAGTATGTTGACTTTTCATAAACCTACACTAGAGCGGGCAATACAATGGTAAAGACGCTACATTTGCATTAATACGCTAATGTAACTGAGAGCCTTTACACTAGTTTCGGAAGCATATCATAAGTACAATTCTGACGGCTCCTCCTAAAGTCATCACTTACTTTAGCAATGTGAATAGTTAATTGTTATAAAATTCACAGGCAATTGGCGGTATTCCGCAAGGTTTTGGAAATTTTTCGCTTTCCGATTTATGTAAATGATCATGTCGTTTGAATTCTGGAGTAAGACAAAACTGTGGCTCAACCGCGCAATCGTTGGATAGTTAGGATCATCTTAGCGCTGGCAGTTACTGCATTTGTGGGCGTTTCGGTTATGCCTATTATTAGCGCAATTAATAATCCGTCGCCCTCAAACCAAAATACCGCTAGCACTGACGCGAAATTGCAATCCTCTGATCAATTATCAAAGTTGCAAGACGAAGTACGAGGTTATCAATTGGTTTTGCAACGGGAACCAGAAAATCAAACTGCGCTCAATGGCTTATTACAGGCGAGGCTACAACTTCTCAGTTTAAAACAAGGTGATATTCAAGGAGTAATTGAGCCGCTAGAAAAACTAGCTAAACTCAATCCACAACAGTCGGAATATGGAGTGCTATTAGCCCAAGCAAAACAGCAATTGGGCGATCTAGA
This sequence comes from Nodularia sp. (in: cyanobacteria), assembly GCA_035638855.1. Lineage (GTDB taxonomy): Bacteria > Cyanobacteriota > Cyanobacteriia > Cyanobacteriales > Nostocaceae > Nodularia. The sequence goes on along the minus strand of DASQZD010000103.1, from coordinate 50,858 downwards.
AGGATCAGCTCAAGCTTATCGCTCAATTTTAGACACTAAACCCGGTGATTTGAAAGCTTTGCAGGGCATGGTAGCTCTGTTACTAGATCAGCAACGTCCAGAAGCCGCCGTTGGTTTGCTCGAAGAGACCCTTTCTAACGCAGATCAGGGGAATAAAATTCAGCCTGGAAGTGTGGATGCAGTGGCTGTACAGGTGCTATTAGGTACTGTTCACGCTTCTCAGAAGCGCTATCCTCAAGCTACCTCTGTCTATGATCAAGCTATTAAGAAAGATCCTCAAGATTTTCGTCCCGTTTTAGCAAAAGCAATGCTTTTCAGAGAACAGGGTAAAGTTGAAGAAGCTAAACCTTTATTTGATAGCGCTGTAGCTTTAGCACCTGCTCAGTACAAAGACGAAATTAACAGGGCGGCTGCTAATCCCTCTCCTGCGCCTGCTACATCGCCGTCAACTCCTGCTGCGGAGTAATGGGGAGTTGATGGAGTAGGTTGGGTAGAGGAACGAAACCCAATACCAACAATCTTTGGTTTAGTTGGGTTTCACTTCGTTTTACCCAACCTACGAATATTTGATTTTTTTAGCAGTCCCCATTCCCTCAAACTGCTTCTACAGCAGCAACTATCCCAAAGAGGAGAAATAGACATCCGCCGGCAAAGGTGAGTTGACGTTCGGAAATGCGCCCAGCTATCAGTTTACCTCCAATGACTGCGATCGCTGTACAAATGACGTGTCCTAAAACTGCACCAGCAGCTACTGCTACGACGTTATATCGTGCGGCTAGGGCGATGGTGGCAATTTGTGTGCGATCGCCCCACTCTGCTACAAAGGTAAGTGTAAAGGCTTCTATGAAAATTGCTAAAGGAGTTTTTGACTTTCTTTGTAAATCTGCTTTTTGTACTGCCTCTTTAGCCTCATCTATGACTTCTGTGTCACCGTTAGAAGCAGCCATTTTACTAGCTTCATACAACAACTTAATCCCAAAGGCAAAAAATAAAATTATTTCCGCGTACTTTAGATAAATTTCTGGCAAAAAAGATACTACTTTACCGAATAGTACTGATAGAATTGTCATCACAGCTAAGGCAGATGCCACACCGATGAAGACTAGCTTTCGCGAGTGTTTCATCGCCAAAATTACAGCTATAAAGAATGTTTTATCCCCTAGCTCCGAAATTGTAATGAGCAATAAACCTGCTGTAAATGCTGTTAACACTCTCTCAAACTCCTGAAGGATTTTTTACCTGTGTGGAGCTTCAATGAGAGTGGTAAGACTTCACTGAGAGCTTCACACAATTTTTTTGTGTAAACTCAGTGAAGGTCTCGCTACCAAATATTTGTTATTTGTCATCTGAACCAGGCTCATCGCCAGTATGTTGATTCAAATGTACTGGCTTGTAAACTATAATTTACTGCCAGCAGCTACTCCCCTTCTATTTGATATTAAGCATACATCCGTCTTCAGTAGGAGTCAAGCAAAATTCGCTGTTGCCTAACTCGCCTGGATTAAGTAGTGATTGGACATGAGTTTTGTGGTAAATACCTCGCCCATTATCCGCAAAAAGACTTGTGGACTTTGGACTAATTTAACTCATGTCACTTTTGGGCATAATTTTTCAAGGATTAACGAATGGGTGAAGCGGGTAAACTACTATTTAGAACTGGTATTGCTTGTTTCGGGCATAGCTGAAGAGTGATGTTCTGCTATTAGCCATCTATTGCCAACTCTGTTATAGACAAAGGTGTATCTTGCTGGAAGTTCCTGACTCTGACCATTATTTCTGAGTGTAAATGTATATGTCCCTGAATCAATAGCGACACCGCAATAAAGGCGAATATTACGGTAGTTAATTTTTCCTATAGGTTTCTGTGTCAAAAACTTCTCAAAGTAGTCTTGAATTTCTTCATGATTTCTTCGCACTTGGTTGGAAACTGTTGGCAACAAAATAGCATTTCTGGCATAGTTCTGGGTAACTAAATTTGGATCACCTGTCTGTAAAGATTTATTCCATCGGTTGAAAAGTTCAGCAATTTCTGGTCTAGTAGCGGTCGGACAGTTCGTTTGAGCTTGGACGGAAGTTATTGGCACAATACTTGCACAAGCAATTGCTGCACCAAGAACTGATGATAGGGCAGACCGAGCAATTGTCGTTATCATAGATCTTTGATGTTGACGCGATCCTGAATTGTGAATACTTCCACTTAACTTTTACAAGTGACAGATTAAGAAAAAGTCTTATAGTGCTTCAGGTTTTCCCTGAGATTGAATTTCTATATTCCAGATATTCCCATATAAGGCTCAATTAGGAAATAACAAACTATCACTAGTAAGCATCAAAAATAATTATAATTGCCATTTTTCGTACAATCGCAAAACAACAGCTTTTCTTTTTTTTCTCTCCTATAACGAGAGAGTTAAATGTTTGAGAATTATCAGGTTTTGTATAATATAGCTGGGGAGTAGGGAGTTACTTCGACTTCGCTCAGTACAAGTCGCTCAGTAACCGGGGGAGTGGGTTAAAACCCTTTTGGTGTCTAAGTTTGATTATCCATTTATGTATTAACCTCCTTGGCGGTTGCTATATCTGCAAATAAAAAATATTAATATCCAAAATTTGATTGTGGGATGGGTGTTAGTGTTTTTGTATATATTGCACACCCAACACCACAAAATGAATCATGTAATTTAGGAAACTTGCTAATATTTCCGCTCTTTTGGCTCAAACATATTAATCACCACTGGACGATATTGAATATCAATACCTGCTGGTGAATAATATGCCATTGTATGTTGCAAAAAATTAATATCGTCTCGTTGGGGGTAATCTTCGCGGAAGTGTGCGCCGCGACTTTCTTGACGATTCAGGGCTGAGGCAAGAATTGTCTGCCCGACTACCATTAAGTTTCTTAGTTCTAAGGCTTCTACAAGTTCTGTATTCCAGCAGCTACCTTTATCATCTAAATAAATTTGCGAATATTGCTGTTGCAATTCTGTGATTTTTTGCCAACCTTCACGCATTACGTCTTCAGTTCGGAAAACAGCACAGCATTCAGTCATACAATCTTGGAAGGCTTGACGAATTTGGTTAATTCGATATTTCCCAGGCTGTTCTATTAAGGCTTGTATTTGGTGCTGGGCTTCTTTGATATACTGTTCTTCGTTTACAGCAGGTAACTTCCGATTCTGCACATATTGAGCGATCGCTGCTCCAGTGCGCTTACCATAAACTATACATTCTAACAGCGAATTACTACCGAGACGATTAGCGCCATGTACAGAGACACAAGATGTTTCACCAGCCGCAAAGAAGCCTTCAACTAAATTATCACCACTGCTGCGAACTCGACCATCGGTGTTCACTGGGATACCACCCATACAATAGTGATTTGTGGGGCGAATCGGCATCGGCTGAGTTACAGCATCAACACCGACTAAGCGGTGGGCTTCTTCCCAACAGAAGGGAACACGACTCATAATTTTTTCTTTGCCCATGTGTCGCAGGTCAAGATAGACACAGGGACCGCCTGCACTCCCGTCGGGATGAACACCACGACCAGCGCGAATTTCGTAGGAGATCGCTCGTGAGGTAATATCACGAGGAGCTAGTTCCATGCGACTGGGGGCATAGTTTTTCATGAAGCGATCGCCATCGCTATTAATTAAATACGCTCCTTCGCCCCGGACAGCCTCAGAAATCAATACTCCTACTGGATACAAACCAGTTGGGTGAAATTGTACAAATTCCATATCTTCTAGGGGTAAACCTGCGATCGCAGTCATTGCCAAACCGTCGCCCGTAGAAGCGTAATCATTAGAAGTAGTATTATAAACGCGACCATAGCCACCAGTGGCAAACATCACCGCCTTGGCGCGGAGGACTTCTATCTGCCCATCTAACAGGTGAAACATCACTACACCCTTGGCCTCACCTGATTCTAAAATCAGGCGCATTACATACCATTCTTCGTAGATATGCACACCATAACGCCGCAGGTTGTTAACCAACTCGTGCAGAATCGCGTGACCAGTTTTATCCGCAGCGTAGCAAGTGCGATCATGAGAATGTCCACCGAAAGCGCGTTGAGCAATGCGACCATCAGGTAAACGCGAGAATAAAACACCCATGTGTTCGAGATCAATCACGACATCTGGGGCTTCCTGGGCGAGAATAGCCACTGCGTCTTGGTCTGCTAAATAATCAGAACCCTTTACAGTATCAAAAGCGTGTGCTTCCCAACTATCTTCAGAATCAACATTTTTGAGTGAAGCCGCCATCCCACCTTGGGCTGCAACCGAGTGGGAACGGATAGGATGAGTTTTAGCCACCACAGCTACATTTAAACTAGGATCAGTGCGCGCAATTTCCACAGCAGCGCGACATCCCGCCAATCCCCCCCCGACAATAATCACATCATGTTCCAGCATAATTAGCCCTGTCTGCAATAAGTTGTTGTTCCATTGTAGAGACGCGTTAGTTTTTCTCTGCTTCTTCGCTCAAGGTGCAACTAGGACTTGATTGCGTCCGGCGGCTTTGGCACGGTAGAGGGCAGCGTCAGCAACTTGTATAAGTGCTGTGCCTGTTACGCCGTGCTTCGGGAAGCCTGCCACGCCGAGTGATATGGTGACTTTACCCAACTGCTGTCCGTGGTAAAAAAGAGTCAGTTTGGCGATCGCCTCTCGAATCTGTTCAGCCTTCATTGTGGTTTGCTCTAGGGAACATTCTGGCAGAATCAAGGTTATTTCTTCTCCTCCATAGCGGCAGGGAACATCTGACGCACGCACACTCTCTTTAAGTATTGCGCCAATGGTTTGCAGCACATAGTCTCCCACCTCATGTCCGTAGGTATCGTTGAACCGCTTAAAGTGATCCACATCAATCATCACCACACCGATGGGGTTTTGTTGACGTTGGCCACGGGCAATTTCTTGAGTCAGGACTTCTTCGAGATACCGGCGGTTAAATAAACCCGTGAGCGGATCGCGAATGCTCTGATATTGTAAAGTTTCTCGAAGATTTAAGTTAGCGATCGCCAGTGCTACCTGTTCAGCAACGGTGCGAGCAATCTGTCGTTTAGCATCAAGGAGGGCAGTAGGGTTATTACTACTGAGGTAGAACAAACCCAAAGTTTCACCTTGGGCAATCATGGGGATGCAGACAGTGGTGGCGATCTTTTCATCTGCTTGATGAATATGGTGACAGCGCAGCCCCGATTGATGGTGGTAACAAGTATGCGATCGCCCCCGCCGCAAAGCCCAGCAATCCTGGGGGTGAAAATCGGGTAAAGATTGCAGAGAATCTCCCCAAAAAGACAACATCTCCACTCGGTTACGAGACGGATTGGTAATAAACAGTCCCCCAGAACAGCCAGAAAAAAGGGGTTTAACTAAACTAGTGAGAGCATTACAGGCTTCTGCCACCGTCAGGCTGGCTTGTAAGAAATCGCTAATTTCGCTTAAGATCAGCATTTCTGCATGGCGTTGATTAAGGTCGGCAACGCGCTCTTCCAGTTGTTGATTCACTTGCTGAATCGCCTGTTCCGATTGTTTGATTGCCGTCATATCCCGGAAGGTAACAGCAAAACCATCTTCGAGTTTGACTGCAATATTGTCAAACCAAGACTCAATTCCATCGTGGTTGTAGTACAATTTCCCTTTGTACGGTTTCCCTGATTCCACCACATCTACATACTGATCAAATAGTCCTTCCACTTGGTTTCCAGGCATTTCCACGAGAAACCGTTTACCAATCAGTTCCTCCAGTGATCGCCCCACTAGTTGACAGGCGGCGGGATTACTTAACAACCACTCAAAGTCAATAATCATGCCCTCGTCATCGCGTACCGTACGAAACGCCATAATGCCATCCAAGGAACTATCTAAAAGACTACTGAGTTGAATCTGGGACGTTTTGAGTGCTTGTTGAACAGTGACAAGTTCAGTAATGTCGGTGAGTAAGCTCGTTATCCCCAAAAAGTTGCCGTGGTAATCTAACAGAGGTGTGGCTGAGACCAGCGCCCACAGAACAGTTCCATCCTGGCGCTGAAACTTGAAGGGATGTTGTTCCTGAATACCCTGCTGTCGTCCTTGTAGATAGCTGTGGGCTTGGGGGAGATCAGAAGGAGCAATCAAATCCATCAACGTGCTGTCCGCCATCTCAGCAGCAGTGTAGCCCAGCATATCTGCCATCCTCTGATTGACAAAGGTAGTTTTGCCCTCTGCATCCAACAACCATACTCCTTCCATAGTGGTTTCAATCATGTTGCGATAGCGGGCTTCGCTTTGCTGCAAGGCCAGTGCAGACTGCTTGAAATCAGTTACATCTATGACAATGCCAAACCAAACCGCCTCTTGATTTGCTAGCCTCTCAGGGCGACTATTGACCTGTATCCACTTTGTTTTACCCGAAGGAGTAATGATGCGCCATTCGTGACGAAACGGCTGCATAGTCGCTAAACTTTCCTCAACCACTGCCATATACCCTGCCATATCATCGGGATGGAACATGGAAAAGAAGATATTTGAGTTTTCGAGTATCTGATCCACGTCAACTTCTAACAATTCCGAGGCGAAGTCGTTGGCGTAGGTAAACTCTATCGACCCATCTATTCGCTGAATCGAGGTGTAGAGAATTCCCGGCAAGGTTGATGCTAGTTTTTTGAAGCGGGCTTCACTGACCGATGTGTTGTCTTGGTGCAGTGCTGTCGCGACCTCTTTGCACTCCTCTACTTTTGCAAAAAGTTGCTGATTAGCCTGCTCTCGTTCCTGCGTGTGAGTTGCTGCTGCCAAATCTGCCTTTGCAGATTGCAACTGCGCTATCAAGTCTGCTTGATGAATTGCGATGCCCAGATGAACGGTAATCTGCTGCAACCCCTCCATTTCTTTGGCTTGCCACGGGCGGGGAGCTTGACAGCTATGGGCAATCAACAACCCCCACAGCCGCGATTCGCACAGGACTGGGGCTACCAGATTTGCTTTGACCTCAAATTTAGCCAGAAATTCGGCATGGTAGGGGCTGAGGTTGGCGGCACTAACGTCGGCGCTCCCTCGGATCTGCTTTTCTTGATAGGGTTCGAGCCAGCCAGATTCCCAGCATTGATCATCCACCATCCGATCCAGCAATGACCACTGCGGATCGGAAACAATTTCCACCACCACCCCACCGCTTCCATCTGCGTCAAATCGGTAGAGCAGTACGCGATCGCAGTTTAAAAGCTGATGCACTTTCTCGGCAGTGGTTTGCAAAATAATTGCTAGGTCTAAGGATTGACGGATCTGGAGAGCAATGGTCGCCACCAACTGATCCCAATTCAAGTCAACTGAGATCACACCGCCATTCTGGTCATCAATATCGAGATTCAACTATTCTTTTGCTCCTGTCATCTTCAGAGGAAAAACCACAAGATTCACTTTTTATATTATGCGGTAAGTAGCTTGGCACAATTAAATATAAAACCTCGCTTCCATTCCTCTCCCCTACCAGGTGAGAGACTTTGACTCCCCCTTCCCTGCTAGGGAAGGGGGTTGGGGGGTTAGGTTTAGATTATATTTTTTAACGCCCACTTACTTAATAAGTATTTAATAGCGCTTATATCTACTTAGATAATTTTTTTCATGCCTGCGGCGTGCCTAGCCAACTCACAAATCAGCGCTTGCATTCATCTGTTGAGGATTCAACTTCCACAATCTGAACTGGCATCTTGCCCGTTCCACAAGAGTTATATTTAAATGTGTTTTGCAAAATAAGGTTTTGTCAGCTTATCGCTCTTTTGCCACAGCCTTTAATTCAATATCAGTCAATGTCATAGACGAGTATACAATACCAATAAATTTCCAGACATCATCTCAATCAAAAAATACCCTGCTGATGGCAGGGTGTCAAAATGAGGATTTGTTTCAATCAACTAGTGGCTTGTACTGGTTGTTGCTGAGAAACATTACCGGGTATGGGTTCAGTCTTCGTTCCTGGAGATATAGCTGTGACTTCAATATGATTGAATAACGTAGTGACGAATGCAAACAGCAAGAATGGCAATGATAACAGAACTACCAGACCCACCGTGACTAAAGCATATACAGGCCGTTTAGCACCCATCAACGCCAAAGCGGATGCCAAACTGATTGTGATTGTAATCAGCCAAACAATTATTTGACCGTAGATGTCACCAAAGGTGAGAGTACAGACAAACTGGTATTTTTGAGTATTATTCTGGTTCATATTTTATATTTGCTTCAAGTATCTCCTATAGGTTCTACGTTAAAGCTATGTTTGACTTGCAGCCAATTTCTCAATATTTTGGCAAATTTTGTAATTTTACTTAACAGTTTTTTGGTTACAAACCATAAATTAAATCTTGTAGGTATTCGAGATCATGCGTCCAAGCAATTTTTATGTGCCTAATGCTACTTGCATTTTAGCTGTAATTATGGTATGAATTGCTGAAACTGCGAAAATTAGATTAGTTTGTACTATCAAAGATATTGTGCAGGTGATTAAATAATAGTCAGGAAGAGTTTTGTAGCAAAAATAACATTTTTTTTGATACCAAGGTTCTAATATCATTCAGGGTTAAGCAATAACTAGAAATTAATTCTAGCTAGAGTCAAGGTTACACCTGCTTTAGCTGACAAAAGTCCAAATTAAACTACTAGGCAGTTTCTGAACTATGAATTGAAATCAAATATAGGGGATCGCTACATTCAAAATCAGCAATTAATAAGTATAAGTTAATGGAAGGCCATTTTTATATTTTCTTTGTTATTTTGTATTTAACGGGACAGTTATTCGTTATCTAGTGAACTTAAATATAAGTTAAGTGAACTATTTACCAGCAGATTCTATGCAAATTACTCATTTTGTGCTTTTGCTCTTTCTATTCATCAGCACAAGAGATATTACCGACATAGATTGGATGGTAAAGCTCTAAATTGGCAAATAGTTTATCAATACAAGGAACACCTTGATCAGAACTATGCTTAAAACAAATAATCACCATATTATCCTACCTGCTTTTATCAACTCCGCAGAAGTAGAAGCTACGCATAAAGCAGGTAGCACAAATAAATTTACTCGCCCTAAATTCGATTTACTGCAACCATTGCGTAATAAGCTAGACAATCTCGAAGTTAAAAATCGTGACTTTGCTCACTTTATTGCGAAATTGATTCCAGCTCAGTGTCCTTTCGAGCGTGATATTATCTTCTTCGGACGCAAAATAGGACAAATTCCGGCAATGTGTAAGCTGAATCCACTGTATGATCAGTTTATCGGCTTGCGCTTTCGGGCATTGTGTTATTTAGTAGATAAGTGTGGAGAAGACATCCAGACCTATTGCTAAATCACAACTGAGAAAACATAGCATGGAAATTAAAATTGAGCATCAACCGAGTGAAGAACATCTCAAGGAGTTAGGTGTTTTGAAATGGGAAATTTGGCAGAAAGAAATCTCCAAATTTCCCTGGACTTATGATACTCAAGAGACTTGTTATTTTTTGTTAGGTGATGTCGTTGTTACGCCTGATGGTGGAGAACCAGTGCAGATGGGTAAAGGTGATTTAGTCACTTTTCCTGCTGGTATGTCCTGTACATGGGAAATTACAAGCGATGTGAAAAAACATTATTGTTTTGATTAGTCAAGATTCAAGAATCAAGACTTAATTTTCTGCTCTTTTGGTTGATTTTATCCTGCAAAATGCAAACATCTCTACAGTCAATTGAATACGAGGAAAAGGACACAGTATGTACTGTGTCTTTTTGACGTTGTATGGAAAATAGGGCGTTGCTGATTGATAGTATGGATTTGTTTCACGCAGAGGCGCAAAGGCGCAAAGGTAGAAAGAAGAAGAAAGGTGATTTTGGCATTTTATACTCTAATTCAGAAACGTAGGGTGGGTATAGCCCAAGGGACATGGCTGCGTTAAAGCGACAGTGTAACCCACCTTGAATTTTTGACGGTGCTAACTTGAAAGAGCTTGTTTTACCGTATTAGGTTAAAATCCGAATATTGAAAAATTTAAGTATAAATAATCAATAATGGCAGAGCGGCATCTAGCAATACTGAAACAGGGTGTAGAAGTTTGGAATAAGTGGAGGCGGGAAAATTTAGGTTTAAAAGTTGACCTGATTTGGGCTTTCCTGGATGGGGCTAACCTGAGTGGGGTTAACCTGAGTGGGGCTTTCCTGAATGGGGCTGACCTGAGTGGGGCTTTCCTGAATGGGGCTGACCTGAATGGGGCTGACCTGAGTGGGGCTGACCTGAGTGGGGCTGACCTGAGTGGGGCTGACCTGAGTGGGGCTGACCTGAGAAAATCCAGAGTAACCGCTACAAATTTTGATAACGCAACTCTGACAGGTGTTTGTATAAAAGATTGGAGTGTTAATAGTGCAACAAAACTAGATAAAATAGTTTGTGAATATGTTTATTTATTTGGTGAATATGATGAAGAAAGCATAAAAAAAGAAGAACGCCGACGACCGATAAAAGGTAAATTTTTACCTGGAGAATTTGCTAGTTTATACAAAAAAATTATAGAAAATACAGACTTAATTTTACGCAAAACTCCCGCAAGTGCCAATAATGCCAATAACCAAGGAGTTCAGTTTAATTCCCATTACAAAACTCATACTTGGCAAAGGCTAAGATTTCGCTCAAAATCTGAAATCAAAATTGCTGAAGCACTAGACCGCGCTGAAGTTTTATTTTTACCCAACTGTTTAGCTCGACTCAATACACCCAATGGTAGAGCAAATAAAGAGGCTGATTTTCTAATTTGTTATCACGGTAAATGGGGAATTTTGGAAGTTGATGGACCACATCATCCCCCAGAACGCAGAGTAGAAGAACAAGAAAGAGAACGCATTTTTAGAAGACACGGTATCAAGGTCGTGGAAAGATTTGATTCCTCTAGGTGTTATGAAAATCCAGATGCAGTAGTCGAGGAATTTTTTAAAATGCTAGAAATTGGATATTCCTAAACTAGATTTTTCCACAAAATGCAACTACATTTAAGCACTTGGCCAGAAGTTGAAGCTTATTTACAACGATCGCATGGTATTATTCTCCCCATTGGTTCTACAGAACAACATGGCCCCACAGGTTTAATTGGGACTGATGCGATTTGTGCAGAGGCGATCGCACGTGGTGTAGGTGAAGAAACTCAGGCACTCATTGGCCCTACAATCAATGTGGGGATGGCATTACACCATACCGCTTTTCCTGGCACAATAAGTCTGCGTCCCAGTACTCTGATTCAGGTAGTACGAGACTATATCACCTGTTTAACCAAAGCTGGTTTTAGCAAATTCTACTTTATCAACGGACACGGTGGTAATATTGCCACCCTCAAAGCTGCTTTTTCGGAAACTTACGCACATTTGGAAGATTTGCAGATTGCCAACGCCCAACAGGTACAATGTCAAGTAGCTAATTGGTTTATGTGCAGTTCTGTATACAAACTCGCTAAAGAATTATACGGCGACCAAGAAGGCTCTCATGCGACACCCAGCGAAGTCGCCCTCACCCAGTATATTTATCCAGAGTCCATAAAACAAGCACCCCTCTCTCCAGAAGTTGCCAGTGGACACAGAATTTATAGTGCAACTGACTTCCGTAAAAGTTACCCAGATGGACGCATGGGTTCAAACCCGGCTTTAGCAACACCAGAACATGGTAAGCAATTTTATGATTTAGCGGTGAAAGAACTCAGCAATGGGTATTTAGAATTTTTGAACGCAGAATAGCACTGCTAAAAAAACAGAGACGCAATTTTTCTCGCGTCTCTACTTGAGACATCATCAGACATGACAGCAGTGTCATATTCATCCATATTCATCTGTGTTCATCTGTGGTTAATTATCATTCAATGTCCTATACTCACGTGCAAACTGCTGTAAAGCAAACCAGGCTTATTGGGCTAAAAAGACCAGTTACAAAGGAATTTTCATCAGTATAATATTCTTGTGACACATCCTGCCTTTGTAACAAAATTACCACACAAGTGATCGGATGACCTCAAAACTACCGAAAAAGCTCACCCTGTCCTGCGGATATCCTTTCTTAGTAATGAGAGAGAAAGATTTACCCACGAGGTAAAGCTAGGCTGAGTTTTTGATTTTTGGGTTGTCTAGTTCATGTGAATGGGAAATTTATCACCAGGGCAATTTCATTAAAATATCACTTTTGGGTAGTAGCTGAAAACCTCTGTAAACCTGGTGAATTAGGGTAAATATAAAATATGGCTACAAACAGCAAAAATCGAGAAATACTCATACTGCTGCTAACTCTATTGATCACTGGTGGAGTTTTAGGATTGGGTTTGTGGTACTTCAAACTATTGCCTGGACAAATCCAAAGTTCCGCAGATCCCAATCAGAATGCATCCCAATATTTAAATGATGATCAATCTTCTGGGTCTGAATCTAGCCCTACTCAAGGTTTTGATTTAGGAAGTTTAGATACGAGTTTGCCAAATCCAACAGTTTTAACGATTGATGGCAGTGTGACTATAGTTACTCTAGTTAAACAGTTTCAAATTGGCTATAACTTTCTAAATCCTAATTTACCTACAAGTTATGGGATACCTGACGGTAAACCTAATGGCACTAATGCAGGCATAAAAAACCTGATTGATGGCAAAGTATTGATGGCTGCTAGTTCACGTCCCCTGAATGCTAGCGAATCGGCTGGGGGAATCGTGGGAGTACCGATTGCGCGTGATGGTTTGGCTGTGGCGGTTGGTATCAATAACCCATATAAAGGGGGATTAACTCTGGAACAGTTGCGTTCAATTTTCCTCGGACAAATCACGAACTGGTCGGAGGTGGGTGGACCGAATCTACCGATAAAAGTGATTAACCGTTCTCGTGACAGTGGAACTCATTCTTTCTTTCAAGAAGCGGTACTTTCGGGTAAACCTTTCCCACCTGATGGCGGCAATTTTACCACGGTGCAGCAAGATGAAACTACGCCCATCTTACGGGCTTTAGGTAATGATGGCATTAGCTACAGTACTGTGACTCAAATTGAAAATCAGACAAGTGTCCGCGTTCTTCCCATTAATGGAATGTCGCCTACAGATCAGGCTTTAGTGAAAAATGGTAGTTACCCGATTAGTCGAGTTGTCTATTTAGCAGTACCGCGTAAAACTAGCCCAGCCGTTAAGCAATTTGTTGAATTTGCTTTATCTTCTCGTGGACAACAAGCTGTCCAACGTGCTGGTTTTATTCCTGTGCAGTAGGAGTGGGGAGTGGGTAAAAATTACGGGACGGGTGGGGACACCCATCCCACAAGAAAATTTGAAATATTTTTTATGGGGAATTAATTAACTCTTGGCGATTCCTTCTTGACGGGCGGCTTGTTGTACAGCAGCAGCTACAGCAGGTGCAACACGTTTGTCAAAGACTGATGGGATGATGTGTTCCCGGTTCAAGTCTGAAGGTTTGACTAAGGAGGCGATCGCATTTGCTGCTTCTAAGTACATGGTGGTGGTAATTGTCTGGGCGCGACAATCTAAAGCCCCACGGAATACTCCGGGAAAAGCCAAGACGTTATTAATTTGATTTGGGTAGTCACTCCGACCTGTAGCCATGACAGCGACAATTTTACTCACTAATTCTGGCTGAATTTCGGGAATGGGATTGGCCATCGCAAAAACAATCGGATCTTTAGCCATTGCTTGCACCATTTCCACTGTCAATACTCCGGGTGCGCTCACGCCAATAAACACGTCTGCACCTTGCATTGCACCCCCCAGTGTACCCTGGGCTTTGACGGCGAATTCCTGCTTTTCTGGGGTCAAATCAGTGCGACTCGTGGAGATAATTCCTTTGGAGTCGCACATCCAGATTTTTTCGGCTCCTGCTTTGCGAAGTAACCGAGCGATCGCTACTCCAGCCGCTCCAGCACCGTTAATGACTATGCGGATTTCTGCTAATGACTTATTCACCAGCTTTAAGGCGTTAAATAAGGCTGCTAAGGTAACAATGGCTGTACCGTGTTGGTCATCATGAAAAACCGGGATATCTAATTCTTCTCGTAATCTGGTTTCGATTTCAAAGCAACGCGGTGCAGCAATATCCTCTAAGTTGACACCACCAAAAACCGGAGCCAGATGTTTGACTGTCCGCACAATTTCATCTGTATCTTGGGTATCAAGACAGATGGGAAAAGCATCAAGCCCTGCAAATTCTTTGAATAGCATCGCTTTACCTTCCATAACTGGTAAAGCCGCAGATGGTCCGAGATTTCCCAAGCCTAAAACAGCGCTACCATCGGTAACAATGGCGACAGTATTTTGTTTGATGGTGAGGTTGTAAACTTCTTCTGGGTCTTGAGCGATCGCTGTACAAATACGACCAACGCCTGGAGTATACGCCATTGCTAAATCAGAAACACTCTTCAGGGGAATGCGGCTGACAATGCTAATTTTGCCCCCACGATGCAAATTAAAGGTGCGGTCATGAACACTGAGTAAGGTAATATCTGGCAATGCTTTCACTGCTTGCACTATAGTTTCAGCGTGTTCGGTACTAGCTGCATCTACAGTAATATCACGGGTAGATTCATGGCGGGTTTGTTCGATTAAATCGATTTGTCCAAGATTACCTTCAGAGGTGGCGATCGCCTGCATTACTGAAGCTAACATTCCCACACGATTGGGAATTTGCAACCGTAGGGTAACACTAAAACTAGAATTAGGAGTGAGCTTTGTCATTGTAATTTTTGATTTCTAAGTTTTAGATTTTATCTCAAATCCTTAACGTTTCTAAATAGCTCAATAGGTCTGCCATCTCTTGAGTGCTAGGTTGAAATTTGGGCATTGGCGGTGTTTCGCCACTAATAACTTGATGAATCAGCTTATATTGTGACTTGCGCTTAGAAACACCTTGCAAACTAGGGCCGACTAGCCCATATGCTTCCAGTCCATGACAACCAGCACAGTTAATTTGAAATATCGCGTGTCCTTGAATCGAGTCTCCTTTGAGGGAAAGGACATTCTTCACATAAGGATCAGCAGCTCTAACCATTTGAACACCAAAAAGTCCCAAAGGGGCTGCTAGCACTATCACCAGAGCCAATAAGGCGATCCACCGTATCCGAGTTTCTGGTTTGGTAATCTGGTTATCCAAAAGGTTTGCCGTAGAAGTAGAGTTTACTAAAAGTTTTTCATTTCCTACACATAGCTTAAAAGTTCTTGATGGTGTCTGCAAGCACAAATAATAATTTTTTTATGATCATTAGTCCTCGAAAAATATTGTAGGACTAGGGATTCATCGCTTATTTGGTAGAATTAAAAGCAGAAACGAATATTGAACATTTGCTCACAGGAGATTTAAAGTGGTTGAACCCCTACTATCCGGTATTGTCCTTGGTCTGATTGTTGTCACTCTGGCTGGTCTATTTTTCGCCGCCTATCAGCAATACAAGCGCCCCAACGAATTGGGGGGTTAAAATTCCGGCGTAGAGATGCGATTAATCGCGTCTCTACAAGACATTTCCCGAAATACTGGGTAACTGGCTCACACCACCACCAGAAATGTTTCAAACTTGTCTTCAGGCACAGACAAGCCATCTTCCTCTAAAGCAGTTACGTAGCCTACAATAGCTTCCTTGATATTGGATAAAGCCTCTTCTTTCGTTTTTGCTTGACTAATACATCCCTTTAAGCTTGGACACTCTACAATCCAATAACCATCTTCATCCTTGTATAAAATTACTTGCCTTGTCTACTGGCTCATAGTTATAAACGATATAATTGTCTTTCGTTACCCTCATCCATGATTCTGTAAAAAGTCAGGGCTGTGTTACCGTAAACCTTTTGGCGGCAAATTTCCCAAGTTGGTATGACTGGTGGTATCCAACCTTGGGGATTGTGTTCTACAGCTATTTCACCATGAACAGCTAATAAATTATGATGTGCGATCGCCTTTAACACTGGCTGATATAATCCACTAGCATAAGGTGGATCAAAGTAAATTCTGTCAAACTGCTTTCCTGATAAGCATTTTAATTGCTGGATGACATCACCTCGCAACAGTTGCCATTTTTGCTCACCATGCACTACCTGCTGCCAGTTTTGTTGAATAATGGCACAGGCTGGGCTTGATTTTTCAATTCCCACGACTAAACTGGCTCCTCTACACAAAGCCTCTGCACCCATCGAACCACTACCCGTACACACATCTAGCCAGCAACAATCTATAATTGTTCCCTGCCAAATATTAAATACTGCCTCCCTGACCCGCGCACTGGTAGGTCTGGTAGCTTGCCCTGGTAAAGTTTTAATTTGGCGATTCCCGTAAATTCTCATTGTCATTGGTCATTAGTCATCGGCAAAACATACAACAAAGGACAAAAACAAACGACAAAATCTCAAAATAAAAGTTGGATTATGCAGCAATTTTTTCGCGGACTTGTGCAACAAAATTAGATAAGATTTGCAACCCGATGTTAGAAGACTTTTCCGGGTGGAACTGCACGGCTGTCAGGTTTTCACGAGCGATCGCAGCTGTGATAGTTTGGGAACCGTGCGTAACAGTTGCAGCTCGAACTTGGGGATCAGTTGGGTCAACATAGTAAGAATGAACAAAATATACCCAAGGATCAGCTGGCAAATGCTCCCACAAAATGTTTTTTTGTTGCGTGAACTTCAGTTGGTTCCATCCCATGTGCGGAATAGTAATGCCTGCTTCTGGTCGAAACCTTCGCACTTTTCCGGGGATAATTCCCAGCCCTGGTTGGATACCTTCGGCACTGGATTCAAATAAAATTTGCAATCCCAAACAGATGCCTAAGAAGGGTTTCCCCGATGCGATTGTATCTTTAATGGGTTGTTCTAAACCACGCGATCGCAGGTGTTGAACTGCGGGATCAAATGCTCCTACTCCCGGCAAGACTACGGCATCTGCCATTTCTAAATCTTTAGCAGAATGAGTAATTTGAGGAGTTGCTCCAGCTTTTTCTAAACCTTTGCAGACTGAGTGCAAATTTCCCATATCGTAATCTACGACTGCAATGACTGGCATTAACTGGCTCCTTGTAAGTTTATTATGGAGGCTGTTTCTATTCTAAATAATATTTCTTATGGCGAAAAAAATACTATTAACTTCTTTTGAAGTTTGGTTGAGCGATCAACAGTCAAACTCTTCCGATGATTTATTACTGGAAGTGATCAAAGTTGACTCGCTCCCTGATGATTTAAAATTTTTGCGGCGTTTACCTGTGGATGTTCATCTGGCTAGTTCACAAGTAATTTCAAAAATATCTGAACTGCAACCCGATTATATTATTTGTTGTGGCATGGCTGCTAATAGGACAAAACTTAGTCTGGAGGCGGTTGCTAGCTTCGAGGAAACTGTTTTGCCGACAACTTTTAATTTAGAAAAATTAGTAGCAGGTACAACAGAAATTGAGATTAGCCACGACTGCGGTAAATTTGTTTGTAACGGGTTGTACCATGCAGTTTTAAATTACTTGTGCCAAAATCAACTCGCAGCAGGTTGTATTTTTGTCCATGTTCCAGTGTTGAATTCTGAAAATTTGCCAGTCGTCTTGGCTGATTTCTTATTAATTATTAACAATTTGGCACTTTCATAAAGTCGTCAGCGTCTCTTAGGTGAAGCCATTTCTCAGTATTATGTTGTCATTTTTACTAAATTTAATCCTCGCCCAATCAGCACCTGCTACGCCACCCCCTGAAGAAGTGATAAAACCCCAAGAAGTCCGTTCTTTACCGGGACAACTGGATACTGTGCCTGTATTTAACAGCAATAGTCCAGAATTGGTATTAAAGGAAGGTATTTTACTCTCTACTTTTCCCCCAGATGGCAAAAAGGTATCTGAGGCGCATCTGAATTATCCGTTTCGGGGGCGATTTGATATTTTTGCTCACCACATTGCTAAGGCTGAACCACCGGAGGATTTGCGATCGCTGTATTTAGGAATCATGCTACACAACCCTGGAACGAAACCAGTAACGGTGAATATTTTGCAAGCAGCAAGTTATTTAAGTCAACCAGATGCACCATTTATTCAGTTACCAGCTACGAGTCAGAATATCTTAGGTAATATCTTTGCAGGTCCTGGCGATCGCGCTGTGTCTGATGTTTTAAGGGGAAGGCGACAAGAAATTTTCCCAGCCCAAATTGTCATTCCCCCAGGACAAAATCAGATGTTATTAAATCTGCCTATTCCTGTCAAAGAACTGACACCACCTTTAAATGGTCGCTCTACGTTGATGCGGTTGCAGAGTAATGGTACTGTTTATGCAGCTAGTATGGCTTTATTTGCCCGTCAGAATGCCGATGGTAGTGAACGTGCGCCGACTTTAGAAGAGTGGCAAAATTTACTTAATAGTGGTGAATTGTCAACTCCACGCGATAAAGTTCCCACACCTCTAGAAGTAACTGACAAGCCGAGAATTTATGGACGTGTCGCCGGAGTCGCCCAAGGTTCTCAATGGAAATCTTTGGTTGTAGATAATCCCGCAGCGAGATATTTGACAATTCCCCAACCTGGTAAAGCATTTTCCTATCCTTTGAGTAGCCTGCATGGTGGCACTTTAGGAACAAAGCAAATTCAGACTGCGCCCATGCTGGTACGTTATCCTGATACCGCATATCGCGCTCATGGCAACTATGGTATTCAATATAGTTTGCAGTTACCACTACATAATAATACTGAAACTCCTCAAAGCATAAGTATATCTGTGCAAACACCAATTAAAGAAGATAATTTGGTAAAACAGGGATTACGCTTTTTTACAACAACAGCACCGCAAGTATTTTTCCGGGGGTCAGTGCGGTTAAGATACACAGATGATCAAGGTCATGCTAAAACTCGGTTTACTCATTTAGTGCAAAGGCGAGGTCAACAGGGAGAACCCTTGGTTTTATTGAATATGAAACCAGGCGATCGCAGACTAGTAGAAGTAGACTTGATCTATCCCCCAGATGCTACACCACCACAGGTGTTAACTATATCAACTCAATAGTAAATATACAGATTCACCAAAAACGCCCACAGCTTTAAAAACTGTGGGTTTAACTACATATATCACTTAGTTTTATTTGGAACTAAAGTGATAAATTTTACAAATTATCTAAAAGATCTTCCACTGAAATATCAGCTTGATTCAAAATGCTTTTGAGTGTAACCACTGCTAAAGTTTTCTATAGCAGCCACTTTCTTTATATTTGCCGTATCTCTGCTGAAATTAGCGCGTATCTTTAGTGTATCACTTGAAAAGTTGATGGAAATAGTCGCAGAGTCAGTAATAATGAGGATTTACCCCTGGGATTTGCTTGGTGGGCTTAGTCGTCGCCAAAGCCTATCAAAAGCATAAAAGTGAGGAAAATCATATGTCGTGGATAGAATTAAGTCTGGATATAACCCATGAAGCTGTTGATTGGGTGTGTACGCTACTAGCGGAAACTATTGATATTAATGATATTTATATTACCGAATATGCAGAATCCAATTCGGCTAATTCTAATTGGACATTTACGATGCGGTTATATTTAGCCTCTGATGTCAGCGCGCGGACACGGATAGAAAAAATTGAAAGTCTGCTTTCGCCTTTGCATCGAACTGGAATGACAACAACAATTCAGACAAATATTGTAGAAAATAAAATCACAGATGCGCCGCAGCCACTTGTGCATCCCATTGGGGAAAAATTTATTGTTGTCAATTCTGATACATCTCCTCAATCTGAAATAGCAGACAAAATCACTTTAAAAATCCAAAAAACCCTCGCCTTCGGTAGTGGGTTACATCCAGCAACCATTGTCAGCCTCCAACTGCTAGAACGCTACATAGTTCCTCAGATGCAGGTGCTAGACCTTGGCTCAGGTTCAGGTATTTTAAGTGTCGCAATGGCGAAACTGGGAGCGAATGTCTTAGCTTTAGATAATGATCCTGTTGCTGTACAAGCGACTCAGGAAACTGTATCTCTCAATAATGTAGAGCAGCAAGTACAGGTGATGCAAGGTAGCCTGGGATGTGGCAGTGAACTAGGGCATTGGATGGGTGGAAATACTCTTAATGATGTGTCAAAACTTGATGCAAAAGACACCTTTGATTTAATTATTGCCAATATTTTCGCACGGGTACATATTGCCCTCGCTGATGATTTTAGGCGATCGCTGAAAGCGGGGCTTTGCCCATCGCTGCGTCAAAATAAAGCACAACCAGGGCTATTAATTACAGCTGGATTTACCACAGATCATGAAGAAAGTGTTACCACAGCATTGACTGAAGCCGGATTTGAGGTAATTGATTGTCAACGATTAAACGAATGGGTTGCCATTACCCATCGTTTGCGAAGCTAAAAACTCAGTCAACCTATACCTCCCTTCTTTCCTTTTCCCTGTTCCCTACCTCTAAGCTCGACTTTATCCAAAATTAACAACTCGATTTCTTTATCTAGCAAAAATCCTGGCTTTTTGGCAAATACTTTTTCTACCTCAAAAACTATCGATGAAGTTTAAAAGTAAAACTATAGAACCACAGATGAACACAGATGATTTATCAGTTGTGGTTCCTATAGGAATCCTATTTGAGTTTTGAACGGTTTTTTTTAAACGAACCACAGAGACACAGAGATCACAGAGGAAGAGAAAAGTTCACATCTTATTTAGGCTCGCTATATTTTATTCAGTACCGCAGTTATTTGCAAAAGGCTGTATATTATTCTTCCATTGCTCTTTATACTGACTGTGAAATATTTTCAACAACAACCAAACGCTTTCCCCAGCGACTATCTGAACAACTTATGGGGAGAAATTCAAGCTTGTCCTTACTTTGCTGTCAACAATCTCAACCGCGATTTTGTCGGGACTAAGGGCTTTTCTGTAGTATTCACACGATCGCACATTCCCATAGTAGAACAAAAATTTCCCTACTTCAAACCATACCTAGATTTGGCTCTCCAACCGGGTTGTAACGCTTTTTACCTCAATCCTTTGCAACTGAAGGAAGGTTCCCGTGTAGACCCTCACATTGACCGCTCGTTGCGTTCTTATTGCAAAACTGTGGAACCGCCAGCAGTTGTTAGCGTTCTTTATGTGCGTTTACCTCAAGATATGGAAGGGGGAGAATTGGTACTCAAGTCGCATAAACGCCAACTAGGGCAAATTAAGCCGCAGATGAATACTTTAGTTTACTTTCAAGGTGATTTAACTCACTCAGTCAACGCCGTGAAAACACTGGGAAATCGCTTGAGTTTGGTTTGTGAACAGTATAGCTTGAGTGAAGCTGAACTCGCAGAAATACCAGAGTTTACTGTCGAGTCTAGAAGTTCTCAAACTACAACGAAAAAGAAAAAATATGCCTAATAGC
The DNA here is from genome assembly GCA_035638855.1 of Nodularia sp. (in: cyanobacteria). Classification (GTDB taxonomy): domain Bacteria; phylum Cyanobacteriota; class Cyanobacteriia; order Cyanobacteriales; family Nostocaceae; genus Nodularia. The sequence continues at coordinate 29,527 of DASQZD010000103.1, read as the reverse complement.
TTAGTTCTCAACCTGCTTCCACAGTCGTCTATCCCATACCAGTTTCTCACAAGCAGACATATCCATGCACTATTTTTAACCCTTGTGAGTTCCGTAGATCGAAATTTAGGCGATCGCTTGCATGATTTTACCGCAGATAAAGCCTTCACACTCTCACCCCGCCTAAAAAGTTGCCTCAAAGTCTCCCCTCTCCTTAGTAAAAAGAGGGGATGGGGGTGAGGTTTCATAGGGCTGTCTAAAAAAATGAGCTGCTCCCGATTAAACATTACGGCTCAACAATGGGGACAATTGGCTCAATTTCTACAGGCTCAGGATTGAGAAAAGACTGCCAATTTTGAATTTGCTCTTGCGCCCTACTGTAAACAGAACTACTACGTGGAATCAACTTAGCAATCTCAATAGCACGAGGAATATTAACCTCACCCTGAGAACTGGCAATATCGAATAACTGCTGACTCCATTGGTTAATAGCAACATTCGCATCCATACGCAAAGTGCTACTTCTGGGAACCCGATCAGCCAGTCCTATTGCTTGAGACAAAGCTTCTGCTGTACCAGCAACCGCCACTTCCTTAGCTCTATTCCAATTTTCTTTAGCGCGGATTTGCCCTTGCCAATCATCTATAGCCTTCCTTGCTTCACCAGAAAGCGATCGCCTTGATGATGCAATTGATTGAGCCGTATTAATAGCAGTAGCTAAATCCCCACTCCGCGCCAGCATTCTTGCTTGATCTAAATATGGCTGATCTTGTATTCGCTCAACAGTAGCAGTCCAGGCGTTAATTTTGCTCTGTGCTTCAGAGTACAATGCCCGACCCCGGCGGATCTGTCCAGCTTCAGATATTGCTGCTTGTAAAGAACTAATATCATTTAGCCATGCTAATTGTTGAGCGCGTTCCAAAATAGGTTTATCTTCAATAGTCTCCACTTGGTTACGCCAACGGTTGATTTCTTTCCTCGCTTCTGAAGCGCGGGGATTATTATTAGTAGAAATCATCTGGACTTCACTAATAGCTGCTGTTAAATATTCGATAGTGCCTTGGCTGGCAAATGTCCGGGCTTTTTCTAAATGCGCCACATCTTCAATTTCCATTTGCCAACGAGCAATCAATTGCTGTGCCTCACCATAAATTGGCCGAGAAGCATCAACTTGTTGCGCCTGGAAAATAGCTGTTTCTAAACCAGATACCGTACCAATCCATGCACTCCTTTGGGCATCAGTCAAAGCGATAAAATCTGCTACTTCTGTCTGTAAACGCGTATTAGCTGGGATTTGTCTAGCAATATCTAGGGCTGTATCCGCATCGCGCCTATCCACGCTTGCCTGTGCCAACTCCAGCATTTTTCGGCCAATTTTGGGAATCAAGTCCTGCGCTTTGGCATAAAGATAGCTTTCCGATTTAATCGACTCAGAGATTTTAATCGCTTCGAGTAAATTATTTACTACTTTGCTATTTGCTAAACGTTCAGCATTTGCTAACTTATCACCATCTTCCCGTGCTGAACTAATCAAATTATTTAATTGATCATACTTAACACTTGACCAGTATTGATTCTCTACAACCAGTAATCTAGCCGATAGCATAAACGCTGATTGCCAGCGCCGTTCCTGTAGTTCCTCTTCAGCCTTCTTATATATATCTTCTGCCTGAGACCAAATTAACTCCCATTTAGTAACTTGTTGATCTACTAATTCATAAGCCGGCAGATCATTAGGTATTTTACGCGCAGTAGCGATCGCATCCTCTAAATTTCCCGCCTGAAAACTTTGGTCTGCTAGCCGCAAAATATCCTGCGACCATTCCTTTAAGTAACGATCAATTTGTCCTCGCAACGGATGGTCATCTGATATCTTACTGACTATCGCGATCGCTTCGAGTAAATCCTTAACATTCTGCTTAGAAGCCGATATCTGAGCGCAATGTAACTTGACTGAAGCACTCACGAAAGGTCGGGAAATGGCTGGGCAATTGGGGGCGCTTGGTAGCTTCAGCAGCATTGCCATCGCCAGAAATCCCACACTACCAGGAATCAAAGTTAAGATTACCGCCCACAGCATCCAGCTTTTCAACCACCGTGGAGATTTGCCAGAATTTTTAGTGGGTAAACTAGTTTCTGCCGACTGATTATTTAAAGGTAATTCGGAAGCGTCTTGCTTTTCTCGCATCACTGACTTAGAGGTAGAACCAGTAGCCGGGACACCAACTGCTTTAGTTTCACCGAATTGTGGTCTTCGGGATAATCTTTTCTTATCATCTGGCTCTCCTGCTTTGGATGGGGGCCAACTTTCTGGAATATCCCGATTTGTCATCTCTCACACCAAAATAGTTGAATAGCGATCCGTTCTAGACTGATAATTCCAATCCTCTCATAGTAACTTTCTCATATTGTCAAAGCTACATGATTAAATATCCTCTGACCACAGATAGCATGAATTTCATCGTTTTTTAGTATTAATTTATACTTTAGCTAGAAACTGAAGATTCCGTTTGCAAATCAACAATTAACTGAGCCAAGTGATTACTACTTGCTTGATAAACTTCGCCGCAAAATTCACAAATTGCCTCAGCACCATTATCTTTAATAATCATGTCTTGCAATTCCTCTTCTCCCAGGATTTTTAATGCCCCTAGCACACGGTCAAAAGAGCAGCCACAGTGGAAGCGCAACATTTGACTTTCAGGAAATATTGACAGACCCATATCTCCTAGTAAATCATTAAAAATTTCTGCCAACGTCTTCCCAGCTTGTAACAACGGCGTAAATCCCGACAAACTAGATACCCGTGATTGCAGTGTTTCCACTAAAGCTTCATCTCTGGCAGCTTTTGGCAGAACTTGCACTAGCAACCCTCCCGCAGCCGTTACACCACCTGCTCCAACAAATACACCTAAAACCAAAGCCGAAGGTGTTTGTTCAGAACTAACTAAGTAATGAGCTACATCGTCGCCTATTTCCCCCGATACTAGTTCCACCGTACTAGAGTAAGGATAGCCATAACCGATATCTCGCACTACATACAAGAAACCGTTACCGACTGCACCACCAACATCGAGCTTACCTTTTTCATTAGGAGGCAATTCTACAGATGGGTTAGCCACATAACCGCGTACAGTGCCATCCAGGCCAGCATCTACCAAAATACCACCCAAAGGCCCATCGCCCTTCACCCGGACATTAACCCTAGAACCAGGTCGCTTCATGCTAGAAGCCATTAATAAACCCGCCGACATACTCCGCCCCAGTGCAGCAGTTGCCACATAAGACAACTTGTGACGTTGCCGTGCTTCTTCTGTTAAACGAGTGGTAATCACACCCACGGCACGAATTCCGCCGTCGGCAGCTGTGGCACGAATTAATTGATCAGCCATGAAAAACCTTACATTTCTTAACAAGTCTACATTTTCTATTCTAAATTCTCATCTAGTAGAAAAACGAGGCTGTGATTGGTGATTGTATTTGCAATACTAGAACTACAACGTACTAAAAGTAAGTCCAGACCTTTAAACAATTATTAAAAAATGCTAGGTAACTTTCAACAAAGTCAACTACGGATAGAGATCACCGCCTCCGCAGGTGCGATTCGTGATAGTTTGCAACATCCCGAAAATCTAGCCAAATGGCTTGTAGGGCAAAGTTTCGCCCCAGGAATGCCAGAAGAACTGCATACTGGATTTCAGTTTACAACCTGGACTGGGCCAATTTCAATTCATCATCAAGTAGAAGTGGCAAAACCCAATTGTCTCCGGTTGCTACTCAGTGGAGGTATTGATGGCTTTCATGAATGGTACTGGGGAGAAGGTTGGGTGCAGTCGCGCTTGGAGGGAATTTCAATCCTGCCTCTCAATTTAGGGCAAACCTTAAATTTGTTGAGTTTGCGTCATTTTTTGGTAAATAAATAGTATAAATGCGATTAATGTCTCTACAAGAGGAATTAATTCACCCACTTCTCTCAATATACAAGGTTGGGTTAAAGCGATGAAACCCAACTTAACCAGGGATTTTTGCCGTGAGGTTTCCTTCCTCAACCTACCGTTCAGGACTCAAAACTCAAGAAGTCGGTTTTACCACCAACACCGAACAATTAGCCTCTTCCACGACTTGAGTGCTGACAGAACCCAAGACAATTCGCTTCATCCCAACTAACCCGCGACTGCCAATGAGAATTAAATCAGCCTTGTAAATATTGGCAAGACGAATAATTTCGACCGCAGGATCACCTGTTACCAACTCTAATTCACTGTTGAATGATAAGTTTTCTTTATAAGTTAACAGTTGTTTTTCAATATGGAAATCAGGAAACTTTGAAGATTCTGGATGAGGGCGGTCTGCGGGTATTTCCCTCTCTGACTCTAGTGTAGGAAATACATGACAGAGAATGACTTTGGCATCACTAGCCAACACCAAATCATTTAAACTTTGAATAACTCGTTCCCCAATTTCCGATTCGTCAAGAGCGACTAAAACATTTTTTAGCACCACTCATCTCCTAAAAGGTAGATCCCTTTTATATAATTACTTCATATCAGTTGTGAGCAGTTACAGCTTTGGTGAAAATCTGAGGTTATTGCTCTCCAATCCTATTTTTTGCAGCTACCGAGTAGCCTTGTCCCATAGTTTAGGCAAAAAATAAACAAGGAAAATCACTCTTCCTGCTGAATTCTGCGTCTGACTGAATCTTTATGAGACGGTAAGCCCTCGGCTGTTGCTAGCGCGTCAATTGCCCCAGCCACTTTTTGCAGTGCAGTAGGTGAGTATTGAATAATACTGGAATGTTTGAGAAATGTTTCTACTCCTAAAGGTGAAGCATAACGAGCAGCACCGGAAGTCGGCAAGGTGTGGTTAGGCCCTGCCAAATAGTCTCCTACGGCTTCTGGTGTAGAATAGCCCAAGAATATTGCCCCGGCGTGACGAATATGGGGAAGTAATGCCCATGGATCTTTAACTTCTAACTCTAAATGTTCGGGAGCAAATTCATTGGAAAATTCGGCTGCTGCTGATAAAGACTCGACAACAACAATTAATCCATAATGAGCGATCGCTTTCTCTGTGTCTATCCGTCGTGGATGATCTACTAATTGTCTTTCCACAGCTACTTGCACGTTTTTAGCTAAAGCAGTATCAGTGGTCAACAAAATAGCTGCGGCCATGGGATCATGTTCAGCTTGCGCTAACAAATCAGCCGCCACATTCACCGGATTTGCTGTTTCATCCGCAATAATTAATACTTCACTCGGACCTGCCAAAGAATCAATGCCGACAGTACCGTAAACCAGCTTTTTGGCTAAAGTGACATAAATATTGCCAGGGCCAGTAATTACATTTACTTTAGGAATTGTTTCTGTACCGTAAGCCAAAGCAGCGATCGCTTGCGCCCCCCCGACACGATAAATTTCTTGTATCCCTGCTTCTTGTGCAGCTACCAAAACAGCTGGATGAATTGCTTTTTTCGAGCCAGGAGGCGTTACCATCACCACACGAGGCACACCAGCCACCTTAGCCGGAATAGCATTCATGAGTACAGTACTGGGATAAGCAGCCCGACCACCAGGCACATATAACCCTGCACGGTCTACAGGAGTATAGCGCTTGCCCACCACCACATCATCATCGCCAAAGTGTACCCAACTTTTCGGGACACGCTGGCGGTGAAATGCTTCAATTTGGCGGCTAGCCAACCCAATCGCCTGGAGTAACTCCTTCGACACCTGTTGGTAGGCTGCATCCATTTCCGAGCCAGTAACACGCAATTCCTCTGACTTTAGAGTTTGGTTATCGAATTCAGCTGTATAATGCAAAACAGCTTTGTCGCCTTGGCGCTGCACTGCTTGCAATACTTCGCGCACAGTTGCTTCTTTGTGAAGCACGTGTTCATCGTGAGTACGATTGCAGATACGTTGTAGTTCTGATACAACGTCTGCCTGCTGAGTAATGATTCGCAGCATGGAGTAAGGAGGATGCCAAAATTTAGAATATTCCCGCCTGAAAACCAGTCTTAACTCTTGACCTATGAGGTTGTCGAGCTAATTTTAATTCTCTTCTCTAGCTTAACCTGGATTTTTTTGATACTTCCAAGGTCGCCAGCATATAGCTTGCTTGAGAAGGCGACTATCATTGCTCAGTCCGATTTACCTAATTAGCTCACCCTAGCGGGAAGCTCTTTGGTATACGGCAGGTAGAAGGTGTGCCAATACCCCCTACCCTTACAACCTAGACTGCACTCCTGGCGGTTCTCCTGGTGACATATTTGCACATCCAGTTGCCTTGAACAAGGAGGTGGAATAGGGTCTGAGTATATTTTTTACTATTTTTCTACTTTAGTAGCTAACATTCAATCGAAGTAACTTATTTTAACGCATTTTGGGAATCGATTACACACAAACTGTAAAGTTGTCAAGGATACTTTAATTTAGTCATTAGTCATTAGGAAGTTACAATCTTTTCCCCCACTCCCAAAAAGAAACTTTTTTGATAAATTCTGACATTGGCAGTATGAATGCTATATTAGTAAGTCTAGTAGTGTGTGTACATATTAATAGTATTTTTGGAATTGACTGTGGCGAATACAAAATCTGCTCTCAAACGCGCCCAAATCGGAGAACGCAATCGTTTGCGTAACAAAGCTTACAAGTCAGCAGTAAAAACGCTGATGAAAAAATACTTTAGTGCAGTAGATGTCTATGCAGCTAATCCTAACTCAGAATTAGAAAAAGAAGTACAGGTAATGCTGTCCGAGGCTGTTAGCAAAATTGACAAAGCTGTAAAGCGCGGTGTTCTCCACCCAAATAATGGCGCTCGGAAAAAATCAAGGTTGGCTCGCAAGCTCAAGCCAGTGGCTTGAGTATCTGTTGAGTAGTTGAATGGTTCAGTAATCAGTCAAGATATTTGTATATCACTGATTACTGCTCAGGAAATCATGACACTTCGGCTTCGCTCAGTGCTAGCAACTGACTCATGACCGATAACCACAATGCATCTGATTGATACTCACGTCCATATTAACTTTGATACATTTGAAGCGGATTTAGCAACAGTGCGATCGCGATGGCAAGAAGCGGGTGTAGTACGCCTCGTACACTCCTGCGTCGAACCCTCAGAATTTTCCAGTATTCAATCTCTAGCGCACCAATTTCCTGAACTCAGCTTTGCCGTTGGTTTGCATCCCTTAGATGTGGAAAAATGGCACAGCGAAACAGCCGCCGAAATCAAATCGTTGGCTAGTTCCGAACCGAAAGTGGTAGCGATTGGGGAAATGGGTATGGATCTTTACAAAGCAGATAACTATGCAGTTCAGCGCATAGTCTTTGAAGCCCAAATAGCGATCGCCTGCGAACTCAATCTACCAGTGATTATCCATTGTCGTGATGCAGCCCCCGAAGTTAGGGAAATACTGCAAAAATGGCAGGAAAAGACAGGACTTGTCCCTAGAGGTGTCATGCATTGTTGGGGCGGTACACCAGAGGAAACCCAATGGTTTCTGGACTTAGGTTTCTACATTAGCTTTAGCGGGACGGTAACATTCAAAAACGCTAAAGCAATCCAAGCCTCAGCCGCAATGGTCACAAGCGATCGCCTCCTAATTGAAACAGACTGCCCTTTTCTGTCTCCAGTACCCAAACGGGGAGAAAAACGCAACGAGCCAGCATACGTTCGTTATGTAGCCGAACAAGTAGCTCATTTGCGCGGGGAGACATTAGAAGCGATCGCTGCTCAAACCACCAAAAATGCTTGTGAATTATTTGGATTAGCACTATAAAACCTACTAATCTATGTCACAAATGCTCACTGAAGCTCGCCGAAGTGGATTGCTAAAAAAATTAAACTTTATGAGGACGCGATTATGCTAAAATTAATCCCTCCAAAAGAATTTAAATACGTCATAATAATAAAGGAAGGAACTAAAAACTTTTAAAATTCATTGTGTAGTGTTATCAACTTGATCATCCATCTCATCTCCACAAGCGGATGTTCGGAATTTATGACTGCTTTCAGGATTCGACAGTAACCGAAACTTTGGCAAAAAAGCGCCTGTGCTGTACTTAGACCTATAGAAAATTGTTAAACGTAAATTATCTTGTGAGCAAAACCCACCAAAATCAAGCCGGTTCGCGTTCGCCTCTCCCAAGGGAGAAGTTACAAATTAGAGCCGAAAAAATACGCGGCTTTTTTGCTGTGTCTTAGGAGACTACCGTAAGTATAAACGGTGAATTGATGACACAAATAGTCTAGAAATATCTAGGCATTCATGAAGCGCATGGGAGGGGAAGTGAGGAAAGCAAGACAAATTAATCAATGTTTCAGCCATCGACTGTTGAGGAATCGACTTAATATCTCGATTTTAACGCACCTTGAGAGAAAACAAGGGCGATTACCCCCCTTGCCAAAATCTCTCTTTGCAGCTTGAATAGCGGCGTTTGCCTACACCTAGAAATAGCATAAGGCATAAATCAAGAGAAGTTCTCGAATAGTTATGGACACAAAGCACTTGCTAAGGGAACACCCCAAAAAGAAAGAAATTTAAGCAGTGTCCTCAAAAAAAAGTTTAACTCCTTTGATGAAGGTAAAGGCATGACTACAGATACATATATGGAATCCGCCTTTCTGTTGCCAGACTTGATTGAAATCCAGCGTTCAAGTTTTCGCTGGTTTTTAGAAGAAGGGCTGATAGAAGAACTCAACTCCTTTAGTCCGATTACAGACTACACAGGCAAACTAGAACTGCACTTTTTAGGTAACAACTACAAACTCAAAGAGCCAAAATACAGTGTAGAGGAATCGAAACGTCGAGATAGTACCTATGCTGTACAAATGTATGTTCCCACCCGCTTGTTGAATAAAGAAACAGGGGATATCAAGGAACAAGAGGTATTTATTGGGGATCTGCCTTTAATGACAGACCGAGGCACGTTTATTATTAACGGAGCCGAACGAGTAATTGTCAACCAGATCGTGCGATCGCCTGGAGTTTACTACAAATCCGAAATCGACAAAAACGGACGGCGTACATATTCAGCTAGCTTAATCCCTAATCGGGGAGCTTGGCTCAAATTTGAAACAGACCGTAACGATTTAGTGTGGGTACGCATCGACAAAACCCGTAAACTCTCAGCGCAGGTACTATTAAAAGCCCTCGGCTTATCAGATAACGAAATATTTGATGCCCTACGCCACCCTGAATATTTCCAAAAAACCATTGAAAAAGAAGGGCAGTTTTCCGAAGAAGAAGCCCTACTAGAGTTGTACCGGAAATTAAGACCGGGTGAACCACCCACAGTATTAGGTGGACAACAGCTATTAGACTCCCGCTTCTTCGACCCCAAACGTTATGACCTCGGTCGCGTTGGTCGTTATAAACTCAACAAAAAATTACGGCTGTCTGTTCCCGACACCATGCGCGTGCTAACTCCTGGGGACATATTAGCCGCAGTAGATTACCTAATTAACCTCGAATATGACATCGGTAATATCGACGATATTGACCACTTAGGTAATCGTCGTGTAAGAAGTGTCGGTGAACTACTCCAAAACCAAGTACGAGTCGGCTTAAACCGCCTAGAACGGATCATTCGAGAACGGATGACCGTATCAGATGCCGAAGTTTTAACCCCAGCTTCCTTAGTTAACCCCAAACCATTGGTAGCAGCAATCAAAGAATTCTTTGGTTCTAGCCAACTAAGTCAGTTCATGGATCAAACCAATCCCCTAGCAGAACTGACCCACAAACGCCGTCTCAGCGCCCTTGGACCTGGTGGTTTAACTCGGGAACGTGCGGGATTTGCTGTGCGAGATATTCATCCTTCTCACTACGGCAGAATTTGCCCCATTGAGACTCCAGAAGGACCCAACGCGGGTTTGATTGGTTCCTTAGCCACCCACGCGCGAGTCAACCTTTACGGATTCTTAGAAACTCCTTTTAGACCAGTAGAAAATGGTCGCGTGCGGTTTGACTTACCGCCGGTCTACATGACAGCCGACGAAGAAGACGATTTGCGGACTGCTACAGGTGACATTCCTTTAGATGAGAATGGCTACATTAAGGGTCCACAAGTGCCTGTGCGTTATCGCCAAGACTGGGCAACTACAACCCCAGAACAAGTAGACTACGTAGCCGTATCACCTGTGCAAATCGTGTCAGTAGCTACCAGCATGATTCCCTTTTTGGAACATGACGACGCTAACCGAGCGCTGATGGGTTCCAATATGCAACGGCAAGCAGTACCCCTGCTCAAGCCTGAGCGTCCCTTGGTGGGTACTGGTTTAGAAGCCCAAGGCGCGAGAGACTCTGGAATGGTAGTTGTCTCCCGTACAGATGGAGATGTCACCTATGTGGATGCCACAGAAATTCGTGTTCGTCCCAAAGGCGGTAACTCAGAAATTAGATATCGGCTTTCTAAATACCAAAGATCCAACCAGGATACTTGTTTAAATCAAAAACCCCTCGTCCGCATTGGTGAACGAGTCGTTGCCGGTCAAGTTTTAGCTGATGGTTCAGCCACCGAAGGCGGTGAGTTGGCATTGGGTCAAAACATTGTCATCGCCTATATGCCTTGGGAAGGGTATAACTACGAAGACGCGATTTTGATTTCCGAAAGACTGGTACAGGATGATGTCTATACCTCAATTCACATTGAAAAATATGAAATTGAAGCCAGACAAACCAAACTCGGACCAGAAGAAATCACCAGAGAAATTCCCAATGTGGGGGAAGATGCCCTGCGTCAGTTAGATGAACAGGGAATAATCCGCATCGGTGCTTGGGTAGAAGCTGGAGATATTCTCGTAGGAAAGGTTACTCCTAAAGGTGAATCTGACCAACCACCAGAAGAAAAACTCTTGCGCGCCATCTTTGGTGAAAAGGCGCGGGATGTACGAGATAACTCTCTGCGAGTTCCCAACGGTGAAAAAGGACGCGTCGTTGACGTGCGTTTATTTACCCGTGAACAAGGTGATGAATTGCCACCAGGAGCCAATATGGTCGTCCGGGTGTATGTCGCCCAGAAGCGCAAAATCCAAGTAGGCGACAAAATGGCGGGTCGCCACGGTAATAAAGGAATTATTTCTCGAATATTGCCAGTGGAAGATATGCCTTATTTAGCCGATGGTTCAACTGTGGACATCGTGCTAAACCCCCTGGGTGTACCTAGTCGGATGAACGTCGGACAGGTATTTGAATGTATGTTGGGTTGGGCTGCTCATACTTTGGGAGTCCGGTTCAAAATTACTCCTTTTGACGAAATGTATGGAGAGGAGACTTCCCGCAGCATTGTACATGGCAAGTTGCAAGAAGCACGGGACGAAACAGGCAAAGACTGGGTATATAACCCAGATAACCCTGGGAAAATTATGGTGTTTGATGGTCGCACGGGGGAACCTTTTGACCGACCCATAACTGTAGGCGTGGCTTATATTCTCAAGCTGGTGCATTTGGTGGATGACAAGATCCACGCTCGTTCTACGGGTCCATACTCGCTGGTAACTCAGCAACCTTTGGGTGGTAAAGCACAACAAGGTGGTCAACGCTTTGGGGAAATGGAAGTGTGGGCTTTGGAAGCCTTTGGTGCAGCTTACACCTTACAGGAATTGCTGACGGTCAAATCCGATGATATGCAAGGGCGGAATGAAGCATTAAATGCGATCGTCAAAGGCAAGTCTATTCCTCGACCAGGAACACCAGAGTCTTTTAAGGTGCTAATGCGAGAATTGCAATCTTTAGGTTTAGACATTGCCGTACACAAGGTGGAAACCCAACCAGATGGTACTTCGTTGGATGTGGAGGTGGATTTGATGGCAGACCAATCAGCCCGACGCACACCTCCTCGACCAACTTATGAATCTCTCTCCCGCGAATCACTAGAGGACGAGGAGTAGAGACTGGCCACTAGGGACTAGGAACTGGGGACTTGGGGAGTAGGGACTCACCAAAGAGTTTTTCCAATCCCCAATACCCAATCCCTATTGTTAATTACGAATTACGTTATCGCTAAAGCAAAAGCTCTGCCGTAGGCTTTACGCGTAGCGTTTGCCAAGGAAATATTAAGAATTACGAGTTAATTATGAGACCAGCCCAAAGTAATCAGTTCGACTACGTTAAAATCGGCTTGGCATCACCAGAACGCATCAGGCAATGGGGTGAGCGCACCTTACCCAATGGTCAACTCGTGGGTGAAGTGACCAAACCAGAGACAATTAATTACCGAACTCTGAAACCAGAGATGGACGGCTTGTTTTGCGAGCGCATCTTTGGACCAGCCAAAGACTGGGAATGTCATTGTGGTAAATACAAGAGAGTCCGTCACCGTGGCATTGTCTGCGAGCGCTGTGGTGTAGAAGTCACCGAGTCCCGCGTTCGTCGTCACCGCATGGGCTACATCAAACTCGCCGCCCCAGTCGCCCACGTTTGGTATCTCAAAGGTATCCCCAGCTACATCTCCATTCTCCTAGATATGCCCTTGCGGGATGTGGAGCAGATAGTCTATTTCAACTCTTACGTTGTTCTGAGTCCTGGTAATGCAGAAACACTAACTTACAAACAGCTCCTCAGTGAAGACCAATGGTTGGAAATTGAAGACCAGATATATAGCGAAGATTCTCTGTTGCAGGGCGTAGAAGTAGGCATTGGCGCTGAAGCGTTGCTGCGTTTGCTGGCTGATATTAATTTAGAGCAAGAAGCCGAAAACCTGCGAGAGGAAATTGGTAATGCTAAGGGGCAGAAACGAGCAAAACTGATTAAGCGGCTCCGGGTAATTGACAACTTCATTGCTACTGGTTCCAAGCCAGAGTGGATGGTAATGTCTGTCATTCCGGTGATTCCTCCTGACCTGCGCCCAATGGTACAGCTCGATGGTGGACGGTTTGCCACGAGTGATTTGAATGATTTGTATCGTCGGGTAATTAACCGGAATAATCGTTTGGCGCGGTTGCAAGAAATTCTCGCACCGGAAATTATTGTGCGGAACGAAAAGCGGATGCTGCAAGAAGCGGTGGATGCTTTGATTGACAATGGTCGTCGGGGACGCACGGTAGTAGGGGCAAATAACCGACCGTTGAAGTCTTTGTCTGACATCATCGAGGGTAAACAAGGACGTTTCCGCCAAAACTTGTTGGGTAAACGAGTTGACTATTCGGGACGTTCGGTAATTGTGGTGGGTCCAAAGCTGAAGATTCACCAGTGCGGTTTACCCAGAGAAATGGCGATTGAGTTATTTCAGCCGTTTGTGATTAATCGCCTCATTCGTAGCGGCATGGTCAATAATATCAAGGCGGCTAAAAAGCTGATTTCTCGCAATGACCCCAGTGTATGGGATGTGCTAGAGGAGGTAATTTCTGGACATCCAGTGATGCTCAACCGTGCGCCAACTCTGCACCGCTTGGGTATTCAGGCCTTTGAACCAGTTTTGGTAGAAGGAAGGGCGATTCAGTTACATCCTTTGGTTTGTCCAGCTTTTAATGCTGACTTTGATGGTGACCAAATGGCGGTACACGTGCCTTTGTCTCTGGAAAGTCAGGCGGAAGCGCGGTTGTTGATGTTGGCTTCTAATAATATTCTGTCGCCGGCTACAGGTAGACCGATTATCACACCCAGCCAAGATATGGTTTTGGGAGCATATTATTTGACTGCGGAAAATCCGGCGGCTACCAAGGGTACTGGTAAGTTTTATGCGTCTATGGATGATGTGATTATGGCTTTCCATCAAGACCAAGTAGATTTACACGCTTATGTGTATGTGCGGTTTGATGGTGATGTTGAATGTGACCAACCGGATAATACGCCTTTGGAAGTGACGGAAAACGCTGATGGAACTCGGACTTTGCTGTATAAATATCGCCGCGTCAGGGAGGATTCCCAAGGTAATTTAATGTCTCAGTATCTCCGGACTACGCCTGGGCGGGTTATTTACAACAATGCTATTCAGGAAGCGTTAGCAGTTTAGGAAGTAGGGAGTAGGGGGAAGTTTTTTCCCAATGACCAGTAACCAATGACCACTGCCCACTCCCTTATAACTAATAACTAATAACTAATAAGTAAGGATAAATGATTAATGACTAAGGAAAAGGCTGTTTTTCGCAATCGTGTCGTTGACAAGGGTCAATTGAGAAAGTTAATTTCTTGGGCGTTCACCCATTATGGTACGGCGCGGACTGCGGTGATGGCGGACAAGTTGAAAGAGTTGGGTTTTCGCTATGCTACCAAAGCCGGCGTTTCCATCAGTGTCGATGATTTGATGATTCCGCCCACAAAGCGATCGCTCCTCGAAGCAGCCGAGGAAGAAATTCGCGCTACAGAAACTCGTTATCAACGGGGTGAAATTACGGAGGTAGAACGCTTCCAAAAGGTAATTGATACTTGGAATGGTACCAGTGAAGCTCTCAAGGATGAGGTGGTGGTTCACTTTAAAAAAACAGACCCCCTCAACTCGGTGTATATGATGGCTTTCTCTGGGGCGCGGGGTAACATCTCTCAGGTGCGTCAGTTGGTGGGGATGCGGGGGCTAATGGCAGATCCCCAAGGGGAAATTATTGATTTACCGATTAAAACTAATTTCCGCGAAGGTCTGACTGTCACTGAGTACATTATTTCGTCTTACGGCGCACGTAAGGGGTTGGTGGATACGGCGTTACGCACCGCTGACTCTGGTTATTTGACCCGTCGTCTGGTGGATGTATCCCAGGATGTAATTATTCGGGAGTTTGACTGCGGAACCACCAGAGGAATTCCGGTGCGGGCGATGACCGAAGGCGGCAAGATTTTGATTCCCCTGGCGCAACGGTTGCTGGGGCGGGTGCTGGCTGATGATGTGTTGCATCCCACTACGAAGGAGTTGATTGCTACCCGCAATACTCCGATTTCTGATGAATTGGCTGGGGAAATTCACGAAGCTGGTGTGACTCAAGTGACTGTGCGATCGCCTCTAACTTGTGAAGCGGCTCGTTCTGTGTGTCAACACTGCTACGGCTGGAGTTTGGCACACGCCAAAATGGTGGACTTGGGCGAAGCTGTGGGGATTATTGCGGCTCAAAGTATCGGTGAACCGGGTACACAGTTGACAATGCGGACATTCCACACTGGAGGTGTGTTTACCGGAGAAGTAGCGCAGCAAGTCCGTTCCAAAACCGAAGGTACAATTCGTCTACCCCGCAAATTAAGAACCAGAACCTATCGCACCCGCCACGGGGAAGATGCTTTGTTTGTGGAAGCAAATGGCATCATCAATCTCGAACCGAAAAAAGACGGGGCTGGGGAAAAGGAACATCAAGAAATTCATGTTACTCAAGGTTCGACTCTCTATGTCCACGAAGGACAGCAGGTAAAAATCGGTCAGTTGCTGGCAGAAGTAGCCCTGGGTGGGCGGACAACTCGGACAAATACAGAAAAAGCCGTCAAAGATGTGGCTTCTGATTTGGCTGGGGAAGTGCAGTTTGCGGAAGTTGTGCCAGAACAAAAAACCGACCGTCAGGGAAACACCACAACCACAGCCGCACGGGGTGGCTTGATTTGGGTACTGTCTGGAGAAGTTTATAACTTGCCTCCTGGTGCGGAATTGATTGTCAAAAATGGCGACCAAATTGCCGAAAATGGAGTTTTGGCAGAAACGAAGTTAACCACTGTCCACGGTGGTGTAGTGCGGTTGCCCGAAGCCACCCCTGGTAAGAGTACCAGAGAAATTGAGATTATTACAGCTTCTGTGGTCTTAGACCAAGCAACAGTCACAGTGGAAAGTTCCCAAGGGCGCAATCACTATTTAATCACCACTGGTAACAACCAAGTGTTTAACCTCCGGGCTACCCCTGGTACGAAGGTGCAGAATGGTCAAGTTGTGGCTGAGTTGATTGATGAGCGCTATCGCACCAACACCGGGGGATTCCTCAAATTTGGTGGGGTGGAAGTCCAGAAAAAAGGCAAAGCCAAGCTTGGTTATGAAGTCGTCCAGGGCGGGACTTTGCTGTGGATTCCCGAAGAAACCCACGAAGTGAACAAGGATATTTCCTTGTTGTTGGTGGAAGATGGGCAGTTTGTGGAAGCCGGCACCGAAGTTGTCAAGGATATTTTCTGCCAAAACAGTGGTGTCATTGAAGTTACCCAGAAAAATGACATTCTCCGCGAGGTGGTGGTGAAGCCAGGGGAACTGTTGATGGTGGATGACCCAGAAGCTGTGATGGGCAGGGATAACACCTTTGTCCAACCAGGTGAAGAGTTCCAAGGCGTTGTTGCCATGGAGTTACGCTATATCCAATATGTTGAATCCACAGAAGGCCCAGCTTTGTTGAGCCGTCCGGTGGTGGAGTTTGCTGTTCCCAGTAATCCAGATGTGCCATCGACCACATCCATTAGTCAACAAACCGGGCGTTCGATTCAAATGCGGGCTGTGCAGCGTCTGCCTTATAAAGATTCCGAACGGGTGAAGTCGGTTGACGGTGTGGAACTGTTGCGGACTCAGTTGGTGTTGGAAATTGAGCAGGATGGTGAGCAGGATCATGCAGCTTCACCTCTGGCGGCTGATATTGAGTTGATAGAAGATACAGAAAATCCAGATGTGCATAAGCTGCAACTGGTGATTTTGGAATCTTTGGTAATTCGCCGCGATATTACTGCCGATGCTACCCAAGGTAGTACGCACACGACTTTGGAAGTCGAGGATGGAGACAGCATTGCTCCGGGTTCTGTTGTGGCTAGTACCCAAATTTTGGCAAAGGACGGGGGCATAGTCCGGGGTGTGCGAACTGGGACAGAAGCGGTGCGTCGTTGTTTGGTGTTGCGTGATACTGACAAAATGACCGTGAGTACCAGCGCTGTACCCAAGGTGAAGAAGGGTGATTTGTTGGTGGAAGGTGCGGAAATTGCTCCGGGAATCTTCGCCCCGGAATCTGGGCAGGTGTTGGAAGTAATTAATAATACTGGTGCAACTGTTGCTGGTGGGGAATCGGCGCTGACTGCTCAAGAATATGCCATTAATATCCGTGTTGGTCGTCCTTACCGAGTTAGTCCTGGGGCTGTGTTGCAGATTGAGGATGGGGATTTGGTGCAACGGGGCGACAACTTGGTGTTGTTGGTATTTGAACGCGCGAAGACCGGGGATATTATCCAAGGTTTGCCGCGAATTGAGGAGTTGCTGGAAGCGCGTAAGCCGAAGGAAGCTTGTATTTTAGCCCGGCGCTCTGGTGAGTTGAAGGTGGTTTATGCTGATGGTGGTGATGAGGCGATCGCTGCTAAGGTGATGGAATCCAATGGTGTAGTTACTGACTATCCTTTGGGACCTGGACAAAATTTGATGATGCCGGATGGTTCGATGATTTCGGCGGGTGAACCGTTGAGCGATGGCCCATCGAATCCCCATGAAATTTTGGAGGTATTCTTCAGCCTTGGTTCTGAGGATGGGGTTTATGCTTGTGCCAGCCATGCTTTGCAAAAGGTACAGACATTTTTGGTGAATGAAGTGCAGATGGTGTATCAGTCCCAGGGAATTGAGATTTCTGACAAGCACATTGAGGTGATTGTCCGCCAGATGACCAATAAGGTCAGGATTGATGATGGTGGAGACACTACCATGCTGCCTGGGGAGTTGGTGGAACTGCGCCAAGTTGAGCAGGTGAATGAAGCAATGGCCATTACTGGCGGGGCGCGGGCGGAATATACCCCGGTGCTGTTAGGTATCACTAAGGCATCTTTGAATACTGACAGTTTCATTTCTGCTGCATCGTTCCAAGAGACAACACGGGTACTGACAGAGGCGGCGATTGAAGGCAAATCTGACTGGCTGCGTGGCTTGAAGGAAAACGTGATTATCGGGCGATTGATTCCGGCTGGTACTGGTTACAACACCTATGAGGAACCCGGTGCGATCGATGAATACGCGGCCCTGGAAAGCAGTGCGGTGTTGGATGAAGTTGATGACCCCCTGGATATGGTGCTAGATGACCGCACAGCGCGTGCTTATAATTTGGATTCTCCAGGTCTTACAGAAACTGGATTTGGTAAACGCCGCACCGAAAGACCCATTTTGGATGAAGAAGATGAGTTGATTGCTGATGAAGTGAGCGATCTCATAGAAGAAGATGATGATGATGATTACGAAGAAGTTGATGATGATGACGATGATTACGATAGCTAAGATGGCGTAGCCATAGATTAAAGCCAAAAGCTAAGATTTTATAGATAAAAGGCAAAAGAATAACTTCTTTTGCCTTTTAATTTGGGACTTGTTTTTTTGATAGCTTGCGCGGCGGAGTCTATAAATCTGCTCGACTTTTCTGCCAGATGCTACGTGAACACGATTCTTAACATAATGTAATTCCTCACATAGCTGACAGAATTCCCAGAATCCCATAGGCTGATCTATAGCTAAGATTTCTGCTCCCTCTTCTTAGTCAGGTGGGGTGAGGTTTATGAAACCTCACTAAAAAGCTGAGATGCTTACCTTCTATCTTCATTCAGTCGTTCATCACTCAATTACTTGTAGACAAAATGGCTTTTAAAATCATCCAAAATTTTGATACCAGTTTCACTCTAGAACCACAAGCACAAGAAACTCTGTTCAATTTCTTGCAAGCTGAATCTTTCATACAACAAATTTGTCAACAGTCAAATTTTGGCAAAGTTGAATTCACAAAATTACTTTTTCAGCCAGTTCCTTATAGCTTATCTACTCCTAAAGGAATGCCAGCAGAATTTGAAAAATACAATGAATCTGACGAGTATGTGATCATTAATGTACCGCCAAACTTCATGTTCACCGCCAAGATTTTTAAACCCAGTCGCCTTTGTACAATTTATAAAAAAATTGGGTGATTATTTTTCTACTATCAAGGAACCAAGCTCAATTTTGAGGTTTGATATATGACTACTGAAATAAATATTCTTTCTTTAGCAAACTTGGAGTATTCTCCTTACATTGATGATAATGGACAATTACCTGAAATTTATCAGGGGAAAATAGGCGTATATGCAATCTTCGACCGAGTGAAAGTGCTGCAATTTGTAGGATATTCGCGCGATGTTTACCTTAGTCTGAAGCAGCATTTAGTCCGTCAGCCCCAAGAATGTTATTGGGTGAAGGTTCAAACTATTGCACGGCCTAGCCGTACAGTTTTAGAACATATTGAAAATGCTTGGATTGCCGAAAATGGTAGTGTTCCTTTAGGAAATGCAGATAAAAAGGAAACTTGGACACAGCCTATAAATGTTAAACCATTAATGACACCTGAAGAAGAAGACAACTATCACCATCCAGCTAATGACGAATTGGCTCAAATAAAAATAATTAAAAATATAGCCCGGCGCGTAGAAGCAGAGATTTTACTGGTATTGAAAGAACGGGGTTTACAAGAACAGTTTCGCTTTAGTCCTAAGTTGAAAGATGAGGGGTTGTTGGATTTGAAGTGATTTGAGCAGGGGAGTTTAAACGCAAAGGGGCGCAAAGTTAAGCACAAAGGTACGCGGAGGTTTAATGTGGGTGAAGCCTAATTTATGGAAATATTGCTGAACAACCGTTGTCATTGATACGCCTGGATATATGCCTAGTGAGCAAGCAGCCGGGAGACCAGTTTATTCTAGTGATTTATATAGTTTGGGATTGACGGCAATTTATTTACTGACTGGGAAAGAACCACTTATGGTCGTCACGGTCGTCGCTTTGATACTCCTAGTTTACAAGAATATTTTAATAATCAAAGTTGGTGCAATCCTGTATACTCACCAAAAGCATTCCCGCCTAAATTGCTCTCAAATTTAGAGCCGCGTAAGGCTGAGTATATTAGTAAATATCAGGACTGTAATCAAAGAAGACATTTTCCGAAATAATTAGGAACTTTAACCCCAAAGGGGCGCAAAGTCAGCCCCAAGGGATAATTGATCAATTATTGCTTGCAGATGTCTAATAAGTTCAACCCTCAACTGTAAAAACTTCACGGCCTCAAATATTTCAAATTAAGCTCAAGGTAGGGGATATAAACTCTGTTGCAAATCGTCTGTTGTATGTGATGTAAATTTGAAAAGGGTGTTCGCTTGGAAATTTTCATGACAAAAACGCTGCTGAATAATCGCTATCAAGTAATTCAAGTACTGGGCGCAGGTGGATTTGGCGAAACCTTTCTGGCAGAAGATACTCATATGCCTTCTCGCCGACGCTGTGTAATCAAGCAACTCAAGCCGATAGCCAATGACCCAACAACTTACCAAATGATTCAACAGCGCTTTGAGAGGGAAGCGGCAACTTTGGAGTATCTGGGTGAAAGTAGTGACCAAATTCCCAAGTTATATGCCTACTTTTCGGAGAATGGACTGTTTTACTTGGTTCAAGAATGGATTGAAGGGCCAACTTTGACCAATATTGTCGAAGCTAAAGGCTCTGAGAGCGAAACTGCTGTTCGGGAAATTCTTTTGAGTCTGTTATCAGTTTTAGATTATGTCCACAGCAAAGGTATTATTCACCGGGACATTAAACCAGATAACATTATTCTGCGCTCGACTGATAACAAGCCATTTTTGATCGATTTTGGCGCAGTCAAGGAAACCATACGTTCGGTAGTTAGTTCTCCTCATCATCCTACGCGATCGCTTGTAATTGGTACACCTGGATATATGCCAAGTGAACAAGCCATCGGACGACCGGTTTACGCCACTGACATCTACAGTTTAGGCTTGACGGCAATTTATTTACTAACGGGCAAACATCCACCAGAACTACACACAAACCTGCAAACTGGAGAAATTCTCTGGCTTGAGTCAGCCCCCGCTATCTCGCCACATCTGGCAAAGGTAATTAATCAGGCAATTCAGCCCCATGTGAGCGATCGCTATAGTACTGCCAGTAAAATGCTATATGCTTTAAAATCCGCTACTGATATATCCCCAAAGTCTTCTATCACTAACGCAGCCACAATTAGCCTTAGTCCTGCCAAACCAGCATCGACTCAGGCCACTCAGGCAATAATATCTTCTGCGCCAACTATTTCTACCAGCAACTGGCAAAAGCCCGCTTTAATTATCGGTAGTTTAGTTATGTCGGGCTTAATCGGTGGGGTAGTAATTTCTAGCGTCACTCGTCAATCACAGTCGCCAGAATCTATCACCACATCAGCACCATCATCCAACTCGAATACTAATACAGATCCAGATCCCACTTCTTCACCAAAGTCCTCGCCTGACGAACTAGCAGAGCAACCAGTTGCTGTACAACGTCGCTCAGATAGAGAAGTACCTTTACAACCACAGCCACAAGTAACTCCCACATTTGTCCCAGATCCGGATCTTGCCACACCATCATCGCAGTCAGAAGATGCAGTAATACCAAAAACACCACCGCAGCCAGAAACTCCAGAAATACCGCCGCAGCCAGAAACCCCAGAAACACCACAGCAGACAGAAACTCCTGAACCGCCACCGCAACAAAATCAAGATGCTGCTCCGAGAAATACCAAAACGAACAGTGTGCCGGCATTTCCTACAGGCACTTCTCAAGATACTGTCAAAGCAGCATTAGGTAAGCCCAGTAAAACTTCCAAAGGATACTACTCGAATACTCGTGCTGTTCTTTACAAGTTAGAAGGCAGTGTTGATCTTGGTTACTTATTTGACCAAAAATCCGGAGTCCTGCGCCAAACTGAAGTAGCTTTTGCCCAATCTGTCCCGCCAGAAGTAATGCAAAGCACATTACAGGGAATGCTGGGTGGTAATGCTAATGGTGATATTAAAGAAGGACTCCAAAAAGTAAGCGATCGCCAAACTAGGCGGTACTCTTTTAATGTGGGCGGATTAAAAGGTGTAATTGAACGCAATCAGCAAGATCGAATTTACATCGGTGTCTGGGACGCTGATTTGCATGATTAAAAAAAAAGCCTGCTTGTGCAGGCTTTTTCTGAAAGTCCCCAAACTTCAAGTTTGTAGGCGCAATCTTAATTACTTGATACTTACCTTACCGCCAGCTTCTTCGATGCGCTTCTTAGCATCTTCAGCCGCGTCTTTAGTAATACCTTCCTTAACTGCTTTAGGCGCAGCTTCCACCAAGTCTTTGGCTTCTTTGAGACCTAAACCAGTCAATTCGCGGACAATCTTCAGAACAGCAATCTTTTTGTCAGCTGGAACTGAATCTAGTATCACATCAAACTCAGTTTTTTCTTCCACTGGTTCAGCAGCAGCAGCAGCACCAGGAGCCATCATCATCATGCCACCAGCAGGTGCAGCAGCACTCACGCCGAAAGCTTCTTCAATTTGCTTAACTAATTCAGATGCTTCCAGTAAAGAGAGGGTTTTCAATTGTTCGAGAATTTGATCAGTTGTAGCAGACATTGATATAACTCCTGTAATGTAAATTGTGTTGTTGCCTACCAAAAGCTGCAATTAAGGATAAACTCCAGCAGGCAAAATTTGTGGTAATTTGGTGAATTTTATTCAGGCGCACTTTCGGTACTCGGTTCTGCACTTTCGGTACTCTCACCTTGCTCTTGCTCTTTATCAGCCACAGCTTGCAAAGCACGAGCCAAAGAACTGGGAACTTCGTTGATACCAACAGCCACTTTGGTAGCCAAGGCGTTGATAGCTCCGGCAATTTGCGCCATGAGTTCTTCCTTGGATGGCAAGTCTCCTAGAGCCTTGACATCGGTCTCCTTCAGCAGGCGACCTTCCATAACGCCACCACGAAGTTCTGTCTTCTTGGTAACTTTCTGGAACTCTTGATAAGCCTTAATTGCGGATGAAAAATCTTCTTTAACCAGCAAAAAGGCCGAAGCACCTTGGAGCAATTCTGAAAGTGGTTGCCAGTTTTCGTCACCATCAATGGCAATGCCCATTAAGGTGTTTTTTGTTACTTTGCAAACAGCGCCACTTGGACGTAACTTCTGCCGTAAGTCAGTGATTTGAGCAACTGTTAAACCCTGATAATCAATTACCAGTGCCAAAGTTGACTCACTCAAACTTTCTTTGAGATCAGCTACTATCTCTTTTTTATTTTCTAGCGTTCTACCCATGTTTAGTTTTACCTCCAAGGGCAAAATCATTATTTTTCATCAAGTAAAACTTTCAGAAAATCTAGTTATGAGACTAAATTCGGTTTTACTTCAGTGCTTTAACTAAATCTGTCGCTGGGTTTTTGTTCATCGGTGTTAATTCGAGAGCCAATAGATTACCCCAGAGGGTTTTACTATCAGCGACTAAAAACAATTAACCCCAGCTATCCGAGCCGGGGTTTCATAGGAAAACTCATAATACTTAAGTAATTACACCTCTATGGGTGGCACTTCAGTCAATTAGAGCTTTAACCTCGGCAGGATATTTGAGCTTTTGGCCCCTGCTGTCTCCGGCTTGGCTTATTTAGTTTTAAGGTGGGAATCGAGTCGGGACTGATTTAGAAAAATTGATTAATCAAAAAATCTTTTCTAGTCTCTAGTCCCTCATCTCCATTAAGCTACTTCGGTCAGTTTTAAATCCCGGAGAGCGTTGATATCGACTTTAATTGATGGCCCCATAGTTGAGGTGACATAAATTGTCCGCCAATAACGACCTTTGGCTCCTGAAGGACGGTTGCGATCAATCGTCTCTTGCAACGCCTTCAAGTTTATCAACAAATCTTCAGGCGAGAAGGATGCCTTACCAAACATAACATGGACAATCCCAGTCCGATCAGCCCGGAATTCTAATTTACCAGCTTTGAATTCAGCGATCGCACCTGCCACGTCAAATGTCACCGTTCCACCCTTGGGTGATGGCATCAAACCACGCGGACCGAGTAACTTACCCAGTTTCGCCACCTGTGGCATCACATCCGGTGTAGCAATGAGCTTATCGAAATCCATCATACCTTGTTGAATTTCGTTAATCAGCTCATCAGAGCCAACAATATCAGCACCAGCATTGCTGGCTTCGGTAACTTTTTCCCCTCTAGCAATTACCGCCACCCGCACAGTTTGTCCTGTACCTTTAGGTAGTGTTACAGTTGTCCGTAACTGTTGGTCTGTATACTTTGGGTCAATTCCTAATCTGATATGTGCTTCTGCGGCTTCAGGAAACTTAGCCGTTGCCGTTTCCTTTAACAGATTTAAAGCGTCTAGGGGCGTATAGTCCCTATCTTCGACTTTTTCTAGCAGCGCCTGCAAGCGGCGTGATATGTTTTTGCCCATTTTTTTCTCCTGGGGTAATTACGAGACGTTACCTCTCCCCCGATAAATTTTTTCTTTTTGTCCTTTGCCAGTTGTATTTTGATCTACAAATGACCAATGACTAATCCGAGATGGTTACGCCCATATTATTAGCAGTACCTTCCACAATTCTCATCGCCGCTTCGATGTCATTGGCGTTGAGATCAGGCATTTTGGTTTGAGCAATTTCTTGCAATTGAGCCTTGGTAATTGACCCAACCTTCTTTTTGTTGGGTTCATTCGAGCCGCGTTCAATTTTCGCTGCCTTGCGAATCAGTACTGATGCTGGTGGTGTCTTGAGTACAAATGTAAAACTCCGGTCTTCAAACACCGAAATTTCTACAGGGATTACCATTCCAGCTTGGTCTGCTGTTTTGGCATTGTACTCTTTGCAGAACATCATAATGTTAACACCATGTTGACCCAATGCGGGTCCCACTGGTGGTGCTGGGTTGGCTTTTCCAGCATTCAGGGCCAGTTTAATGACCGCTACTACTTTCTTCGCCATTTTGTGTTAACTCTGTTTTTCTACCTGATTAAATTCTAATTCTACTGGTGTATCCCGTCCAAAAATCGAGAGCAAGGCTTTTAATTTGCTTCGCTCTGGACTGACTTCAATCACCTCGCCTTCAAAGTCTTTAAAAGGACCTGAAAGCACAACTATCTTATCACCAGCAGCCATGTCAATTTTAAGAATTGGCTCCTGTTCACTCGTCTGTTTGAATATCCGTTCTACTTCTGATGGACCTAAAGGCACTGGTTTAACGTGACCTCGGCTTTTGCTACCGCCACGTTTTTGTTCCGCTCCCACGAAATTAATTACATGGGAGGTGTTTCGCACCACTTGCCAAGTGTCATCTTCCATCACCATTCGTACTAGCACGTAACCAGGAAAAACTTTTTCCTCTGTTTGCTGACGACTGCCATCTTTGCGAATTTTCACTGCTGGCGTGTGGGGAATTTCGACTTGAACAATTTTGTCAGATACATCAAAGGTTTGGATACGTTGCTCCAAGTTTGTCTTGACGCGTTTTTCACAGCCCGACGCTACTTGTACTGCATACCAGCGTACTTCATTGAGGGCTGTTTCTGCTGTCTCCTCAGAATGCAAAGCTGAGTTATATGGTTCGTCTGTTGCAGAAGTCATCAGAATACCTGTTGTGCTACCCAACCGAACAATCCATCCACCAAATATATCAAAGATGCGGAGAGTGTAACCATTAACAGCACACCTGCTGATTCGCTCACTAGCTGTTTGCGACTTGGCCAAACCACTTTTTCCAGTTCTTCTTTCGTACCCTGAAAGAAGTTAGCTAGACTGAATCCATTGGTGTTTGCTGGCATTTCTGCTTCATTTTTTTTGGCCACTGTCTTTTCCCCCCTTTCTTAAATAAAGCTATACCCTGCTCATGTTCATCCAGGCTCACAGATTTGACTCCATCATACTTACTGGAAGCAAAAAAGCTGTAAACTCAAATAATTACACCCGAAATAACAAGCGCTATCTGCTATTTTAGCAGTCGTGCTGTTTTTCCGGGCTGTGTTTTTGCTTTCAAGCGCGCCCTGGAGGACTTGAACCCCCGACATCAGGTTTTGGAGACCTGCGTTCTACCAACTGAACTAAGAGCGCACAACCTGCGTTGGATTCAGTTATTGCGCTGAACCTTTTTTAGTATAACGCATTTTCACTCTTTTGTTACATTATTTTTGTCGGGGGAACAAATTAGCGGCAAGTGCCGCTTGCTAGTAGAAATTTCTCCCATACTTTGAGCCGAAATTTACAAGGCACGATCAAACCGTTGCTTGATCCGAGTCGCTTTACCTACACGTCCGCGTAAGTAGTAGAGTTTAGCACGGCGGACTTTACCGCGACGGAGAATTTTAATGTTGTCGATTCGGGGAGAATGTAACAAAAATACCCGCTCAACACCAATGCCTTGAAACACCCGGCGGACTGTAATAGTTTCGTTAATGCCACCATTACGTTTAGCAATGACTACACCTTCGTAAGGTTGTACGCGAAACTTTTCACCTTCCTTAATCTTGACACCGACTTTCACGGTATCGCCCACATAGATGATGGGCAGATCCGATTTTAGTTGTTCCGCTTCAATGGAGCGGATGATCTCTTGAGCGCTCATAGTCTTTCTACTTTAAAAACTCACAATCACTAATCATAAATCGATAATCCTATTTCAGTCTACTTATTTAGATCAAAATATCAATAATTTTGTCGTTTCCAATGGACTCGACAGAGAAACACCACTGGCTACAAGTCGGAAAACCCTTATAAATACTGCGAGTTAGGCTAACAGCAGTTCTGATCCAGGGTAAATAACCTTGGCTCTAGCCTCTGGCTTTGGCAGAAGACTGGATTCAACCTCACCAACCTAGCGGCTTCCCAAGGTAGTGGCTCCGGTTTAGCTTTTTATTACGGTATGTGACTAGAGGTTTTCAAGCTTTTTTAGGTCTTATACCAAATTAAGATGAAGCTGCATAGAATAAGATTTCAAGAATAATTGAACACAGATAAACGCAGATCAAGACGGATGAATTAATGGATTTCATGATTCTGTGCAGCCTTACATAAAATTGGTATTACCTGTAAACGATATTTTCACCCATGTGCTATTTAAATTTTAGTTGCTGTTTTAAAGGAATCTCAATTACAAATTCTGCCCCCTGACCCGGAGATGAAATACAGTAAAATTTACCACCATGATTTTTGGTAATAATTTGATAGCTAATGGACATACCCATTCCCGTTCCTTTACCAATTGGTTTTGTGGTAAAGAAAGGATTAAAAATTAGTTGTTTTATTTTTTCGGGTATACCCATCCCATTATCGCTAATTTTAATCATAACTTCATCCTCATTGGGCATTTGTGTACAAATACGAATGATGCTAGGAGATGCCTCTATTTCCTGGTAAGAGCGTTTTTCATCTCTTTCTTCTAATACATCTATAGCATTAGTTAAAATGTTGATAAAGACCTGATTTAATTGTCCTGCATAGCATTCTACCAAGGGTAAATTACCATATTCTTTGATGACTTCAATGGCGGGATATGCTGTTCTATCTTTGAGACGACTTTTTAAAATTAGCAAAGAACTATCAATTCCTTCATGGATATCAACTGCCTTATATTCAGCTTCATCTATGCGGGAAAAATTTCGGAGTGAACGCACTATTTCGCGAATGCGTTCGGCTCCCATTTTCATGGATGACAGCAATTTAGGTAAATCTTGGATCACAAATGCTAGGTCTATTACCTGAATTTTTTCCTGAATAATAGGAACTGGTTGGGGATAGTTTTCTTGATATAAGTTAATCAGTTTAAGTAAATCTTGAATATAATCATTGGCAGGGTTAAGATTACCATAAATAAAATTAACTGGGTTGTTAATTTCGTGGGCTACCCCTGCGACTAATTGACCAAGAGAAGACATTTTTTCACTTTGGAGCATTTGAGCTTGGGTCAGTTGTAATTCCCCTAGTGCTTTCTCCAGTGTTTGAGCTTGTTGGCGGAATTGAACTTCTGATTGGCGCAAAGCTTCTTCAGCCATTTTGCGATCGCTCACATTACTCATTGTCCCAGCTATGCAGCTAGTTCCTGTAATGTTGTTCACTAAAAATTTGCCGCGATCTTCTACATAGATATAGGAACCATCTTTTTTCTGGAGGCGATATTCAATTTGATACTGACTTTTTCTATATATAGCTAATGCCCACATCCACAGCACCATTGGGCGATCATCAGGGTGAATGTGTTCTTCCCAACTCGCTAGGTCAAATTTTTGCCATTGATCAGCATTGTATCCCGTAATTTCCTCTATTGCTCCTGCCCAGTGAATGTGACGATCAGCCAGATCGTAAACATAAATCAATTGTCCGGTTTGCTCGACGACTAAACGAAACTGATTTTTGCTGACAGCTAGAGCCGCTTCTACAGATTTGCGATCGCGCGACTCAATCACTAGCCGGACAAATTCAGTAATCGAACTGATAAAGTTTTCTTCTTCTAAAGTCCACTGACGTTGAATACCCAAATTTTCACAACAAACTACACCAATCACCTTTCCCCTCGACCAAATCCTCACATCCAACATGGAGCTAATGCCTAGTGGGAGTGTATAACTTGCAGAAAATTCTGAAGTGCGAGTATCTTGATGAACATCAACAACGGACAGAACTTGTTCCTCTTTCAAAGCTTGAAAATAGCTGGGATAGTCACGTACTGACAATTCAAAACCACAATTGTGAGTATTACTAGGACGTTCATATAAATCAGTGCATTGAATTTTTCGATAATCTTCCGTGTACAACCAAACACTCACTCGGTCTACATCCAGACCCTGGCTAGCTACTTCTGTTACATATTTGATCGCAGTATTAAAGTCATCGTATTGCAGTGACTCACTTTGCACAAGTTGCTGTAATGCAGTGTTGTGTCTGCGAAAACTCTGTTCAGTTTCCTGTCTTCCGGCTTCAGCTTGCTTGTATTCATGAATTTCTTGTTGCAACTGATGCACTCTGTCATTTAAGAGTGCTGTTTGTGCTTGTATTTCTTGTTCTAAATTGTCACTGATTTGCTGTAAGATAAATTCTAATTGCTGCTTTTTATTTTCATAATTATTATCTGTAATTTCTTCCAGAATGCTCCGCAAAGACGCTCGAAAATCTAGTGGTAAATGTTGGTTCATTCTTGAATTAGAAACCTGATCTGAAAATTCCATCTTCCTTAATGATGCAAGAAATTAAATTTATATATACCCATTCCCATCTGAATAGGTACTACAATAATTATTCGACCAGAGATGTACACAAATAAAGCCGTACCTCAGCAGACTAGTAAATATTATACTTATATCATATATAACCAAATATTTTAGAATACTTGAATCAGAAAATTGTCTGTGCATAAACCACAGATTTAGTGATATTTATACCGATTCCCACCTCAATAGGTACTATAAGAATTATTCGACCACAGATGTAGACGCGAAATTCGGCTTCTTGTAGGCTATACAGATAAATGCGTACCTCAGCAGACAAGGAAACGCTATATCTCTAGTTTATTAGTTGTTTTTTACCTCAAACCATTTCAAAACAGGGTAATTTGGGTCAGGATGACCAAAATGTTGCATCATTATCAAAAATATACTGATAAAATCCCAGGAAGACAGAATTGCAGAGATTAGTTTTACTGCCATACATTATAAGGGTGCAAAACCTTGCACCCCTAAGAAAGTTTGATATTCTATAGAACTCATTTGATATCTTTTCAGGCGGTATCTGCGACAGCTAGCCGTTTGAGCATTAGCCGAATAAAACATAGCTTGAGCTTGGCATTAGAACGTTCGAGTGTGCGGTCAAAATTTTTGACTAAACTTTTACATC